>CAZLCS010000001.1:0-315246 GCA_964557955.1 uncultured Syntrophobacteraceae bacterium
CACGTTTTCCCTTCTCCGGGGCGCCATGGCGGTCTTTCGTTTCCTTCTGTGTGGTTTCTCATCTGACAGGAGTCCCCACCATGAGAAAGATTTATGTTCTGGATACCAATGTCCTCCTGCACAATCCCCAGGCTCTCTTCGCATTCGAGGACAATGAAATCGTCATACCTTTTTCGGTCATCGAGGAGGTGGACAACCAGAAGAAGCGCCAGGATGAGGTGGGCCGGAATGCGCGACTGATTTCCCAGATGCTTGATGGGCTGCGCGGGACTGGTCGGCTTTCTGAAGGGATCGAGCTGAGCACGGGTGGGAGGCTGCGCATTGAGCTCAACCATCAGGAGCTGGTGGATTTTCCAAAAGGGCTGGAACCGGACAAGTGCGACAATCGCATTCTGGCCGTGGCCTTCAATCTCAGCCGGGATGGAGGGCAGCCGGTGATCCTCGTGACCAAGGACCTGAATCTGAGGATCAAGGCCGACGTCCTTTCAATACCCGCCGAAGACTTTTACAACGACAAGGTGGACTATCATCAACTTTACACGGGCAACGGTGAAGTGCACCTCACGACGGAAGAACTGGATCTCTTCTACCGGCAGGGGAGGCTGGCGATGAACGGTGCCTTCACGGCTTTTCCCAACCAGATGTTTGTGGTCAGAAGCCATGCCAATCCGTCGCAGTCGGCACTGGCGCGATACGCGGGCGGGTTGTTGCAGCCGCTGGCCAACGGCGACACGGTGTGCTGGGGGGTGAGAGCCCTGAACAAAGAGCAGAAGTTCGCCATGGACCTCCTCCTGAACGACGATATCAAGCTGGTCACCCTTCTGGGCCGCGCGGGAACGGGGAAGACCCTGCTCGCTCTGGCTGCGGGCCTCGAAAAGGTTCTGGAGCAGCGAGCCTACTCGCGACTGCTCATCACGCGTCCCGTGACACCCATGGGGGACGATCTCGGCTATCTTCCCGGAACCAAGGAAGAGAAGCTCCGCCCGTGGATGCAGCCTATCTACGACAATCTGGAATACCTGCTGAGAGATTCATCGGAGCCGTACGACCTGCTCGAGGATCTGCGCGAGAGGGGGACCATCGAGATGGAGGCCCTCACTTACATCCGTGGCCGAAGCATTCCCAAGCAGATGATCCTGTGCGATGAGGCTCAGAATCTGTCGCCCCACATGATCAAGACGCTCATCACCCGCGTCGGGGAAGGCACCAAGATTGTCTTCACCGGGGACCCGGAGCAGATCGACCATCCCTATCTCGACGCCAGCAGCAACGGCCTGAGCTACCTCGTCGAGAAGCTCAAGGGTGAAGAGATCGCCGGTCACGTGACCCTCGTCAAAGGCGAGCGCTCCCGGGTGGCGGAGCTGGGAGCCAGGCTGCTCTGAGAACAATCTTCAGCGGTGTCTTTTGCTCGTTATCGTTACGGTTCCGACACGAGGCCGTAACATTCTCCTCTTATCTTTCCCCCACAGCGACTAACCTTCTGGGGCCCCGGCCTCCCATTGGTCCGGGGCGCCGCCGTCCCTTGAACGGGGTCTCTTCCGCCTCCAAGCGCAAGAGGGGCATCCAACGGGATGAGGGAGATCCCGCATCAGCCATTTCAGTCATGGAGGAGTACAGGATCATGAACAGAGAAATGCTGGAATACTTTTCGGATGTTCTGAATCGCCAGCTCTTGGACGCTCTCCCCGAAGCCGCAGGGATGCTTCCGGGCCTTCTGGACGGGATGGGGTACAGCGAGCCGATGGACGAAGTGGATTTCGCATCCCGGCAGTACAGCCAGGAATTCAATATTCGCATCCACCGGCACCATCACATGAAGGTGCAGGAGATTCTGGCCGCCATCCAGCGCCTCACGAATGGGGAGTACGGTATCTGCGAGCAGTGCGGAGACGAGATCGGCGTAGATCGCCTCAAGGTGCAGCCGGTCACAGCGGTTTGCCTTTCCTGCCGCAAGCATCTGGAGACCCTTTCACAGAGCGCCTCGAGGCTCATGAAGCGTACGTTGTCCACATAGTTGGAGCAATTGTGCAGATCTTTGGACTGATCCGGGGTTTTGTCATCATTCTGTAACATTCCTTGCCTACACTTCGCACAGCTTCGGGTCGGGGACGCCCGCCGGAAGCCTTATGGAAGCGAATCTAGGGATGAACAGGGATGGATGAACAGAAAGGCAAAGGAGGAAAAACATGTTGAGGAAGATGGTGGGGAAGAGAGGACTTGCTGCGTTGGTGGTGATGACCGCTGCGCTTCTGGTCTCCACGATGGCCATGGCTGTGGATCTGGATCCGAAGCTTCAGGAATACAAGGCCGTGAGCGGGGTTTCGGGAAACATCAAATCCATCGGCTCCGACACGCTGAACAACCTCATGAGCCTCTGGTCGGAGGGTTTTCGCTCCAAGTACCCCAGCGTGAAGATTGAGATCGAGGGCAAGGGGTCTTCGACGGCTCCCCCGGCGCTCATCGAGGGAACGGCTCAGTTCGGCCCCATGTCGCGGGAGATGAAGGCCAAGGAGATCGAGACCTTTGAGCAGAAATTCGGTTACAAGCCCGCCGTCATCCGTACGGCCGTGGACTCTCTGGCGGTTTTCGTTCACAAGGACAACCCCATCAAGTGCCTGACCCTGCAGCAGCTGGACGCCATTTTCTCCAAGACGCGCAAGGGCGGAGCAGCCAAGGAGATCGCCACCTGGGGTGATCTGGGTCTCAAGGGTGAGTGGGCCGACAAGCCGATTTCCCTTTATGGTCGCAACTCGGCATCGGGCACCTACGGCTATTTCAAGGAAGTGGCCTTGTTCGGAGGAGATTACAAGGACACGGTCAAGGAGCAGCCGGGCTCTTCGGCGGTGGTCCAGGGTGTGGCTTCGGATAAGTACGGCATGGGTTACTCGGGTGTGGGTTACAGGACGGCCGATGTCCGCATTGTTCCCCTGGGGGCCAGGGAGGACGCCTGCTTCGACGCCAGTGCCGAGAACGCCTACAGCGGCAATTACCCGCTTGCCAGGTTCCTCTATGTTTATCTGAACAAGAAGCCCGGCGAGAAGATAGATCCGCTCCGCGGCGAATTCATCAAGTACATTTTTTCCAAGGAAGGTCAGCAGGTCGTCATCAAGGACGGTTTTTACCCCGTCTCCCGGGCCATGGCGGATGAAGACTTGAAGGCCCTTGGAATGTAGTCATCAAGTTGCTCTATGAGATTCGCAAGGTCTTGAAGGGCGAAGTTCGAGCCTCCGGTTCGAACCTCGCCCGGCTTGCTTCCACATCCCAGCCATCGATGAAACGGCCATGAAATCTGAATCCATGAGCTCCGTCACCAATACAACCGGTGACAGTCCCGGAAACGACATTTACAAACCCGTGGTGCGTCGAACCAAGGAGGCACGCCGCTCGGTGCTCATCGCGGACCGGGTGGCCGACTGGACCATCACGGTCGGGGGAATCCTTGTCATCATTGCAGTGTTTGGAATCCTTGTGTTTCTGGTGGAAGAAGTCGTTCCCCTCTTCACGCAGGGAAAGGTGACTGCGCAGGTCGAGTACAGCGCCGGCGGGGTGGGCGAGCCCCCTGGTTCCTTGACCATGGATGAGCACCAGTCCCTGGCGGTGCTCATCGACCCTGACGGGAAGCTCCGTGCATTCCATGCCGCGACGGGCGTTCCCATGCAGGTGCCGGCTTTCGATTTCGGGGGAGAAAGGGTCACGGCGTTGGCCTTGGCCCAGGATCGGGAAAACGTTGCCTTCGGGATGGAGAACGGTACCGTTCGTTTCGGGAGGCTTAGGCTGAGGATGGAAGTCATGCCGGCGGAGAGCATGCCGGGACAGCTCCGCACCCTGGATGAGCGGGATTCCACCGATGGCGTGGCAGTCTTCTCGAAGGTCCCCGGCAACCAGGTTCGCAAGGTCAGTCTGGAAGCAGTTCTGGAGAAGGAAAGCGCCGGGCTGGAGAGCGGCGGCCCGATCGTCGCCCTGGATTACCGCCTCGGAGGACTGGCCGAGCGCCCCACGAGGGCCTTCGTGACAGTGAGCGGGGGCGGGGAAATCAACCTGAGCCTTGCCGAATCCAGGTTGAACATGTTGACGCGCGAAACGACGATAACTGTGACTCGGGCCAGCCTGCCTCCTCTGCCGCCGGGTGTCGAGGTGGCGCGAATCCTCATGACCCAGAAGGCGGACCGCGTGTTTGTGGCCGAGAGAACCGGCCGCCTGTTCCGCTACAATACCCAGAACATGGGCAAGCCGGTGCTGGCTGAGCAGATGGACCTGCTTCCCGACGGTGTCGGGTTGACGACCTTCGGTTTTCTGGCCGGGGAGAATTCGCTCATCGTCGGTGGCACCGACGGCACTGTGAGCACGTATTTCTGTCTGGCGCGTGAAGGCAGCAAAACCGAGGACGGCCTTGCCATGGTCCGTGCTCGGGAGTTCGAAAAACATGATGCAGCCGTCCACAACTTTCAGCCGACCCAGCGGGGAAAGGCTTTTGTCACGGCTGACGTCCAGGGCGATATCCGGGTTCGTCATGGGACCTCGGGGTCCACTCTGCTGGATCTGGCGCCTGTCGGGCGGGAGCCTTTTGCCGTTCTGGCGTTCGCCCCCCGGGGGGATGGGATCCTCGGAATCACGGCCAGCGGACAGGCGTCCCTTTGGAAGCTTTCCATCCCACATCCTGAGACCTCCCTGGGCACGCTGTTCGGGAAGGTCTGGTACGAAGGCTATCCCGAGCCCACCTATACGTGGCAGTCTTCTGCTGCGACGGACGAGTTCGAGCCCAAGCTTTCCCTGATTCCGCTGATTTTCGGGACCATCAAGGGTACCGTGTATTCGCTCATTTTTGCCATCCCCATTGCGCTGCTGGGAGCCATCTACACGTCGGAGTTCATGCATCACCGGGTGAGGGCCATGGTGAAGCCGCTCATGGAGATGATGGCGTCGCTTCCTTCGGTTGTCCTGGGTTTCGTTGCGGCCCTCGTCCTGGCTCCCATCGTGGAAACCTGGATCGCCGCAGTGCTCCTGGCTTTCTTCGTGTTTCCCCTGTGCCTGATCGGGTCCGCCTTCCTGTGGCAGTTCGTACCCGGCCGTATCGCATTGAGGCTTGAGGGCATTCCCAAATCCATCTTCATCATCCTCATGTCCGGTCTCGGGCTTTTCCTTGCCTATCGTCTGGGACCGCACTTCGAGGACCTGTTCTTCTCGGGCAACTTCACGCTTTGGGTCAACGGCAGCATGGGTGATGCCGCGCCCTTCCTCTTTCTCATCCTGCTTCCGGGGGTATTCCTCATGGTGAGCGCAGCCGGCTCACGGCTCTACGGCAATCGTCTCAAGCACAGGCTCCGCCGTGAAACGCCCCTGGCGGCGGCTGCCCTCTCCATGGCTCACTGGGTGGTGCAGGGATTGGTCACCGTGTCCTTCTCTTTTGCGCTGGCAAACCTCCTTTCCAAAATTGGGTTCGATGCGAGGGGGACCTTCATCGACACCTACGTCCAGCGCAACACTCTGGTGGTGGGCTTTGCGATGGGCTTCGCCGTTATCCCCATCATCTACACCCTCGCGGAAGATGCGCTGAACGCCGTTCCCGAGCATTTGCGGGCCGCCAGCCTGGGGTGCGGGGCGACTCCCTGGCAGACGGCCGTCTGGGTCATCCTCCCGACGGCGGTGAGCGGAGTCTTTTCCGCCATCATGATCGGTATGGGGCGGGCCGTGGGGGAGACCATGATCGTGGTCATGGCCACGGGGAACACCCCCATCATCGACTGGAATCTGTTCAACGGGTTTCGGGCGCTTTCGGCCAACATCGCCGTCGAGCTTCCCGAATCCGTCAAGGACGGAACACTTTACAGGGTCCTCTTTTTGACCGGCCTGATCCTTTTCTCCATGACCTTCGTCATCAATACGCTGGCCGAAATCATCCGACAGCGTTTTCGCAAGCGGGCTTTGCAGCTATAGGACCGGGCGGCAGAGAACAGGACCCGATCCCTCCGGGTTGCATCCACGCGGAGTGGGTCGGTGAGGGTTATGCTCACATGAGGGTAATCACCGATGAACAGGAATGTTGAGGTCTCATCCATCGCCGTGGCCATGAAATCGTCTGCGGTTGCCGAGGTTGTTGAACCGAGGGTTCAGTCGCGCCGCGCCGCCCGTTCCGACCTGACGGCCAGGGGGGAGCCCTTTCTCTGGGGATTTGGCGGAGCACTGGCCCTGGGGCTCATGATGGTTTTCGGCTTTCTCGTCATGGTCTTGTGGAATGGTCTGGTCACATTCTACCCCAAGCCGGTTTACGTGCTGACCCTGAAGGACGGCAAACGCATCGCGGGAGAGCCCTCGCGATCGGAGCTCTATCGGCCTACTGCTCAGCAGCTCCAGGGCCTGAGCGAAAGTGAACGGCAGGCTGTGGCCGAAGATGAAGGGTTTGCCGAGCGAACATTGTATCGTACCGGGAATTTCGATCTGTACGGCGACGATTTCAAATGGGTTTCAGCCTACGAGGTGGCCCGGGTGGAGACGCCTCCCGGCATCTTTTTCATCGAACGGATGGAGTGGGGTCCTTTTGTGGGTTTTGTGAAGTCCATGGATCTCGCCGGAGAGGTGGTGGAGGGACCGGATCTCACGGCGAGCTCCCTGGATGCCGCCGTGGAAAAGGCTGCCAGGCGCAGGGAAAGGATCCGGAAGATTCAGCGTGAGGAAATCGGCGCGATCAACCACAGGATGAACTCTGAGCGATTGGCCTTGAAGAAGACAGGGATCAAGAAGGGTCAGGACAGTGCAGCCTTCAGGGAGGCTTCGACAGCTTATGTCGCGTTGTCGAAGGAACTGCAGGCCCACTACAACGTGCTCAGCGAAGAGGCTCGCCTGATCAAGGAAGAAGATGCGCGCTTCAAACTGACTTTGGAGGATGTAGGGGGAAGGGAGAAGACCCTGGACCTCTCCCAGATCGTGAGGCTCTATCCGGCCAATGAGTTGTCCCTGGCGGACAAGCTGGGGGTGTTCCTCTCACGCTGGAAGGAGTTCCTGACCGAGGAGCCTCGTGAGGCCAACACCGAAGGAGGGGTCCTGCCCGCCATCTTCGGGACTTTCGCCATGACGGTCCTCATGGCCATTGCGGTGGCTCCCTTCGGGATCATGACGGCCCTCTATCTGCGGGAATACGCCAAGCAGGGGAAGCTGGTCTCGATGGTCCGGATCTGCGTCAACAACCTTGCCGGTGTGCCCTCCATCGTCTACGGAGTCTTCGGGCTGGGCTTTTTCGCCTACATCTGCGGCGGCACCATTGACCGGATTTTCTATCCCGAGCGGCTGCCCAATCCGACCTTTGGGACCGGCGGCCTGCTCTGGAGCTCCCTCACGCTGGCCCTCCTGACAGTGCCCGTGGTCATCGTGGCGACGGAAGAGGCCCTGGCGGCAGTGCCCCAGTCCATGCGGGAAGGCTCCCTGGCGTGCGGAGCATCGAAGTGGCAGACCATCAAATATATCATTCTGCCGCGTGCCATGCCCGGAATCATGACCGGTCTCATCCTGGCCATGGCGAGGGGAGCCGGGGAAGTGGCGCCGCTCATGCTGGTCGGCGTGGTGAAGATCGCCCCCGAGCTCCCCATTGACCAGTTTTTCCCGTTCATCCACTTCGAACGGAGCTTCATGCACCTGGGGTTTCATATCTTCGACGTGGGGTTTCAATCTCGGAATTCCGAGGCCGGCAAGCCCATGGTTTTCGTGACGACGCTGCTGCTCATCTCATTGGTGGCGATCATGAACGCCACGGCGATCATGATTCGTAACAGGCTCAAGCGGAAATTCATGGTCGGTCACTTCTAGTATGACTGAGGTCGGGGGGCGGGCGATCTCCCGGCATGGTGTGCTCATTACCCGCACAGCTCCCCCGCAATTGCAGCATGCGCGGAGGAAGGCTGTGGACGGTCCCATCGAAAAGGAGTCTTTTGTGGTCACTGGGACAGCTCCCATAGTACCCGATGACAAGATTCTAACGACCGGCAAACAGGAAAAGACGGTCTACCATGTCAAGCGGAGCCCCGGCGGAACCCTCATCGAGGTCAAGGGTTTCAATCTCTATTATGGTCCGAAGCAGGCGCTGTTCGACATCAACATGGGGATCGAACAGGGGATCGTCACGGCTCTCATCGGCCCTTCGGGATGCGGCAAATCCACGCTGCTGCGCTCACTCAACCGGATGAACGATCTCATCGACGGACTGAAGACTCAAGGGATGATCACCATCGACGGTACGGACATCTACGCGCCGGATATCGATGTCATCGGCCTGCGAAAGCGCATGGGCATGGTGTTTCAGAAACCGAACCCATTCCCCATGACCATTGCGGAAAACGTCACCTATCCCCTCAAGGTTGACGGTGTCTTCGACCGCACCGTCCTGACCGAGACGACGGAGCGGGCTCTCAAAGGGGCTGCGCTCTGGGATGAGGTGAAGGACCGCCTCAAGGACAACGCCCTGGGGCTTTCGGGCGGGCAGCAGCAGCGGTTGTGCATTGCCCGGGCCATCGCGGCCGACCCGGATGTGCTCCTCATGGACGAGCCCTGCTCCGCACTGGACCCTATCGCCACGGCGAAGATTGAAGAGCTCATCTACCAGCTTCGCGGGCACTACACGATCATCATCGTCACGCACAACATGCAGCAGGCCGCGCGCGTCTCGGACAACACGGCCTTCATGTATCTCGGGAAGCTCATCGAATATGGTGAAACGACGAGCATCTTCACCAATCCCAAGATGCCGAAAACCGAAGACTACGTGACGGGTCGTTTCGGTTGATCCCTTTTCGATTCATGTCTCACGCAGAGACGCCAAGACGCAGAGAAGGGCTTTCGCCGAGGGGCGTCCAGCGCGGGCACGATTCGGCACACACGCACTCACTCCCCCTGGCCGGACGGGTCATCGGGCCTGGGAACCCTTGACGGAAAGGCGCCAGATGGTGACGGAGCACACCGTTCGCTCATTTACCGGCGAGCTCAAGAAGCTCGATGCATCCATCGAGGAGATGGGAAGACGGGTCATCTCCCAGATCGGGGAGGCCATGAAAGCCATTTCCCGGAGGGACCCGGCCCTGGCTGAGGCCGTTGTCCGAAATGACAAGGCGGTCGACGACCTGGAGCACGAAGTGGACAGCCTGACAGTCAGGATGCTGGCGCTGCGGCAGCCCGTCGCCCTGGACCTGAGAGTGATCGTAGCTGCGCTGAGGGTATCCATCGATCTGGAACGGATCGCCGACTATGCGGCCAATATCGCCAAGCGGGTTGAGGACCTCAATCAGGCGCCCATGGAGGAGCCCATCGGGACAATCATCCGCATGGGAGAGTGGGCCCAGGAGATGCTCGAGGACGCGGTGACAGCCTATCTCACTCGAGATGCCGGGCTCGCCGAGAAGGTGTGGCATCGTGATGATGAGATGGATCGTCTGTACACCAAGCTTCTCTGCTCCCTGCGAAATCTCATGACCGAGGACACCCACGCCGTCACCCCGTGCTCCCATCTCCTCCTCGTTGCGAAGTGCATGGAGCGCATGGGGGATCACATCACGAACATTGCCGAGCACATCCAGTTTCTGGTGTGCGGCGCCTGCCGTCATCAGATTTCGGCGAGCGGAAAGCTCGAATGCCCGGGTGTTTAGTGCACGTCCTCAGAATCAGGTGCCCGTATTCCCAGCGCGTCATACCCGCAGGGTTTTCGTATGAAAAGCGACCCCTCGGATTTTCATGGTTCGTTGTGCCCCCAGGGCATCGCGGTTGGCGCGGATCCGTTCAGATCGAGACGCCTGGTTCCCCCCAGGGACATGGGCGAACGACTATCCAATCCGACATTCTGTTGCGTTGAGCCGTTCATGGACGGCTGCAAATGGCCTGCGACATTTGCAGAGCAGTGCTGCAGGTCATACCTTCATGACTGCGGGAACTGCAGCATGAGCGATCGCTGACATGATACGATGATTCGATCGAGAAACAGGGAGGATGAGCCCACATGTCCGGTATCAAGGTTTTGTTCATCTGCGTCCACAACAGTGCTCGAAGCCTCATGGCCGAGAGCAGTCTGAAACGGTGGGGCGGAGAGCATTTCGAGGTGAGCAGCGCCGGACTTTCGCCCGGGAAGGTCAATCCCCTGGTAGTGGAGGTCATGAAGGAGTGGGGGGTTGATCTCTCTCAACGGCAAGGCCAAAGCGTCTTCGATCTCTTCAAGACCGGGAAGCTGTATGACTACGTCATCTCCGTCTGCGACGAGTCCTCCGCTGAGCGCTGCCCTGTTTTCCCGGGAATCACACAGAGGCTGCACTGGAGCTTCGAAGACCCCGGTATGTTCCAGGGTTCTCATGAAGACAAGCTTGAGGAAACGCGAAGACTGCGGGACAGGATTGACCGGAAGATCCGGGAATGGTTGAGGGAGTTGGAGTCTTTGGGACTCCTGTCTGTCCAATAGCGCTCATCGAGACGATTTCGCACCGCAGCCGAGCTCTGGCTTGTGGACGGCTGATTCCGAATCCCGCCCGGCACATTTGCATTTCAATCCTTCCCCGCATTATGCCCGAATTGACCGCTCCCCCACTCCAAGAACCCCACAGCAGTCCCTAATGCTCCTTCGGCACACCCTAAACAGTGATCAGGCCCCCTTTCTATCTGGTTTTCAACCTGGGACTTGAAACCTGAGACTTGAATTTTTTCGCAGCATTCCCAACTCACACGGTCACCCATCCCCTCTGTCCCAAAGCCCTGATCGTTGCGTCCCTTCCCATGCGTCCCCTGATGTTTGAAGATTTCACGGGATCTTAACAAAACCTTCACAAGGCCGACACACGGTTCATCGAAGAAATGCTTCGGTCTTGCGTCAGGTCGCTGGACGATCGCTGCCGTTGACGAGATCTCTGTCGGCTCAAACTCACGCTCGGTGGAAGGATACGTATATGGAGAGCACTGAGATACGCCTTGACTCCCTCATGATGCAACTGCCGATGAAAAGTCCCATGCTGCAGAAGGCATCCCTCTGCCTGAGGCCGGTCATCGATCGGATCCTGAGGCTGGATCGAATGAGAGAAACTTACAGGGCCTTTCTTGCGAGCGATCACGATCACGGTGTGGAGGATATTGCACTGGGGCTCCTGAACGTCCGTTACCAGGTGTCGGATCTGGACCGCGCTCGAATACCGTCAAAAGGGCCCCTGGTCGTGGTCGCCAATCATCCTTTCGGAGCCGTTGAAGGACTCATCCTTGGTGCACTCCTGCGCTCCGTTCGATCCGATGTCAAGGTCATGGTCAACTATATCCTGAGACATCTGGACCTGCCCGGCCTGAGGGAGACCTACATTTACGTGGACCCGTTTGGGGCGGAGGGTTCAAGCCGCAAAAACATCGGCCCGCTGAGAGAAACACTGCAGTGGGTGCGCTCCGGTGGCGTGCTGGGCGTCTTCCCTGCCGGAGAGGTTTCCCACCTCAACCTGCGGCATCGCTGCATCACCGATCCACCCTGGAGTGAGACCGTGGCCCGCATCATTAGGAAGACCGGCGCCCAGGTGCTGCCGGTCTTCTTCAACGGAAAGAACAGCCCGACTTTTCAGATCCTGGGACTCCTCCACCCGCGCTTGAGAACGCTCATGCTAGTGCGTGAAGTCTTCAACAAGCGCCACAGCACCATCGAGATGCGGGTGGGCAGACCGATTTCCGGCGACAAGGTCGCCGAATTCGACAGCGACCGCGAACTGCTCGAATACCTGCGAATGCGAACCTATCTTCTCAAGAACTGCGGGGCGGCCGGAAGACGCCCTGCGCCGCTATTGATCCCACGACCTTTCACGGCACCGCTCGAACCCGTAAGCCCTCCGGTTCCCCCCGAAATTCTGCAGCAGGAGGTGGAAGATTTGCCCTCGAAGTGCCTGATGGTCGAATCGGGTCGGTTCTGCGTTTTCGCTGCGTCGGCGTCCCAAATTCCCCATGTGATGCAAGAGCTCGGCAGGCTCCGTGAGATCACTTTTCGAGATGCTGGTGAAGGGACAGGAAGATCCGTCGATTTGGACTCCTACGATGAATACTATCTGCAGCTCTTCCTCTGGAGCAAGGATAAGGGGGAGGTCGTCGGGGGCTACCGGCTGGGGCCTGTGGACAGGATTCTGCAGTCGCGGGGGAAGCGCGGGCTCTACACGAGCACACTCTTTGACTACCGTATGGAGCTCCTGGACCGCATCAGTCCCGCTATCGAGCTGGGCAGGTCGTTTGTGCGGCCGGAGTACCAGAAGAGCTACCAGCCGCTCATGCTGCTCTGGAAGGGAATCGGGGCCTTTCTGGCTGCAAGCCCGCAGTACCGAACGCTGTTCGGGCCGGTCAGCATCAACAACAGCTATCATGCGGTCTCAAGGCAGCTCATTGTGGCCTACTCCCGAAGAAACCCGCCGACAGAGCTCAGCCGCTTGGTGCGGGGGAGGCATCCGATCGGGCGGAGGCCATCGGGAAGGAGAGAGCTCCAGGCGGCCTGCACGCTGCTCCATGACATTCAGGATCTTTCGGAACTGGTGTCCGACATTGAAAAAGACCAGAAGGGTATTCCCATTTTGCTCAAACACTACATGAAGCTTGGGGGCGAGATCCTCGCTTTCAGCGTAGACCCCAATTTCAGTGACGTGCTGGATGGCCTCATTCTGGTGGATCTCGACAAGACCGACCCCAGGGTGCTCGATCGGTACATGGGCCGGGAGGGGGCCAACGCCTTCCGCCGCTATCCATCCGGCCTGGCCGGTCTCGCATGCGCCTGAGCCCGTGGAGGGATCCCGTGGGGCAAGGATTTGTTGCCTTTTCGTCAAGGAAACTTCACAGGCTCGTAACAACTGTTTTCCGCGTCGGGTGTATAGAGGGTCTTAGATTGACTCACGGCTTACCCCTCCTTGTCCCGATTATGAGCTTCCTCCACGACAGCAGAAAGCCCGTGGGAACCCTCTCTCCCACGGGCTTTCTAACGTCGGTCTTATCCGCTTCGGGGGGGGCTGCCATGGGCGCCCCACAATCTCCAACCGGGCGGCAGCATCAGGCGAGCGGGTTGAAATGTCTCTCGCCGCAGGAGGGGCAGACAAGGTCCCGGCCGCTCGACTCGCGGGGGGCTTCCCAGGACTGCCCGCACTTTGCGCACCGCACGGTGACCTTGTCGCCGCGGCTGCCGGGAGGGGACAGTCGTTTCGGAGGAAGACTCCCCGGATCGAAAAGATCCCGGATCCCGCCGAGAGATCCGAGCAGGGCGCTGGCCTCGTAAGGCAGGTACACCACCTTGTTACCGTGGCCGGAGACCATTTCTTTCAAGGTCTCGATGTAACGGACGGCGATGAGGTACTGGGAGGGGTCTCCGCCGCTCGATGCGATAGCCTCGGTGATGTGTCGAATGGCCTCCGCTTCAGCCTCGGCCACACGAATCCGGGCCTGGGCCTCTCCCTCGGCCACCAGGATCCGGGCCTGCTTCTTCCCTTCGGCCTCATTGATCTCCGACGCCCTGGTCCCTTCCGCCTCCAGAATCTTGGCCTGCTTCGATCCTTCGGCTTCCAGGATGGCCGCCCGGCGGTCCCGCTCGGCGCGCATCTGCTTTTCCATGGCGTCCCGGATTTCGGGGGGCGGGTTGATGTCCTGGAGCTCCACACGGTTGATCTTGACCCCCCATTTGTCCGAAGCCTCGTCCAGGATGGCGCGCAGTTTACTGTTGATGGTGTCGCGGGACGTCAGGGTCTCATCCAGGTCGAGCTCCCCGATGACGTTTCGCAGGGTGGTCTGCGTCAGCTTCTCGATGGCGTCGGGAAGGTTGGCGATCTCATAGACGGCCTTGACCGGGTCCACGATCTGAAAATAGAGAAGGGCGTTGATCTCGGTGACCACGTTGTCCCGAGTGATGACGTTCTGACGGGGAAAGTCGTAGACCGTTTCGCGAAGGTCGATGCGTTTGACGCTCTCTTTACGGACATAGGTCCTGCCGTCGGAATCGGCACGCGTATAGCGCCATTCGATCTGGCGCGGCTTGTCGACGATGGGCCACAGGATGTTGATTCCGGAGCTGAGGGTCCGGTGGTACTTTCCGAGGCGCTCGATGACCATCGTCTCGGACTGCTGGATGATCATGAAACCCTTGATGGCAAAGACGATGACAAACAGTGCGATGGCCAGCAGGACAACCGTGACGGCTCCCATGCGATCTTCCTCCTTCTCGTTGAGGTTGCGTCGCGACTCAGCTGCGCCGGTCCACGGGCCTGACGGTCAACGTGACCCCGGACACCCTCAAAACTTCAATGTGCGTCCCTTTCTCGATGATTTCGTCCTCCGAGGCCACGGCCTTCCAATCGTCACCGCCTACCGCCACGCGGCCGGAGCCCGTTCGGTTGTCGATGGTCTCCGTCACCCGTCCGTGCTGATTCATAAGGGCATCGATGTTGGTCTTGACTTCCTGCGAGGAGCCGTAGGCCCATCGGATGAGAGCCGGCCGGACGGTGAAGAAGATGATGAGGGTTCCCGCGATGAATCCCGCGATCTGCGCTTCGAGCTGCCAGCCCACCATCGAGAAGACCGCCGATGTGAGACAGCCCAGCCCGAAAGGGAGAAGGTAGAATCCCGGGGTGAAGATTTCTCCGATGAAAAGCCCAACGGCCAGGACCACCCATGCATGCCATGCCATAGCGGTTGCTTCCTTCAATCCGGTGCGTTCCGTGTCGCTGTCCCAAATACTAGGCACAGTCTAGCACAAAACGCACCGGGGTTGGGAAGACCGATCCGAACCGGAGGGATTGTCGAAGAAAGGTTCTCGAAGCTCAGTTCGCTTCGGAGAGGGAAGCACGCCGTTTGGCAGCCGCATTCCCGTCGCCGGTCCGGGCATGGCCCATCAGGTACCGGAAGAACTCGGCGTTGCTGTCGAGCACCAGCATGTCGTCCGATCCCAGGAGCTTTCGATACGCCTCCAGCCTGCGAGTGAAGGTATAGAACTCGGGATCCTTCTGCAGGGATTCGGCATAGATGGCTACGGCCTGGGCGTCGCCCTCACCGCGAATGCGCTGGGCCTGCTCCCGTGCGTCGGCCAGGATAACCGCTCTCTCGCGCTCCGCTTCGGCCCGGATCCTCGCCCCGCGCTCGTCACCTTCAGCCCGGTACCTCGCGGATTCCCTTTTGCGCTCGGCTTCCATCCTCTTAAAGACACTTTCCTGCACGGCAGGCGGCAGATCGGCCCTCTTGATCCGAACATCCACGATGTGGATCCCGAAATAACTGGCCTTTTGCCTGGCTCCCTCCGCGACGGTGTCCATGATCAGCTCACGCTGCTCGGCGATGATATCCTCGAGGTTGTGCACCGCCAGCTCCCGGCGCAGCTCCGAGAACACGATGTCATCCAACCTGGCCCGGGCTCCCAGCTCGGTGCGCACGGTCACGAAGAACTTCAGAGGATCTTTGATGCTCCAGCGCGTGACGTGATCCACAACGGCGCGCTTCTTGTCGAGAGTCAGGTACTCCTGCGAGAGCGCATCGGTGGACAGCACCCGCTTCTCCAGGTAGGACGTTCGCTGAATGAAGGGAATCTTGAAATGGAGGCCCGCCTCGCTGATGGTCCGGCGATACTCGCCGAACTGGGTGATGATGGCCTGCTTGGTCTCATCGACGATGACCAGGCTTTGATTGAGCAGGAATCCCAGGGCGAGCACCACGATAATGGCTGCGGGAAAAGGCCACGGTGCCTGATTAATCTGTTTCATCGCAATCACCTCTCTATCGAATCCGGGGGGCGGGAGTGGAGACCTGGGGCGGCATTCTCGGCCCTGTCTGGGGCCTGGCCTGAGGCTCGGCATCTTCCGTCTTCGGGGCTCCTGGAGATGCCGTCTTATCGGGAGCCGAGGGGGGTTGAAGTCCGCGCAGGGGCAGGAACGGCAGCACATTGCCGTCCGCGCCCTGGCTCATGACGACTTTGGTGGACTTGGCCAGGATCTCTTCGATCGCCTCGATGTGCATGCGCTCCCGCGTCACATCGGGAGCCCGCTGATACTCCTGCAACACCTGGGTGAATCGGTTGGCTTCGCCCCGGGCCCTTCGTATCCGCTCCTCTCGATACGCAATGGATTCCTCCTGGATTTGACGCGATAAACCGCGGGCGCGAGGGAGGATGTCTTCCATGTAGGCCTGGGCTTCGTTCACCAGCCGCTCCCTGTCCTCTCTCGCACGCACCACTTCATGAAAGGCATCCCGCACCTGCTGGGGTGCGTCGGCTACCTGCAGCCGCACGTCGGTGACCAGGATGCCGGTCTGGTAGGCGTCCAGGAGTCGTTCGAGGAACAGCTGGGTTTCCGATTGGACTTCAGCGCGCCGCTCCGTGATGACGTCATCGATGAGCATGCGCCCGACGGTGCTCCGAAGCGCCACTTCTGCCGTGCTGGTGAGCACATCCTCCGGGTTCTGCACCCGAAAGAGAAAAGAAGAGGGGTCCTTGACGCGATACTGGATGAGAACCTGCACTTCCACGATGTTCTCGTCCTTGGTGAGCATCAGGGATTCCTCGAGCATGGCCGTAGGCCTCCCCGTTGTCGTGCGGAAGCCGATCTCCGCGCGGCGTATGCTGGCCACGTTCACCACGTCCACTGTCTGGATGGGCCAGGGAAGGCGGTAGTTGAGGCCCGGATCCGTTGTGGCGGAGTGGCGGCCGAACGTGCGCACGACACCCTGCTCACCGGGGCCGACGATATAAAATCCCGTGGCCATCCATAGAATCAGGACGATCACGGCGGCGGCGAGATAGGCATAACCGCCGTAACGCTCAAGAAGAATGCGTGCCTTCTCGACCCAAAGGGGAATCTCCTGGCCTTGTGGCGGCCATCTGTGCTGATTCATTCCTGCTCCTCACTTTTGCCTGTTGCCAGGCCGGTGATTAAATTCGGCCCCGATCCATTCGGGGACTGACAAGCCGCCCCAACGGATCTTCGGTGGGGCAAGCGGCCTCTCCTGCAATCAACTCTGAATTCGAAACGGTTTTCGATGGTCCGTGATTGTACTGGGCCGCGACATAACGGTCAAAGACTAAGATAATTCTGAAATGATCGTTTGGGGGCCGGTCGGTGACGATTTATGTACGAATCGATGTGCGACGGTCTTGGAAGGGGGGTCTCCTGATAACTTGCAGGGGCGGGGTTCATCCCTGCCGGAACTGCTCGTTCCGGTCGCGGCTCCCCCATTTCAAAACAGGCTCTTAGATACGATCCTTGACCACGTGGAAGGTAAGGGTCGAGGCCGTGACGCTGCTGCGGCCGGTGTAGAGGAAGGTGGCCACCCAGAGGGCCTGGAGGAGCAGGAGCATTGCGGGGTCCCAGAGGGCCTTGAGGCCCAGGAGGATGTCAGGCTTGATGGCCACAGAAAAGGGGGGCAGGGCATAGTAGACGGAGAGCGAGTAGACCATCGCGAGTGCGGCCATGATCTGGTAGGCGGAGATGGGCTGGTCTCCGCGGTAGTCCGCCCGCAGGAACTCCGAGAAGGCCCGCCATGCCTGGGTGACACCGACGGCGAAAAGAAACGATACGCCAAAATGGGAGCTCAGGAAGAGGGTCAGGGAGAGGAGGCCGGTGGCGACGTAGCAAACGGCGGTCAGGGCCTGTACGGGAATCACGGGTTCTCCGCCCAGTCCGCTGGCATAGGCGATCTTCTTCGTTTGCCCCGAGAAGACGAAATGGAAATGGCTGAAGAGCCTTCGACATAGGGGGTGGGCTTCGCTGAGCGACTGGCCGTAGCAGCAGCCGAAACTGATGCAGGCCAGGCGGCCTATGCCCTCGCCGAAGGCATAGGCGATGGAAATGGCCGCCAGGCTCGGGAGCACGGGAGCTGAAGTGCTCCCGAGCAGGCCGAGAAAGACGTTGAGGAGTCCGATGGTCCAAGGGGCCAGGACGATCCCCACGAAGGAGGCCCCGCCTACGGTGAAGGTGTGCTGCTTTCCCTCGACGATGCGGGCAACCCACCGAGAGGCCGGAGCGCACAGGCCGAGCAGTACCAGGATGATGCTGCCCGAGGCGAGGAGGGGGACGGCGACGGAGCTCAGGAGGGCGAGCAGGAGAGCGACGCCGATGGTGTAGGCGGAGGCGCTCAGGACGCCGTAATAGGTCAGGTTCACGCCTTTCCAGAGCCCGGGTTTCAGTTGGACTGTCGGAGCGGCGGCCAGGAACTGCCATTCCTCGCCCGGCAGATGTTTGAACGCCCATCGCAAAGCGAGCCAAAGGGCCGCTCCCAGAGTTGCCACGAACAGCATGTTGGTCACGGGTATTCCTTTCCTCCTGCTACGAAAAGTTACAAGTTTCAGGTTTCAGGTCTCAAGCCAAAACCAGACTGCTGGGGCCTTTTCATTGTATGGGGTGGCCGCAGGGGGATGAGGGACTGCTGTCGACCTGGCATGGTCTCTCCGTGTCTCCGCGCGAGTTGTGGTGTTGAATGGGACCTGATCTATCCTCACGCAGTGCCTGTATCCGCAAGGTTTCTCCGCGACCACCGCGTCGCTGTTTGAGATCAAGTCGCATCCATTCTTCAGATGGCGACCCCGATGGTTGACCTTACCTGGAGGTCCGTCTCCACCAGCGGCCTTCCAAACCCCTCTGAGAACCTGCTCACGGCGCCCGGTCGCCGCATGTTCTCCAGGAGATCCAGGGAAAAGCGCACCCGTCTTTCCTGAAAAAGCAGGACGTCCGTGCTGCTGCCCGGCCGATAGAGGCTTTTGGGCTGTCCCTTCTTGAGAAACATCCCCTTCTGGATAGGATTCGGGTTGTCGTAGCGCTCTGCGCTGTAGCACTGAACGATATCTCCGATCATGAGGGCCACGATCTCGATCATGGCGATGAGCCCCGCCTTGGATCCACCCGAGACGTCCGTATCCACGATGGTGACGACCCGCTTGTTCTTGGAGTAGGGTGTGACGGCGCACACGACGGCTCCCGGGTTGCAGGAGTGGCACTCGCCCGGGATTTCGTAGATGTCCAGAACCCGGCCGGCCGCCGGGGTGTGGTTGTAGTGGTACTTGTCGGGAGTCAGGCGGAAAACGGCATAATCGCCGCCCCGGAAGGCATCGAGCCACTCCCGCTTGTCGGCTCCCAGGAGCTCTTCGTAGTGAAAAAACTTGTCCTTCAGGTAGAGGCAGGACGCCTCGCGAAATGACCCCAGGAGGACACGGGAGTCGGCCGGCGAAACTATGAAGCGGGGGTCCGGCTCCATGGGGCGGCATTCCCAGTAGCGGATCTTGCGCTCGAAGACGTCCCGCAGGGTCCGCATGGACTCGGGAGGGTCCACTGTCTCGGACCAGTTGATGCCGAGATTCTTGTCAAAACCACGATCTTTCCTCCATCCTGGCTTGAGGGGGGGATCGAAATGCACGAGGCCGAGGAGCTTCGACACCCAGGGACGGGTGAGGGCGCCGAAGAGCCGTCCGGGATTCTCACGCGCCGAGGAATAGATCCGGTTCAGCAGCCGGTCTGCAATGAGCTTTTCGGTGTGAATCTCACCCGTTTGCCGTTTGATATACTGGTGATCCGTCAGAATGGGCTTCGGGAGTTTCATGGGCCGTGGATGCCTCCTTTTCCAGGTCGCGGCAGATGGTGATAAGAACCAGGTTGATGAGCTTCTGCAGGTCCTCTGCGGACAGGCTCTCGTCTAGAACCTTTTTCCTGACGCGTTTCAGGAAGTCCGTGGCGGCTTCCTCGCCCAGCACGTGGGCGAACAGCAGTCGGTACTTTGCTTCGTCCAGGTCGAAGGCTCTCTCCATGGACCGGAGATCTTCTTCCACGACGGTCATGGCCTCGCTCATTGTCTTGAGCCTCAGGCTGCCGCGATAGTAGCGTTCGGCCGCTGCATTGAACTCCCTGGCATTCACGCGCATGGGAGATCGCGCACCCAGTTCCCGCAGAATTCCTCGCTCGAGTCTTGCGCTGACGCCGGCCTCGGCGGGGTGGTTTAAACGTTCCGACAGGTCCTGGATGGTCGGCCCCAGTTCGAGCAGCTCGATGAGGTCTCCCGCCTCGCGCATGAGGACCCAGCTGAGGGCTTGCCGGTACTCGGAGTGGTACACCCTCAGGTATCCCGGGTAACGCCGGCTCAGCCGAACCCGCTCGGTTTTCTCGACGATCCCCTTGAGGAAACGATTGCCCGTTTCCTGGCGCACATAGAAAGTTGGGATGCCGATGGCGCTGCCGAAGAAGATCTGCCGCCGCTCGCTCTCGACGGTGGGCTCATCCGGGATGTCGCTGTGGGTGACCCGCCCCTCGGCGATGGCCTTGAAAGCGAAGCCGGTCACCAGGACCTGCAGGTTCGCCGCCTGGGCGAGGTCCCCCAAGAGGGAGTCGAAGAGGCTGTAGTGCCGGCCCTCGAACCCGCTGAATCCCGACTTGCTGTACTCGCGGAGGCGATAGAGCAGGTAGGTGGCCATGCGGGAATCGAAGACGCCCAGCTCGGCCAGGTCCTTTTTCAGCCGGTCTCCGTTTCCAAGTCGCCCGTCGAGCCCCGGGCTGCGCTCGGTGCTCATGAGGGCGACGAAGTAGTCGATGAGGCGAAAGTCGGGCACGATGTCTCCCTTGAGCCTGAGGACTGCGGCAACCGCCCGGTCGAGCCATTCCGGTCCGAATGGAGTGACGGCATAGCCGAGGATGCGCAAGTCGGCCTTCTTCTTCCAGCGTCTCCAGATCATCCGCAGGTGCGTGTAATCCAGTTCATGAGGCAGGTAGCCCAGAGCTTTCTCGGGGTGGAAATCGCTGAAATCCAGCCGATAAGGGGAGGCGCTGTAGGAGCCCACAAAGAGCGGCAGGAAGTGCTCGACGATCTTGATGACCAGGTCGCCCAAGTATTTCTCATCGGCGATCGTGAACCCCGAGGAGACATCGGCCAGGGCTTGAGTGAGCATACGGCTGCCGAGGCTGAGGTGGGTTCCGTTGTTGGCGAGGCAGATGTTCGAGAGATTGGGCAGGACGACGAGGTTCCGAGTGATGATGCCGGCTTCGCGAAGCTTGGCGATGGCATTGAGCTGGCTGCGGCTCAGCACCTGGTGGCAGAGACACATGTAACGGTGCTTTTCCTCGCCGCGGTCCCAGCCAGAAAGACAGGGACTCATGAAGAGCTCCCGGTAGAATGCGTCGGAAATGGAATCGTTGAGCTCCTTCTGACGAACCGGAGGGTGGGGCGCGAAGTAGACCAGGACCTCCTGCCCAATGGACCGGAGCTCGAAGTGGTCATTGGCGTACTGGACCAGCAGCTGCGTCAGCAGAAAGCGTTTGGCGGTCTCCACGGCGATCGCCCGCCCCATGTCGGACCGGGGATGAAGTGCGACAGGGTGGAAGGAGAAGGTCTCAGGCGAAGTGTTGTCGTTCAGGAAATGGGCCAGGAGGCGCAGTCCGGTCTTCATCAGCGTCGAAGGGAGGTTCTCTTGGGCGCCGATGACATCGGCCAGAGCGAGTTTCAGAAGATAGCTGATGGGAATGCGCAGCACCTTTTCCCCGTTCTCATGCATGAGGAATCGATGCAGGTCCGATCTCGACCCCAGCTGAGGGTTGCTTTTGTCGGCCAGCAGGTCGATATCCAGGACCTCTCGAGCCAGCGGGCTGAGGAGGCGGTGCGGGAACCGAACCCAGCTGTTCTCCCATATCCTTTCACTGTTCTGGCTCAGGTACCGTTCCAGCTGGGAGATGACTTCCCTCGAGGTGTCCCCGGCGGATGCGCGCTTCATGATGTTCGCGAAGGTGTTGGATTCTGTGATGGTGAACGGCAGGTCCACCGAGTCCCGTTCTCCTCGAACAGCTACCTGGAGCTCGTTTTCCGTTCCGGCCGTCGTGTCGTGAAGGGAGAAGGGCAGCGATTCGGTGAGGCGGCTCGATGGGGAATTGTCGATTCCCAGCTTTTCGAGGATCGAGTTGATGGAGGGCGTAAGCTCGTTCACGGTGCGCACGGTCCTCCCGAATCCCGGCTTTTGCTGAATGCTCATGGCCACCCCTGCTATGGGAAGTTTCGAGTCTCGAGTTTCGGGTTTCGAGTTAAAACGGCTCTGGGCCTGTTTCTCTGTAAGAGGTCGGGGCAGCCCCGAGGGGCATGCGGAAATGTTCCCAGGATTCTTAGAGTCTCTGAAGATAGGGGAGGCAAGTGATGATCACGTGAAGAATGTGTGACGATTTGATGACATCCTCGGCCGGGGAAGCTGCTGCTCCGGGTGGGCCCCCTGAGGCGCACACCATTGGCCTTGACACCGTGGTTCAATTCTAATAATCCATTTGCTGAATCCATTTCTCTTCGGGGTTCGGGGGCGATGCCGCTTCCAGCCTTTGGGCTCCCGATCCTTTCCTTCCAAGATGGGAAGCTGTCCGGCTTTGGTCGGATGCGACCGGAATTCCAGTGGAGATTGCCTCCAGATGAATCGGCGCACCTTTCTGAAAATTGTCGGCTCGGGAAGCATTGCGTGTGCCACTGCCTGCACACCGGATCCCTATGGAGGCCCCCGGCCGGATAAGACGCTCCATGCTCCGGTGCACGCGCCTGAAGACATGGTGACCGGAGCGCCGACCTGGTACGCGACGACCTGTCGCGAATGCCCCGCTGGGTGTGGGGTGCTCGCCAAGAATCGCGAAGGCAGGGTCATCAAGCTCGAGGGAAACCCGCTGCATCCTGTCAATGCGGGCAGGCTGTGCATGCGGGGGCAGGCGGCTCTGCACGGCATCTACAATCCGGATCGGCTCAGAACCCCCATGGTTCGGGAGGGGAAGAACTGGCGGCCGGTGGGTTTTGCGGAGGCCCAGGCGCTGCTCAACGGCAAGCTCGCTGCAGCGGCTCAGAAAGGGCGGGACCGTGTCCGAATGCTCACCGAGGTGGTGGGCGAGACTCAGCTGGAATTGTTCAAGGGGGCCATGGCGGCCTGGAATGCGTCCCCGCCGGTGGTCTTCGAACCTTTCGCCTACGAAACGCTCAAGGCAGCCAATGAAGTGGTTTTCGGCGTGAGCGGCCTGCCGTCCTACAAAATCGACCAGGCGGACTTTCTGGTCTGCTTCGGAGCCGACTTCCTGGAAACCTGGCTTTCTCCCGTGGAATACGCGCGTCTTTTCAAGGCCGTACATGCCGTGAGCGAAGGCGGGTCCAAAGGGAGCTTCGTCCATGTGGCGCCGTTTCAGTCGCTGACGGGTGCCAACGCCGACCGATGGCTGGCCTGCCATCCCGGTGCCGAAGCGATACTGGCCCTCGGCCTGGTGCGGGAAGCGCTGCAGGCCGGACGTGGAGTTGGATTGCCCCGCCCATTTGTGGAGGAGCTGGCGGGTGTCTCGGGGCCGTTCATGCGGGAGGTGGTGGCGGACAAATCGGGCATTTCGCGTGCGGACTACGAGAGACTGGTCCATGCCCTGCTGAGGGCCGAGCGGCCGCTGGTTCTCGGGACGGGGGCTTCCGCGTCCGGTCCTTACGGACTCCAGGCAGACCTGGCTGCCAACTGCCTGAACTGCGTCCTGGACCCGACGCTGGCAAGAATCGATTTCGAACATCGCCACCGGGTCGAAACGGCCGCTGCCAGGTCCGAGGTGATGGAGTTCTTCGAGCTGCTGGACGACCGACCGGGGGATGTGCTGCTCCTTCACAACGTCAACCCAGCCTACGCCATGCCCCGTGCTGAAGTGATCGGAAGGGTTCTGGAGAACAAGTCCACCTTTGTGGTTTCGTTCAGCGCTTTCATGGATGAGACGAGCGAGCTCGCGGACCTGGTGCTGCCGGTTCGCCTGCCGCTTGAAAGCTGGGATGAATATGCCGGGAAGCGGGGAATTCTATCCACGCTCCAGCCGGCCATGGGGAAGCTCACTGACGCTCCCCATGTGGGCGATGTTCTCATGGCGGCCGCAAGCGGGAAGGAGCTGACCGAGGGCGACACGAAGGCCTTCCTGGTCTCCCGGCTGCTGAATAGCGGCATGGTCCGGGACGAGATGCAGTGGCTGCAGACCCTTCAGCAGGGCGGCATCTTCGACGGTCCAAAGGACGGAGCCGCACCGGCCCATGCTGCGTGGCTCAAGCCCGACCCGTCCCGGCTGAAGCCCTTGAAGGCAGTCCTGGAGGCCGACCGCAGAGGTTTCACTTTTATTGCGGCTCCGTCCATCCGCTTCTTTGACGGGCGCGGAGCCAACCGGCCGTGGCTCTGCGAGGTCCCCGATCCTCTCACCCGGGTCGCCTGGCAAACCACGCTCCTGATGAATCCAGGCACCATGAGCGCGGAGGGTCTCAAGCCGGGGGACCGTGTCCGGGTCTCTTCAGAGAGAGCCGAGATCGAAGCTCCCGTTTACGACGCGCCGGGCGTGAAGCCCGGGGTTCTGGTGATGGGCTGCGGCCAGGGACACACGGCCTACGGTCGCTATGCGAGGGGGCAGGGTGTGAATCCCTTCGCTCTGCTTCCCAGTGGACTTGATCCGGCCAGCGGGGCGCCGCTGCATTGGGTACCTGGGGCAGAGCTCAAGCCGACCGGAGCTTCTGAGCCCCTGGCCTGCACCGACGGCGCCCGCATCCCCTATGATCGCAAGATCGCCCTCTCGGTTTCCGTGAAAAACCTGGAAGACTTAAAGCAGCCTCGACCGGCCGGGCTCACCATGTGGGATTTCCCCCTGACCCTGCCGCTTCCCGAGGGCTACGATCCCAGGCGCGATTTCTATCCGCCGCACGATCACGATCAGTACCGCTGGTCCATGGTGGTGGACATGGACCGCTGCATCGGCTGCGGTGCATGTGCGGCGGCGTGCTATGCGGAGAACAGCGTCGGCATCGTGGGCCGGGAGCGCATTGTCGAAGGGCGGGAAATGGCCTGGCTCAGCGTCGAGCGGTACCTGGATCCCGAGGATGCAACGCGGGTGACCTTCCTTCCGCTCATGTGCCAGCACTGCGACAATGCGCCCTGTGAATCGGTCTGCCCGGTCTACGCTGCGCATCACGGCAAGGAGGGGATGAACAATCAGATCTACAACCGCTGCATCGGGACGCGGTTCTGCTCCCAGAACTGTCCCTACAAGGTGCGGAGATTCAACTGGTTCGACTGGGAGCGGCCGGACCCCCTGCCGCTGCAGCTGAACCCCAACGTGACGGTCCGTACAACGGGCGTCATGGAAAAGTGCTCCTTTTGCGTTCAGCGGATCAAGGAGGCTCATGGGTGGGCCAAGAACGAAAATCGGAGCATTCGGGACGGGGAAGTCGTGCCGGCCTGCGTGCAGACCTGTCCGACCCAGGCCCTGTTTTTCGGGAACCTCATGGACGCTGGGAGCCGGGTGCGGAGGCTGGTGGACGATCCGAGAGCTTACCAGGTCATGGGATATCTCAACACCAAGCCGGCCGTCATTTATTTGAGGAAGGTGGTCCAGGATGCCTGGGGGGTATGACATGTCGCAGCTGACTTACGCCGAAATCGATCGGACCGTCCTGGATACGCTCACGCCACCCGGACGCAGTTACTGGATGGTTGTGGGGCTCCTGTTTCTGGGGGTTCTCATGGGGGCTGCGTGCTGGGCCTACCAGATCGCCAGAGGCATCGGCGTGGGTGGTCAGAACATACCGGTGGCCTGGGGTATTTACCTGGTCAATTTCGTATTCTGGGTCGGGATCGCCCACTCCGGAACGCTGATCTCCGCCATTTTGCACCTGCTGCGCGCCGGTTGGCGGAACCCCATCGCCCGGGCGGCCGAAACCATGACGGTCTTCGCCGTCTGCATCGCCGGCCTCTTCCCGTTCATCCATCTCGGGCGCGTCTGGCTCGTCTATTACATGCTGCCTATTCCCACTCAGCGGACCCTCTGGCCCAATTTCCAGTCGCCGCTCCTGTTCGATGTCGTGGCCATCAGCACGTACCTGACCGTGAGCGCCCTCTTCTGGTACACCGGCATGCTGCCGGACCTGGCCCGGGTGCGGGATGACGCCGAAGGGCTCCGCAAGCGGGTGTTCACTGTCCTGTCCCTGGGCTGGACGGGAGCACACGAGCAGTGGCGTCACTACACCCGGATTTACCTGTTCTTCGCAGCGCTGGCGACCCCGCTGGTGGTCTCGGTTCACAGCGTCGTGTCGTGGGATTTTGCCCTGGGGATCGTTCCGGGATGGCACACCACCATCTTCGCTCCGTATTTCGTGGCCGGCGCCATCCATTCCGGGCTGGCCATGGTGCTGACCCTGATGATCCCGCTGCGCAGGATCTTTCATTATGAGCGTTTCATCAGCATGCATGTTCTGGAGAGTGTCGCCAAGACGATCATCTTCACCGGCCTGATCGTGGGATTTGCTTACGCGACGGAGCTTTTCATCGCCTGGTACAGCCGCAACCCGGTGGAGATAGAGGCCTTTCGCTGGAGGCTCAAAGGGCATTACGCCTACGGGTTCTGGGTCATGGTCGTCTGCAACGTGCTGGTTCCCATCCTTTTCTTCTTCAAGGGAATTCGAACCTCCATCCCCTGGCTTTTCGGGATCTCCATCGTGGTCAATATCGGCATGTGGTATGAACGGTTCGTCATCATCATCAGCGCCGTCGGTCATGATTTTCTGCCCAACGCCTGGGGTCTCTACAGTCCCAGCTGGGTGGAGCTCGGAATCATGGTAGGGAGCTTCTGCCTGTTCTTTTTCCTCTTCGTGCTCTTCTGTAAGCATCTGCCCTCCGTTTCCATGACGGAGATGAAAGAAGCATTGGAAAAGGGTGACGGCCATGGCTGCTGACGTCCAGGTGATGGGAATCTTCAAAGAGGAGGGGCGGGCCAAGGATGCCGTGACAGGGTTGCGATCCTCCGCCAACTGGCCCATTGTCAGGGTACACAGTCCCATCCCCAGCCACGCCCTGGCCGAAGCCATGCAGGTGAAGAAGAGCAAGGCGGGATGGTACACCCTGGCCGGCGGAATCATCGGGTTCTTCACAGGCTTTGGTCTCGCCATTTACTCATCCACCAGCTGGGGCCTGATTGTCAGTGGGAAGCCCATCGTGGCGCTGGTCCCTTTTGTGATCGTGGGGTTCGAGTTCACGATTCTGTTCGCCATCTTCGGGAATCTGATCGGATTCCTGCACCAGTCGCGGCTGCCGCGGCTGCAAAACCTGGAGGTTTACGACCCCCGCTGTTCGGGGGACCATTTCGGAGTGCTCGTTTCTTGTGCGGCAGAAGATCTCGAACGTTTGACGACCTTCTTCAGAGAGAAGGGAGGCGATGTCCAGGTGTTTGGTCAACTCGAAACCCGACACTCACAACTCGAAACGGTTTCCTTGAAATGACCGTCATGGAGAAGAAGAAGCCTTACTGGATGCTGATTGCCGCGCTGGCCGTCGTCGGTTTCGCGACGTTCGTCATCGGTGCTTCCGGGGCAAACGCCGGGCGTGCCTGGCAGGCTTTCCTCATCAATTTCCTTGTCTGGTCGGCCATCGCCCAGGGCGGTCTCCTTTTTTCGGCGATCATGACGATGGTGCGGGCTCGTTGGAGTGCTCCCCTGGAGGGACTTTCCCAGGCCTTTGCGGCCTTCTTTCCCATTTCATTTCTGCTTTTTCTGCTGCTCTTCCTGGGCCGCTCTTACATTTTTCCATGGCTGCACGATCACCATCTGCACGGGAAGGAGGTGTGGCTGAATCTCCCGTTCCTCTTCACGCGCGATTGCATCGGTTTGCTCATCCTGTACGCGCTGGGCCTGCTGTACGTGTATCACGCGCTTCTTTTGAAAGTGGAGCCGACCGGAGAGTCCGGCGGTGGCCTGCGGTCCTGGGTCCGTCGGCTGCGGGGGGATGCCCCCTTGGATGTGGAACGGATTGCCGGCCGGATGCAGGTCATCAGCGTGGGGTACATCCTGGCCTTCACGCTGGTGCTCAGCCTCATCGGCTATGATTTGGTCATGGCTGCCGACCCGCACTGGGTGTCCACCCTGTTCGGCGCCTACACTTTCGTTAAGGCTTTCTATGTGGGGCTGGGCGGCCTCATCATCCTGGCTTCCGTCATGCATCTCAGGCCCGACAACGACTTTCAGCTGAGCGAGTCCCATTTTCACGACATCGGAAAGCTTTTCTTCGCTTTCTGCCTGGTGTGGGCGGACTTCTTCTATGTCCAGCTGGTGGTGATCTGGTACGGCAACATCCCGGAGGAGACTGCCTACGTGATCGAGCGGACCATGGCGGCGCCGTGGAGATTCCTGGCCTGGACGGTTTTCGTCCTATGCTTCGTGGCTCCGTTTTTCATCCTCCTGAACCGGAAGATCAAAACCATGCCCCGGTCGATGATCGTTCTTTGCTCAGCGGCCATTGCCGGGATCTGGCTCGAGCACCTGCTGCTGCTCGGCTCGCCGCTCAGCCATTCCGCCCATTCGCTGCCCCTCGGTGTGAGCGACGTGGTGATCAGCCTCGGGTTTCTGGGCCTGATGGTGATGGTCCTGGGCTATTTCTTGAGGGAATTTCCGGAGCTTGCGCAGGCTGGGAGGAGGGAGGCCGGCTGATGGAGGTTTTGCTCACCACCCTGACCCTCACCACCCTGGCGATCCTGCTGCTTATTCTGGCGAGGAGATACAGGATTTCGCTCACCAGGAACCTGGGACCTATTGCCATGGTCGTCCTTTGTACAGCTGCGGTCGTGGCCTTCCTGTTCCTTTTCTATCGGACTCCCGGTACGGACATCGGGGTGGCTCAGCCCATTCCCTTCAGCCATCGGGTGCATGCGGGTGTGAAGAACATACAGTGCGAGTATTGCCACCCCTACGCGGGGCAGTCGTTGGAGCCGGGGCTTCCACCCGTCGAGAAGTGTCTCCATTGTCACAACTACGTCATCGCGAACCACCCCGAGATCCTGAAGGAGCACCACTACTTCGACACCAAGACGCCGACGCCCTGGAAAAAGGCCAACTATCTGCCGGAGCACGTGGTTTTCAACCACCAGCGCCACATCAGGAAGGAAGTGGCGTGCCGGGAGTGCCACGGCGAGATTGAGAAGATGGATCGGATCCGGGGAAAGTTCTTCTATATGCAGTTTTGTATCGAGTGCCACCGCGAGAGGAAGGCCAACATCGACTGCTGGCTCTCCTGTCACAATTGATGAGGCACCCGGAGGGCTACAGGCGTCAAAATCCAATGTGAGCAAGGGAAGATCATAAATGGCATTTGACATTGCCGAATCAGAAGAAAGCTACCTGACGGCCAAGGCGTTCTGCCTTACGTCGGCAGCCTGGTTTGCCCTGGCAACGACGGTGGGGATGTTGGCAGCGGGATATCTGATCGCCCCGGATTTCATGGCCAATATCGGCTTCCTGCAGTTCGGGCGCATCCGGCCGATCCACGTGAATCTGGTCCTGTTCGGATTCGTGACGCCGGGGCTGCTGTCTGCGGCCCACTACTACATCCCAAAGCTGACTCGGAGCCCGCTTCACAGTGAGAAACTGGGCGTGATCACGGTGATCATCTGGAATATCACGGTGTTGACCGGGGTCCTGGCCTTGTCGTCCGGTCACACCCAGGCTCGAGAGTATGCCGAGCTCATCTGGCCGGTGGATGTCATGGTCGTAGCGGGTTTCGGACTGGTGGCCTACAACCTGATCATGACGGTGCGCAACCGGCGGGAGCCCATCCTCTATGTCTCCATCTGGTATGCGTGCGCGGCGGTTGTCATGACGGGAACGACCTACATCATCGGCAACGTGATCTGGAGGCCGGATACCGGAGCCCTCACGGGCATTCCCGATGCCATTCTCCTGTGGTTTTACGGGCACAACATCTTCGGGCTCCTGCTCACGCCCCTCTCGCTGGGGGTAGCCTACTACGTCGTTCCCAAGGTCACCCGGAATCCGCTCTACAGCCACACGCTGAGCCTCCTAGGGTTCTGGAGCCTGCTGGTGGTCTACACGCACATCGGCACCCACCACCTGCTCCAGGTGCCGGTGCCCACCTGGCTCAAGGTTATCGCTATCGTGGACAGTGTGGCCATGGTGATCCCCGTCATGGTGTTCCTCATCAACATCTGGTACACGGCCAAAGACAAGCTCGGGGAGATCCATGCGGATATTGCCGGGAAGTTCGTGTTCACGGGGACGATCATGTACTTCTTCGTGAGCATCCAGGGATCCATGATGGCTCTCCCCCAGGTACAGCGGGTCACTCATTTCAACAACTGGGTGGTGGGTCATGCGCACATCGGGGTGCTGGGATTTGCGGGCATGATCGCCCTGGGCGGGCTCTACTACATCCTGCCCCATATCTCGGGGCGGCCCCTCTACAGCCGGTTCCTGGCCGATCTGCAGTACTGGCTGGTGCTCATCGGGGTGGGTGGCTTCACGGTGGTGCTGACCATCGTGGGGCTGATCCAGGGCAATGCGTGGCTCAACGGTGAAACGATCTACCGGGTGCTTCCCGAGATTCATCTCTACTACATCCTTCGGGTCAGCATCGGGTTTCTTATCGCCGCCGGGGCTTATATCGGGCTTTACAACGTTGTCAGGACCCTATTCTTCAATCCCAGGGTTGAAGCACCATGACTCAGAAAATGACACCGTCCGCCATTGTTGCGGGTTCTCTGGCCATTCTGCTGACCATCACCTTCATGGTGGTTTTCTGGCCCTGGGCCACCATGGACAAGGCCCCCTCGGAGATTTTCCGATCGAGAACAGACCAGGAGGAGGCGGGCCGGAAGATTTACATGGCCAATGGCTGCGTGTACTGCCACAGTCAGTCCATCCGGACCATCGACTGGGGGCACGGCGCTGAGAGGATCGCCCAGGCGGGGGACTATGCCGCCGATCAGCCCATCCTGCTGGGTTCGGCGCGGACGGGCGTGGATCTCTCCCAGGAGGGAGGGGAGCGTTCCGACGACTGGCACATCGCTCACTTCATCAACCCTCGCTACACCCGGCCCAATTCCATCATGCCTCCGTTCGAGTGGCTTGGAATGGATAACATCAAGCTTCTCACGGTTTACATCCAGAGTCTCGGGTTGAAGAATGCCGACCATCGGATGGAAAGGCAACGCTACTGGAAGGAAAAGGCGACCGAGGCCTACGAGGCGGGTCCGGAGCACAATGCAAAATGGCTGATGGATCATGTCCCCGAAGGCTGGCGCAACATTCCCAATCCATACCCGACGACGGAGGCCGGCTTGGCCCGTGGCCACAAGATCTACCAGGACGAGTGTTTGGGGTGCCACGGTCCCATCGGCGACGGCATGGGCCCGGCTCAGGAGTGGCTCTACCCGCCGCCGCTGAACTTCACCATCCTCAAGGACCGCGGCATCAGCGGGGGTATTCTCTACTACCAGATCATGAACGGCATCACCGGAACGGCTATGCCGTATTTCAAGCGAGAGCTGGAGTCCGAAAAGATCTGGGATGTGGGCAACTACGTGGCGGTCTATTTCATCAACCAGTCCGATGCCAACACGGAGCCGCGGGGCATCGACGCCTCCTACGAGCCGTGATGCTTGAAGGTTGGAGCCCAGCATGTATTTTCCTTATTTCATGGCCTATATGATCGCCGGTTTCGTCATCAGCTTTGCAGTCTTTCTATGGGCACTCAGAAACGGGCAGTTCAGCGATCAGCAGCGGGCGCGCTATTTGCCCCTGGATGAGACTGTGGATCGAGGACCGGCGAAGGTGTCCAGGATGAACCGGCTCGAGGCTTACGTATTGCTGGCGCTCGCGACCTCGGGACTTCTGGCCAGCGGGGCCGTGCTGATTTTTTCACTGCTCCGGGTGCCGTAACGCATCGTTCTCAATAGAGGTATGAAATCATGCGGCTGTTTGAGCTTCTAGGGATTCAGCACTTCGTCCTCTACCTTTTCCCTGCTGTCATAACGGTGGTTCTTCTGGCGCTGGCGCTGGGGTACACGCATTTTCGCGGGGAGGACACGGAAGAGCGCAAGACCCGCGTGATCGAAAGGTTCCCTTCGGACATCGAAGGCCGCAATGCGCCGTTTCCCCTGTTTCTGACCCTTGTCATTCTCGGAACGGTCCTTTGGGGCCTTGGGTATATCGTCGCCCATGGGATCTACGGAGTGAAGATCTAGGATGGAATCGAACCTTGATAACCAATCGGCCAAAATGACCTGGATCGTCATCATCGGGCTGCTGATTCTGATCCTGGCCAAAGGAATGTTTACGTATTTCGTTGTGGGGGATCTGGGGCAGCCGACCTGGGACTATCGCCCGGTGCCGGATGTTCCGGGGGAATCCCCCTACGCCATTTATGCGCCGCAGCCCTATCCGCAGCACGTGAGAGGGGACAAAGGAGAGTAGATGAAGAAGCTCCTCTTTCCCGCCATTGTCGTGGTCGCCCTGACTGCCGTGTACAACCTGCTCATGGTCTACGACAACAATTTTCCATACGGGCGTATGCGGGAGACGCCGGCTGTGCGCCCCTATGAGAATCCCATCCTCATCATGGAGGCGGGTGTCGTGCCTTTTGAGGGTGGAGAAGCCCTTTACCGTGCGGCGAGCCCGTCTGCCCTGAAATCCCCTCTGGATCTCAAGGATCCGGCTGTCATTGAAGCGGGCAAGAAGGCGTATTTCCTCTACTGCCAGCAGTGTCACGGCAGGGCGTATGACGGCAACGGAACCGTCGGCCAGAGCTTTGCGCCTCTCCCCACCGATTTGAGGAGCGAACACGTTCAGAGCGAGTCCGAAGGGCAGCTCTTCCAGCACATCAGCTACGGCATCGGCGGAACCGGCCGACAGCCGGCTCTCGCCACCACCATCGAAATTCCCGACCGCTGGAGGATCATCGCCTTCATCCAGTCCCTGGGCACACGCGTGCCCGCCCAGCCCAAACTCACATTCCATTCGCGCCACGCCGACCAGGGACTCTTCTGACGATTCCAGGCCGTTCCGGCTAACCACATCTCCACACAATGGAGTGTCCAATACTTGGGTCGTCATTCCGGCAGTTTTCAAGCCGGAACCCGCAGAAGAAACTCGATGCCGGCCAAAAGACTGCTGGAATGACGAGGTGAAAACGGACAGATTCTTCTGTGAAACTGCACTGAGCAGCAGGCAAAGCAGGGTTTCGCGGGCGACGGGTCAGGCTTCTTCGTGCTTTTGCAGGGTTGTTTCGCGCCTGTCCACCGGCAGCTTCTCGGCGGGCTGGGATTGCTGTTCGAGGCGCTGGGCTTCGAGTCGGAAGTGGTAGTCCATCATCCTTCGCGAGAGCCGGTAGCGAAGATAGACCACCCACAGGACGACGCAGGCAAAGAAGATGGCCACTCCCGGAAGCAGCCAGCTGCTCTGAGTGATCGCGGCCACGCTGGCTGCCAACACTTCCCCGAGGAAGTTCGGCACCATCCAGAAAGCCAGGGCCATTCCGGCGACAGCGGTTCCCAGCCAGAAGATGGACGAGCTGCTCAGGAACAGGGACCAGGAGACGAAGGGATGCATCTCTTCGTGACTGACTGGAAGGTTCTCCGGGTTGGGACGCTCCTCGCCCTGAAGGAGGGTCAGGTAGACTTTGACCATATAGGAGATGAGCAGGATCAGGACGATGGGGACTCCCACCGATGCCGAGATCCAGGCTCGAACTGGAAAAGGATTCTTGATGGTTTTGACCTCCACGTCGTAGTTGCCGAGGTCTCCGTATTTGCGCTCGAAATAAGCGAAGTTGATTTGGGAAAGTGTGGACCCTGCCACGTCATAGATCGTCTTGCCTGTTCTGTCTCGAACCTCTATGCGGGACTGCTCTCCGGAGGAAGCTGCAAAGATGATGAAAATGATCAGCTCGATCGCCAGGAAGGCGGTCACACTGAGAGCCAGTGCCACCAGCATGCTTTTCTTTCCGTGAAACACATCGAGCAGACTGACCCTGGGAGTCATGTCGCCACCTTCTCCCGATATCAGATCCGGGGCCCATGAGGAGTGCTTTCGATATGTCTTGACAACCACATCGAATCGCACTCATCGGAATTCCAATTCGTGCGAACCCTGCAGGGTGAGCACAATGCCGGAGATCCCACCGATCCCGCTTGTCTGAAATCTTACCCACCGCCAGCGGAAATGCAAGTACCATATGTCGATATTCCCCCAAGCCCGGGAGGTCCGGAGGGTCGATGCGACTATAATCAGGCGGAAAGGACGTGCGGGGCTTTGGAACGTCTGGAGATTGCCGATGTTTTCCGGCTTTCGGGGGATATGATCTCCTCCAGGTCCGGCATGTGGTCATCGTAATTCCTGGCTGATCGCAACAGGATGGTGATGGCGATCAGGCATCCCATGGCAAACACGAGAGCGGTCAGAACGAGAAGCCACTGCATGGCGCTTTCCCTCATTTGGGTTGGCTGGAGTGGATCGAAGCCGCTGCTGAACGGCGTGAGGGATCATGAAGCTTTCTTGTGAAGATCTGATGAAATAATTGTGAAGATATGGTTACATTAATTTATGCTTTTTTGAAGATGTAGGAGAGGATGGCTGCTGACAAGTTCGCTCAGCGCATACGACCGGATCCCGCCGCCGAGTCCGGAGGCGGGCACTTGCGGTGGGTGGATCGAGGGTGCGGTTCTCAACGCGCTTGCTGGAAACCTGATCAATGAGGAGGCTCCCATGGAGTATGTGATTCGGCCGCTGGTGATCGGCGCCAACGAAACGGACCAGGGCATCATGACGTATCTTCGCGGTTACGGGAAGCGGATCTGGATTCCCATTTATTCCTTTGTGATCGAGGGTGGCGAGGAAAAGATACTGGTGGACACGGGGCTCGAGCAGTTCGTGGTGCCCGATTCGGTGGGGCAGGAGTACGGCCTGGACATTATGGAGTTCGAGGATGCGCTCGAGACGGTGGGGCTGAAACCCGAGGACATTGATATCATTATTCATACGCACCTGCACAATGACCACTGTGAGAACGACTACAAGTGCACCAAGGCCAAGATCATCGTCCAGAAGGCCGAATACGAGTTCTTCAAGAACCCGCATCCGCTTGACCACCGTTATTATCCCGATCTTCTGGACGGCCTGGATGTGGAGTGCGTTGAGGGAGATGTGACTTTTCGAGATGGCATCGAACTCATCTTCTCTCCGGGCCACACACCGGGAGGTCAGTCGATCTCGATCCGGACGTCTGCGGGGCGTGCAGTGATCACGGGCTTCTGCTGCAACGAGATGAACTTCCCCCCGAATGCGCCGGCCGTCCCGTCGGGAGTGCACATCGACGCCATCGCAGCGTTCGAAAGTGCGAAGAAGATCCGCGAAATGGCCGATATATTGATACCCATTCACGACCTTTCCATTGGCAGACAGAGGCGAATACCGGCATGAGTCATCTATGGAGAGGTGAGGAGCAGTCCCCATGGACCAAGGCGACAGGCACCACGGGCAGCATTCGGATTCCCTTTCGTCCGCCGAGGAGGACCGACTACTCGCCAAACTGGCGGTGAAGCATCGGATGGTGACCGAGGATCAGATCGAAGAAGCGGTTGCCTTCCAGAAGCAGGAGAGTACCCGGGGAGGAGATGCCACCCTGGGTGATGCTCTGGTCCATCTCAAAAGGATTTCTCCCGGACAGCTCAAGATGCTGCTTCGAGCCCAAGCCCTCGCCATCCTTCGAAAACCCGACCACCTCTTCGTTCGGATCGCTCTCCGCAACGGTCTCCTCACCCAGGAGCAGATCGACAACACGGTCAGGCATCAGATCAAGGTCTATAAGGAAACAGGTGAATTCACTCTCCTTGGGGATCTCCTCCTCGAAAGAGGCCTTATCAGCGCTCGTCACCATAAGGCCATTAATGCCGCCATATCTCGTTGCAGGCAGTTGCCCTCGAGGACCTGCTCATCCCTCGAGGTGTCGGAAACGGATCTCCCCAGGAGTGATGAGGGGGTGGAGAGCGAGTTCCAGCCCGAGCCAACTCCTCCTGAACCTGGGGGTCCGGCCGACGTACCCGGGCTCGATGCATCCGACTTCGAGGTGCGGGTTTCTTCCGACGGCCTGACGGCTTTTCTCATTTTGAACAAGGACCTCCCCACTCGGTTTCGGCCCCAGGATTTGCTGGCTTACCTGCGTGCCAAGGGGATCACATTCGGCATCCTGGATGCTGAATCGCTGCTCAATACCATGAGAAGCGAGTGGGAGGCGGGGCGCACCTTTGAGGTGGCCCGGGGCATTCCGCCGGAGCCTGCCCGATCTGCTGAAATCCAGATCCTCGTCGACCCTCAGCTCCACGAAGCTCCCTCCCAGGGCGAAGGAGCTGTCGACATCATTGACTTGAAAGACCGCGGGATGATTCCCCAGGTTCGAAAAGGCGATGTTCTCGCCCGGAAGACCCCCCCTACTCCAGGAATCGACGGCGTGGATGTTTACGGCCGGGAAATCCCCGTACGGGAGGCCAGGGATTCGCCGCTCCTCGTGGGTTCGGGAGTGGAACTTTCTCACGACAGGCTTCAGGCGATCGCGAGGGTGGACGGGCGCCCTCAGATTTCAGCCTACGGGAGGATCTCCGTTCTGCCCGAGCTGGTCATTCGAGGAGATGTGAGCTTCGAGACCGGGAACATCGATTTTGCGGGGAGCATCATCGTCGGGGGAGTGGTCCAGGATGGCTTCAAGGTGCGTGGAGGCAGTCTGATTGCCAGTGAGATCGGGAAGGCGGAAATCGATATCGAGGGCGATATATGGGTTTACGGGGGGATATTGGGGGCGAGGGTGCGGAGCCGGGCATCGGTCAAGGCCATGCATTTCCATGCCTGCCATATCGAAGCGATGGGGGATGTCGTAGCCGAGAGGGGGATCGTGGATTCCCGTATCAGGACATCCGGCAAATGCATCGCCAGAAGGGGGACGATCCTGTCATCATCCATCGTTGCCCGGAGGGGGATTGAATCCCAGCACATCGGATCCGACCGGTCCAAGCCTTGCGCCTTGGGTATCGGGTTCGACCCCATTGCGGAACGGCAGGCCGAAGCATGCAAAGCCATGCTGACGGGTGAGCGGGAGGAAGCTGCCAGACAGGCGGCCCAAATCGAGTCGTTGAAGCCTCGACTTGCCGATGTGGAAAAACAGATCGGTGAGCTGGCTCAAGAACAGGATCGCGCCATCAGGCAGCAGCGCCGCTGTCGTGAGCGGATTTCGGACGCTGAGGAGGCGGGCTTTGCCGAGGAAGCCGAATCGCTACGGACCGAACTGGCGGCCCTGGATGGGAGCATCCGGGAATTGGAGCGGAAACTGGATGATTTTCTGGAGCAGCAGGATCAGCTCAAGTCTGCGATCACGGAGCACAGGGATCGGATCCATGAGATCGAGGATCGAATCGCACAGCTGACCACAGAGCTTTCTGTCATCACGGACTGGGCTGCAACGGATGCCAGACGGCCCGTGGTCAAGGCGCACGGGAACATCTTTGCCGGAACCTCCATCAAGGGGCCTTTCGCCTCGGTGACCCTGAAGGAGAATTACCGGGGTGTGGCTTTTGGCGAGAGGGCACCGGGGGGGGATGAGGGGCCCGGAGGCGGCGCCCCCCGTATTGTCATGCAGAGGCTCAAGCGTTGAGCCGACCTATTCGAATACGACCTCACATTCCTTGCCCAGGTCGAACGTAGTGAAGTCCTCGTAGCCCTGGTCCAGAGCCACCAGGATGGGTATCTGCTTGGATGTGGGTCCCCAATGCTGGATGGGGCCGGGACTGCTGAAGAGATCCTCTTTGGCCCACTGGTCGCGGTGCTCAGCATAGAATTTGAACGACGGAGAATCCGTCCGGACCAGTGACTTCTCGATGACCAGCTCTTCCTTTCCCTTCCTGAGCTCACAGTTGATGAGACCCGCCAGGGGAAGTCCCAGTATTCTCCCTCCCCTGTCAAAATCGGTGACAGCGGCCATGTAGCCCGTTCGTTCGTCCAGGACGAGCGAGCCCGCGGTAAGGCCGAGCAGAAAGGTGAAAGCGGCATCGAAGGCCGTGGGTTTTCCACTCCTGCCCTCGTAGCCGAGGAAGTGCGACTGGGTTGCCAGGGTGTAGGCCTTGAACTGCTCGATCTGGGCAGGTGTTGCCGGTATTTTGCCTTCTTCACCGCCGAAGTACTTGTCCGTATGCCGTTTCATCTCGGAGACCTTGTATCGGATCTTCTCGATGAGGAGCTTTTCCGTCTCGATCTGCGACACTTTCACGTTTCCATGATCGTCACGCTCCAAAATGAGCATTTGCTCGATTTCCTCGGGAAGGGACGCCATGAGCTGAGCCGACTGGGGCGAAAGGCGCGGGTAGATGAACTCCTGCTTATTCTTGAGTGTCGGCAGGTCCTTGATGTCGGTCTCATATTCGGCCAGGACCTTGTTCAGCTCCTTGATGAGCGTTCCCATCTCGGGAATGAATTCGATGAGACCCTCCGGAACCAGAACCACGCCATGGTTGATGCCCTTGAGTCTCCGTTCGGCGATGATGCGTACGATGTGCTCCACAACACCGTCGATGGAGAGGTTCTTTTCGGCAATCTCTTCAGAGATGAGGGCTATGGCCGGTTTGGTCTGTAAAGCCACCTCGAGGGTGATCTTGCTGGCCGTTCGTCCCATGAGCTTCACGAAATGATAGTACTTCACCGCCGATGCGGCGTCCTGATTCAGGTTGCCGACGAGCTCGGAGAAGACCTTGGTCGCCGTGTCATAGCCGAAGGAGATAGGCAGCAGCTCGCCGACGGCCATATCTCCGTCGATGGTCTTGGGAATCCCGATGACGCTGCACTTGATGCCTTCCCGCTCAAAGTATTCGGCAATAAAAGCTGCGTTGGTGTTGGAATCGTCGCCTCCGACAATGATGAGACCATCCAGCTTGTTCTTAAGGACCGTGTCCTTGACCTTCCGGAATTGTTCGGGTGTCTTGATTTTGGTCCGGTCCGTGCCCAGGAAATCGAATCCTCCAGTGTTGAAGATCTTCCGAATGTCCTCGGTGGAGATCTCGAATATATCCCCGTTGAGAAGTCCTTTGGGGCCTTTGCGAATGCCCAGCAGTGTATTCCCTTTTCCCAATACCGCTTTGAGTCCGGCCAGAACATTATGTCCCCCGGCGGCGGGACCTCCGGAAAAGAGCACCGCCACTCGTTTTCCGGTCACTTGATGAAGGGTTTCCGACGGTACAGCTTCCAGAACAATATTCTTGTGCATGGCTATCGTCCTGGAAAAGGTCTTTTCGGCACCTTCGGGATCTTTGCAGGTGAGGATCGTGACCGTTTCCTTGAAGCTCACCGGCCTGATCTTGCCATCAGGGCCCAGAAACGCTGAACATACCGGAATGGGCAAAGTTCGGGCTGAATCTTCGAAAGCGGAATGCTTTCCGGTGGTCTGTTCAATCTTTCTCACAAGCGCCGTCGGAACTTCTCGTGAAGCCGCCATCTCTTTCCTCCTGGTTGGCTTTGCCTGGGAGGCCCGAATACTTCGGGCCTCCGAAATTGGTCCCGGGTGTGAGGCTATCCAGTGCAGTGCTTCATGCTTCACCGGCCCCAATGAGTGGCAGAATCTTGTCTACTTTGAAGACCACCAGGAAGAGGGGACCCCTCTGCTCCTCCGATTCCCGGTAATCCTTGCGGCGAAGCGAAAACAAAAGCTCACTGTCCTGTTCTTCACGCATCTTGCTCAGAAAAAGCCTGGTCCCTTTATACCCCGGACCATCCTCCATGAAAAGGTAAGCCGCACGGGGGTTGGACTGAAGATTGAGATGCGTGAGTCGATCCCGCATGATGAAAGCAACGGTTTCACCATCCAGAACGTGCGGAGAAGCGTAAACGGCGGCATCCACTCTCCCATCGGCATCGGAAGTCGCCAGGACGCCACGCCCTTTGGTTTTCCCAAAATATTCGGATAGGTTCATCATGATCCTCCATCGAGCTGAAGTCTACTTCTAAGCCTGAAGATCAGTCAAAATTTCTGATCAATATAATATCGTTTGTCTTGATGGCCACCTGAATTTGGGTCAAGGAAGGATCCAATCCTGCTGGGCAGATGGTCTATGATGCCCCCTGCCCCCTGGGCCCCGGGCAACGGTGTTTTGAACCGAAGCCATCAGGCTGTATCGAAGAGGGTGCCGAGGGTCAAGCGGAGCTTTCCAATATGTCAGCCATACCCCAAAAGCACCTTGTCATTCCTTGTGATTCTCAGGCTTGTTTGATATCTTAGGTATAGATGACCTCATGCCAGTCGTGTCATGAACCGAGGCGAAAGCAGAGAACAAAGGGGGTTCGTCAGCCGGTGAATTCTGTGGTGTCGGTTCTGGAATCCGTTCTCCCGGACAAAGGGAATGCCATGGACCATCCCCGATCCCGGTTCTCGGGGAAGGGGATGAAACGGCGAAGTTTTGGGTTGCTCGGCGCACTGGTCTCTGTCTGCCTCATTTGCGGGTGCAGCGCTTCTCGACCATCTGGAATGGAAACGTCAACGGTGTCGTCTTCCGAAGGGGGGTATCTTCCGGAAGACGATGTACCTTCAACTCCCGTGATCGCGGAACCCACCGTACTCACCTTGGAAAGAGCCATTCGAGAAGCACTCGATGTCAGTCCGGAGCTGGATCAGATGCAGCAGCGCGTAAAGGCTGCCTCGGAGCAGGTTCGACAGGCGGAAGCCTCGTTTTATCCTCGACTGGTCGTGACGGAGGATTTCAGTATCACGAACAATCCGGTTTTTGCGGCGATGCACATCATCAATCAGCGCCGCCTTTTGCCCGGAACGGACTTCAATGATCCTGGAACGCAGCAGGATTTCGCTACGAAACTCCAGGGAGAACTGGTTGTGTTTCAGGGCGGGGCGGGATGGTTCGACCGGCGTGCGGCAGTGGCCCAGAAGAGCGCGGCCAGGGCCGAGCTTGAGTCGGCTCAATACCAGCTCGTCGCCAAAGTCACAGAGGTCTACTATCAATGGCTGCAGGCGGTTGCGTTCATTGGCGTTGCCGAGCGGGCACTGGAGTCGGCTCGTGTGGACCTGGAGCTTGGAGAATCGAGGCTGAGAGCTGAGGTGGTGCTTCCCAGTGAGGTGCTGCGCCTCAAAGCTCGCAGGTCGGAGGTGGAAGGAAACCTGGTGACGGCTCGGGCGAGCGCCCGCAAGCTCCAGGCTGCAATGGAACGGCTCTTGGCTCGATCCCTGCGCCCTGAAGAAATCCCGTCGCCCCATCTGTCCCTGCCCGAATCTGTGGAGCCGCCATCAGGCGTTTCGGAGCAGGAGCTGGTGGATCGGGCACTCGGGAGTCGCCCTGAGATGGATTCGGTAAGATCGCTCATCGATGCCGCCGCCCACAGGGTTCGTTCGGCGCGCGGAGCCTTGCTGCCCAGGGTGGGCGCCAGCGGTCTCTATCAATGGAACACGGAAAAATGGCAGGACAATCCCAATAGTTGGCTGTTGGGGATTCAGGCCACCTGGCCGCTTTTTGAAGGGGGCCTGTCCGTTTCCAGGATCCGTGAAGCCCAGGCTCGCCTGAAAGAGGTGGAAGCCCGCGGGAAACAGGTTGCTCTGGATATCGCCCTGGAAGTCCACCAGGCAGCCCTTGCCGTCCACGAGGCAGCCCAAAAGATCAAGGTGATGTCCCAAAGGAGGGCATGGGCCGGGGAGGCTCTGGAGGAGGTGCGCCGGCACTACGACCAGCAGGTCGTTACGGTGGACGCGCTTCTTCAGGCCGAAGTGGCCTGGAATCAGGCCGAGGTCGCCTACATGGCCTCGCTTTTTGAAGGGAAGATTGCCCAGGCGTATCTGAGGCGATCGTTAGGCGATTTCGCACAAGAAGTGAATGAGCTGCAGAGCCGAGCTCATTGACTCGAAACTCGAAACTCGAAACTTGCCGGAGGCGTCCAGTGGCTGAGCCCCAGGACAAGGAGAGGAAGAGCCGGTTCACCCGGGAGGCGCTCAAGATTGCAGCCGTTGTGTTCGCCCTGGTCGGTCTCATGGTGTGGCTTTCGGGCGGGTTCATCGGGAAGGTCGAAAGAGAGAAGCCCGAATCCCCTGCCTCAACCGGCGAGAAGCCTGCCACGATCAAGGCGGAGCTTCATACGTTCCCCCTCGTGATCGAGCAGGTGGGGACCGTTCGAGCCATGAGCGAAGCCCAGGTATCGAGCCGTATCATGGCGCAGGTCAGGGAAATTCATGTAAGGGAGGGGGACCTGGTAACGGCGGGGGATGCAAAGGGCAGCCCCGCCACTACACTGGCCGTGTTGGACGATTCAGAGATCGGGGCTCGAGTGGACCAGGCCGAGTCTCAGCTGGTGGCTGCGGCAAAGGGTGTCGAGATAGCTCGGGCTCGTCTTGTGGCGACCCGGGCTCAGGTGGAGTCGACCAGAGCCAATCGGGACAAGGTGACTTCCGATCTGAGGCGCACCGAGGACCTTCATCGGGACAGGGCCGCTACAGGACAGCAGTTGGAGCATGCTCGAGCCCAGAAAACCATGGTGGAAGCCCAGCTGAATGCACTGCTCAAAGAGGTTCAGGCGGCTGAAAGTGAGATCGGCCGCTCGCTGGCTCAGAGGCAGCAGGCCGAAGCGGCTCTCGGTGAAGCACGCGCAATGCTCGACTACACCGTGATACGGGCTCCATTCTCGGGAAGGGTGCTTCGGAAGACCGTGGATGTCGGAGATATGGCCATCCCCGGTAACCCATTATTTTATATCGATTCTCCTCTTCGCCCGGAGCTTCATGTCCACCTTTCGGAATCGGTGCAGCCTCGTCTGCTGGTGGGGCAGGAGCTTGAGGTGCGCATCGATGCCCTGGAGCGTTCGCTCAATGGGAGATTGCGTGAAATCCAGCCCAAATCCGATCCGACCACTCGAACGATGTTGGCCAAAGTGAGCCTGCCCCCGGATCGGGATCTCGTGAACGGCATGTACGGCAGGGTTCTGATTCCGCAGGGAGAATACCGGTCGATGGTGATTCCCAGGGCGGCTGTTCAAGAGGTCGGCCAGCTCCCGCTGGTGGTGGTTCTGCATCCCGAGAGGGGGCGGGAGAGGCGTTTCATTACCCTGGGCCCGTCCCACGGTGAGTTGGTGGAGGTGCTGTCCGGTCTGACGGCAGGTGAAGAGGTGGTGATTCCATGAGTGCGGCGCAGCATGGATCCCACCACTGGATGACCCGACTGGTGGTGGCATTTCTCCGCGGAAATCTTTCAGTGCTCCTCATCCTGATCAGTCTGATTGCGGGAGTGGTAGCCCTTGCCATCACACCCAGAGAAGAGGACCCACAGATTGTCGTGCCCATAGCCGACGTCCTCGTGCATATGCCGGGGGCCTCGGCCCGGGAGGTGGAGCGGCAGGTGGCGACCCGCCTGGAGAAACTGCTCTTTCAGATCGATGGGGTCGAGTACGTTTATTCGGTCAGTCATCCTTCCCTGGCCATTGTGACCGTCCGTTTCTATGTGGGAGAGGATCGGGAGCGAAGCTGGGTCAAGCTCTACAATAAGATACATTCCAACATCGATCAGATTCCTCCCGGAGTCACGGGATGGGTGGTGAAGCCCGTCGAAATCGATGACGTCCCCATCGTCAATCTCACTTTGTTCAGCGATCGACACAGTGACTTCACTTTGAGGCGCATCGCAGAGGAGATGGAGATCCGTCTGCAGGGGGTCAAAAACGCCGGACGCGTTTACCTGGTGGGAGGCAGGCCGAGGCGGATCTCGGTTACCGTTTCACCGCAGAGCATGGCGGGACATGGTGTGGCTCTGCAGGACATTCAGCGCGCCATTCAAGGAGCTAATTTCACATCGTCCGCCGGGAGTCTGGTGGAAGAGAATACGGAGCTGCGGCTCGATGCCGGGCGTTTTCTCAAGAATGCAGCCGAGCTGGAGGATCTCGTGGTCGGCGTGCACGACATGCAGCCCGTTTATCTCAGAGATGTGGCAAGGATACTGGACGGACCTGCCGAGGCCGAGAGCTATGCTCGCATCTATTTGGGAGAGAGGGCCTATTCGTCCATGGATCCTGCTTGGGAGCATGCCGAGCATGCGATGGCCCCGGAGGGCCTGGAGCGCTGCAGGGATTATCCGGCTGTTACGGTTGGGGTGGCGAAGCGAAAGGGCACGAATGCGGTCTGGGTGTCCGAGGAGGTCACGCGCGAAGCGGAGAGGTTTGCCGGTGAGGTGCTGCCCGAGGGTGTCTATCTTCGAGTGACTCGGGATTATGGTCGGACGGCCGACGAAAAGGTCAACGAACTGGTGGAGGCTCTCTGGGTCGCCATTGTGATCGTCGTGATCCTGCTGGCCTACAGCCTCGGCTGGAGGGAGGGCCTCATCATTGCCCTGGCTGTTCCCGTTACCTTCAGCTTCACGCTGCTCATCAACCTCTTTCTGGGCTTCACCATCAATCGCGTAACACTTTTTGCGCTGATTCTCTCGCTGGGGCTGGTGGTGGACGATCCCATCGTGGATGTTGAAAACATCCACCGCCATTTCTCCATGAGGAAGGAGCCTCCTGAAGTGGCCGTGGTCAGCGCGGTCAATGAAGTGCGTCCGCCCATCATTCTTGCAACCCTTGCGGTCATCATCTCATTCATTCCGATGTTTTTCATCACGGGAATGATGGGGCCATACATGGCTCCCATGGCGTTGAACGTGCCGGTGGCCATGCTCATGAGTCTGCTTGTGGCCTTCACCATCACCCCATGGCTTTCTCTGCACATGCTGAAGCACGACAGCCACGGTCCGCATTCGGAATCTGCGGGAGAGCCTGAGAAGACGACCCTTTACCGAACCTATGAGAACATCATGCAGAGGGTCATTCAGCGCCGGGACTTGCGCTGGGGGATTGTCATGGTGGTGCTGCTTCTGCTCGCCTTCGCCGCCTGGCTGGTTACCAGCCGGCGGGTGCCTTTGAAGATGCTTCCGTTCGATAACAAGAATGAGCTGCAGATTGTGGTGGATATGCCCGAGGGGAGCTCCCTGGAGAAAACGGAGGCAGCCGCCCATGCTCTGGCTCATTACCTGGCCAAGGTTCCTGAAGTCACGGACGTGAGCACTTTCGTCGGCATCAGCAGTCCCATGGACTTCAACGGCCTGGTCAGACACTATTACTTGAGGCGGGGAGCCAATCTGGCCGACGTTCGGGTAAATTTCATCGGCAAGAAGGTGCGGAGCCAGCAGAGTCATGCCTTGGGCCTGCGCCTGAGGAATGATCTCAAGAAGCTTGCCGGTGACTTCGGGGCCAACATCAAGATCGTCGAAAGCCCGCCGGGGCCCCCCGTAGTGGCCACACTGGTGGCGGAGGTCTACAAAGAGGGAGGTCAGTCCTATGACGAGCTTGTGTCTGCCGCCGGGAGGGTGCGTGAGCTGATGGAGGGAATGGCAGGCGTCGTGGATGTGGACGACGTTCTGGTGGCTTCCCAGAAGAAGCTCATCTTTGAGCCGGACCAGACCAAGACGGCCCTCCAGGGCATCAGTGACCGGGCCATTGTCGAAACCCTTGCCGGTCTGGTGGAAGGCAGTCGAACGGCTTCATTGCGTCTGGAAGACGAAGTGAATCCACTCCACATTGAGATCAGGCTTCCACGGGAGGCAAGGTCGCGGCCGGAAAACCTGCAGCATATCGTTCTGAGAGGCGCTTCGGGGCAGGGTGTTTACTTGAAGGAGCTCGGCAGCTTTTCGGAAACAGTCATCGATCAGCCCATTTACCACAAGAATCTTGTCCCGGTGGTTTATGTCTTCGGCGAAACGGCCGGCGTCCCTCCTGCAGAGGCCATCCTTGAGCTTCAGAGGAGTGCTGAGAGGGATTCCGCTCTTTCCGGGTTCAAGGTGGTCTGGTCGGGTGAGGGGGAGTGGGACATTACGCTTCGCGTTTTTCGGGATCTCGGGATCGCTTTTGGAGTCGCGGTTCTCGGGATCTACCTGCTGCTCCTCTATCAGACGGGGAGTTACCTGCTCCCGGCCATTCAGCTCATTGCCTTGCCACTGTCCGTTATCGGCATCTTACCCGGTTTCTGGCTTTTGAATCTCGCATCTGCCGAGGTGGTGGAAGGATGGCTGGACCCCGTTTACTTTACTGCGACGGCCATGATCGGGATGATCGCCCTGGCTGGGATTGCCACAAGGAACTCGATCCTTCTGATCGAATTCGTGGAGGAACGTAAAAAAGAGGGAATGCCCCTTGTCCGCTCGCTCATCGAAGCGGGAGCATTGAGGACACGACCCATTTTTCTCACGTCTTTCGCTGCAATGCTGGCGGCCTGGCCCATCACCCTCGATCCGATCTTTTCCGGCCTGGCCTGGGCTCTGATTTTTGGAATCTCGGTTTCGACCCTTTTCACTCTGGTGGTGGTGCCCATGGTCTATTTCATGGCATACGGAGGTCCTGAGGATGCCGGGGTTCAGAACAATCCCTCCGGGAGCAAGCCGCCAAAAGGTTTGGGGGAAGCCAAGCTGTAAACGGAAATGTTCTCGACCAGGTGAAATGAAAGAAATCGGAGGCTCATCTCCTTCCTGTGAACGTGAAATCAGGGGAGGTTTTTTTTCGATGAGGAAACCGCTTCTGAGATTTTTATGCATGAACAGGGAAAAGAAGATTTAAGAACCCCGAACGGCATGCCGAACTGATCATTGGTTGTACATCGTATTCGTTGATTTAAATCGGTCGACAGTCTGTCAAGGGCAAACTATCCGAAAGGGTAGGACGCAAAGCCACTGGCCTAAGTTCCGCTTTGGCGGAATACGGTAGCAGGGTTGCCGGGCTGATACAGCACTGGGGGAACAGCATCGACTGAGCATGTGGTCGCTGTTCCGGTGCTCAGTCGGCTTGTGCTGCATTCCAGAACCATGAGGCTGCATCATCCGCGGCTTCACGCAAAGGAGGTTCTGGAATGTCTGGACGAAGTCTTTCGAAATGGGCAGCAAGAAATCAGTTTTTCTTCCCCTTTTCCCTCGCGCTTTTTACCTGGTTTGCTCTCCTCTTTCTCGCCTGTCAAAGCGTTAACGCGGCTCAGGTGACCCTCGCCTGGGATCCGAACACCGACTCGGTGGCCGGCTATCGCCTCTATTACGGCCATGCGAGTCGAGCTTACCAGAGCAATGTCGATGTCGGCAAGACAACGACCTACACATGGTCCGGGCTTTCAGACGGGAAAACCTATTACTTTGCCGCAAAAGCCTACGACGCTTTCAGCAATCAGAGCGACTACTCGGAAGAGCTGGTCTGCCACACCATCACCCCTTCCAGCGGGGCCGGGGGAACGGTTTCGCCTGCCAGCACCATTTTCGTCAAATCAGGAGACAGCAGGACCTTCACGATCAGTCCCAGTCCCGGCTTTCGGGTGAGCAACGTTCTGGTGGACGGCCAGTCCGTAGGAGCGGTAACGAGCTACTCATTCACAGGTGTGACGGCGCCGCGAACCATCGCGGCCAGTTTCGTGCCCGAGACCACGACTTTCACGATCACGGCAAGTGTGTCGGGAGGTGGTGGAAGCATATCCCCGGCGGGTGCTGTCTCCGTTGATTCCGGCGGCAGCCGTGTATTCACCATTGAACCAGCCACGGGCTACCGTGTGAACAATGTCCTGGTGAACGGTTCGTCGGTAGGCTCGGTCACGAGCTATACTTTCTGGAATGTGACGGGCAATAGTACGATCACGGCAAGCTTCGCTCCGATCACCTACACGATCACGGCCGGCGTATCGGGCAGTGGTGGAAGCATATCCCCTTCGGGGTCCGTATCCGTGAACTATGGTGGCAGTCAGACCTTCAAGATCGCTCCTGCCACCGGCTATCAGATTGACAAGCTGCTGGTCGACGGCCAGGCCGTTACGCCCAGCAACACATACACCTTCAATCCTGTAACGAGTAACCGCAGCATATCGGTCAGCTTCAAGTCCTCCAATTCCCAGCCCGTCGCGGATGCAGGCCCCGATCAAACGGTGGCTGAGGGCACTGTTGTTACCTTGAAGGGAAGCAACTCAACCGATGCCGACAACAAAATCGTGTCCTACCGCTGGGAGCAGATTGATGGTGTGCCTGTGCAGCTGTCGAGCACGTCGGCAGTGAGTCCCACCTTCACGGCCCCGGATGTCGGGCCGAGCGGGGCAGCCCTGACCTTTCGCCTGACCGTCACCGACGAATTCCAGGCTTCCTCATCCGATACCTGTATCGTGAACGTGACCTGGGTCAACATCCCACCTGCTGCCAAGGCAGGCGAGGATCAAACGGTCAGGAAATGGACCAATGTGACGTTGGATGGCTCCCAGTCGACGGATGGGGATGATGGCATCGCCTCCTACTCCTGGCGTCAGACAAAAGGTTCAACGGTGCAGCTCACGGGTGCGGATCAGGCGATAGCCTCATTCGTGGCTCCGGACGTGAATGCAAAAGGCAAATCCCTGACGTTTGAGCTCACAGTCACAGACCATAACGGCCTGAAAGCCACGGACTCATGCATCGTGAACGTCTCTGGGGTCGGTGCACCACCGGTCGCTGATGCTGGTCCGGACCAGACAGTCAATGAAGGGGATGCAGTATTTCTGGATGGCATGGCGTCGTCCGATGATGACGGCATTGTCTCCTATCGGTGGAGACAAACGGCTGGAGCTCCTGTCACCCTGAGCGATCCTTCGTCCCCGACTCCGCAGTTTATAGCCCCCACCCTTGTGGGTGCCCGTTTCAGAAATGCGGCGAGCGCAGTACTCACTTTCGCCCTCACGGTGACCGACGCAGATGGTCTGAAGTCTGAGGACGTCTGCCAGGTAAACGTCAACAAAACGCAGGGACTGGATCTGAGTGGGAACTGGCTTGCTTCGAGTTATGATGGAACGAGATTCCGGGGTACTCTTCAATTGAAGCATGGCGGGAACCTGAACGCCGGGAGCTTCGAGGTATCCTTCTATCTCTCCAATGATGGAGTGACAAAAGAGAGGCTTCTCAAAACCGCATCCATACGGTCGATGAGGGCGCGCAGCACCAAGAACCTGACTTTGTCGCTCAAGGAAGATGCGCTGGCAGATCAGCTCGTGATCGCAGAAATCGACTCGACCCAGGCCATCGAGGAGCTGGATGAAGACAACAACGATTCAGCCACTGCAGTCCAGCAGACTTCCTTTCGCCGAGTGAAAACCAGGTAGCTCGAAAAGGACTGCCCGCTTTCCTCGCCTGACCTTTGATTTGTGCCTTCAGGACCAATGGAATGGTGAGGCCAAACTCCCCTCCTTCACGGGAGGGGAGTTTTTTCGTCTGCTGCTCTCCCCCGCGAAAATCATCGTGTCCCCTCCCCCGTGATTATCTGAGCCCTCAGGCGTTCCACCGAGCAACAACATTCCCTTGTTTCCGCCACAGCGCCCTTCTCGTCATCGGGCTGCCCACCCGAAGCTTGCTGACCGATGACAGGCTTGACAGCCGATTCAATCTTATTCGTTGAACCTGGGAGGGATCGGACGTATGTTAAATAAATGAAGCTGCATCTTGATTGGGTGCGTTGCTCCGATCCGTTCTCGATTCAAGATCCTTATCCGGGATAGATTGACATGGCCAGAGTCTTGATCATCGAACAGGACAGCAAATGGCAGAATGTGCTCATGCGCGGACTTGGGAAAGCGCACGAAAGCCTGGTATGGCCAGACGGGGAGGTGGGGGTCCTGGCCAAGGTCACCCGGGAAGCGTTCGACGTCATCCTGCTGAACCTCATGAACGATGAAAGAGTTCACCTCATCGAGAAGATCTGCGAGGTATCGCCGACTACCCCCGTGATTGTGACCAGTCACATCAATCGTGCAGAATTGGTTGTTCGAGCCATCAAGTGCGGGGCCTTCGATTATCTTCCCAAGCCCTATTCCGACCAGAAGATTCGTCTGGTCGTGGAGCATGCGCTGGAGCATCGAAGCCAGAAGAACGAGATCGATTACCTCCGCCGACAGCAGGATGTTCTTTATGACTTTGACTCCATCGTGGCCGAGTCTCCCTCCATGAAGCAGGTGATCGGCATGCTCAGGAAACTTGCCAGTTCAGATTCAACGATCTTGATCACAGGGGAGACGGGGACCGGGAAGAGTTTTCTTTCAGGAACGGTCCATTTCAACAGCAGGAGGAGAAGGAAGCCCTTCATCAAGATCAACTGCGCGAACATATCCGAGACACTCCTGGAAAGCGAATTGTTCGGCCATGAAAGAGGGGCTTTCACGGGTGCCGTCAAAACAAGATCGGGTCGTTTCGAACAAGCGAACGGTGGAACGGTTTTCCTGGATGAGATTGGTGAAATGAGCCCGAACCTGCAGGCCAAGCTTCTCAGGGTGCTGGAGGACAGGAGCTTCGAAAGGGTCGGCGGAAACCAGACCTTGAAGGTGGATATCCGCATCATCGCGGCCACCAATCGCGTTCTGGAAGATCTCATTGCCTCCGGCAAGTTTCGGGAAGATTTGTATTATCGTATCAACGTGGCCCGCGTGCATCTGCCGCCGCTTCGGGAGAGGAAGAGATGCCTGCGAAGGCTGGCTGATCACCTGCTCAGCAAGAGCTGCCGTGAGATGAAGAAGAGTATCACGGGTTTCTCAGGCGAAGTGCTGGAGGCTTTCGAGAGCTACGGCTGGCCCGGGAACATCCGCCAGATGGCCAACATCATCGAGCTGGCCGTGTTGCTGGAGGAGGGGAGTGTCATTCAGTACAACAGCGTAACACTGCCGGATGTAGTGATTCCCCTGGCTGCTCCTCCCCCGCCGGTTCAGCAGGAGGGTCCCAAATCCTTGGATGATCATGAAAAGACTCTTATACTGCGCGCTCTTGAAGCCAATTTCTGGAGCCAGAAGCATGCCGCCGAGCAGTTGGGGATTACCCCGAGAGCCCTCAACTACAAGATCCGGAAGTTTGGTATCGTTCATCCACACTGGAGAAAAAACAAGTAGCGGGCCCAGTCGGGAGCTCCCATTACCGCGATGTCCGTGCGATGGCCCGGAAGATGACGGTTTCACGATAAAAAGGGGTTGAATCTTTCCTCTTTCCCTATCGTGGATTGAGGAGCTGAACCGTAGTTGTGGCCGGGCAGCACGACGGTCTCTTTGGGCAGGCTCAGCAAACGGGTCCTTATGGAATGGATGAGCTGCTCGTAGGAACCGCCGGGCAGATCCGTCCGCCCGACTGCTCCGACAAACAGGGTGTCCCCGGTGATAACGTGACCGGGTGTATAGAGACAGATGCCGCCCGGTGTGTGCCCCGGCGTGTGGATCACCTTCAGGGACTCTTCACCGAACTGAACGGTCTGGCCGTCATCGAGGAGCATGTCTGCAGGTGGTGAAGCTTCGCACTGGAAGATCTGCAGGATAAATTCTGCAGGATTCGCGAGGCGTTCTCCATCGTTCCGGTGAACGAGGATTTTCGCCCCTGTTTTCTCCTTGAGCTCACGATTTCCGCCCGCATGGTCCGCATGGCAATGCGTGTTGATGATGTACTGGATTTTGCCGATGCTCTTCTCCCTGGCCACAGCCAGAATACGATCCACTTCGGCTGCCGGATCGATCACCACGCCCACACCGTTCTTGGGGCAGGCCAAAAGGTATGCAAACACGGCGAAGTTGCCGACTTCAATCTGCTCGATAATCATTGTTCCTGCGCCTCCTGTTGATATCCATTCTGCTGGTCATCCTCTCGTGATGTAATTATCTTGTTTACGCATCCATTATAGTCCATATCGCTGGACCCATGGGTGTCAAATTGGATGTTTCGTTCTTCAATGAGGAAAGAACACGGATTCTTTCAAGGCGGGTTTGTTGTGGCCGGACGCCTGATGATGGCGGCGACACGGAGCAGATCATTACAGACTATTTTCAGCGGGTAGGATGATAAGGGGAGATGGAGCATGTGGGAGTATACGGACAAGGTCAGGGAGCACTTCCTCAATCCACGGAATGTGGGGGAGATCGAAGATGCGGACGGTGTGGCCGAAGTGGGGTCCATAGCCTGCGGGGATGCCCTCAAGCTGACGTTCAAGCTCGATGAGGACAAGCGGATCAAGGATGCGAAGTTCAAAACATTTGGGTGTGCCAGCGCCATTGCGACGGCCTCGGCTCTGACCGAGATGATCAAGGGAATGACCCTGGAAGAGGCTGAAAAGGTCACCAACCAGCACATCGCTGAATATCTGGGGGGGCTGCCTCAGGAGAAGATGCATTGCTCGGTCATGGGCAGGGAAGCTCTCGAGAAGGCCATTGATCATTACAGAGGACAGCCATCCAAGGTTGAAGAAGGGGAGGTCATCTGCCACTGCTTCGGTATCACGGACAAGGAAATCGAGCGGGCTGTTCTGGAGAACAATCTGACCAGCGTCGAGGAAGTGACGAACTACACCAAGGCGGGTGGAGGCTGTGAATCGTGCCATGATGCGATTCAAGAGCTCATCCAGAAGGTGAGAGGCCAGCTGGAGACTCGGCAGCCGGTGAGGCCGGCCCTATCGAACATCAAGAAGATCAAGCTGATCGAAGAAACGATCGATCGAGAAATCCGACCTTCCTTGAAGCTGGATGGCGGGGACATAGAGCTCGTCGATGTCATTGGTAATCGCGTGCTGGTCGCTACACGGGGCATGTGTGCATCCTGCCAGGCAGCGGATCGCACCCTGAAGTTTTTTGTGGAAACCAAGTTGAGAGAATTGGTCTGGCCGGATCTGGTGGTGGAGGAGGTGTCGTCGTGAAGACCGTCTACCTGGACAACAATGCCACGACCCAGGTGGCTCCCGAAGTCCTTGAGGCCATGCTGCCCTATTTCCATGACCTTTTCGGCAATCCTTCCAGCATGCATTCTTTTGGCGGGCAGGTGGCCGGAAAAGTGCGAGAATCCCGGGAGCAGGCCGCCGCCCTCATCGGGTGCAACCCGGACGAGATCATCTTCACCAGCTGCGGGACCGAAAGCGATAATGCGGCCATCCGGTCGGCTCTCATCGTGCAGCCCGAGAAGAGGCACATCGTCACCAGCCGCGTGGAGCATCCGGCCGTGCGCGCTCTGTGTGCCGATCTTGCCCAGAGAGGGTATCGAGTGACCGAGCTGCCGGTGGACGCCCTGGGACGGCTCGACATGGACCAGTACAAGGAGAGCCTCACCCCTGATACCGCCATTGTGAGCCTCATGTGGGCCAACAATGAGACGGGAGTGATCTTTCCGGTGGAAGAAGCCGCAGCACTCGCCCGTGAGAGGGGTATCCTTTTTCACACGGATGCCGTTCAGGCCGTGGGTAAGATTCCCATCGATCTGCGCAGCAATGCTGTCGACATGCTTTCCATTTCGGGCCACAAGCTCCATGCGCCCAAAGGGATCGGCATTCTGTACGTGCGCAAGGGCACCAAGTTTGCCCCTTTTCTGATAGGTGGCCACCAGGAGAAGGGCCGCCGCGGTGGCACCGAAAACACGCCCAGCATTATCGGCCTCGGGAAGGCCTGTGAACTGGCTGCCAGGAACATGGACGATGAGAATACGAGAGTGAAGGCTCTGAGGGACCGGCTCGAATCGCAGCTTCTCCTTCTCATTCCCAACAGCAGGGTTAACGGAGACACGCAGGATCGCCTGCCGAACACCTCGAACATCAGCTTCGAGTTCGTGGAAGGCGAGTCCATCCTGCTCATGCTCAATGAGTACGGCATCTGTGCATCGTCGGGGTCAGCCTGCACATCGGGATCATTGCAGCCCTCACACGTGCTGCGGGCCATGGGGGTTCCCTTCACCATGGCGCACGGCTCTATCAGGTTCAGCCTCAGCATATACAACATGGATGAAGAGATCGATTTCGTGATCGAGAAGCTGCCACCCATTATCGAGACGCTGAGAAAGCTGTCACCCTACTGGAGCGTTGGCGATCAGGCATGCACCGCTCGGTAATCTCGGATGGTCCGGTCAACCGGGGAGTGGAAGATGGAAGAAACCGTAAAGATGGACCAGTGCAAACTGGAAGTGCAGGTGACCAATAAATTCCGCGAGGAGCTTCCGTCCATAGTGAGCGAAATCGTCTCATCATGTGAAAGAGGAGAGTGCTTTGACCATGTGGGTCCGGAGCCCATTCCTTCTCGTGAGGCGGTCATCGAGATCGTTCAACAGGCACTTCGCCTCCTCTATCCCGGCTACTTCATGAGGACCCGCCTGGACAGGGTAAACCTGGGATACTATCTCGGCCAGGAAACCACCTCCTTTTATGACGATCTCGCCGAGCAGATCACGCTCGCCTTGCGCCATGAATGCCTGCGTCACGACCTCGCCTGTGTCCATTGTGAAGATCTGGGGCAGGAAACCGCATTCCATTTCATGCAGCGGCTTCCCGCGCTGAGGCGGGTTCTGGCAACTGATGTGCGGGCGGCTTACGAGGGAGATCCGGCGGCAAGAAGCTACGACGAGATCATTTTCAGCTATCCGGGGCTCTTTGCCATCACGGTTTACAGGCTGGCTCACGAGCTTTACCACCAGAAGGTCTCTTTGATCCCCAGGATCATGACGGAGTATGCTCACAGTCTGACGGGCATCGATATTCATCCGGGCGCCCACATTGGAGAGAGCTTCTTCATCGACCACGGAACGGGCGTGGTGATCGGCGAAACGACGGAGATCGGCAGAAATGCGAGGTTGTACCAGGGGGTTACCCTCGGGGCTCTCTCGCTCCCCCGGGATGCGGGGGAGCGCCTTCGAGACCAGAAGCGGCACCCGACCATCGAAGACGATGTGATCATCTATTCAGGGGCCACCATTCTGGGAGGCAACACGGTCATCGGGGCCCGTGCGGTGATCGGGGGAAATGTCTGGATCACGGAGTCGGTTCCGCCGGACACCAAAGTCTTTCTCAAAAGGCCGGAGCTCGTCTTCAAAGAGGCTCCCCGTGATCGATGATGGCTCCCTTCAAGGATGATGGATCATGAATGGATATTCGTTGGATGTCACCCGGACCGTCGGCGGGACCCCTCTGGTGCGCCTCAATCGGCTGACCGAAGGAATCCACGCGACCGTTCTGGCCAAGCTTGAGCTCCGGAATACCCTGGGCAGCGTTAAAGACCGCATCGGCGTGTCCATGATCGACGCTGCGGAGGCCGGGGGGCTCATCGGCAAAGACACGCTGATTGTCGAGCCCACCAGCGGCAACACCGGCATTGCTCTGGCCTTCGTGTGCGCCGCCCGGGGGTACCGTCTCATGCTGACCATGCCCGAGACCATGAGCCTGGAGCGGCGCAAGCTGCTCAAACACCTCGGGGCGGAACTGGTCCTGACTCCGGGCTCCCAAGGGATGAGGGGGGCTATCGAAAAGGCGCAGGAGATCCTGACCGAGGTCCCCCGGGCGTACATGCCCGACCAGTTCAGCAATCCCGCCAATCCGGAAGTCCACCGCAGAACCACGGCGGAGGAAATATGGCGGGACACCGGAGGCAAGGCGGACATTCTCGTGGCGGGCGTCGGAACGGGGGGAACGATCACGGGAATCTCCGAGGTCATCAAGGGGAGGAGACCATCTTTTCGTGCGGTGGCTGTTGAACCGGTGGATTCTCCTGTTCTTTCGGGAGGGACTCCAGGACCACACAAGATCCAGGGGATTGGTGCGGGCTTCGTTCCGGCGGTTCTGAACCGGGCTGTCGTCGACGAAATCGTGACCGTCAGCAACGACGCCGCCTTCGAGACCGCTCGAGCCCTGGCCAGGCATGAAGGCATCCTCTGCGGCATCTCATCGGGGGCCGCTGTCTGGGCTGCCCTTCAGGTGGCCGCCCGCCCGGAGAGCGCAGGCAAGCTGATCGTCGTCATCCTTCCCAGCACCGGCGAGCGCTATCTCAGTACGGAACTCTTCCTTGAAGAAGTATAAGCCTATGCTCTGATCAATGTCCCCTCACGGCCTCCCACAGGAGCAGAAACAGGGTCACCATTATCAAGATCAAAAGGGTTCCCGCCAGCCTGAAACGAAGCAGCCCCTGTTCCAGTTCACGAAGTTTCAATCTGCCGATCAGGTCCGTGAGGCGTCCGTAACGGCCGGCCCAGGCATCGAAGAGGTAGAGGGAGAATCCCCGGTCCAGGACTGACTCAACGGAACGGGTTGCGGACCGCATTCTCTCCAGGGGCTGCCGAAAGACCCGCGTCGCCGCCAGGATGTCTCCCGGAGGAACGGAGGCGGTGAGGGGCTTCCCCGTCAGGCGACGGAAAGCAGTGAACAGCAAAGCCGTCAAGACGGCGAGGGCTGCGGGCCACAATGCCACCAACCATTGAGCCGGGTCGAAGGCCTGAGCTCTCCAGTGAGCGCCTTCCGGCAGCATCCATGCCACCATCACCACGCACACGAGGATTGCATGCCAGGAGATCCAGCGAGCCATGCCGACCCCACCTGACCCTGCAGATCGGGCAAGCAGGGCCAGAAAATGCACCATCAGCAGGGCGGTTCCCCACGCCGTCAGGGGTAGAAGATCGTTCAGCCAGAGGTTCCACGGGCTCGGGGCCGTGCCGACCGCTTCCTTGAGGAGCCCCTTGGCCAGAAAGCCGCCCGTCAGAGGAAAGCCTGCAAGCGCGGCTCCGCAAAATCCCATGGCAGCGAGCACCCACAGGCGCCTCCGGGAATGTCGTGGGGCTGATCCGGCAATCCCCACGCCGAGGAACAGGGCGCCTTTCGTCAGTCCATGGTGGCAGGCGTAGACCGTGACGGCAGCCAGGACCTGGGAGGACCTTTCTGGAATCAGCATGGCGAGTCCCACCCCGACGGTCATCAGCCCCATCTGGCTTATGCTGGAGTAGGCGAGAATGGTTTTGAGGTTGTGCTGTGCCAGACCCATCCCGACGCCTCCGAACGCCCCGAGGAGTCCCCCACCCACCAGCACGGCCCCCCACTCAGGAGATGAGGACGCCCCGATGGGCAGGAATCTCAGCCATCCGAGGAGTCCGGCCTTGATCATCGCGCCGCTCAGAACGGCGCTGGCCGGTGTCGGAGCAGCCGGGTGAGCCAGGGGAAGCCAGACGTGCAGAGGGATCGCACCCGCTTTGATCCCAAATCCCGCAAGGATCAGGGCGATGGTCCAGGTTTCCGGGACCATTCCGGGCTGGGCGGACAGGACCGGGCTTCCGGCGGTTCGATAAATCAGAACGAATGCCGTGAAGATCAGAATCTCCCCCAGGACGACCATGATGATATAGATGCGCCCGGCGTAAATCGACTCCTCGGTGCGATAATGGACAACGAGCCCGTAGGAGGAGAAGCTCATGAGAGCGAACCACAGGTAGAAGCTGAACAGGTCCTGGGCCAGGATGAGCCCGAAGTTGCCGCTCATGGAGAGCAGGGTGAAGAAAAAGAAGGCGCGCTGCCGCGGCTTTTTCGTCATGGATGAGCAGGCATCCACGGTGGAGGTGAGCCAGAGGAGCGATGTGAACAGGAGGAAGACCCGGCCGGTGTCGTCCAGGCCCACACGGGCCTGCAGCATGGCCCATGGCAGCTCGACGAACGTGCCGGCCGGGACCAGGAGAGCCGCCAGGAAAGCCGGCAGAGTACTCCACGGCGACATGCGCAGGAAGGCTCCGCCTCGACGGGCCGCCGCAAGGAGTGCCCAGGCAACCGGCAGCCCCGGAGCCAGCAGGAGCAGGACCCCCTCCCATGTTGTGACTGCCGGCGCGGGCGCCATCACTGCCTGTACTCCCTGAAGACAATGAGACGGGACCATCCCAGGGGACTGAAGGGAGCGTTTGCCAGTAGGCCCGCAGCCAGCGCAAGTCCTGCCGTGACGAGGGGGGGGATCAGCAGCATCCAGTGCGCCTCTCGCCACCCGGGGGTGAAGTCTTCCGGCAACGGCTCCCGAGAATCCTGGAACCATGCGGCGTAAAGGACAGGCAGGAAATAGGCGGCATTCAGTGCGCTGCTTGCCGCGAGGACCAGGATCACCCATCCCTGCCCCGTGTTGAGACAGCCGGTTGCCAGGTACCATTTGCTGATGAAGCCGGCGAGGGGAGGCACCCCAATCATTCCCAACGCTCCCAGGGTGAAGGCGGCCATGGTGAACGGCATGCGCCGCCCCACTCCCTTCAGCTCCGAGACCCGGTGAAGTCCCAGGGTTTCGGCGACATTTCCGGCGCAGAAAAAGAGCGTGATCTTCATGAGCCCCTGGTGCACCAGGTGGGCAATGCCTCCCAGGGTCGCGACGGGGCCACCCACCGCGCACCCCAAAACGATGTAAGACACCTGGCTGACCGTGGAATAAGCCAGCCGCTTCTTCAGGCCATCCTGGTGGAGAGCGCGAAGAGAGCCGTACACGATGGTCACGGCGGCCATCCACGCCAGAGGCTCGAGCACCCCCAGCTGCCTGGCCGGAGCGATGCCGTAGACATCATAAATGACGCGAACGATGCCGAAGGCCCCAGCTTTCACAACGGCCACGGCGTGGAGCAGCGCGCTCACCGGCGCGGGGGCTGCCATGGCTGCCGGGAGCCAGCCGTGAAGGGGCACCAGGGCTGCTTTGACACCCAGTCCCCCGATGAGGAGCACGAAGATCCATCGAAGCTGAGCTCCTGCGATTTGCGGCAGTGTCCCCAGTGATCCTCCTTCGACGAAATCCACGGAACCGGCAAGAATGGCCAGCCAGGCGACACCCGCCATCAGGGCGGCGCCTCCGATCAGCGTGTAGGCCAGATATACGGCTCCCGCCCGCATGCTCTCCGGCGATCCCCGATGGGTGACCAGGGGATAAGTCGAGAGCGTGAGCGCTTCATAGAAGATCAGGAAAGTGATGAGGTTTCCGGCCATGGAGATGCCGATGGTGGCGCTCACGCAAAGGCTGAAAAAGCCGAAGAAACGGCTGCGCGGCTGCGGGGATCTCTCCAGGTAAGCGATGGCATACAGGGTGGTGAGAAACCAGAGGACGGACGAAAGCGTCGTGAAGAGCACCGACAGGGCATCGGCATGGAGAACCAGGTCCATACCGGGAAGCAGTGGCAATTGCGTCCTGAACGTCTCTTCATGATAGACCCCCCAAACGAGGATCCCCACAAGGACCAGCTTCAGAGATGCTCCCGCCATGTTGAATGTTGTTCTCAAGCCCCGGCGGTCCTCGGGCAGGCAGAAAATGACGAGGCCGGGGACGAGTGAGCTCATCAGGATCAGTGCGGGAAGCCAGGTCGAGAGGGTCATGGTCCATTCCTTCCCGGCGCCTGGACACTCCAGGGCGACCCCACTTCGAGAAGCGAGAGGACCTGGGATGTCAAAAGACCCAGGACCATGGAAATCAGCGAGAGAACCATCGGAGACCAGTGCATCCGCGCCGGCAGCAGGTGACATACAGTGGTGATGGGCTTATACATAAAGGCCCTCGAAAAAACACGAAAGATATAAGTCGCCGTCAAAAGTCCTCCCAGCAGGATGACCAGAAGGTAACCCCACTGTCCGCCCGTCAGGGCCGACTTGAGAAGAAGCCACTTGGCCATGAAGCCACCGCTCGGAGGGAGTCCGATCAAACCGGCTCCCGCTATGGAGAAAGCGAACATGGGCAATGGGATGCACTGGCTGATTCCATCGAGATGCGCCAATCGATCGCTCTCCGCTGCACAGAGCAGTGTGCCGGCGGCGAGGAACATGGTTGATTTGGCGACTGCATGGGAAAGGATGAAGCAGGCGGCGCCGTTCCAGGCGAAGCGTCCTGCGCCTGCTTCCAGGGCCAGGGGAAAGACGAGGAAGAGATATCCCAATTGAGAGACCGTGGAATAGGCGACGAGTCGCTTGACGCGGTCGGTCAGCAGGGCCTGGGTGGAGCCCCAGAGGATGGCGCCCGTTCCAAGAAGCCCCAGAAATTGAGCCGCTTCCGGCGTCACCACGGGGGCAAATACTTCAATCCACAGCCTCAGCAGGAGATAATAGGGCGCTTTGACCACCAGGGCCGAAAGCATTGCGCTGACGGGAGCCGGCGCGTTGCCGTGAGCTGGCGGCAGCCAGAAATGGAACGGGAACAATGCCGTTTTGAGCAGCAGTCCCGCCGTCACCAGTGCCAGGGCTGCGGGCGGCAGCACTCCGCCTTCGATGGCGCCGGTGAGCAGGACAAGGTCCAGCGTTCCGCACGCAGCGTAAATGAGGGCGACTCCAGCCAGATAGCAGAAAGACCCCACGAGGCTGACCAGAAGATAGCGGGTGGCAGCGGTCAATGCAGGAGCGTTCCCCGCCAATGCGATCAGGGCCGTCGACGAGAGCCCGATCAGCTCCATCGTGACATAGATATTGAAGAGATCTCCCGACAGGAAAAGGGCGGCAAGGCTTCCCCACAGGCTCAGCCAAAGGGGCCAGAACAATGCCCCGCCTTGAGCGTCGTCGTGCGAAAAGGGAGCTCCTTTCTTCTCCTCTGCGCCTTTCAGGGACAGGTATCCCTGAGCGTAAACGGTGCTCACGGTCCCCACCAGGGCGGTTGTGGCCACCATGAGCGCGGAGAGACCGTCCAGTTGAAGCTCGATCCCGAGGGGTGCCCCCCACCCGCCGACAGCCAGGCGCCGGGGCCCTTCGCGGACTACACCCCATAGAGTGGCCGTCGAGCAGAGCAGGATTCCTCCGGCGGCAGCCATTGCGGCATGAACGGCTCGACGGGGAAAAAGGAAGGCCAGGATGGCGCAGAAGAACGGCACGAGGAATGTCGAAACGGCCCAAGTCGGTGTATCAAGGGCTGTCATGAGGAATCCTCCCCATCTCCGGAGAGATAGGGCTTGCCGGTTGCCGCCTGGATCCTGCAGACAAGGATCAGAGCCAGGGCGGTCGCGCTGATGGCCACCACGATGCCTGTGAGGACCATGGCCTGAGGCACCGGATCCGGAGTGGCCCCGTCGGAGCGCTTTGCCAGGGAGAGGAACATCAGAAACACGCCGCTCCCCATGACGTTGACGGCAAGGACCTTACGAACGAGATGCGGGTGAACGATCGCGGCGTACAGACCGATCACGAACAGGGTCACGCCGGCCAAAGGATACAAGGAAAAGCCCTGCACGATGAAATCACTCCTCTTCACCGCTGCCGCCGCCGTGCTCCGATATGGAGGGCGGGGCGGTGTGGGGGCGGCCACTCGCGAACAGGACGAAAAGTGTCGCGGCGATGGAGACCGCCGCGACCGACTCCACCAGCATGATCAGAGGTCCGGCCAGGCCCAGGGGGTATTGCAGCAAGACGCCTCCCACCAGGACGGTGAACGCCGCTACTCCGAGAAAAGCACCCGGGCCCGCAACCAGGGCCGTCTTGAGGGGCCAGGAGAACCACGTGTGGGAGACGGGAACATCCGAGAGAAGAACAAGGACTCCGGCTGTCCCCAGGACCGCCCCCGCCTGAAAAGCGCCGCCGGGTCCGTAAGCACCCCTCTCAAGCAGGTAGGCCGATACCAGAACGAGCGTTGGCAGCAGCAGGCGGACCAGCGCGGACAGCAGGGGCCCCGCCGGGCTTCGGGCTTGGCTCGCTTTGGTGAAGCCCAATGACCAGACACCGAGAACGGCGAGCAAGAGCACAACGATCTCGAGGAGGGTGTCGTAGCCGCGAAAATTCAGCAGCACGGCAGTGACGGGGTGATCCACCCCGGACCTTTGCAGTTGAGCCGTCACCTCGGGAAGCAAACCGGGCCACTGTGTCGGGAGTTGGAAAACCGCTACGGCCATCATGCCCCAGATCACGGAGAGGAGCATTCCGCACAACAACCGCAACCCGCGTCCCCGGCTGGCATCAGGAGATCGCTTCGTGGTCATCTTCCACACCTTCATCGGCAGAAAGCCGGCGGTTCCGGTGCCTGCCCTCCATCCTGGCCAGCGCCGACCACAGGAGAGCGCCGGTCAGTCCGCTTCCAATGGCCGCCTCCGCGAGGGCGACATCGACGGCGTCCAGTCGGACCCAAACGAGGGCCAGCACCAACCCGAAAGCGATGAACAGGATCACGGCCTTGTGCAGGTCGGGTGTTGCCAGCAGCCGCCAGGCCACCCAGAGCAGGATCAGGGAAAGAGAAAGATCCAGCCACCACGACGAATGCACGACCTCTATCTCTGCCACGGCCTGATGCCCCTTTTCAAGGCTGCCTGCGCCACGAGATGACAGGCCGTGGCGCTTCCCACGAGCACCAGAAGCCAGATCAGGAGGAGCTTGCAGCCCATGCTCAAGGAATCCGACTGTACCAGAAGTCCCAGGACCACCAGCCCCAATCCAAGATTGTCGGCTTTGGTGACCGCATGAAGACGTGTGAACACATCGGGAAAACGAAGAAGACCTATCGTGCCGGCCAGGAAAAAAGGCATTCCCAGAACAACGAGCAGGATTCCCGCAATCTCCTGTAGAGTCATGAGTCAGCCCTCCCCAGGCGCTGATCAGCCCTTCGGAACCCAAAGTCTCCGGACCAGTGCAACGACGGCGACCGGAGCAAGGAGTGCAAAGACAAGGGCGACATCGAGCAGGACAGGAGTCCGCCATCCCTGGGCGAGAAGCAGCAGGACGGCCACACCCGTGGTGCTGAAGAGCTGCACGGCGAGCATGCGATCAGCCGTCTCGGGTCCACGGAAAACCCTTACCAGGCCTGCCGCGACGGTGGCAAGAAGGTAAACAGCGCACAGGAGATACAGTTGATTCATGACACCTCCAAACCATGTCCATGGTATCTGATCAGAGGTCAAAGATCTTGGACGGCAACACGGAAAAGATGGGCCACGCGCGACTCCAGCGCATGGAGCTGCTCCTCGACCGGCAATCCGCCATCCAGGGCATGGACGATCAGTACGTCCCCTTCCATGTCGGCGCTGAGGGTTCCCGGAAGCAGGCTCACCACATTGGCCATGAAGACCCGCGCCGACTTCTCCCCCAACCGGAAGGGGTAACGCACCAGGCATGGGTGGAGCGGGAGCCTGGGGTGAAGTGCCCGGCGCGCCACGTCGAGCCCACCCCGCAACGACTGGAGGCAGAAGAAAGGAAGAAAAAGAGCCAGTCCCCCCAGGCTCCAACGAAGCCGAACCCAGGAGGGCGAAAGAAACAGACTGAACCACACCGCAAGGCCGACGGCGGGCACACCGATCCACCACGAGGAAGGGTCGTCTCCCCCGAGGATCCACCATATGAATCCAAAGACAATGCTTCGCGACAGGACCCTCGAAATCGATCGAAGCCAGTCCGCGGGAAATTCCTCTCTGCCCCCCATTGCCTCACCCTCCTTCGGCCCCGATGCCCTGAGGTGACCCTGAAGCTACCACATTTTTGGGTTATTGTTATGATCCGTTTGGACAGAGCTGAACGATTATCAGGATATCTTCCCCGGTTGCACTTGATTCCGGGAGATGTGTAGAATCATCGACTCGGGCAGACCGGCAGCCAAAGCCTTTTTAAGGAGAATGCGTGATGGATGGCATCAGAAAGATCAAGGTGGTTTCCAAGAGTATCCCCACAGTGGAAGGAGCCGGAGTTCATCTGAGGAGAGCCTTCGGCTACCACCAGGTTCCTCAATTCGATCCTTTTCTCATGCTGGACGACTTCCGCTCGACCGATCCGGCAAAGTATCTTCCGGGTTTTCCCTGGCATCCGCACAGGGGAATCGAGACCATCACCTACGTTCTTGAAGGGAATGTGGAGCATGGCGACAGCATGGGCAACAGGGGAGACATCAGGTCTGGCGATGTGCAATGGATGACCGCCGGGAGCGGCATCATCCATCAGGAGATGCCCAAGGGCAACCAGGCCGGCCGCATGGGAGGATTTCAGCTTTGGGCCAACCTCCCCGCTGCTCAGAAGATGATGGAGCCACGGTATCGTGACGTGAGGCGCGAACAGATTCCGGAAGTCTCCCTTGCAGGAGGTGTGAAGTTGAAGATCATTTGTGGCGAAGTGAACGGCGTCCGGGGGCCTGTCCATGACATTGTGATCGATCCGCAATACCTGGATGTCACTGTACCGGCTGGAACGAGCTTTTCACATCCCATCAAGAGAGGCCACACCGTCTTTGCCTACGTCATCGATGGAAGGGGCTATTTCGACGACGAGCAGGATGCGTTTGCCCACCAAGTGGTGGGCAGCAACTACTTCGACCTCGACCGTGAGTGCACCTGTGGCAATGGGACGCTTATCCTCTTCGAAGACGGAGACCACGTCTCCATCACCACCACAAATGAGCCTCTACGGTTCCTGCTCGTTTCCGGAAAGCCCATCGGTGAGCCGGTCGCCTGGCGCGGTCCCATCGTGATGAACAGCCAGGAAGAACTTCGGACTGCCTTCGAGGAGTACCGCCAGGGAAGCTTCATCAAGCACAAAACGCCAATTCGGTGATTAGAGAATTCGATATCTTCTTATGGTTTCAGAAAAGTGATCCCTGAGGAGAGAAGAGATTGGTCGGGCCTGCGAATGCAGCCCAAAAGGCTGTCCGAGAATGGCCGTGTCGGGCGGGGATAAACCCCCGCCCCTACGAAGTATCTCGTAATCCCAGCGTCGGGGCGGGGTTTATCCACGCCCGATCTTGGGCTGGTTGAACACTCTGCATTTTCGGATAGCCTCCTATGCGACGGAGTGCGGTCATCGGCCGGTCTGCGCCCGCATCACGCGTCGTCTCTCACGCTCCAGCCATCCAGCGCCTCCCGGGCACCCTCCAGGAGATCCTCGGGCAAGTCAGAGCTCAGGATGGTCCTCAGACGTTCTCCCCACTCCTCAGGCGAGCCTGCCAACCCGGTGAGGTAAAGGATGTCGCCTTTGACGGTGGTATCCACCGTCGAAAACCTCTCCCAAAGGGGCGGCAGGACACTGCCGGCCAGCCTCGGGTTCTTCTCGACCATCTCCTCGACGACGACTACGGCTCCCAGCCTCACCGACCATTCGGGGTGTGTCACGAGATCCGTGAAGGCAGGAAAGATCTCGCCTCTCTCGAGCATCAATTCGGCGAGCCGATCCGCCTGACCCTCCTTCAGCAGTGTCTTGAGCGCCGAGGCCGGAAGCAGAGCACCGTCGCGATGGATCACGGTCTCCAGGAAATCATTCGTGTCAACGGAGCCGGTCCAGCGAAACTTGTCATCCAGAATAACGGTCGGAACCGCACGAATTCCCAAGGGATCCGAGAGCTCGGGGAAGAGAGCTGCATCCACAATGCTCATGTGAATCCATGGCTGGTGAAGGGCCAGCGGAGAAAGCCGCCTCACGACGTCCGGACAATGAGGACAGGCGGAGGCAATGAAAACCTTGACCTCCGCCGGCCATGATATCTTTGCCAGCTGCTGCTCCAGAGCGGTCTCCGGCGGTTCGAGGCTGCCGAAGCTGTTTGCGAGGATCTCGAGGAACGGGGCCAGCTCCCTTTCAAGAGGCAAGGCCTGATAGGTCAATGACTGAGAAATGAGGATCGCCGGAAGCTCTCCCGCCTCGCCTTCCTCATGGATGATTCGGATCTTTCCGGATCGTTCGGCAAGCTCCTCAAGAAAGCGCACAAAATCGCCGGTTCTGGGGTCCGGGGTGGTTCTCAGTCGGATTGACAGCGTTTGAAAGAGTTGTGCTCCCCAGAGTCGAATCATCTCCCTGGCAGCTTCAGCAATGACCATTCATCCCTCACTCATCCGACAGCTGAGAGTCTGCTCAGCACAGGTCCACAGAAGAAGACGTCCGTTTTCACCTCGCCATGCCGGCTGTCCGCGATCGGCATCCACGTTCTATGCGTGGATTCCGGCTTGAAGACTGCCGGAATGACGATTCAAATGCCGGCCAGGCTGCTGTCTTGACCTCTACTGCGCCAAGCCTCTCCATTCGAAACCCGACACGGGCAAACTCCGTCCATTTGCCCGTCCCGCCCCTCATGTGAACAAAACTGCTGCAGAACTTGCTCCGCAGCATGCGGAGGCGATCAATAGCCGTTCGTTCTCGAATCGACCAGGCAGAGAATCGCTCCCTTGACAGCTTGCAGAATTTTGTTGGCGTGGCTGCCCAGGAGAAAGGGTTTGCGCTCGTGGAAACTCTTCTTCCCCATCAGGACGATCTGGTATTCGGCCGATGCGATGTCGTTGAGAAGATCGCGGGCAACACCCTCTTTGGTTGTCTCGATGCGAGTTTCGATATACTTTTCGGGGACGCCGCGCTCCTGCAGCATGTCCTTGGCTTCACGCATGAAGCTCTCCACACTGCGGATCCAGTCCGTGGCCCACTTTTCAATGCGAGACTGCCGGTCTTTCTGTTCCTTGGGGCCGAGGATGTGTCCGTCATCCCAGAAAGTCGGGGGAACGGGGGGCATGAGATGAAGAAAGGTGTATTTCAACCCTTCGATGGGGGCCATGAACTCACTGGCATAATTCGCCAGGGTGCGTGAATCCGGGCCACCCTCCAGGGCGACCAGAACTCGCCCGCTCCTGCTGACGGGAGTATCCACAACCCATACCGTGCGGTCCTTGGCGTACTGGGCTACCTTGCTCGATACACTCCCGATGAGGAGACCTTCAAGAGTATTTCGCCCTCTTCGGCCCAGAGCGATGCTTCGAATTCCCGATTCCTTCGCTTCGGCCATGATATCCTGGCCGGGATCCATGCTGTCGAGCCTGGTCTTGAACTCCAAACGCTCTTCCGGGAATCCCGCTTCCAGAAGTCGCCGGCGGGATTCTTCCAAGACGGCGTGCCCCACCTTCTCCTGCTGAGCATAGGGCAGACGGCAGGTCTCCTCCACTTCTCCGCACAATTCGCCGGGCAGAAGACTCGCCAATTGCTGAACGCAATGCAGGACCGTCAAATTTAAGGATTTGTCGCTCTTGAGGATTTCTCCGAGAATCGAAACAGCCTGCAATCCACGTTCCGAACCGTCTACCGCCAATAACAGCTTCTTTTCCATGGCGTTCCTCCTTCGAAACCAGGTTTCATGGACTTCATGGACTCGTTGACTTCATCCCCCGTTAACGCTTCGAAGCCATTCTCGTTCAACCTGACACTCATCTTCACAATGGTTTGACACCCGGCAACGGGCAATTGACCTCCGGTTGCATTTGATACTTTTATAATCATTCAGGTGGGTTTTAGAAAATCGAATTTGCCTGAGCTGACTGGTTTTTTGCGGCTCAGGAGGCGGATTCCCCGGATGCCGAGTCCAGGAAGCGCTCCATTTCTGCCGGCGAGTCCACCGTTCGGAATTTGGGGAGGCTTTGCAGGAAGAGCTGCCCGTAGTTTTTGGTGCGCAGCCGCATATCAAAGATGGCCACAATGCCGCGGTCCCGGGATGAGCGGATCAGCCGTCCGACACCCTGTTTCAGTTGAATGACCGCCCGTGGAACCTGGTACTGGTAAAAGGCATTCCTGCCGCTGGCCGCGAAGGATTCCATGCGCGCAGCGGTTACCGGGTCGTCCGGTACCTCGAAGGGCAGCTTGTCGATCAGGAGGCAGGAAAGGGCTTCGCCGGGGACGTCGATGCCCTGCCAGAATGAGCTGGTCGCAAAGAGCACGGAGTCGACTTTCTCCCTGAACTCGGCCAGCAGGGCGCGTTTGGCTTTCTGGCCCTGAACCAGGAGTGGATAGGGGAGTCGGTCCTTCAACTGCCGATAGCATTCGTGAAGATTCCGATAACTGGTAAACAGGAAAAGCGCCCGCCCATGCGTTCTTTCGAGGATATTCAGGGATTCCGCCACCAGGGATGAGCAGAAAGAAGGCTCGTGGGGCAGCGGAAATCCGGCCGGAATGTAGAGGAGCGCCTGCTCTTCATAGCAATAGGGGGAGCGCAGGAGCACCTCTCGCCGGTTGCCTGGAACACCCAATGCAGATCGGAAATAATCGAAGGAATCGCCGACGCTGAGGGTCGCGGACGTCATCACTACGGCCGAGACCTTCGCAAACAGATGCTGCTCGACGATCCCGGAAACCTCGATGGGAGTTCCATAAAGAGCCACGGTCTGGGACGTCAGTTCGAGCCAGTAGACCAGCGAGGGATCCTTTTGGTCGAGAAAGGACTGCAGGTGCTCGGCAAGCTCCAGACTCCATTGATGGCACCTCTCCAGGGGAGGCCTCTCGTCCCTGTATCGAGAGAGGGTCTCGGCGATGTACTTGAGGGCCTGGATGGTCTTTCGGCAGGTGTCCACGAAGGCCGGGCCTGCCTTTTGGAGATCCAGCCTGAACCTGCCCTGCTGCCCCAGGGATTTCTTCAGCTGAGCGGGAAGCAGCCGCTCCATGACCTCCAGTTGCTGAACGGTCGTCTGGAGCGCCTGAAGATCTTTGGTTTTGCCTACGTCCCGCTTGAGCTCGCGGAGCAGGTCGCGCCTCAGATCGCCCAGCATGTAAAGGTTGAACTGAAGACCGAAGTACTGACCGATCACATCCTCCAGCTGGTGGGCCTCGTCGAAAATGACCGCCTGATATTCGGGGATGACCTCCCCTCCGGACTGCCGGACGGCCAGATCGGCAACGAAGAGGTGGTGGTTGACGATCACCAGGTGTGCGTGCGCCGCCTCCAATCGGGCCCTCATGAGGAAGCACTGGGCCAGATCTTCGCATTCCTGCCCCAAACACTGCTCCCGGTTCGAGCTCACTTCGTCCCACGTGCGGAAGCGATCGGGCAGCCATGCGATCTCCGAGCGATCGCCGGTGCGTGTGCGGGAGGCCCATGCCTGGAACTTCCTGTACAACCTGGCCTCATCACGATCCCAGAATGTGGGCTGGAAGGCAAACTCCTTGAATCGGCGCCTGCACAGGTAGTTCTTTCTGCCTTTGAGGCAGACGACCTTGAGCTTTGGGAACAGGTGCTCCTTCAGCAGGGGGACGTCGTGGTCGAGTATCTGGTCCTGGAGAGTCTTGGTTCCGGTGGAAACAACGGTCTTCTTGCCGCTCGCTATGGCTGCGATGAGATAGGCCCAGGTCTTTCCCGTTCCTGTTCCGGCCTCCACCAGCAGGGGTCTCTCCTCGCCCAGGCAGTCACTCACAGCCTGAGCCATTTCAAGCTGCGCCGAACGAAACTCGAAACGGGGAAGCTTTTGAGCCAGCAGCCCCTCCGATCCAAAATACTGCAGCATGTCCTGAGGCGGCTTCAAAACAGATCCGACTTGAAGAAGGACTCTGAAGTACCGGGGTGCTGCGAGCCGGACGAAGCACGGGGGGAAAAGTCCTCCTTTGTTCGTTCCTCCTCATCCGAGGTCTCGAATTCGTCTTCGTCCTGGGTTCTGGCGTACGACCGCTTGTTGACGGGGGGCTCGCCGTCAAACGCCGCATAGACCCCACCGCCGTCATGCGACCGGTAGATGTAGCCCGAGTTCGGGTCCATTTTGGCCAGCACCACACCGGAAGGGATCTTGAAAGCCTGGATCGGCTGGTCCTTGAGGATCTCCTGCATGAAGTAGAGCCATATGGGGCAGGCCGCGCGCCCTCCCGTTTCCCCCTTTCCGAGGGAGAGGTTGTGGTCGTCGTATCCAATCCAGACGCCGGCTATCAGGTCCGGCGTGTAGCCCACAAACCAGGCGTCTTTCAGCTCATTGGTGGTGCCCGTTTTGCCCGCTGCCGGTCGCCCCAGCTCCCTGGCTTTCTTGCCCGTTCCCTCCTCCACAACTCCCTGGAGGATGTGGGTCATGATGTAAGCCGTCTGAGGCGAGATGACCTTCTCGCGCCTCGGCCGGTGCTCCTCCATCAGGTTGCCCTTGCGGTCGTAAACCTTCTCAATCAGGTAAGGATCGGCACGTTCCCCCAGGTTGGCGAAGGGCGTGTACGCCGTGAGAAGCTCCGAGAGCGTCACGCCGGAAGCCCCCAGTGCGAGCGCCAGGGTCGGGGTCAGCTGTGAAGTGATCCCCAGGCGGCGCGCAAAACTGATGGCGTAACTGGTTCCGATTTCGTCCAGGAGCTTGACCGTTACCACGTTCCTCGAGTTGACCAGCGCTTTTCTCAGGGTGATGGGGCCCCAGAATTGACGGTCATAATTGGCGGGCTTCCACGGACCACGCAGGCTGTGATCGTCCCGAACAAACGGGGAGTCGACCAGTATGGAGGCTTCGTTATAACCCCGGTCAAGGGCCGCTGCATAGATGATCGGTTTGAACGAAGATCCAGGCTGGCGAATGGCTTGAGTGCAGCGGTTGAACTGGCTCTTTTCGAAATCCCTCCCTCCGACCATGCATAACACCTGACCCGTATCCGGGACCATCGCCATCAGGGCTCCCTCCATACCGGGATCCTGCTCGAGCACCGTGGACCATGAGCCGTCTTCCTCCCTCTTGTCCAGACGGACCCTGATGATGTCCCCCACACGAAACATCTTTCCGGCACGGCTCGATGACGACCTGGTCCATTCCCATCCCGACGGGGGAAGCTTGCCGTAGGCTGAACCCAAATGCAGGAGGCAGGTTTTAGTCTTGGCATCGTATTGCATGACCAGCGCACCCGCTATAGTGTTCGGCGCCAGGCTCCCGTTGCGCTCGGAGAGCACTTTGACGGTGCGGTCCCATTCCTCCCTGGGGATGTTGGCGTGGAGACCCCGGTAACGGCGGTGACGCTTATCGAGCTCCCGGAGTCCCTGATCCAGAGCCTTCTCCGCGATGGTCTGCGCCTTGGGGTCGAGCGTCGTGTAGACGGTCAGCCCTTCCTTGTAGAGGCCGTCTTTTCCATAGCGGCTCTCCAACTGGCGGCGCACTTCTTCGGTGAAATAACTCAGGTCTTTGAGCGTCCAATGCTTGGGTCTGGACAGTTTGAGGGGCTCCGCCAGGGCCTTCTGCACGTCTCCCGACGTGGCCAGCCCGGAATCGAGCATCCGCTGCAGAACATACCGCTGCCGCTCCTTGGCCGCCTGAAGATTATGAGTCGGCGAGAATCGGCTGGGGGCTTTGGGGAGTCCCGCCAGGAGCCCCGCCTCCGCCAGCGTCAGGTCGCGGGCATTCTTGTCGAAATAGGTTCGAGCGGCCGCCTCCACCCCGTAAGCACCAGCCCCGAAGTATATCTGGTTCAGATACAGAAAAAGGATTTCATCCTTGCTCAGGGTCTGATCGATCCGGTAAGCGAGAATGGCCTCCTTCAGCTTCCGAATCCAGGTCCGTTCCGGAGTCAGGAGCAGGGACTTGACCACCTGCTGAGTGATGGTGCTCCCCCCCTGGACGATCTCTCCCGCCTGAATATTCTTGAGCAGCGCCCGGACAACTCCGAGGAAATCAACCCCTCCGTGCTCGTAAAACCTGACGTCCTCCGCAGCCAGGAAGGCCTTGATCAGATGCGGGGGAAGGTTGGACAACGGAACGACATAACGGCGCTCAGTGTAAAACTCGCCCTGCAGGGAGCCATCGGAGGCATAGACCCTCGTCACCAGTGGTGGATGATAGTTCTTCAGCGACTGCGTGCTGGGAAGCGATCGGTCCAGCTGAATGAAAAAAGCCAACAGAGACAATCCGCTCACCAGAATGATGCTCGCCACAGAGGCGAGCAAAACCAGGGTCACCCAACGAGCCCCCCTTGACTTCTGCTTGCTCCTTCGATTCGCTTGCCTTTTCATGAGCATATCCTCATCCGTGCAGTGCATGGGACAGGATCGTTTTCAAGAATCCCTCAAGTCAAACAAAATTAAAGTATAATCCAAAGACAGCATATGAGAACAGAATTCTGATAATCTGGGTATCCTTGACGGCACCCCACTTCTGGATATCAAACTCCCTGGTCCGCAATTCGGTGTTTTCACGACTGATTCCGTCGGGTGGCTGGAAGAGTTTGGCAGGGGAGTGGTGCAGCACCGGTCGGACGACCGGTTCAGCAGGGGTTAACGTTTTCGACTATCGCCTTGGGGTGGAGAAGCCGGCGAAATCTCCATGAGCTGTATGCTGACGGAGCCAGAGCGTCAGAGTTGCCCTGTGCTCTTATCTGACCCGGTGTTCGGACAGGGACACGCAGTCCCACGCTGTCCGATCATCCCCCTCCCACCGGCGGGAACAGGGCCACGCGCTCATCCCCTTTGAGGGGGGTGTCCAGTTTGGCTCCCACCCCGTTTACCATGACGATCTTGATTTCCTCCTCGGGAATGGCGAGTCGCCGTGCCACATCCCGAACGGCGGCTCCCTCCGGGACCTCCATGGGAAGGCCGGTGCCCGCGTCGTAACCGGGCAGGTATTTCCGCAGCGTCGCTGCCAGGAAAACTTGCAGGGGCATGAGAAGTCCGTCCTTGGCGTGCAACTCCGCAAACACGCCTCGCAGCAGGCCTAGATGCTGTGGGTCAGGGGCTTGCGGTACAGCCGTTTAACCTGAACATTGGAGACCAGAGCCATGAAGTCCTTGCCCTGCTCCATCTCGACCCGGATGCTCTGATCGTCGATCTCCATGTAGCGGGACAGCACGGCGAGAATGTCGTTTTTCAGAGCCTCCATGACGTCGGGCGTCAGGTCCATGCGGTCATGCATCAGCACAACCTGCATCCGCTGGCGGGCCAACTTTCCACTTGGTCTTTCACCAAAGAAACGGCGAATCGCCTGTAGCATGAGTTCCTCCTCTTCAGCTCTTGAAAAACCGCTTCATCCGGCCGAACAAGCCGTTTCCCTGATCGTCGTCGAAGGGTACGCTCTCTCCGTTGAGGCGAGCGGCAATCTTGCGAAAAGCCTGCCCGGCGCGACTTCCCCGTTCATGCACCAGAGGCGTTCCACGATTCGTCGAGATGACCACCTCGTCACTCTCGGGTACCACCCCGAGGAGGGGAACGGAGAGGAGGGAGACAATATCCGCCGTAGACATCATATCTCCCTTTTTGACCATCTTGTAGTTCATCCGGTTGATGATCAAATGAATGTCTTTCAGCATGCTGGCTTCCAGCAGCCCGATCACCCGGTCGGCGTCTCGGATGGCGGACACTTCAGGGGTGGTCACCACGATGGCGGTTTCAGCCCCTGCAATCGCATTCTTGAATCCCCGCTCGATGCCGGCCGGGCAGTCGATGATGACGTAGTCGAATTCCTCAGCCAGCTCGCTGCAGAGCGCCTTCATCTGCTCGGGCTGGACGGCGTCTTTTTCCCGGGTCTGGGCCGCAGGAATGATGCACAGGTTGTTCATTTTTCGATCCCGGATCATCGCCTGCTGGACCCGGCATCTTTCCTCGATGATGTCCACCAGGTTGTAAACGATCCGATTCTCCAATCCCATCACCACATCAAGATTGCGCAGCCCTATGTCTCCGTCAATCATGACCACATTGTATTTCTTCGTGGCCAGTACCGTTCCCAGGTTGGCCACGGTGGTCGTCTTGCCGACCCCGCCCTTGCCCGATGTTACGACCAGTGTTTTCCCGGCCATGGCTGTTCTACCCCGCTACCTGGTTTGATTCTCAATGGATACCAGAGACTCAACCGCGCATCTTCCTCACACGCTGATGAGCTCGATCAAGTCGCCTTGAACCTCAGCAATTTCATACCTCTTGGATGTTGACCTGTCTCCTTTCGGGGGAATGGCCACCAGATCGGCGATGCGGATCTGACTGGGCTCAATACTGAACGCCCAGATCCTGGCCGATCGGTCCCCCAATGCCCCGGCATGTGCAATGCCTCGAAGATTGCCGAATACGATGATATCCCCGACCGCCAGAATCTCGGCGCCCGGGTTCACGTCACCCAGGATCACGCAATCGCTGGGCGATTCGATGCGAATGCCCGAACGGCAGGTGCTCCGAATGATCACGGGCACATCGGTCCGATCCCGATCCTCACGACTCGCTCTCCTCGGAGGGGGAGGAGGAGGCGGTTGAGCGGGTGCAGGCAGATGGTCCAGAGCCATCCTCAGGTCATCCGACAATTGCACCTCCACCATCCTCACCTGGCCCTTTTCCTTGAGCAGTTTGTGGAGGGCTGCAATCTGGCTCGTTTTCAGGGAGCGACGCCGCAGATCCAGAACCATCTCGGAGCGTGCAAAGAAGTCCCGGGTCTTCGACAGCCGGTCCTGAAGCTCTTTCAGAATGGAATCAAAGGGAGCAGCAGGATGCGGCACCAGGACGAAGCCGTCCTTGTTTGCCTTGATTCGAATCAGTGTCTCATCGGACGATCCCATAAGGTCCCTTCACTCGCCTCCGTTACCCGAGAAAACCCACTCGCCGAACTGATCCCAGCTCACGATTCTCGGGAACTCCTCCCCCTCCGGAAGGCGGTTCCATGGCTGGTCATAGAGAAAAGGCTGGATGCCGTTCCGCGCCAGATGACGACAGGTCTCCAGGCGGTCCTCCAAAAAAAACCGGACGCCAAGGTCGTGAAGCACCTGTCGTTTGGCCTCAGGGGCTCCCGTGGCAATGACCTGGATCCGGTCGCCGGGCACGTCATGCAGGGTTCGATGGAGCCACTCCGTGATGGACTCGGGCCAGATCCGCGCTGTCACGAACCGCAAAGGCCCGTGCTGTGCCAGCTTCGTCAGCACCTCGGGGGCCCCTTGCATGGCAGGCACCTGAAGGGTGTGCTCATCGTCCAGGGTGAGGCAGATCAGGTCGTTGAGGACCTCGCGGTCCACGTCCAGGCACTCGTGCAGATCGTAGCACCGAAGATGTTCCTTGGTGAGCTCGGTCAGGCCATAGCGCTCGCGTGCCAGCTTCACGAAAACAGCCATCGTGTCGGCCACCACTCCGTCAATGTCGAATGCCAGCTGCGTCGGATCGATGGGATCAACCGGTTTGTTCAATGCGTGAGTCATGAGCAATCCGTCAGGCACACCTGTGCCGGTTCGTCAAATCGGAATGAAATCTCGTATACACCCTCTTCCAAATGGCTGTGGATGACATAGCCGACCCTGTGAAACACTGCCAGCATCCCCCGGTTGGCGGCGAGCACATAAGCCTCGAAGCCGCTGATGCCCTTGCTCCTCGCAATCTGGCAGAGATAATGCAAAAGAAACGAGGCAATGCCCCGCCGCTGGTAGCTGTCGCGAACGGCAAAGTCGACCTCGGCCATGTTGGTCTTCTGATCCAGAATGTACCGGCCCAGAGCCACAACGGTTTCGCTGCCCGCCTCACCCGTCACCCCCACGATGGCCATTTCGTGCTCGTAGTCGATGTTGCACATGGCCTGGATGTTTCTGTGCGGAAAGGCTCTCATGGCGGAGAGGAAACGGTAATAGACGTCCTGGTCCGGCATGGCGTAGAAGAATTCCTGCACCGCGCGCTCGTCCGTGGGCTTGATGGGGCGGAAAAACACCTTCTGCTCGCCGGGGAACAGCTGGTACGCTTCCCACTGACCCGGGTAGAGCGGTTCGAAAACAGGGGGCAGGATTTGATCCTGGTAAACGTACCGCAGCGTCTTGGCTTCGGCGAGCAGCCGCTCCCGGAACTTGGGATGGGCGATGTTAATGAGCGCCAGCGCACGTTCTCGAAGGGTCTTTCCGTGCAGATGGGCGATGCCGAACTCGGTCACCACGTACCGAACGGTGCTGCGCGCGCTCACCACGCCTGCACCGTGGGCCAGGTGGGAAACGATGCGGGACCTCCGCCCATCCGAACTGGTGGACGGCATCACGATGATGTTCTTTCCCCCATGAGCCCGCGACGCCCCATGCGTGAAATCCACGTACCCGCCGATCCCGCTCAGTACCCTGTGGCCCAGCGAGTCGGCGCAAACCTGGCCGGTCAGGTCGATTTCGAGGGCCGAGTTGATGGCCACCATCCCATCGTGCCTGCTGATGAGCCGCCGGTCGTTGACGTATTCGGTGGGATAGAACTCCACCTCGGGATTGTTATGGACGAAATCGTAGAGTTCACGGCTTCCCATGGCCGAGCTCGCGATGATCTTCCCGTTGTGAACGCTTTTGCCGCGTCCGGTGATGACCCCCTTTTTGACAAGATAGAGATGGGCGTCAGTGATCGTGCCCGTGTGGATGCCCAGATCCTCCCTCAGTTCCAGGTACTTGAGGACGGAATGGTTGATGCGGCCGATGCCCACCTCGAGAGTTGAGCCATCTTCAATGAGGGAGGACACATATTTGGCGATTCGCTCGGCGACGGCGCTGGGCTCCTTCCAGACCACCTCGAGAAGCGGCTCTTCGTATTCCACGAAATGATCGATGTCGGTCACATGGAGAAAACTGTCTCCAAGGGTTCTCGGCATAAACGGGTTGACCTGAGCCACCACGATGTGAGAGGCGTCGGCTGCGGCCTTGTTGATGTCCACGCCAATGCCCAGAGAGCAGAATCCGTGCTCGTCCGGCGGCGAGACCTGTATCAGGCACACATCCAGTGCACAGGTCGCCTCCTCCCGGAAGAGCCTCGGAATGGACGAATAGTAGGCGGGAATGTAATCGGCCAGCCCCTCGTTGACGGCTTCCCTCGTGCGGGGCCCGACGAAGAAGGTCTTGAATCTGCAATAATCCGCCAGCTTGGTCCAATTCTCGGGAATGCTCCCGAAGGAGAGGTTCTGTACCAGCTCCAGGTCTCGATACCTCGGGATGAAGTAGGCCAGTGTGCGCGTCAGGTGCTGGGGTTCGGAACAGCCCGACCCGATGTAAATGCGATGGCCGTTTTCCACGACATACCGCAAAACGAGCCCGGCTGCGTTCAATCGCTCTCTGTAATAGACTTTCCAGCCCTGCCCGAAAACCATCCGCCTTTCGATCCCCCGGCTCCGACGATCAGGCTGCCCCAACCCTCTCGAGCGCTTCAATCACATTTCGTTCCGGAGTCCGCTTCCTGCCTGCGGGGCAAATCGCCAAGGCCACAAGTCCAGTGCACGGGATTGAAGGAGTTGGAAGAGACGACCCGGATGTGGAATTCTTGAGAGCACTATACCTCAAAGGCGGTTCGATCAACAATGTCAAACTCGTGAGCCTTCCCCGTACACGACGGGCGAAGGCGATGGAGCCTGCTTCCATCCGGCTCTCTGCGCCAGGAGGTCCAGGTGCAGGGTGGTCAGCTCCTCCAGCGGCAGGAAAGGGGGGTACAGCCTTTCACGAACGTCGATCTGCTTGAAATAAACGCCACAGGCTTCACAATACTGCACGCGGTAATGCGGTTCCGCTTCGACGTATAGATAACCCCTGGAATTGTGATCCTGACTGTCGCAGGCGGGGCATTGGAGGCGCCGAATCGGCCAGAGAGACGCGCACCACGAGCAAAATGCCTTCTGCTCCCCCTCTCCCTCGAGGATGAGCAGCGAGGGAAGGGATCCACAGACCGGGCAATAGCCCCTGAGCCATTCCTTTTCGACGGGAAATCGATTCAGGAGCCCCTCGGCCACCTTCTCGAGGGACGGTCTTATGCAGCTCCGCGCCAGAAAAATCAGGGATGCGAGGTCCACCTCTTCCGTGGTCACCCATTCCTCCCAGGGCTCCCATTCATGGTACAAGAAACTGCGCCAGAAATCCTCTCTCTGGTCGGCACGATCCCACAGTGCAGCCTCCAGTTCCCGGTGAGCCGTTTTGAGGAGCGCATTGTCTTCCGGAAGAATCTCCTGCACTCCCTTGAGGATGAACTCGGCCGCATCGAGGTCCAGGGGGAGCTCCCATCGCCGGAGCATGGGAAACCCGGCCTCGCGCTGGGTGCGAACCGTCACCGGATCCAGGTCCGGAGGCGTCACTTTCAATGTCTCCCGCACTTCTGCCTGAAGGATGAAAAGGCTTTCCAGAAGCGGGTAGAGCTGGGCATATGCAGGCTTGTCATCCAGCGCCCATGCAATGGCCTGTTGAATTCGATCCTTGTTGTGCGTTGATTCGGTCACCAATTGGCCGTCCTCCGAGCTCCCGGTCATGTTAGTATTGAGTTTCCGGCTCCAATTGAAAGAACTGGATTGACGAGTGATCCTTTCTAAGGCTGGTGTTGCGCCTGAGGGGAAACAAGGGACTGCTGATTCACAATGGAAAGGGGAAGCCTTCATGGGAAGACTTCCCCTGACTCGTCCCGGTCATCGCATGGGGCTCAACCTCCACCTGTGTATCGACCACCCGGAGGGTACATGGAGCCCAGGAGCCTTCGATCGCAGGTGGAATCCTAGTGCATTCCTCAGGCTTCTGCAATCCCTTTGAAAAAGGCCTTGGCAGGTTTCAAAAGGCTGTGCAGGGCCAACTGGCGCGTCATGCCCGGATGGGCGCTGGCGATGGCGTTCTTGTGGTACTTCCTGGGATCGTCCACCACCAGATAAACGACCCGGATCTCCTCGGAATCGATCAGCTGCGCCTTGGGATACTTGGCTTTCAGTTTTTCCAGCCGCTCGTTGGCCAGCTTGAGCATCTCGTCGCGCTCGCCGAAGTTCATGGTGCCTGTCGGACAAACCTTGACGCAGGCGGGCTTCAGACCGTTGCTGACGCGGTCGATGCACATGGTGCACTTGACAATCCGTCCGTCAGCCGCCTTGCGGGGAATGTCGTACGGGCAGGACTCACGCACCTCCTCGAACGGGACCTGCTTGGTCTTTTCGTTGTAAACCACGGCTCCCGTGGCTTCGTCCTGGACGACCGCTTCGGGCACATGCCCTTCAATGGCGTCCTTGCAAGGGGGGATCAGGCAGTGGCGGCACTGGTCCGCAAAGAAATACCAGGCGACTTTGCCGTCAGTCTCCAGTTCGCTGAAACGCACCAGCTTGAAGGTCGAGCCGTCCAGGTCCGGCGGATTCTGATGGGAGCCCGTGTTCTTGGTCGGCACGGTCCCATTGCGGTTCCAGTTTTTGCAGGCAATCTGGCATCCCCGGCAGGCGGTGCAGCTGGTCGTGTCGATGAAAAAGCTTTTACCGGCCATGGCTTATGCTCCCTTCTTGCGAACGTTCACCATAAAGGCTTTGGTTTCCGGAATCCGGGTGTTGGGGTCACCGGCTGCGGGGGTGAGAAGATTGGCACTGTCACCGCCGCCCTTGGGCCATACCCAACCGTAATGCCAGGGCAATCCGACCTGGTGAACCTCCTGCCCATGAACCTTCATGGGCTGGAATCGCTTGGTCACGATGGCCACCGCTTCCACCATACCGCGCGGCGACTCCACAACAATCAGCTCCCCATTCTTGATCTGCTTGAGTTGAGCCAGCTGCTCGCTCATCTCGACGAATAGCTGGGGCTCCGCCTCGATCAGCCATGGGAGCCAGCGCGTGAGTACTCCGGTCTGCCAGTGCTCGGTCACGCGATACGTGGTTCCTACGAACGGGAACCTTGGATCGCAGGTCTTGATCGCATCCTTTTCCGTCGTATAAACCGCCGCAACGGGATTGGTGAACTGGGAGCCCAGCAGGTTCTTCTCCACGGGGCATTCCATGGGCTCATAGTGCTCGGGGAAGGGACCGTCCTTCATGCCGGGACCGAAGAGTGCCCCATATCCATCCGCTCTCATAATGAAGGGGAGCTTCCCGTCTTCGCGAGGTGTTCCGTCGGGGTTCCTGAGAGGATACCAGGGGCCGTCGGGAACGTCTCCCTTCCACTTCTGGGAGGCCCATTTGCCATCCTTCACTTCCCCCACGAACTCCACCACCGGCTTTTTGGGATTCCAAGGCTTCCCGGTGGGGTCGCAGGATGCGCGGTTGTAGATGATCCTTCGATTGACCGGCCATGCCCACGCCCACTTGGCGTAAAGGCCGATGCCGCTCTCGTCCTTGTTGTCCCGCCGGGCCATGTTGTTGCCGTCGGCGTTGTAACTCTGGCAGTAGATCCAGTTGCCGCAGGAGGTAGACCCATCATCCTTGAGCATGGCGAAGGCGGGGACGGGGTCGCCCTTCTTGTACTGCTTATCCTGAATGGTGACGTCCTGAGTGAAGAATCCGTTGATGGCCTTGGCGGCCAGATGGGGATCGAATTTACCCTTGGCCATGTAATCCCACTTGAGGTTCAGGATGGGATCGGGGAAGGCCGATTTCTTGTCGGGCTTCTGGTAGAGCTTACGAATCTCGTTGAAGAGCTCGACGATGATGTCGCCGTCGGGCAGGGCGTCTCCCGGCGGTTCCTGCGCTTTGTAGCGCCACTGCGCCCATCGACCGCTGTTGGAAATGGAGCCTTCCTTCTCCAGGAACGCGGAGCAGGGCAGGAAGAAAACTTCCGTCTTGACTTTCTTGGGATCCAGGCCTGGACCCTTCCAGAACGAGGCCGTCTCATTGTCGAAAAGATTGACCACCACCATCCAGTCGAGGTTGGCCAGGGCAGCACGGGTCTTGCCTGAATTGGCCCCGCTGCAAGCCGGGTTCTGGCCCCAGGAGAAGAATCCGGTAAACTCCTTCTTGTACATGGCATCGAAGAGGTCCAGCCATGTATACGTCTTTCCGTCTTCCGTCTTGGGCAGCCAGGCGTAGCCGAACTCGTTTTCCGGCTTGGCCGCCTCCCCGTACATGGACTTGAGGAAGCTCACGACGTACTTGGGACGATTCTGCCACCAGTTGGCGCTCAAAGGATCCTTGGTGACGGGAGTATACTTCTTGTTGTAATCGGCCAGGGTAGCCAGAGAGGCCGAAGGAGTCGGCAGATAGCCCGGCAGAATGTGGAAGAGAAGCCCGGCGTCTGTCGAGCCCTGCACATTGGACTCGCCGCGCATGGCATTCACTCCGCCGCCCGCAATCCCCATGTTTCCCAGCAGAAGCTGAATGATGCACATGGCTCGTATGTTCTGGACTCCCACCGTGTGCTGGGTCCACCCCATGGCATACAGGTTGGTGCCCGCCTTATCGGGTACCCCTGTGGCTGCATAAGCCTCGTAGACTTTCAGAAGGTCCGCCTTCGGTGTGCCCGTAATGGATGAAACCGTGTCCAGGTCGTAACGAGCGTAGTGAGCTTTCATCAACTGTAGGACGCATCGGGGGTCCTGCAGGGTCAAGTCCTTCTTGGGCACCCCTTTCTCGTCCATCTCGAAGGCCCAGGCGGACGCATCGTATGCACGCTTCTCGGCGTTGTACCCCGAGAAAAGCCCATCCTTGAAATCGAATTTTCCACCGACGATATAGGGAGCGTTGGTGTAGTTGACCACGTATTCCTTGAAGTACTTTTCGTTTTCAAGGATGTATTTGATCATCCCACCCAGGAAGGCGATATCGGTGCCCGACCGAAGAGGGGCATAAATGTCCGCCTTGGTCGAAGTGCGCGTGAACCGGGGGTCGACATGGATGACGGTAGCCCCATTTTCCTTGGCCTTCATGATCCATCGGAAGGAAATGGGGTGGTTCTCGGCGGGGTTGCTCCCCATGATCAAGAGGCAGTCGCTGTTTGCAAAATCGATCCAGTGGTTCGTCATTGCGCCGCGTCCGAACGACTCTGCCAGAGCCGCAACAGTGGCGCTGTGTCAAATACGGGCCTGATGTTCGATATACACCAGTCCCAGGGAGCGCAGCATAGCCTGGTAAATCCAGCACTCCTCGTTGTCGAGGGCCGCACTGCCCACGGATGCGATGCCGTTGCACCGGTTGACGACCTGCCCTTTTTCATTGGTCTTCACAAAGCTCTTGTCGCGGCTGGCCTTTACGCGCTTGGCGATTTCCTTCAGGGCCCAATCCCACTTCTTGACCTGCCACTTGTCGCTGTTGGGGGCCCGGTACAACACCTTGGTGATGCGTTTGTCGTTCTGGGCTATCTGGTAGGATGAAGCCCCCTTGGCGCAGAGCGATCCACCGTTGATGGGATGGTCCGCATCGCCCTCGGTATAAATGACTTTCCCGGTCTTCTTGTCCGTGTGGCAGATGATTCCGCAGCCCACGGAACAATAGCAGCAGATGGTTGGTGTTTCCTTGGCGTCCTTGGTGCGCAACTCCCAGGTATAGGCCTGAACGGGGCTGAGATCGAATCCCAGTCCGCTCAGAGCCAGCCCCGCTGTGGCCGCACCCGAGACTTTCATGAAATCCCTTCGTGTCAGCTTCATGCCATCCTCCCTCCACTGGGTCCAAAGCGACCCCGTCTCATGACCAACCAGAGTCCCCGATCAGGTTCCAGGCTGCAAGCCCCGGGACTCCGGACAAACCGGCAACCGGAGGGTTGCCTCCGCATCCGCGTTCAACCTCGACGGCTTTCCATGACTTGGGGCTTTCAATCCGAACCATCCCGCAAAACGTCTGCAGACCCTAACCCCCTCAATGTGCCGTTCCGCGAGATGGTCCATTTCTTTGTGTTACAATTAGCATAAATTGCACAATACCAATACGCCGATTCATACCAATATGCAAATAAAACAGTCGGGTCCGTGCCGCGCAAAAGATTCTGATGAAACCTTCAAATCCGTTCAGGCCCTCTGCCCCTTATGTACACAGGCGGCTGACAGTAGACCGGCGTCACTGAAATGCGGGTTTCCGGTAAGGGTTGATAAGTGCATCGGGATTGTGCATGCCATCAACAGCCTCCAGCAAAGTGGAAAGCCGGTCAAGCGCGATCGTGGGCTCGAGTTTCATGAATTGCTGAAAGATGGAGCACTGCCTGAAGTGGGCTCACTATAAGCCAAAACCATTTTGCTCGCAATTTCTTTCGTGTGACTGGCAGGGAGCGATCGGGTAGACATCTGCCAGAAAATGCGGTAGCCAACATGATGTATTCTGTTGCGTTTTGCCTGCGAGGAAAACACCATGGAGCTGCAGCTCATTCCGAGTCAAAACTTCCACTGTGAGGAGCCACATGAAACCCAGATCGATTGTCCCGGTCGTGTTGTGCTTATTGGCGGTTTGCACTTTCTGGTGTCTGGACAGCGTGGCGGGCAGCGACCCCTGTGAGCTGCTCGCCAGAGCCGAAGCCGAAAAATGGCTCGGCGAGGCCGTCAAGGACCCCGAATCGAAGGACACCGGCAACCCGCTGGGACAGAAGATGTGTTTGTACGATGCCGCGTCCTCCTCACGGTTCATTCATATCTCGATCATACGCACGGAAGAGATGTCGAAAAAGGTTCGCGAGCATGGGCAGACTGGATTGACCGTGTATCAATCCACCAAGGAGATGCTGGATCCCGTTCGGGTGGTTCAAGGTGTCGGGGATGATTCCTTTTGGGCGATACCCGGCCTCCACATCCTGAAGGGAACCGACTACATGGTCATTGGCGTGGGCAATACCGACAAGGAAGAGAATCTGGAGCTCGCCAAGCGTATCGCTGCCATGGTCCTGAGCCGGTTCTGAACGACCGGCACCATCGCCGCTCGAGGATTGAAAGCTTCGTTCCGGAAGAAAGCTGAAGACTCATCAGCTCGATAGCTCTCAAGCTCAACGGGCATGCGCTGCCTGCTCCTCCATCCCCGTGACGGGACAGGCCGTGCGATCTTCTTCGAGGTAACGCGCAAGCGCCCGGGCTGTGGCCGATATGGAGGCTGCAGCGATGAGGTCGGTGGGAGGTCCTTCCGCCACCAGGCGCCCTCCCGCCTCGCCGCTCCCCGGGCCGAGATCGATGACGTAATCGCTCGCCCAGACCAGGTCCAGATTGTGCTCGATGACGAGCACCGTATGGCCCTGCTCCGTCAAAGCATGGAGGACGGAAATCAGCTTGATCACGTCGGCACGGTGGAGGCCGGTTGTGGGCTCGTCCAGGATGTACAGGGTGGCCATGCGATTGGCGCCGAGCTCGCTTGCGAGCTTGATGCGCTGGGCTTCTCCTCCCGAGAGTGTCGGGCTGGGCTGCCCCAGCCTCAGATAGCCCAGACCGAGGTCGCACAGGATCCGCAAGGGCCGGTGAATGCGGGGATAGGCGTCGAAGAGCTCGGCAGCCTCTTCGATGGTCATGGAAAGCACGTCGGCGATGGAGTGGTCCCGGTATCGGACAGCCAGGGTTTCGTTGTTGAAGCGGCTCCCGCCGCACGTCTCGCAGGAGACCCGCACATCGGGCAAGAAGCTCATCTCCACCCGCGTTTCCCCCTGGCCTTTACAGGCTTCGCAACGGCCCCCGGGGATGTTGAACGAGAACCGACCGGCTGCATACCCTCTGGATCTGGCTTCGGGAAGCAATGCAAAGAGCTTTCGGATCTCGTCCCAGACGCCCACGTAGGTTGCCGGAATCGATCGGGGGGTCCGGCCGATGGGATTGTGATCCACCTTCAGCACGCGTCGGACCGGCTCCCACCCAAGGATCGCCTCCACGGGAGTCGAGGGTCCGCCGTAGCGTCTTCCGAGCTTCTCCTGCAGCCCTTCAAAGACTACCTCCTCCACCAGGGTGGATTTCCCGGCGCCCGAAATCCCCGTCACACAAGTCAAGGTGCCCAGCGGAATGCGAACGTCGATTCCCTGAAGATTCCGGGCGGATGCCCTCACCAGTGTCAGCCAGCCCTCCCGGCCGGGCTCCCTTTTCCCATTGGGACCCAGCAGCGAGTCCAGGGATGCACCGAACCACCGACTCGTCAGGCTTCGGGAATCGCGGCAAAGCTCGACGAAGGAGCCCTGGGCCACGAGCTCCCCTCCTGCCTTGCCGGCCCCCGGTCCCAGCTCGATGAGGGTGTCCGCCTGCCTCATGGTCTCGGCGTCGTGCTCCACCACGACCACGGTGTTGCCCTTTTCCTTCAGTCTTCGAAGGCATACCAGCAACCGTTGGTTGTCTGTGGGATGGAGCCCGATGGTGGGCTCGTCCAAAATGTAACAGATCCCGCGGAGGTTCGACCCAAGCTGTGCTGCCAGACGGATGCGCTGGGTCTCGCCGCCGGAGAGGGTATCCCCGGCTCGATCCAGCGCCAGGTATTCCAGGCCGACTTCCCGCAGGAAGGACAGTCTTCCCGAAACCTCCTTCAGGACAGGCTCCGCGATGAGGCTCTCGTCGGCTGAGAACCGCAGATCCGTCCAGGCCCGTTCGAAGTCATTGACGTTCAAATGAACCAGGTCCCCGATGGTCCAGCCCTGCAGGAAGACGCTGCGGGCCTGGGCATTGAGGCGGTGACCGCTGCAGTCGGGGCATGGAATGTCCTCGTGGAGCGCCTGAACCGCTGCCCAGGCCTTGTCCTCTTCACCGATTTTCGAGAGCACCGACAGAAGGCCGGGAAGCTCCTTTGACAAACCGTTCAAAATGCCATCGCGCTGGAAGGCGCTGAGCTCCGCAGGAGTTCGCTCGGGATCGATCTCCAGGTCGCTCTGCCAGCGCTGCTCCAATCGTTTTCCGAGGCTTTTCAGGCCGCCCAGCCACACAAAAGAGCGCAGGAACTTCAGCAACCCGTCGTTGAGGGGCAGGTGGAGGGGGCCCAGCACGCGATCGGGGTCGAGGACCCTTGAGGTTCCCAGTCCCATGCAGGCGGGGCACCATCCCTGACGGGTGTTGAAGGAAAAGAGGCGGGGGTCCAGCGGCGACAGGCCTTTCTGGCAGGTGTGGCAGTACAGGTGCTGGCTCAAGACCTGCTCCGTTTCTCCGGCCACGATGAGCGACCCGTTGCCGAGTGCCAGGCCCTTGCGGATCCTCTGGACCCATTCGTCGCTGGATGTGACGGGCTGCCCGGCCAGCGGCACAACCGCCTCGATATCGTGCTCTCGATGCCGAGCCAGCGATGGAATCGGGTCCAACGGCAGGAGGGCGCCGTCCACTCGCACCGTGTCGTAACCAAGTTTTTGGAGACGCTGGAAGAGATCCCTGTAAATGCCCTTGCGTCCGCGGACCAGGGGCGCCAGGATCTCGATGCGGCGTTCTCGCGCAGCCCGCTCCAACATCGCGAGGATCTGATCGACGCTCAGGGCCACCAGCTCCTGTCCGCATCCCGGACAGTGCTGTCGGCCGAGCTTGGTGAACAGGAGGCGAACGAAGTGGTAAATCTCGGTAATGGTCGCCACCGTGGACCGCCGATTGAGGCGGCTCATGCGCTGCTCGATGGCGACGGTGGGCGGGAGGCCCAGGATCTGATCGACGCTCGGCTTCTCGAGGATCTTGAAATACTGTCGAACGTAGCTGGAGAGGCATTCCAGGTAGCGGCGCTGTCCCTCGGCAAAAAGAACGTCGAACGCCAGCGTGGATTTTCCCGATCCGCTGAGCCCCGTGAGCACCACCATCTTCTCCCTTGGGAGGTTCACCCGTTCGATCCTGAGGTTGTGCTCGTAGGCTCCCTTCACGACGATAGCAGTGGAAGAGTTGCCTGATATGCCCGACTTCTGTTGGGAAGGGGCTGACGCGAAGACAGAGGATGTTCGGGCTGGAGAGGTCCACGAACGCCGAATCTCTGCAGCTTCCAGGAACGTTTCCTGGATGGGAAGTGCCGAGAGACGGGCATCCGCATCAGCAGCCGGCCTGTCCTGCAGGAAGCGCCCCGTATGACTCTCTGGAGATCGAGCAACGTCTTCCGGAGGGCCGACAGCCACTACGCGACCTCCGCCCTCGCCTCCCTCGGGTCCCAGGTCGACGATCCAGTCGCAGGCAGCCAGGAGGTCCAGGTTGTGCTCCACGACAATGACCGTGTGTCCTTGTGTCACCAGGGTCTGGAGGACAACCACGAGCTTGGACAGGTCATGCGGATGGAGGCCGGTGGTGGGCTCGTCCAGGATAAACAGGGAGGGTTTGCGCCGGCGCCCCCTGAGTGCTGCGACGGCAGCAGGCTGTCCCAGGTGGTGGACCAGCTTCAGTCGCTGCGCTTCTCCGCCCGAAAGGGTGCTCAAGGGCTGCCCCAGCTTCAGGTAATCCAGACCGACGGAAGAGATGGGGGCCAGGGCCTGCACCAGCGGCTCGCAGTCTCCAAACCTCTCGGTCAGCTCCTGGGCGGTGCACTCGAGGACGTCGGCGATGGAAAGGCCCCGGACACGGATGTCCAGGATCTCATCTTTGAAGCGTTGTCCCCCGCACTGGGGACACCGGATGTAGACGTCTGCCAGGAACTGCATTTCCACGCGCTCGAAGCCTTCGCCCCGGCACTGATCGCAGCGCCCTCCCGCAACGTTGAAGGAGAAGTGGCGCGTGGAGTATCCCCGTGCGATGGCTTCGGGGGTCCGGGCCAGGAGCTTGCGCACCGGATCCAGGGCCTTGGTGTACGTCAGCAGGTTCGCCCGCGGCGTTCGCCCGATGGGCTGCTGATCCACCAGGATCATGTCCCGGATGTGATGGATGCCTTCCAGCCGTTCGCATGCGCCGGGTGTCTCGGTTTGACGCCCGGTCATCCTGAGCCAGTTGAAGTAAAGGGTCTTCTCGATGAGAGTGCTTTTCCCGGAGCCCGAAACACCGCTGACTCCCACCAGCAACCCCAAAGGGAGCTCGACGGTAATTCCCTTGAGGTTGTTCTCTCGGGCGTTGTGCACGGTGAGGGTGCGCATGGGATCCACCGGCCTCCGCACCCGGGCAGCCGTGACCGACTGCCTTCCCGAAAGATAGCCCCCTGTGATACTCAGGGGATAATCCGCCAGACCTGCCGGTGGGCCGCTGTAGAGGATTTCCCCACCCCGCTCTCCGCCGCCGGGGCCCATGTCCACCACCTGATCGCAGAAACGGATCATGCCCGGGTCGTGCTCGACCACCACCACCGTGTTGCCGACGTTGACCAGCCGATGGAGCTGGTCCATCAATCGCTTCTGGTCCCTTGCGTGGAGGCCGACGCTGGGTTCGTCCAGAACATAGAGCACATTGACGAGGGCGGAGCCCAGTGCCCGTGTCAAATGGACCCGCTGTACCTCTCCGCCCGAAAGGGTCCGCGATTGGCGATCCAGGGTCAGGTACTCCAGGCCGACGGCCTGGAGAAATCCCAGGCGAGCCTGAATCTCCTCGACCAGGAGCGCTGCAGCGGCATCGCTCGCCAGTTCGGGCCAATCCCGACTGAAGAACTCCGCACAGCGCTCGATGCTCCAACCGCTGACGGTGTCGATGGAGACCCCCCGCAGGCGGTAGAGCCGTGTGGCATCCTGATAGCGGCTTCCACCGCAGCTTTTGCACGGAGTGTAAGCCCGGTAGCGTGACAGGAACACGCGCACGTGCATCTTGTAGGTTTTGGTTTCGAGCCACTCGAAGAAGCCGTTGATGCCGTAGTAACGGGAGGTGCCGTTGATGATCTTCGAGCGTGCGGCCTCATCGAGGGTCTCAAAGGGGATGTTCGTCGGGATGCCTTCGCGCCTGCAGAAGGTCAGCAATTCGTCATACTCGTCACGGTCGGGAGGCCAGGGCTTGATGGCTCCCTGTTCCAGGCTGAGCCTGGGATCGGGAATGACGAGGTCCAGGTCCACGCCGATGGTGCGCCCGAACCCCCTGCACTCGGGACAGGCCCCCAGGGGGCTGTTGAACGAAAACAGGTTGGGAGTCGGTGCCGGGATGCTCGTGGTGGGATGGCAGTGGGCGCAGGCCAGATCCGAGCTGAACCGGAGGAAGACATCGGGCAGGACCACCGCGACGGCGCGCCCATTCCCCATGTGGAAGGCCGTCGCCAGGGAGTCGACGGTGCGCTCCACAGGAACGTTTCCCCATGATATCCTGTCCACCACCACCAGTGTTTCCGTGCCGGCCAGCTCAGCCTTCATTTTCGGGGAGAGATTCTCAAGGTCGACGGTTCTGCCGTCCCGATAGGTACGCAAGAAACCTTGAGCAACAAGCTTTTCGGCCCACTGATCGATCTCTTCTGGAGTATAGGGAAATGCGATCAGAACGCGAGTGGAAGGCGGCAGATTTTCCAGGCGCTTGAAGGCGCTCTCAGGAGTGTCTCGGTGCACCGGTTGATGACACCGGGGACAGTGCGGAACGGCAAGACGGGCATAGAGCAGCTTGAGATGATCGTTGATTTCGGTGATGGTCCCCACCGTGGACCTGGAGCTGCGAACGGCCGTCCCCGACTCGATGGCGATGCTCGGGGGGATACCGTCGATGAAGTCCGCGCGAGGAGGATCCATGCGTTCGAGGAACTGCCGCGTGTAGGGCGAAAAAGTTTCAATGTAACGCCTTTGGCCCTCTGCATACAGAGTGTGAATGGCCAGACTGGACTTTCCCGAGCCGCTCACGCCGCTGATGGCGATGAGCTTGTTCAGGGGCAGATCCAGATCCAGGTTTTTAAGATTATGCTGTCTCACGCCGCGCAGGCGAATCATCGACGGTTCGGTCAAAGCCTGTCTTCTCCATAGTCACATTGTTGACGCCAACGCACAGCTGCTGACAGGAAAATGGTGGCAGAATCGCTTTCAGACGGTCGCACGACTTCTACCGTCGAGAACCGGAGGTTCTGATTCCGTGCTCTACCCTGCATGTCAGGGAAATCATTCATCCAATTTTCACCCAGCATGATCCGGATGATTATGGTATCACGAAAGGGGCGCCGCGGGGAGCGTCTCGGAGCATCGGAAAAGGATGTTGGCCCTGCCGTTCTCTCCGGCGGCCCGGTCGAGGGATTCAATGCTTGTACTACAGATGGTCCGGGGAGTATTTCTTGCGGGTGCCTGGAGCGCAATGCTCTGGATCTCATTGCAGTGCCCGGGAGCTGCTGCACATGCGCAGGAGAAGGGTGTGATCGATCTCCATCAGACCATGGCGTACCTTGAGGAACATCTGCGGGAGCTCACGGAGATCATCGGTGAGCGCAGCATTGTGACGCCTCGAAATCTGAAGAAGAGTGAGGAGTATATAGCGGAGTTCTATGGAAGCCTTGGACTGCCGGTGGAAAAAGAGGCTTATGAATACAGAGGGCTCCATGTGGGCAACGTCATCTCCCGCATTGAGCTCGGGCCCCATGAGAATACCCCATCCATGCGCTACATCCTGGGAGCGCATTACGACTCGGTCGAGGGCACCGTGGGGGCCGACGACAACGCCAGTGCAGTGGCCGTCCAGCTGGAGGTGGCCCGAAATCTTGTCAACCGGCGCCAGGTCGGTTCCCGCCGCGTATCGGTCAAGTTCGTATCGTTCGCTCTCGAGGAGCCCCCTGTGTTCGGGACTCGTTTCCAGGGGAGTGCTGTCCACGCTCGAAACGCCCGAGCGAGGGGCGAGGTCATCGATGGTATGCTCTGTCTGGAGATGGTCGGCTATGCCTGTCGTGAGCCCGGCTGCCAGGACTATCCTTTTCCTGTGAACTGGATGGGATACCCCGAGACGGGAGATTTCATCGGGATCGTCGGGAATTTTTCGTCCCGAGCTCTGGCTCGATCGCTCGTCGAATCCTTCAGGGGCAACTCGGACCTCCCCGTGGTTTCCCTCAGCGTTCCCTTCAACGGGTGGGCGCTGCCCGCCGTGCGTTTGAGCGACCATGCTTCATTTTGGGATCACGGCTATCGTGCCGTCATGATCACCGATACGGCTTTCTTCCGCAATCCGCACTACCACCTCCCTTCGGACACACTGGACAAATTGGACTTTCGGTTCATGGCGGAGCTGGTGGAAAGTCTCGTATCGTTTTTTGCCGGTCGATCATAGCGTTGCAGGATTAGGATGGGCGCGGGGGAATTTTGAAGCATAGCTTTGAGATGTTCGGCGACGAGGCGTGACTTTTGCTTGCGCTGTATCGGCAGGGTGCTAGAATGGCGTTACTTCATCGTTGCCCTGCTAGACCCCCGTGTCTTTGTATCTGCTCTTCGTTTCATGATGGACCATGCCAGGGGAGGAGACCGACGGATGAGATCGAGAAAGGTGTATTATTTCATGTTATTGGCGATGCTGGCCCTGATCGCCTTTTCTTCGCCTGTCAGTGCAAGGGGTGTATATGATGACACGGTGTGGACCGAAAGCTCCACTCTGGTGGTCGAAGACAACGGCGAACAAGACCCCTTCGAGGTGAAAGCGCCGAAAGTTGCCGATCCAATGGAAAAGTTCAACCGGGCCATGTTCACCTTCAACGACAAGCTCTATTTCTGGTTCATGAAGCCCATCGCCCGTGTTTACCAGGCTTTCATCCCCCAGGGCGTTCGAATCTGCATCCGCAACGTTTATCATAATGCCATGATGCCCGTACGGCTGCTCAACTGTACCTTCCAGGGAAAATTCAGAGCAGCCGGCACGGAATTTTCCCGATTCGTCATCAACACGACCCTCGGTGCGGGCGGAATGTTCGATTTTGCCCAGACAGAGTACAAACTCGATCGGCACGACGAGGATTTCGGGCAGACCCTGGGATATCACGGGATGAGGCCCCATGCTTACATCACCTGGCCGTTTTTCGGCCCATCCAGCGTGCGGGATACGCTGGGAACCGTTGTCGATGCCTTCCTGGATCCCCTGACCTATGTCTATCCTGAATTCTGGGTGGGCGCGGCCGTTGACGGAGGAAGGGTGGTGAACAACACCTCCCTGACCCTTGGCGATTACGAGGATTTCAAGAAATCTGCCCTGGATCCCTATGTTTCCATGCGGGATGCCTACCTGCAGAACCGGGCCAGGGCCATCAAAGAATAAAGAGCTCTCACGCTCGCCCATTGTTCCTGGCCAATGCCGGGCTCGATCTCCACCTGCTGCATCAAATCAAAGCCCCGGTGCTCACGATGAGCGCCGGGGTTTCTGTTTTCCAGGATCTGAGCCTTCAGTAATCTGCAGCGGGCGTGACGAGAAGTGATTGCAGATGGCTTGAGCCAAAGCCTTGATCGTGTATGCTTCGGGTTGGATGTCGATCTTCAATCCATGTTCCTGCGCAGTTTGGGAGGTGATGGGGCCGATGCTGGCGATGGCCACTTTCCCGAGCCGGGAGAGGAGATCTTCCCGGTCGAAAAGACTGAAGAAATTGCTGACCGTTGAAGAAGACGTGAACGTGATGCAATCGATGGCTCCCGCACGAAGCTTATCGAGTATATCCGCGCTCATGGCCGAGGGGAGGACCGTCTGGTAGGCGGGGACTACGTGGACCTCCCCCCCCCATTGCCGCAGTGTTTCCGGCAGGACGTCACGGGCCACCATGGCTCGAGGCATCAAGAATCGCTTTCCTTTCAGGTTCTCCCCGGCAAGCCCTTCGAGGACTGCTTCTGCTTTGTACTCTTTGGGCACAAGGTCCGGCTTCAGCCCATGCTTTTCGAGCGCCTCGGCCGTCGCAGGACCGATGGCCGCGACCTTTATTCCCTTGAAATCCCTCACGTCCATTCCCGCCGCACTCAACCGCTCCATGAAGCATCGCACTCCGTTGACGCTCGTGAAGACGGCCCAGTTGTAGCTCGAAAGCCGGCCGATGGCGCTGTCCAGAGGTTCCCAGCTTGGGGGAGGGGCGATTTCAATGGTCGGAAACTCGATGCACTGGGCGCCAAGATCGGACAAAAGCGCTTTGAAATCGCTGGCCTGCTCCCGCGCCCGAGTGATCACGATCCGGCGTCCGAAAAGCGGACGGGCTTCGAACCAGTTCAGCTCCTCCCTCAGCCGCACCACTTCCCCCACGATAGTGATGGCCGGGGGCTTCAGCTGGGCCTCCCGGACGCGCTCGGCGATGTCCTCGAGGGTTCCCGCCACCGTCCTTTGTTCCGGTGTCGTTCCCCAGCGGATCACGGCGACGGGGGTCTGAGGCGCACGACCGTGGGCCACAAGGTTCCGGCAAATCTCGGGCAGGTTCTTGACTCCCATGAAGAACACCAGGGTTCCCACGGCTGTGGCGAGCTTCTCCCATTCGATCTTGGAGTCGTCCTTGTCTTCCCGCTCATGGCCGGTCACGAACGCCATGCTGGCGGTGTAATCCCTGTGTGAGAGGGGAATTCCGGCATAGGCGGGAACCGCGACGGCCGCAGTGACTCCCGGAACCACTTCGAAAGGGATTCCATGAGCCACGAGCTCCTGGGCTTCCTCGCCCCCCCGGCCGAAGACGAACGGATCTCCGCCCTTGAGGCGCACGACCTGATGGTCCCGCCCCTTCTCGACCAGGATCTCGTTGATGCCCTTCTGGGGAACCGTGTGGTCGCCACCCTTCTTGCCGACGTAAATCTTTTCCGCATCCGGCGGCGCAAGCTTCAGGAGTTCTTCGTTGGCGAGATAATCGTAGATGACGACTTCGGCCCGCTCCAGAAGCTCGCGCCCCCTGAGAGTGAACAGTCCCGGATCGCCGGGCCCGGCGCCTACCAGATAAACCTTGCCTTTGCCCACGGGCTATCCCTTCTTCCTTCAACCATTGGCCTGGTCTCGATAGATCTCTTCCAGAATGGCGCGCGCCCCCGAACCCAGCAGTTCCTCGGCCACCTGGATTCCGAGATGGACAGAATCTTTCCGCGGAGCCGACCGCGAGGTCCGGAAAACTCTGGACCCGTCGATCGTGGCGACCAGGCCCGTGAAGTGGACTCGGTCTCCCTCAACCCGACCGTATCCGCCGATGGGGACCTGGCAGCCTCCCTCGAGCCGCTCGAGAAAGCTTCGCTCCGCCTGGACGGCCACAGCCGTGTCTTCATGGTGCAGGGGGGCGAGCAGGTCACGGATGGCCGGGTCATCGCTGCGGAATTCCAGCCCCAGGGCGCCTTGCCCTATGGCCGGCAGAAAGTCCTCCACCTCGAGGTAGGCCGTGATGCGCTCCTGCCATCCCATGCGGTGGAGACCTGCTGCAGCCAGCACGATGGCGTCGTACATCCCTTCGCCGAGTTTCCGCAAGCGGGTGTCGAGGTTGCCGCGCAGACTCTCCACCAGAATGTCGGGTCGGTGAGCCTTGATTTGAGCCGCCCGGCGCAGGCTGCTGCTACCCACCAGGGCGGCGGGGGGCAGATCCATCAAACCGGTGGCTTTCTGCGTCACCAGCACATCCCTCGGGTCTTCGCGCTCCGGTATGGCGCCGATGACCAGCCCGTCGGGCAGTACGGCCGGCACGTCCTTCATACTGTGCACCGCCAGATCGACTTCCCCTGCGAGGAGGGCTTCCTCGATCTCCTTGACGAACAGACCTTTCCCGCCCACCTTGGCCAGTGGGACATCCTGGATCTTGTCCCCCGTGGTCTTGATGATGGTCAGCTCCACCTTCACGCCCGGCCGGATGTCTTGGATACGCTTCCGGATGAGCCCGCTCTGGGTCAAAGCGAGCATGCTCCCCCGCGTGCCTATGCGAATGATTCTGTCGCTCAATGTATCGAATTCCAGTCTTTCGTCATCAATGGCAGGTGCTGCAGTTCCCGCTGCTGCAGCCACTGCAGGAGGAGGACGCGGAGGTGCTCATTCGGCTGCTGGCGGCGCCCTTGTCACCGCCGCTTTTGAAGGCGCACACCGACATCACGCGCTGAACGTTCGCGGAATCGCACTGGGGGCAATTGACGGGCTCGTCACTCCTGAAGATCAATCGTTCGAACTTCTCGCAACACTGACAACATTCGTACTCGAAAATCGGCATTCGAAGAAACCTCCCTGGTTCATCAAACATCCAAAAAGAATACTCATTAGATTACTCATTCCACGGCTCGATCTCAACCAGCTGGCCGTCTGCAACGGTCTTGAAAAGCCGGGCGTCGCCGAGTACCCTGCCAACGAGGTTGACGGCGCTGGCCGGTCGAATCTCATCGCCGCGGCTGGCCGGAGTCGGCCCGAAAAAGATGCAGAAAGCCTTTCCGGTCGGCCAATAACCCAAATCACCCATTTCGACAACCTCGGCGGCGGTCTCGTCCAGCTTCTCACTCACGGGTATGGGAAAATAGATTTCGTCACCCCATGTGTGGGCCTCGGCCCGGATGGGCAGGGCAGCGGCGATGGCCCGAGCCGTGGGGGAATCCCCCAGTTCGGCCGGAGCACTCACAGCACCGGCTGTGATGCGAATGCGCGTCTCCATGTCAATCCTCCTTCGCCAGTTGTTCGATGACCGCCGCCATGAGCAAAGGAAACATGATCTCGTGATGCCCGATCAGGGTGATGCCGCGTCCGGTTCCGGCTGTGGGTCTTTCCACGACGTTCACCTGCGACCGATACTGACGCTGGAAGTCCATGTTGATGGTCGTGAGTCTCTCCATGGAGTATCCTAGATTTCGAGCGACGCTGACGGCTTTCAGAAAGACCTCGGGCAGGATCACCGCGGATCCCAGGTTCAGGTAAACTCCCAGCTCCAGGGTGCTGACCAGCCGCGTAAAGAGCCGGAAGTCCCTGTAGCTCAGCGCCCCCATGGCGGCGCCGTCCATGGCGGGATGCATGTGGATGATGTCGGTTCCAAGAGCCACGTGCACGGTCACCGGCATTTCAATCTGGGCCGCCGTGGCCAGGAGACTCAAATGGGAGAAGGGCGCCCCGCACTCGAGAAGCTCCTCTCCCACCGCCTGCCCCAGCCCGATGGTGCCCCGGGCATGAGCTTTGGCAGCGGCGCCGTGAATGAGCTCGGCCGTCTCCCGGGCGGTTCCGAACTCGCCATGCCCCAGATGGGCCGCCACATCCTCAGAAGTTTTACCGGCCAGGGCCACTTCCACATCGTGGATGATGCACGCGCCGTTCAGGGCCAGTCCCGTGAAGATCCGGCGGCGAAAAGCGTCCACCAGGACCGGGTTGAGCCCCACCTTGATGGGATGGGCCCCCATCCCGAGGAGAAGCGTGCGACCCCCGCGCACTGCCCCCACCAGTGCTGCCACGGCCTGTTTGAGAAGACTCGCCGCCAGAATGTCCGGAAGACGGTCCATGAATTGCGACAGGTCCCCACCCGCCTGCCATGGCCTGCAGAAGTCGTCGACCGTGACCTTGCTGGGCCGGTCCATGAGGCTGGTGGTCTGCAGCCCTTCGAAGCTCAGCGGTTCCCATCTCTTGGAGGATTTTTCTCGGCTCATACAGAAGTCTCGTGATCTCCGAACAGGATTTCATCCACAAGCCCGCACAGCACATGACCCACGGTGATGTGGCATTCCTGGATGCGTGCCGTGGTCCTGGACGGAACGTGGAGGATCAGGTCGCAATAGGTATCCATCTCGCCGAGGGTTGCTCCAGCCCAGCCCATGGTGTGCAGCCCATGCTCCCTTGCCCATTTCAGGGCTTTCACGACGTTGGGCGAAGAACCGCTGGTGCTGATCCCGAGAGCTGCATCGCCGGCCTGTGCCAATGCCTGGAGCTGCTTCAGGAAAATGTCGTCGAAATGGTAATCGTTGCTGATGCTGGTGAGGATCGATGTGTCGACCGTGAGGGAGAGCGCGGGAAGCGGAATGCGCTCCCGCTGGAACCGGTTCACGAATTCGGCGGCCAGGTGCTGGGCATCTGCGGCGCTGCCCCCGTTTCCGAACAGGAATAGCCTGTGCCGGCCCCGAAAAGCCTGGGCGACCAGCTCCGCCATCTCGACAATGAGCGCCGTGGATGTCCTGGCGACGGCCTGTTTCAATTGTATGCTTTCCCGGAAGATCGAATCAGCCGTCCTGTGGCAGAAATCCCGCATCTCCTGGTCCATGGGGTCAATCCTCAACGGCTGTCAACATTGCGTCGCAGCTCGTCATGTCCATTCGGAGGAGCTCCAGCAGGCGGGCAGCCATCGGCCCCGGTCTGCCGCCGCCGATGGGATGGTCGTCGTACCTCACGACGGGGAGGACGTCGAAAGAGGTCCCGAAGACCAGGACCTCAGAGGCCTCATAGGCCTGTGCCGGTGTGATGTCCGCCTCACCGACCCGCTCCAGCTCGCCCAGGTTCACCAGCTCAGCTGCCAGCTCCATCACCCGCGTGACCGTCGTTCCGCGGAGGATTCGGTCAAAGCGGGGCACGAGGAGCTCCCGATCCCGCGTGATGATCCCGACATTCTCCGTCGATCCCTCACCCAGGAAACCTTCCTCGTCAATGGATACGGTGAAATCTACTCCCGCGTCCTCAGCCTCTTTCTTCATGAGCACGTTGGGGAGATAATTGCAGCTCTTCATGTTGGCCAGGTAGGCCTTTTTGATGGGAATATGGCTGCTCTTCAAAGTTACGCCTTTTTCATACCTGTCGGCTGGAGTGGCCTGGAACCGGCTGCACACCACATAGAGCTGGCTTGCCGGGCATTCGTAAGGGTTTGTTGAAAAGCCCCCCGGTCCTCTCGAAACGTACAGCCGAATCACGGCATTTTTGGCCCCCGCAGCCTGGATAGTGGCCCGAACGATCCGGGTGATCGCGGCGCGATCGCAAGGGATGTCCAGGAAGATCCCCTTTGCAGATGTCTCCAGGCGGTCCAGGTGGCGCCCCAGGTTGTAGATCCGGCCTTCAACGCACCTGAATGCCTCAAACACCCCATCACCCCGGTGGACGAGATGGTCGTCGATGGGCACCATCATGAGGGCGGGATCCACGACAATGCCCCCATACCAGCTGGAATACATGGCCAGATAGTTGTCATGATAAGCGGTCTTGAGGGCGATGAGGCGATCCACCACTTCGTCAAAGCTGAATTTGCGTATCATGGGTTTCATTTCCTCCACCCGACAAAGGACTGCCCCCATCTGCTTGCCCGCGGGCTCGGGGGGACCTATTATGAAGAGTGTCTGGTACTCTGGCCTGATCTGCAGGCGCGGTCACAATAATGAAGCCTTCCCGGTTCGGCAAGGGAAAAGGAAAGGAGCACAACCTGCAGGGGGAAGACATTTCGCGACTACGGCTGGAAACCATTGTCTTCGACTTCGATGGGACCCTTGCCGAGCTGAAACTGGATTTCGCGCACATGAAGAATGAGTTGGCACGGATTGCCTCCGAATACCTCAACGGGGATCTCGTGTCGCATTTGCCCGTTCTGGAGTGGCTCGATTTCCTCGAACAAGAAATCCAAATCCACGACGCGCCCGCTTCCCGCAAATTCCGCTCCAGGGCGAACCGGATGATTGTGGACATGGAGATCGAGGCTTCCCGAGAAGGCATGCTCTTCCCATTCACGCGAGTGCTGCTCAAGAAGCTCCATGTGCAGGGCGTTCACACGGCGATCATCACCAGGAACTGTGCCGCAGCTGTGCAGGCTGTTTTTCCCGACATGCAGGAATTTTGCGGCTGTTTTCTGGCCAGGGACCACGTGGCCAACGTGAAGCCGGACCCGGAGCACCTGCAAATGGCGCTGGCCCATTTTGGTGCGGCTCCCGGGAATTCCCTGATGGTGGGCGATCACCCCCTGGATGTTCAGACCGGCAAGCGCGCAGGGACTCTGACGGCTGGGGTGGCGAGTGGAAGCGGTTCGTGGGACGACCTCGCCCGGAGTGGTGCGGACTGGCTCGCCTCCGACTGCGAAGAGCTTCTGGAACTGCTGGAGCTGAACGGCCTTGTCTGAAGCTGGGGCTCACAGCCACTTTTCTGTGCAATGATGGGGGCCGCCATGCACCTTCAAATGTATTCGGATTCCATCCACGCTCCGCGGGTCCTGCTGCATTTCTCCGGTTGGCCCGACGCCGGTGAGATGATCGAGCTCACCCTGTCGGAGCTCAAGAACATGGTTCCCTTTGAACTGGTGGCTGAATGGAATCTCGAAGGTTACTGGCAGACTGAATCCCTCAGGCCGGTGGTCCACGTGCATCACGGTCAGATCAAGCGCCTGGAGTGGCCGTTGTTTCGGTTCTTCGTGGGAAGATATGGGGGACACGAACCTTTCCTGGTGGGAACGGGGGCGGAGCCTTCCAGGAACTGGACGGACTTTACCAGGGAACTGCTGGGACTTCTTGGGCAATGGGGGTGCCGGGAGATTGTCCTGCTCGGCAGCCTTTATGATCAGATCTTTCACGATGAAGTGGTCATATCGGCGGTTGTCCAGGATGCGAAGGGGTACAATCAGGTCCGGGAGCTGGGATGCCGGCCTGCGGACTACACCGGCCCCGGATCCATCCACTCGGCCGTCCTTGAAGCGACACAGGGCACGGAAATGAGGTGTGTGAGCATTTGGACGCATCTTCCCTTCTATCTGCAGGGGCCCCATGAGCTCACTTCAGCCCGCTGCCTCGAGATCATCGGCGCTCTTCTGGGGTTCACCCTCGATCCGGTTCACCTGCGCCAGAGATGGGACGAGCGCGAAGGCGACATCGAAGAGCTCATTCAAAACAACCACGAACTGCGACAGGCCATCGAAGTCCTCAAAAACGACCGCCACCGGCGCAACGCCGGCTCTCCGAACAACGTGCTGCGGATGGATGATTTCATGAAGAAGCGGCATGATCCGCGCCCGGACGAGACATGATTCTTTTCCGGTCCATGGAAGCATTGAGCCTGCCGCCGTAACAGGACCTGGAGACCGTCCCGCACAAGCTTTGCCTCCCGAAGACCACCTCATGACTCTTTCCAGCGTCCTTTCAGCTGTGTCTCTCCGATTTTAGGTGACGCCCGGCCGTAACTCCCCCCTCAGCAGTATGTCGGGTGGAGAACTGGGGTGCTGAAACTGTATCAGTGGCACTAATATGCAATTAGAAAATATAAGTGAAAATGAATATAATCCCACCTGGCGGCTCCCCGCCATGGCTCTCAGCACGGCTTGGCGCTGACGCACCAAAAGGCCGGCGCACAGACTTCGGACCGCAGCACGGGGCGTGACATTGAAACGGACATTTCCGCTGAACAGTCTGCAGCTCAAACTGATGTTGCTCTTTTTCGTGCTTGAACTGGTGCCACTGTTCGGAGTGGGGATGCTTTCCATACGAACGGCTGAAAAGCTCATCTTGAACATGGTCACGAACCAGATCGAGCACATCGCCGCAGACAAAGCGGCCATGCTTGAAAGGTGGATTAACGAGCGAAAGGCCGACGTCGAGGTCATAGCCGGCTCATCGATCCTGAGATCCATGGAGCCGGAGCAAATCGCCCGCTATGTGGAGCTGGTGAGAGACAAGTATCATGTCTACGGTGGGATCTCTGTCGTGAGCCGGGATGGTGTTTCCATCTACCCCCGGGGGAAACCTGCGCGGGAGCTCCATGTGAACAGCTTGGTCAGACCGCCCGAAGTCGGTCGGCTGCAAATGTCCGACATCCGCTTGAGCTCCGACCGAAAACAATCCACCTTTCAGATATCGGCGCCTCTGGTCGGAGATTCGGGCGACCTGGAAGGTGTGGTGAGTGCCACGGTCGGGACCGGAACGATTCTTTCGGTTGTCCTGCGAGTTTCACTCGGAGAAACTGGTGAATGCTACCTCGTGAACAGGGAGGGGACTTTTCTCGCTCACAAGGAGCCAAGAAGAATACTCAATGAAAACATCGCGCAGTCTGAGAGCTTCAAGAACGTTTTCAGCCTCCCGAAGCGCAGGATCACCTATATCGACTATAGAGGCATCGAGGTCATAGGAGCCTCGATGATGGTTGCGGGGACCGACTGGGCTCTTGTGGTGGAGCAGGACACGGAGGAGGCCTTTCGACCCGTAACAGAGCTGCGGCGCTCGATCGCACTCATCATTGCCCTGTCCCTGCTCGGAGCGCTCTTATCGGCGTGGCTGCTCTCACGATATGTGGCCACGCCGATCCGGAGGCTGAGCCAGGCGGCCAACTTTCTGGCCCGAGGCGAGTTCGGCGAGGCTCGTCTCGAGCCGGCCATTCGGAGGGACGAGGTTGGACTGCTCTACGACGCATTTGGAGAAATGGCCAGGCAGCTTCAGGACCGGCAGCAAAGACTCGAGGAGAAGGTCATCCGCAGGGAAGCGGAGCTCAAGGAAACGGACGTCAGGCTCAAGCAAACGGAGGAGGCTGCAGCCCGGTCCCAGCAGCTCGCCGCCCTCGGTCATCTTGCGGCCGGTGTCGCCCATGAAGTCCGAACCCCCCTCACTTCCCTGAAGATGTTTCTCCAATCCATCGAAAACGAGATGGCGCTGGCTTCGGAATACGAAGAGGATCTCCATGTCGCCATGAATCAGATTTGGCGCATGGAGGCGACGATCAACCGGTTTCTCGATTTTGCGCGGCCCCAGAACCTTGTGCTTTCGGAAGTGGACGTCCGGGAGCTGATCGAGGATGCTCTGCTGGTGGCGCAACCGAGGGCGAGGCAGCAGGAGACTGTCATCAGGACCGACATCGACAGTGCGCTGCCGCGGGTCTGGGGAGACCGGAAACAGCTCGGGGAGGCGCTCTTGAACCTCATCGTGAATGGACTCGAAGCCGTGGCTCTTCGAGGGGAACTGAGGGTGACGGCCTGCGGTGAGACGGTTCCTGCCGGGGACGAATCGAGGGAGCTCATCCGCATTGACATAACGGATACCGGGCCGGGGATCCGGGAGGAGATCATCCCGAGCCTTTTCGATCCCTTCTTCACCACCAAGTCGACTGGGACGGGACTGGGACTTTCCATCGTCCAGGCCATTCTCAAGAGGCACGGAGGCCGAGTTGGCGTGGAGAGCCGCATGGGCTTAGGGGCGACCTTCTCTTTGCATATTCCGGCAAGGTCCGGGGAAAGCATGGCTGCGCATGGAAAGTATACTGATCGTTGACGACGACGAGGGCCTCGTTCACTTCTTGTCGCGCTTCTTTTCCGCGCAAGGGCTTGAGGTTCGGTCGTGCCACAGCGGAACGGCAGCCCTGGAGATGGTGGAGAGTCATTCATTCGACTTGATCCTCCTGGATTACAAAATGCCGGGCCGAAACGGATTGGACACCCTGAGGGAGATCCGAAGGCTCCAGGTGAAAACCCCCATCATTCTGATGACGGCCTATGGCACGATGGACACGGCCATCGAGGCGATGAAGCTCGGGGCCTACGATTATCTCCTGAAGCCGTTTGACCGGGCTGAGCTGGAGCGACTGGCCCGGGACGCCCTCGAGGTGAACCGACTCATGAAGCAAGTGGTTCGCCTTCCCGTTTCCGAAGCGAGACCGTCGCCGGTTCCGACGGGGGAGGTCAAGATCATCGGCAGCCACAGGCGGATGCAGGAAGTCTATAAGCTCATCGGACAGGTTGCCGCCAGGGAGGTTACGGTGCTCATAACGGGAGAATCCGGTACGGGAAAAGAGCTGGTGGCGCGGGCGATCTACCATCACAGTGACAGGAAGGACAAGCCGTTCCTTGCCGTCAACTGCGCCGCGATTCCGGAGCCGCTCTTCGAGAGCGAGCTGTTTGGGCATGAGCGGGGAGCCTTTACGGGCGCGGACCGCGCTCATGTCGGGAAAATAGAACGGTGCCAGGGTGGGACGCTCTTTTTCGATGAGATCGGAGAGATGTCTCTTGCCACTCAGGCCAAGCTGTTGCGAATGCTCCAATATGGCGAAATCGAAAGAGTCGGCGGATCCCAAACCCTGAAGGTGGATGTACGGATCATCGCGGCAACCAACAAAAACCTGGAAAAAGCGGTGGCGGACGGTGAATTCCGTGAAGACCTCTATTGGAGGCTCAAGATCATCTCCATTCAGCTCCCTCCTCTCAGAGATCGCGCGGAGGACATTCCCGCACTGGTCGAGTATTTTGTCGGTCGATTTTGCGTCGAATACCAGACTTCCATCCGGCATATCGAGGATGCCGCCCTCGCCAGGCTCAAATCCCATCCCTGGCCCGGGAACGTGAGAGAGCTCGAAAACAGCCTGAGACGCGCCATCCTGCTCGCCTCAGGTGACGTCATCCTGGAGGAGCATCTCAAATTCGACGCCTGTGGACGGGAACCGACTCGAAATGCGACTGACGAGAATCCCCGGGGGAGGATCGAGCGCAAGCTTGACGAACTCATCCCGGATCTCCTCGATGCCTGTGGGGAGAGAATGCACGAAAGCATCATCGATCTGGTGGAAAGAACACTCGTCTCGAAAGTTCTCGACCAGTGCGGCCACAACCAGGTCAAAGCCGCCAAAGTGCTCGGTGTCAGCCGCAACACGCTCAGGCATCGGATGAAGAAATTCGATCTCCTTCCAGCCTCCGATTGATTTTCCGTCATTCCTTCTCTGTCGTTGTTGGATTTCCACCAACGCTGTTCAGGTCCTGAACAGTCCCCTGTGTCCCCATGAACTTTCAGCATTTTGGGTGGGTTGCAGCATCTCTGGGCCACAGCCCGATGTTGCCGGAGCAACAACCGCTTCCGCCTTTTCCCGCCGCCGAGCCCGCTTAGTTTTTACAAATACGCAATGATATCAGAAAGTAAGCTCCTCGATGGCCGTGAGGAATCTCCCCGGCACACTTGTTGCCCTCATGGGTGGCGGGGCTGGCGGCAGACCTCCCGGAACCCACGAGGAATCAACGAAATGAAGAACCATCCGGAGCTCGAAGAGGACTACTGGAGAGGCATTCAGCCTGCGGATCGTGAAGACTTGGAGATCCGGCGCACCAATGCCAGGCTGCGGCACTTTCGAGGTGTTGCCGCCGGGGTGATGGCCGAGGCTCAGAAGCTCTGGCGTGAAATCTGGGAAGACCTCCAGGATCAGCGATCGCCCGATGAGATCCTGGAGGGGAAAGCCGGCCCTTGTGAGCGCCTGGCCGGTGGCGATGGAAGCCTCCTCCTCGAGAAGCTTCACCTCCTGGGCATCCAGATCGATTATGCCAGGAGGCTTTGCGAGGGTTCCATCGGAAATGAATCTCATGAACAAGGAGCTCCATGATCATGGCAATTCAGCTCACGGTCATCTCGGGAAACAAGTCGGCAAAGGAGCGCACGATTCTGCAGCCGGAAGACAAGTTCAAGCACTTCAGGAACGTCACGGGTGCTGTTCTTCAGAATGCCCAGGATGCCTGGGCGGAACTGTGGAAAGAGCTGCAGGGAGAAGTCGTGGATGGGGTGATGGTCCTTCCGGACGCGGAAAGAGGCTTCAAGCCCAAGTGCGGGTGGCCTGAATTTCTGGAGAGGATGTGGGTGTTGAAGCTCCAGCTCGACTACGCGAAAAGGTTCTCGGAGGGATCTTTGTAAGGTGACAACGGGAACCGACGAGGTTCCGGGTCAAATGGCAATCATGAGCGACTCAGCAGACCCAGGAGGAAGATGAAAGATGTCAGGCAACAATGATCACAACAATCCGTTCAAGATAGCCCAGAAGCAGATCAGCGATTGTGCGGACATACTTAGATTGAGCCCCAGCACCCGTGACGTGCTCATGCGCCCCATGCGGGAATTCCACGTGAATTTCCCTGTCCGAATGGATGACGGCACGACGAAGGTCTTCCAGGGATTCCGTGTCCAGTACAATGACGCCAAGGGGCCGACAAAGGGAGGCATTCGGTTCCATCCGGAAGAGACCATCGATACCGTTCGGGCGCTTTCAGCGTGGATGACCTGGAAGTGCGCCCTGCTGGACCTGCCCCTGGGGGGCGGGAAAGGCGGCGTGGTCTGCAATCCGAAGGAGCTCTCGCCCCTCGAGCTTGAGCGCATCAGCCGCGGATACATCAAGGCTATTGGAGCCTTCATCGGTCCCGACAAGGACATCCCGGCGCCGGATGTTTACACCAATCCGCAGATCATGGCGTGGATGGTCGACGAATATTCCTCCATCGTTGGAAAGAACCAGTTCGGAGTCATCACGGGTAAGCCCCTGTCGCTCGGCGGTTCGCCCGGACGCGGGGACGCTACAGCACGAGGCGGCATGTATGCCCTGCGTGAAGCCGCGCACCGTGTGGGGGTCGATCTCGGCAAGGCGACCGTGGCGATCCAGGGATACGGCAATGCCGGATGCTATGCCGCCAGCCTCGTGGAATCCATGTTCGGATCGAAGGTCGTGGCCGTTTGCGACTCGAGGGGGGCCGTGATCTGCAAAAACGGGATCTGTGTCCTCAAAGTGAATGAGCATAAGGAAAAGACCTCGTCGGTGGTGAGCTGTGATGGAACGGAGGGCATGTCCAATGACGAGCTCCTGGCCCTCGATGTGGATGTCCTGGTGCTGGCTGCCCTCGAAAGCTCCATTACGGAACGGAACGTCAACAAGGTCAAGGCGAAGATCATCGTCGAGCTGGCCAATGGACCCACCACCCCGGAAGCGGACGAGGTTCTCTACCAGAAGGGCGTCCACGTCATTCCGGATTTTCTGTGCAACGCCGGTGGGGTGACCGTCTCCTACTTCGAGATGGTTCAAAATGCCTACATGTACTACTGGGACGAGCAGGAGGTTCATGAAAAGCTCGACAAGCGGATGACCCGGGCATACCATGAGGTGCTCCATACCTCCGAAAAGTACGGCATCAACATGCGCAAAGCGGCTTATGTGGTCGCAGTCTCGAGGGTGGTGGAAGCCATGAAGCTGCGGGGTTGGGTATAAGGGGTGATCAACCCACCGAAGTGGAATGGTCACCCGTGGCGCTGGATCTCACGGGCGATCTCATCATCTGAAAAGAGCATGGGTCGACATTGAGTCATTGAATCCCATCGAACCGCCGGGGCTGCGGATATCTTCGTACCCCCGGCGGTTGTCTGTTCGGTTCGGCAAGTCTTTCCGGGGGAGATGGCCTCCCGGGTCAAAGAGAGGCTTCGCGTGGAATCACCTGTGGTCAGCACCGGAATATCACCGCTTGACGACGTCATTGATGGGCTGCGCCTGGGCGATAACGTGGTTTGGCAGGTGGACGGACTGGACACATACCTCAGGGTTGTCCGCCCTTTTGTGCGACAGGCCATGCAGGATGGCCGCAAACTCGTCTATGTACGCTTCGCGCCGGACGAGAATATCCTGCTGCCGGAGAACGGGCTCGGCTATGAAGAGGTCGATCCGGGGCACGGCTTTGATTCATTCAGCGCACAGGTGAACAGGATCATCGAGGAGAGGGGCACGGAGGTCTTTTATGTTTTCGACAATCTTTCCTTTCTGGTCGCCGAGTGGGGTACGGACGAGCTCCTGGCCAATTTCTTCCGGGTGACATGTCCATTCCTCCATGAGCTGGACACGGTTGCGTACTTCGCCCTCACCCGGGGTCGACACGCCCATCGGGCTGTAGCCCGGATCCGTGACACTACCCAGGTCCTGATCGATCTCTACCATGTGAGGAGTGAGCTCTACGTCCATCCGATCAAGGTATGGGACCGTTATTCCTCCCAAATGTTTCTTCCCCATCTTTTCACTGCGAGGGGGCTTACCCCGCTTTTCCGGAGCGGCGATGCGTCGATGGTGTCGCTCACCGCCGGGAAGCCGCCACTGAGTGTCAAGGCTGCCTCCATCGCCCCATGGGATAGCGTGCAAAGACGGCTTTCCCAGTATGGCGAGGAGGACTTGAGACAGCTGGAGAATACGCCGGAAATCCAGGCTCTCAGGCAGGAGCTGTCACAGATGATTATCGGCGGTGATCCTGAGTTCAAGCGCCTTTCTGAGGAATTTCTCACTCTGCAAGACCTGCTTGACATCAGAAACCGGCTCATCGGTTCGGGTCGTATCGGTGGGAAGGCTGCAGGGATGCTGCTCGCCCGGCGGATCCTTCAAAAGAGCCCCGGAGGACTCGATTTCTCGGATATTCTTGAAGAGCATGATTCGTTCTACATCGGTTCGGATGTCTTCTTCACCTTTCTCATCAATAATGATCTCTTCAGATTGAGGCTTCGCCTGACACGCAATTCACAGATTTCCAGCGAAGAATTCGAACGGGTGGAGCAGCGGTTTCTGGAAGGTGGTTTCCCGGACGAAATCATGGAGCAGTTCAAGGACCTGCTTGACTACTTCGGCCAGGCCCCCATCATCGTCCGGTCCAGCAGCCTGCTGGAGGACGGGTTTGGGAATGCGTTCGCCGGGAAGTACCGCAGTGAGTTCTGCGTCAACCAGGGATGCCCCGAAGCGAGGCTGGAGGCTTTCCTGCGGGCCGTGAAGCTCGTATACGCCAGTGCTGTCAACCCGGATGCGCTCGCCTACCGCAGACAAAGGGGCCTGGGTGAAGCGGACGAGCAAATGGCGATCCTGGTCCAGCGTGTTTCCGGGTCGCGCCACGGCAGGTTTTTCTTCCCGTCCCTTGCTGGTGTTGCGTTCTCCCGCAACCTTTACCGGTGGACGGACCGCATAGACCCGCTTCAGGGGATGGTGAGGCTCGTTTTCGGACTGGGTACGAGAGCCGTGAATCGCGTGAGCAGCGACTATCCGAGGCTGATTGCCGTCAGTCACCCGCTGCTTCGTCCTGAGGCCGGATCGAAGATAGCACTCTACTCCCAGCGTCAGGTGGACGTGCTCGACCTCGATCGGAACGAATTCAGGAGTGTGTCTTTCAGGGAGGTTCTCGGGGAGGCGGATCTTCCCAATCTGGAGCTTTTCGTTTCCACCCTTCAGGAAGGATTCTTGCGCGACCCGGCAAGTGCTCAGATCTTGAATCCAAGGGACTGCGTCCTCACTTTTGGCAACCTCCTGGCTCACAGTGGTTTCATGAGATGCATCAAGGACGCCCTGGCACGGCTGGAATCCGCCTATGGATACCCGGTCGACACGGAGTTCACAGCGGCTGTCGACTCTTCCACGGGCGGCATCAGGTTCAATCTCGTCCAGTGCCGCCCCATGAGGGCTCCGCGCCTAACGGAGGGACTCTCTCTTCCCCGGAAAGTCCCCCGAACGCTCGTCCTCTTCAGGGCGAGCCGCACCCTTTCGGGAGGGGCCGCCCAAAACATCAGGTATATCCTTTACATCGACCCGAAAGCGTATGCCATGAAAGCGCCGATCCCGATCAAGCAGCAGGTGGGTCGCATCGTCGGGGAGCTCAACCGGCACCCCGAGATGGTGAAAAATCGCATCATGATGATGGGGCCGGGCAGATGGGGCAGCTCGAACATCATGCTGGGGGTCAACACAACCTATTCGGACATCAACTACGCGTGCGTCCTGGTGGAAATCGCCCGGGAGGAAGCGGGCCACGTACCGGATGTGTCTTTCGGAACTCATTTCTTCCTGGATCTCGTTGAATCCCGCATCATTTACGTTCCGCTGTATCCCGATCTCCCGGAGTCGGAATTCAACTTCGCCTTCTTCGAGGATTCGCCGAACAGCCTTGCCAGTTTTGTGGAGAACACCGCTCCGTTCGAAGAGATCATCCGAGTCATCGATGTGTTCAATGCCAGCGGGGGGAGGTACGCTCATGTTGTGGCCGACCCACACACCGGCAAGGCTTTGTGCTTTCTCCACGCTGCTCAAACGGAGGAAGGCGCGGCCGCTCTCTGACCGACATCGCATGCGAACAGCTCGGCGGTGGGGCCTGCCGGCTGGCAGAATCCTGAGGCAGACTGTAAAATTTCTTACGAACGTCGATTCATGCGAGTAGAATGGAGACGCGATTCGTCAGAACCCTGGCAGCCTGGGGATACCTTGAATTGCGGGTTACCGGCCCCACAAAGACAGTCTGGTCATGACTCTTGTAAAGGGGAATCTCCATTTAAACTGCAGTCCCTCATGCCGCTTCGGGCCACCCTGAGCAATCAAAAGACTCAAGGAGGATGCGTCTTTCAACTCGAAACTCGTAGCCAGAAACCCGAAACTCGTGACTTTTTATACCAAAGTCTTCAGGTCTGGCCTCTTTCACAGGAGGAGAACTCATGAAAGCTCTTTGCTTCCACGAGCACGGTTCCCAGGATGTGCTGCGCTACGAAGATGTTCCCGATCCGGAGGTGAGGCTGGGCCGCGTCCTGGTCGAAGTGAAGTCCTGTGCACTGAATCACCTGGATATCTGGGTGCGGAGGGGTTGGCCGGGCCTGAAGCTCGAGATGCCCCATTGGGGGGGCTCCGACGTGGCGGGGGTGATCGCTGCCGTGGGAGAAGGCGTCGAAGATTGGAGCGTGGGTCAGCGGGTCATCGTCGACCCCGGTATCAACGTGAAGGAGGATGAATATACGCGGAGGGGTGAGCACAGCATGAGCCCGGGTTACCATATCCTGGGCGAGCACATTCGGGGGGGCCTGGCGCAGTTGGTGGCCGTGCCCGCTTCCAATCTGATGGCCATTCCCGATCACCTCGATTTTCGGACCGCCGCCGCTCCGCTGCTGGTGACGCTCACGGCCTGGAGAATGCTCATGCACCGGGCGAAGCTCCGGGCCGGCGAAACGGTTCTCATTGTGGGTGCCGGCGGCGGAGCGAACACCATGGCGACGCAAATCGCCAAGCTGGCGGGAGCGACGGTCTTCGTAGTGGCGAGCAATGCCCAGAAAGCCGCCGGCGCCTATGAAATGGGGGCCGATCACGTCATCGACCGCTCACAGTTCGAATGGGGGCGGGAAATCATGCGTCTGACGGAGCGCCGTGGCGTCGACGTGGTGGTGGACAACGTGGGGGCTGCAACCCTCAACACCAGCATGAGGGCCGTGGCTCGGGGTGGGCGGATCGTGATCATCGGGAACACCAGCGGTCCCGAAATCCAGATCGATATCCGCTATATTTTCAGCAAGCAGATCAGCATCATCGGCAGCACCATGGGCACGCACCAGGATTTCCGGGATGTGAACGCGCTGCTGTGGTCGGGCCGTCTCCGAGCGGTCATTGACACGGTCATGCCTATGAGTGAAGGTCGTGAAGCCTTCGCATTGATGGAAAGGGGCGAGCAATTCGGTAAAATCGTCCTGGAGCCGTAATGGCTGATACGAAAAGTCTCGAGTTTCGGGTTTCGAGTTTCTAGTTGAAAACCTGTCTGGCTGTGAGGCCTTTCATCGTTTCGGGTGGCCCAAGGGGTCATAAGGGACTGCTGTACCCATGGAGATTGAGCCGTGTCATTTTCGCCCGCTACCCCTCGGCAGGCCGGGCCTGCAGGTATGGGGTGATGGGCAGTGACTGTTGAACCCCTCGGATTTGAGCACACTATGAGAAGGTTTCCTTAACGTCCTCGAACTTTCGCAACAGGCCCCGGAAGATGATGAGCTTCTGGATGTCCTGAGTGCCCTCGCCCAGGGATGATGCCCAGGCGTCCATGGGGAACTTGTGAACGGGGTGCTCCTGAACCACGGAGGCGGCGCCGAAAAGGTCTGCGGCCCAGGTGCTGGCCTCCCGGGCGATTTGAACCGTGAGGTACTTGGCCATGGAGGCCTCCAGCTGGAAATCCAGTCCCTGGTCCTTGGCCCAGCAGGCCCTGTAAACCATGAGTCTGGCAGCCTCGATCCGGCTGTAGAGGTCTGCGGCCTCGAAGGACTTGGCCTGGAAATCCAGAATGGGGGCTCCAAAGGCCTTCCGTTTTTTGGCGTGATCCATGCCGAGCTCGAAAGCGCCAACGGCATTTCCCAGGGTCAGGGCGCTGATGGGAAGTCGACTGTTGGTGAAGATCTCCAGTACCTGCTGCAGTCCGCGACCGCGCTCCCCAAGCAGCGATTCATCGGGTACGAAGACCTCTTCCAGTTGAATCCGGGTAAGATCTGAAGGGATCCAAACTTTCTTGTTGAGCTTCCTCCTCTTGACCCCCTTGGCGGAAAGATCCACGACGTACATGGAAAGCCTGCGGTTTCTGGGGGCGTCCGGGTCGGAGACTGCGGTGATGAGGGCATAGTCGCTCATGGCTGCATTGGTGGCGAATGCCTTGGTGCCGCTCAGCAGCCATCCGCCGCCCGTCTTCTCCGCACGCATGGCGATGTTCGCCACATCACTGCCGGCCGTGGGCTCGGTGTTTCCGAGGCAGACCAGGAGGTCCCCTCGAGCCGCCGGCTCCAGCAACGAGCGCTTCTGGCTGTCGGATCCGAACAGCCACAAACCCTTGGCACCGAGTGAAATCTGCACCAGCACGACCACAGCGACTCCCGGAGAGAGCTTCGCAATCTCCTCGGTGCGAACCGCCTGTTTCAGTGCACTGTGCTCTTCGATGTGGACGTCGTTGACGCTGAACCCCAGCCACTCTTCATCGCCCATGGTCTTGATGAGGCTCCTCGGCACGGCCTCCTCTCGGTACCACTGATGCAAGTTCGGTCTGACGTGGGCATCCAGAAACTGGACGAAACGCTTCCGATCTTCCTGAACGTGCGTGGGGAGGGTGAAATCCATGTCTTCATCTCCTTTGTGACGGATGTGCCCGCCCAAGTCCCGTGGAGGGAACCGACGGCGCTTCTCGCTGGAAGAGGGTCTCAGCTCATGCCCGGAAGATCTCGGGGTTTGAGATCGCCTGTCATCATCTCGCTATCAAGTTATGACCTTCTACCGCCGAGGGAAGCCCTTGGAGGCGATTGGTTCGCCATTCACCGCTGGCTTTTTGCTTGCGCACCGGCGGGGACACGGTCTCCATCCTCGAAACAGTTGATTATGGACTTTCGGGCCTCTCCAGACAATGAAGAGTGAGGTGGCCCAGAGCCCGTCTCTACTGGAAACTCGAAACTGGAAACTCATCGAAGCAGAACGAGAGTCAGAGACGGCACAAAAGTGATGATGGCCAGGGTCGCCAGGAGAATGGCCAGGAAAGGGAGCGATGCGACGTACAGGTAAACAATGGGCTTTTCGAAGCGCAGGCCGGCGATGAATAGATCCATTCCGACCGGTGGTGTGGAATATCCGATCTGAAGGTTCGTGAGAAAAATGATGCCGAGATGCAGCAGATCGACCCCGTAGCTCTCGGCAATGGGGATAATGAGCGGTACCACGATGACCAACGCCGAGAACATGTCCAGGAAACAGCCGACACCCAGAAGGAAGACGTTGAGAATGATCAGGAAGCCGATCCTGCTCTGTACATGAGCCTGCATGAAGGCCAGGATCCGGTTCGGTATCTGCTGATCAACCAAAAAGCTGTTGAAAGCGAGGGATGCGCCCAGGATGACCACGATGGCCCCCACCATCACAGCTGTCTTGAGGATGATGTTCGGCAGATCCCGAATCTTCACCTCCCGATGGATGAGCGTCTCCGCCAGAAAGACGTAAAGAACGGTGATGGCCGCGGCCTCGCTGATGGCCAGAAAACCGCTGAAAACGCCTCCTATGACGACCACCGGGAGCAGCAGCTCCCAGACGGCTTCCTTGATGGCACCTGCAATTTCAGTCATGCTCATGGAAGGTTCGCATCGATCCGAGGGGCAGCCAGATCGGCGCTTGCGGATGCCTTGCCACACCGAATACACCATGAGCAGGATGAGCATGAGCAGGCCGGGCAGGACTCCGGCCAGGAACAGCTCGGAAATCTTCACCTCTGCGACCATCCCATACACGATGAGCGGCAGACTGGGCGGGAAGAGCAGCCCCAGGCTTCCACACGTGGTGAGGAGTCCCAGGGAGAACTTTTCAGGATATCGGTCTTCGACAAGAGCTGGAAGCAGCAGGCCGCCAAGGGCGACGATGGTGATTCCGGAAGCCCCGGTCAGTGCCGTGAAGAAAGCCGATGTGAGGAGTGCGACGATGGCCAGTCCGCCAGGAGCATGACCCAGCAGCGCGGTGCTCAGGTGCACCAATCGTTTGCTGGCGCCGCTTTCGGCGAGTATGTAGCCAGCCAGGGCAAACAGCATCAGGGCCACAATCATGGGGTTCGAGGCCAGCCGATACATTTCGATGACGACCAGCGAAACGTTGATCTCCAGGAGGAGGAAGGCCAGGATCGATGCCCCGGCTATGACTGAGAAAAGGGGTGCGCCTGACAATGCGGCCAGGCCGAGCAGAAGGGTGACGAGGGACTTCATGGGTGCGCCGCATGGGTCAAAGTGCGAAGGTTCTGACAAAGCTGGCTCAGGCTCCGCAGGGTCATGACCATGAAGCTCAGTGGGAAGATCGTTTGCAGCCACCAGTAAGGGATGTCGAGAAAGGCGAAATAGCCCGATGATCTCTCATCGCCGAGAAAAACCCATGACGCATAAAACAGGACGGCACAGACGGCAGAAAGAAAGACAACCCGAAAAAGCCCCAGCAGCGATCTGAACCGCCCTTCCGAGATCAGGGCGGCCAAATCGATGTGAATGTGCCTGCCCTCTGCCGTGGCACGGCAGGCCCCGAGAAAGCCGATCCAGAGGACCATATGCCGGAGGAAAATGTCCCCCCACACAATCCCCGTCGAAAAGAAATTGCGCAGGACAATCTGGTAAATCGCAAACAGAACCATAACGACCATCATGAGCACGATGGTCCACCGCTCGAGGCGGTCATAGACCCTGATGGACCGGCACAAGATCTCGGAAAAGCGAGGGCTCATGGGCGGCTCTTTGGATCCGATCGGAGCTCGGCGACCAATCCTCTCACCGCCCTGGTCGTGTCGGGAGGCAGCACCTTGGGATCGATATCGTTCATGGCGGAATCGCTAAGCTCCTTGAACGCCCGGACCTGTTCAAGCGTTGGCGTGACCCGCTGGACGCCGCGCTTGAGAATCTGTTCCATGGCGTCGGCATTGTCTTTGCGCGTTCTTTCGATCAGCCGGCGAACGTGCTTGCCACAGACCTCTTTGACTCTCACCTGAAGGGGTTGCGGAATTCTGGCAAAAGCCTTCTTGTCAAGGACGAGCGCCCCGCCGATATACGTCAGCGGAAGATCAGTGATATACTTGATCTGAGTATTCCATTGAGTGGCCAAAGCATAATAGGGTGAGTTGTAGACCACATCCACCAGTTTGGTTTGCAGTCCCATGAGCACGTCCGGCACGCTGATGGCGATCGTCGAAACACCGATTCGATCGATCAGGGCCTGTGACATGGGAGCGTTCGCCTTGGCCCAGACTCGCTTGCCCTTCAAATCCTCCAGCGTGGCTATGGGCGTCGAGGACATGAAATAGACAAAGCCCAGTTCGGGCCATCCCAGGACGACCAAGCCTCGTTCTTCAAATCTTTGCTTGAGCTGCTTGTCCAGCTTCTCGAGAACGTGGTCCACCTCCCCGGCATCCCTGAACATGAAAGGGATGAGAAAAGTACGCAAATCCGGATTGATGTCCGTGAGAGCCGTGGATGTGAACGCAGCCCCCTGAATCACGTTGGCTTTGAGCTTGCGGAGGACGTCCTCCTCATCTCCCATGACCGAGCCCGCATACATTTTGAACCCGACTTTGCCGTCCGTAGCGCGGATCAGCTCGGCGTTCATTTCTTCAAAAATCTGCGTGAGCGAGCTGTTCTCGGGAGCCAGGGTCGCCAGTTTCAGTTCGATTTCGGGAGGACCGGCGCACAGTCCGGCCGACGTCAGGATCAGCAGGGTCGCGACAACGCAATACCCTGCAGCCCCGATCGATCCGGCACATGCACGGGTAACCGATCTCCTCGGGGAGAGCACTCTAGGAAAGCCCATCAAAATATTCCTCCGTTCGCTCCAGAAGCCTGCGCGCTTTTTCCCTTGCCAGGGCGTTGGAAAGGGTCAGTTCGGGAATCTGACCCTCGGGTGCTTCGATCACACCCTGTAAAGTCGACTCGAACAGCCGGCGGTCTTTCATGCCACGGGCATAATACTCAGCGTACATCACGCGGGCCGCCAGGACCTGGTCTCCGCCGAGCTGGAAGGCCCGTAGGAAATGCGTCTGCGCTCGTGCCAGCTGGCGCTCGCTCACCGGCGGCTTTGAACAAAGGTAGACGGCCATGAGCAGGTGTGGCCCACCAAAGTGGAAAGTCTCGTCCAGCTCGAGACTTCGGGTGATGGCGGCCTCCAGAGCGGGCAGATCTGCCAGGGCTTCCGGCTTGCCCGTGCTTGCGCCTATCCAACCTCCCCATGCGGCAGCGGTCCAGAACAAGGCAGGGGCATCCCCGGCTCCGAACTTGCTGAGGAAGCTTTTGAAGGTTTCCACATCCCCCGCCGCTGCGTTTCGGAACCGGGAGCCGTCATCATCGGAGAGGGCTCGAAATCCGTGATCCCTTGCCTTGAGGTACAGCAGCCGTGCCCTCAACTGAGCCTCTGGACCATCCGGCAGGGTGGCTGCATAGCTCGCGTACGTCCGGCATGCAGCCAGGTGCAGCCGTTTGTTGTCCGGGTAGGACTCCAGGAGACCGTCCAGCAACATCAGGTATGCGGGAGACCCCTCCCGAATGAGCGCCGGATCGGATTGCTTCAACGCAGCTTTGGCCACATCTTCCATGGTCAGGGCCACCGCCGCCACTCGTGTCGGCTTCAGCGGCATGCAGCCGGAAGAAAGGATGATCGCGAGCAAGGCCGTCCCAGCGAAAAATGGCCGTGAAAATAAAGTCATCACAAACATCCCTCATCCGGGTGGAAGGAAAGGGCGCCGTAAAGTGACAAAAAGGGGCCATTTGCAGGTACCAGGCCCACAATGTGACATGATTGTTTGATACTTTCCCGCTAACTCTTTGTCAAGGAAGACTCCCGGGGAGAGGAGGACTGTTGTCCCGGGGAGACCCAGTGATGTGCAGAAGTTGATGAATGGTCTGACGCGCCAGGCAAGGGTACCCGGTGAAAATGGATGAACCGACCGATTTTGGTGCAGCAGGAGGGAGCCCGGGAGGAAGAAGAGCCCCCCGGGTAATCACCAGTCATGTTCTGAAGGCGAGACAGACCGTGCTTTCAATCACCGCTCCGACGAACACCGCAGCCCTCACGAAGTTCGGATTCTCCGAGGTCCATTCCTCCAGGTAGAACAACATCCCCAAGCCCATCACAATAAACGGCAATTCAAACATGCGATCATCCTTTCTGGAATCTAATAGTCTTTCGAGCCGGGCCGAGTTGCCTGCCCGAGCCGTGATCTCGCTCTCCTGCATTGTTTTCGGGATCGATGATTTCTCCGACAATATCGGTCTGCGACCCGTTTCCCTTAACACCACATTGTGGTAGAGGATCGGAGCATAAGATGTGCCAAGTCATAAGTCGGTTGATTATTGTACTCATGTCCGGCAACCAAGATTCAGTTGCTCCGTTCGCGCAAGCACCAATGCTGTGCAAAGTCCCCTCACCTGTCCTTTCCGCCAGGCTCACCATGCCCGGTGAAGCCTGGTGACGGGAAGGAGCCATCCCCGAGAAAGCGTTCAGAAGAGGAACGGCGTATCTAACATAAAAAGAATCTAGTTGGAAAAGAATCTTTCGCAAGTCTTGATTACCTTTCTGATCGGGCTTAGTTAATTCGGATTGGGCGTTGACGTTACCTCCTGGGTTTGAACTCCTCTCCGTTTCATGGCATTATGTCCGCAGAAATTTGACACCAAAGGAGCAACCTTTCATTCCATTCCGGAGGCCATCAGCTCATGAAGAGAACATTTTGCGCATGTGTCTTGATCCTCAGCGTCAGTCTCGTGTTTCCCTCCAAAGGATTCACGTGGGGAGACGAGGTATCGGAGGTGACCTCTGCGATCCAGGTCATGAACGAAATCATGTCGATTCCAGAGGGTGGAATCCCGGACTCCCTCCTGAGGGACGCAGCAGGGATCGCGATTTTTCCAGGGCTGCTCAAGGCCAGCTTCATCCTTGGAGCGCGTTACGGCGAAGGGGTTCTCCTCATTCGGAATCAGGACAGAACCTGGAGCAATCCGGTCTTCTACCGGCTCATGGGAGGCAGTATCGGCTGGCAGATCGGGGCGCAATCGACGGATATCATCCTTGTGTTTCGGACGATCCGGAGCATGGACGCCATCACGGGAGGCAAGTTCACGCTGGGTGTGGACGCTTCGGTCGCCGCCGGTCCCGTTGGGCGCCATGCGGAAGCCAGCACGGATGTTCTGCTCCGAGCCGAGATCTTGTCTTATTCTCGGAGCCGTGGTTTGTTTGCCGGTATTTCGCTGGAAGGAGCAGCCGTTCAAGTGGATTACGGCTCAACCTCGACTTTTTATAATATACCTGCAGTCGTGCCCGTTCAGATCTTCAACAGCAGGGAAATCCAGGTGCCGCCCATTGCCGAGCAGCTCAAACAGACCCTGCTGCAGCACTCGGGGCGTTGAAGGCGCAGGCAGAGTGAGGCGTCATGGAGGCAAAACGGCCGAAGGGGAGGAGCCCAATGGAGGTCTGCAGCCCGTGACGACCCATTGTCGCACCGTCCTTTGGAATCGCTTATCGGATGAATTCTCCGGTTACAGCCCCGAAGATGACGAAGGCTCTTTTCAGGAGGAAGACTTCGTAAGATCCCTGGTGACTCCGGCGCCTCCTTTCGTAGGATTTCTGCTCGAGAGAAGATTGGAGGGTGGCGCGCCGTATGGAGCGGCTGTGAGAGATCTGTATTTCTTTCTTCTCAGAAAACGATACGAGGAGCGTTTGAATCTGCTCCATTTCGCCTTCGAAATATTCGACGAATCAAGCAAGCTGCCCAAGGAGGTCATCGACAGAACCCCTTTTCCGCATGAAGATGGCCTTCCGAAGTTCGGAGACCCGAGTATCTGTACGTGGCGTCCCGGCACGAAGACGGATTCATGAGCTTGGCAGCATGGAGGATGGAAGATGTCCTTGTATCTCGTACAGCATGGAAAGAGCTTGCCCAAAGACGTTGACCCGGATCAGGGTTTGTCCCACGATGGTTTCGCCCAGGTTGAGCGCATTGCAGGGGTGGCCAGGGGATACGGGGTTCGGGTGGTGAAAATCCTGCACAGTGGAAAGAAGCGCGCGGAACAGACCGCAAGCCTGATGGCGGCAGCTCTCGAGCCCGAAGGCGGGATGGGTGCGGCTGAGGGTCTTCAGCCTCTGGATGCGGTGGCTCCCTGGGCCGGCAGGCTCAGGAGTGAAGACGGCCTGATGCTCGTCGGCCACCTGCCTTTCATGGAAAAGCTGGCATCGATGCTGGTGGTCGGTGCCGAAAAGCCCATGATTTTCAAATTCCAGAACGGAGGCATCGTCTGCCTGGACCAGAACGCCGAAGATTCCACCTGGTATATCAAGTGGGCCCTCATGCCGAACATCTCCTGAGTTTTCTCGTCTGAAGTCGCAAGCATTCGTCTGCTACGAAACGTCTCAAGTTTCAGGTCTCAGGTTTCAGGTTGAAAACCAGCCCGGCTCTGATCCTTTTCATGGTTTCGGGTGGCCGGAAGGGCCGTGACGGAAGGCTTTGCACCGGCCCCCCGCCTTTCGTGACGGGAGTATCGAGAGGAAAGGGCTCACGTACCGATTCCCGCCGACCGATATCGTTAACAAATATTAAGTTCACTAAACGCTATCAAGATCATTGGAAAAGCTCAGGAATCTCCGAGCTCGTTTTCCGATGAAAGACTCCGGATCGGGAGGTGCAGAATTGTTTTCTTTGGGAAAGTTCGATTGGAAGAATCTTGTTGGTGGCGACAGTCTTTTGAAAGACCTTGGGAGAACGAGAGGCGGCGTGCTCAAACCTCTGGTCTCGGGAGTTCTGCGTCATCCTGTGGGTGATGGTGCAGTGGGCGGAGATCGGTTCAGGTTGTCCAGACCGCTGCAGCTCCTCCAACAGAGTGGGCTCGATCTGGAACGAAGCTACGTGAGAGAGGAAGCCCAACTGCTCGACTTCAGTTTCTCCTTCCAGGACGAGCACGTTCGCAACCTGTCGACCGGAGGTGTATGGGACGTCCGTTCCCAAACCCTCAAAATGGATTTCTCTTTCCAGTCTTTTGTGAAGACGGTGGACCCGTTCACGGGCGCAGAACGAGAAGAGATGTTCCAGTTTCAATTCCATCTGGAGGCGAGCAACATCCAGTTGCAGGAGTCAAGGAATGAGGTGAGGAAAGAGGACATCCTGGAGTTTGCTCATAAGATCCTCAAGAAAATTGGCAAAATGCGGGCCGAGGGAACGGAAATCGATGGTCTGATCCTGGACAAGGAAGACCTGAGAGATTTCGGAGCCGCTGACAATGGAAAATTGCTGAAACAGATCAGCCAGTTGATTGAGTTGATGCGGTCTCTTGACCGCATGGACGGGAGAAGGGGGCATCACGAACCGCTCCAGCCTGAAAGGGGCCGGGAGCGAGTGGTTGACGAGAGCCGGTATGAGGAGTTCAAGTTCGACTTCTCGCTGAGTGTCAGCCGGATCGAATCGGTCATCATCGGCGATGATAAGACGGTCTCCGCCGAGATTCCTGCAGACACCCCTGAGGCCGCTGTCACCGATCCGGACGGGACCGCTGCCGCTCAGCCGTAATTCCAGAATACACACAAGCTCCATTCGAGCCGTTGAGGGGACACTTCTGCATCAGGGATCCCTCAACGGCTTTTTGGATTCATCCCACCTCACGTGCCCTTCCGTCGATTCTCCCGAGATGATTCGTCTGAGCGCCAAGGAAGCCCTGGCAGAATGACTGATCCCTCGGCGACGCTTCTCTGGCATCCTTGAGATCGTGGAGGAGTGTTGAAAGAAGAGCGGCAAGTGTTGATTTGAGCGCGTTCGCAAGGTAAAGAGAGGCCAGTAGATTGGCCGGGAGGTGGAGCCCTCGGAGCTTTGGGGGAAGGGAGGGTGGGAGCGGCTGGAAGCGTCTTTTTGATGCGCTGGGGTTGATGCAGGTTTGGGTAGATTGAGGAGAAGAGATGATGCTGCAAGTTCCCATGGATGAGATCGCATCGCGTATCGTCGCTCTGCAGAGGCACCTCCGGAGAAGCGACGTCGAGGCGGCCATCATTCGCCAGAATGCCGATCTGTTTTACTTCACCGGGACAGTCCAGGACGCCCATCTCATCATTCCGGCAGAGGGGCAGCCAGTCTTCATGGTCAAGCGCGACGTCCGGCGGGCTGAAACGCAGTCTCCGATCCGTCCGGTCGTGCCGCTTTCAACGGTCAAGGATCTCCCTCGCGTGCTTTTTGAGGCATGTGGAACCGAGGCGGTGAAGCGAATCGGGATGGAGCTGGATGTTCTGCCGACGAGCACCTTCTTTTTCTATGATGAAAGGCTGTTTCCCAGGCAGCAGATCGTCGATGTGAGCGGCCTCATCCGGCAGGTGCGGATGATCAAGTCTCCCTGGGAGATTGACATGATGCGCGGGGCTGCGATCATTTCCCGAGCTGTGGCGGATGCGGCTCCCCGGCTGCTCAGGGAGGGAATGAGCGAGCTCGAGCTGAGCATCGAGCTCGAGCGCACGGCGAGGCTGGCCGGTCATCTCGGGTTGATTCGGCTGAGAGCCTTCAACATGGACATGTACTTCGGGCATGTCCTTTCGGGGCCCGAAGCGGCGATCCCCTCGTATGCCGATGCCCCGACCGGTGGTGAGGGTTTGAGCCCCGCTTTCGGGCAGGGGCCGGGAACGCGGCGCATCAAATCGGGTGAGATCGTCAGCGTGGACACGATGATGAACCATAACGGATACTTGAACGACCAGACGCGCAACTTCTCCATCGGAAAGCCTCCCGAAAGGCTCATGGAGGCGTTCGGCATCATCCGGGAAATCCACCGGAGGTTCCGGGAGAGGGCGATGCCGGGTGCAGTGACCGGTGAGCTGTATGACGAGGTCCACCGCTGGGTCGATGAGGCGGGATGGGTGGAATTTTTCATGGGGCATGGGGATACGAAAGTTTCTTTTGTGGCTCATGGGCTGGGCATCGAGGTGGATGAATTCCCTTTTGTGGCTCAGGGACAGAAGCTGCTCCTGGAGGAGGGGATGACCTTCGCCTTCGAGCCCAAGTTCATCATTCCGGGAGAAGGTATTGTGGGCTTGGAGAACACCTATCTTGTGACGTCCGGAGGGTTGGAATCCCTCAACACAGCGACGGAAGAGCTCATCATCCTGTGACCCGGGGTCAGGCGGTGAGAACGACTCGGCCACTGCCTGACCCTATATCCCAATGGTGCGTTTCCCTCCGGATCTTTTTGCCTCTCAGGTCCTGAAGCGATCAAGTCTGCAGCTTCCCGCATTCAGTGCCGGCCTTTCTTGTTGACTCCAAGTCATCAGAAAAAGTATAAAAATCTATTTCGGTGGATGGCATTTTACCCGTTTTCCCACTGTTTTGGTGGCTTCTTTGGGGGGACACCCTATGGTGATGAAAGGGTCTCTGAATTGTTGATCGTCGATACTCTGTCTTGCCGCATACAGAAACCGGGCCGGTATGCTGCAACCGAAGTCAATGCCTGTCGCAAGGACTTCGATTCCGCCGGGATCCGTTTTCTCCTTGCTTTTCCCGATGTCTACGAAGTCGGTATGAGCCACCTCGGACTGCATGTCCTCTACCATCTGCTGAACGGCATGAATGGGGTGATGGCCGACCGAGCCTACGCTCCCTGGCTCGATTACGAAGAGCACCTGCGTAAAGTGGGTGAGCCGCTTCGGAGTCACGAAAGCCGCCATCCCTTGAGAGATTTCGATTTCGTCGGTTTCAGTCTGCAGTATGAGCTGAGCTACACGAATATTCTCACAATGCTCGAGCTTGGAGGGATTCCGCTGCGATCCCGTGACCGGGGGCCCGGCGATCCCTGGGTCATCGCCGGAGGTCCCTGCGCTTTCAATCCTGAGCCTTTGGCGGATTTCCTGGATTTTGTGGTGCTGGGTGAGGCCGAGGAGGTTCTGGCTGAGATTATCGCGCTCCATCGGGAATGGCGCGACGGCGGAGGGGCCCGCGCAGATCTTCTCCGGGCGGTGGCTGGGATTGCCGGAGTCTATGTGCCGTCGTTCTTCGATGTGGCTTACAGTGAACCTTCGGGTACGGTACGTTCCATCCGGCCTCGGCTTGAGGGCTATGAATCCGTCAGCAAGCGGCTGGTGATGGATCTCGACCGCCTCTCACCGACTCCGGTCCGGCCGCTGGTCCCTTTGGGGGACATCATTCACAACCGCCTCAGCCTCGAGATTGCGCGTGGATGTACGAGAGGTTGCCGGTTCTGCCAGGCCGGCTACATCTACCGTCCGGTTCGGGAGCGGCGGCCCGAGGCGCTCCTGTCCGCCGCCGAGGAGGCGCTTGGGAACAGCGGGTTCGAGGAGCTTTCCCTCCTCTCGTTCAGCACGGGCGATTACTGCCAGGTCCAGTGGTTGCTCTCGGCTTTGATGGATCGGCTGGCAGGCGACCGGGTGGCCGTATCCTTCCCGTCCATGCGGGTCGGAACGCTCACGCCGGAGCTCATGGAGCTGGTGCGAAGGGTCCGGAAGACCGGCTTCACCCTGGCCCCTGAAGCCGGCAGTGAGCGGCTGCGCCGGGTGATCAACAAGCCCGTGACCGACGACGACCTCGTGCAGACGGCCGAAAGCGCCTTCGCACTGGGCTGGAAAGTGCTCAAACTGTATTTCATGATCGGCTTGCCCACCGAAGAGGGTGAAGATCTGGAGGCCATGATCCATCTTTCTCACCTGGTGTGGCGCGTTGCCAGGAAGAAGAAGGCTTCACTCAACGTTTCGGTCTCCACCTTCGTTCCCAAACCGCACACCCCCTTTCAATGGCACGCGCAGCTTTCGAGGGAGTCAATCCAGGAGCGCATTGAGCTCCTCAAGGAACGGCTGAACCGGCCCGGGTTGAGGCTCAAATGGAACGATGCCGATCAGAGCACTCTGGAAGCGGTGTTCGCCCGGGGTGATCGCCGACTGGGCGAGGTCATCGAGAAGGCCTATCGCCTGGGAGCCCGGTTTGACGGGTGGGGTGAGCATTTCCGGCCTGATGCCTGGGTGATGGCCTTCAGGGAATCGGGTCTGGATCCTCGATTCTACGCCGAACGGGCTCGCCCTCGGGATGAAGTCCTTCCCTGGCAGCATCTTTCCTCGGGGGTTGAGCGAGCCTTCCTCTTGGATGAACTGGACAGAAGCATGGCGGAGGCGCTCACTCCAGACTGTCGATGGGATGCCTGCTCCGCCTGCGGAGTGTGCGATCATCGCACGGTTTTCCCCCAGCTTCACGAGACGGTGCCACCCCATCCTTCGGGATTGTCATCCCATGCGGTTCATGGGGGCGAGGGGGAAGGCCAGTTCCTTTACCTGGTCCAGTACAGCAAGTTGGACGATCTTCGTTTCTACGGACAGCTGGAGATCGCGCAGAGCCTGATTCGGGCCGTAAGGAGGTCGGGGCTGCCGGCCGTTTACTCTTCGGGCTTCCACCCTCACCTGAAGCTGTCTTTTGAGGAGGCGCTTCCTTTGGGTATGGAGAGCCTGGCCGAGAATGCCGTCCTGACTCTGAGCGAGAAGATGGAGCCCGAAGCGGTGAGGGCGGCCCTGGACCCGGAGATGCCCCACGGAATGCGTGTAGTGAAGGTTTCTGCATTGAGGCGCAAGCCCGAGCGGCCCGCCACTGTCCGCGTCACCTATCGGGTGTCGGGAATCCCGGAGAGTCTGGTGGGTAACCTGGGACGTAATTGGAGGCTTCAGGCGGAGGATGTGCTCTTCAAGGAAACCAAGCGAGGGCGGGTCACGGCACCGTTGCATGCCGTGCTTGTCGATTTGCGCCGGATCGACGAGCAGACCATCGAAATGGATTTGCTGGAGGGGAAGAATCTGTGCTTCAGGCCTGCGTCGATCCTGAGGCTGCTGCTGAAGGAGCAGTCGGAGCAGCTGGAAGACTATCGTGTGTGCAAAATGTCCGTCTCACGGTGGGATGACCATCCCGGGAGATCGATTTCAGTTCCGGAAGCTGTTGTTGAAGGAAGGTGCTCAGAATGTCCTCCGAGGTCATCATAAACAGTGATTTTTTCGAAACGCGTGTCGCACTCGTCGAGAGCGGCCAGGTTGCAGAGCTCTATGTGGAGCGCAGCTCGGACCGCGGAATCGCGGGGAATATCTACAAGGGGCGGGTCGTGCGGGTGTTGCCGGGAATGCAGGCCGCCTTTGTGGACATCAACCTTGAAAAGGCTGCATTCCTTTACGTGAGCGATGTTCAACGTCCCATGGAAGAGCTGGAACGCCTCTTCATGAACTCCTGCGGTGTGGATGACACCGGTGAGCCTGTGGAATCGGAGTCAGAGCCGAAGGAGCAGGACTCAGAAGAAGCGGTTGAGATTGTGCATCTCGAGGAGATTCCCATCGAGGATCGACTCCAGGAAGGCCAGGAAATCCTGGTTCAGGTGGCCAAGGAGCCGCTGGGCAGCAAGGGGGCCCGGATCACCACGCACATCACTCTGCCCGGCAGGAACCTGGTCTTTATGCCCACCATGGACCACGTTGGAGTGTCGAGACGCATCGAAAACGAAAAGGAGCGCAAACGGCTCCGTGAGATCATGTGCGCCATCAAGCCGCCGCACTGTGGCTTTATCGTGCGAACGGCTGCGGAGGATGGCGAGTCGGATAAGCTTCAGGCCGAGATGGAGTTTCTGCTGAAATTGTGGGAAAGCATCCAGCGCCGGGCGGAACGGGCTTCGGTGCCTTCTTTGGTCTATCAGGAGCTGGATATCACTCTCCGGGCTGTTCGGGACTTGTTCACCAAGGAGGTGGACCGCCTGGTGATCGACTCGGAGGCGGAGTACCGAAAGGTCCTCGGTTTCATTGAAACCTTCATGCCTGCCCTCCAGTCTGCGGTGGAGCTCTACGAAGGCGAAGAGGCCGTATTCGACGCCTACGGGATCGAGATGGAGGTCCAGAGGGCGCTCAGCAAGAAGATCTGGCTCAAGTCGGGCGGCTACATCGTGATCGAGATGACCGAGGCGCTGACCGCCATCGATGTGAACACGGGCCGCTATGTCGGCAAGCGCAACCTGGAGGAGACCATTCTCAAGACCAATCTGGAGGCAGTCAAAGAGATTGCCTGCCAGCTGCGCCTCCGGAACATCGGCGGGATCATCATCATCGACTTCATCGACATGGAGAAGGAAGCCAGTCGGGAGAGGGTTTTCAACGCCCTCCGGGATGCCATGAAGAAGGACAAGAGCAAGACCAACATCCTGCGAATGTCCGAGCTCGGCCTCATCGAAATGACCCGCAAAAGAACCAAGGAAAGCATTGGCCGGACTCTCTGCGAGCCGTGCTTCTACTGTGATGGCGAGGGGTACCTGAAATCCAGGCAGACTGTGTGCTATGAGATACTGAGGGAATTGGAGCGGGAGCGCGTCGAGCTCTTCGGAAGGAATGTGACGGTGATTGCCCACCCCGAGGTGGCGGCCCGGTTCTGCGATGAAGAGAGAGGCCCTTTGGAGAGGCTTGAGGAAAGGCTCCATGCACGAATCCTGGTCAGGGGAGACGCGGAATTCCATCTGGAGCAGTATGAAATCGGCCCTTCGGAGAATGTTGGCGTCGCATGACGAGGGATGAACGGGAAAGGGAAGAGTGATGGGCTGGGAGGGTTCTGAAAGGTTCTATGAGGAGGCGTGCGAGGTCATTCCCGGTGGGGTCAACAGCCCTGTGCGCTCCGCGCGCGCCGTGGGCATGACGCCGCTCTTTATCAAGGAAGCCAGGGGCTCGCACATCGTGGATGCGGATGGAAACGCCTACATCGATTATGTGGCCTCATGGGGACCGATGATCTTGGGGCACGCTCATCCCAAGGTGGTGGAAGCTTTGAAAGCTGCGGCAGAAAAGGGCACTTCCTATGGCATTCCCACCGAACTGGAGCTTCGGATGGCTCAGATGGTGGTGGAGATGGTGCCTTCCATCGAGATGATCCGCATGGTCAACTCGGGAACTGAAGCGACCATGAGCGCCGTTCGGCTTGCGAGGGGATACACGGGCAGGAAGAAGATCATCAAATTCAACGGTTGTTATCATGGACATGCGGACAGTCTCCTGGTGCGCTCGGGGTCGGGGCTGGCCACGTTCGGTATTCCCGGAAGCCCTGGGATTCCCGATGAAATCGTCCAGCACACCCTTTCGCTTCCGTACAACGATCTGGCAGAAGTGCGAAAAGTCATGGAGGAAGTGGGGGGAGAGGTGGCGGGTATCATTGTCGAGCCCGTTGCCGCCAACATGGGGGTGGTCCTGCCGGATCCAGGATTCCTGCCGGGGCTGAGGGCTCTTTGTTCCGAGTACGGGGCGCTGCTCATCTTCGACGAGGTCATCACAGGATTTCGGCTGGGGACCGGCGGGGCGCAGCAATTGTATGGGGTCATGCCCGATCTGACCTGTCTCGGCAAAATCATCGGGGGGGGGCTTCCCGTGGGAGCGTATGGCGGAAGGCGTGACATCATGAGCAGGATGGCTCCCGCTGGTGATGTGTACCAGGCGGGGACCTTGTCGGGGAACCCGCTGGCCATGAGCGCCGGCCTGACGACCCTGCAGTTGCTGCGGGAGGAAGCGGTTTACGAGGAGTTGGATCGTAGGGCTGAGTACCTATCCCGAGGAATGGCCCAGGCCGCTGAAGCGGCCGGCGTGAAAATCTTTCAGACACGAGTGGGCTCCATCGGGTGTGCATTTTTCACGGACCGAGCCGTTCGAGACTTCGAGACGGCTCAGACGTCGGACACTCAGGCCTACGCGACCTTCTTCCAGGAGATGCTCAAACGCGGGGTCTATCTCGCGCCTTCGCAGTTTGAGGCTTTTTTCATAAGCGCTGCTCATTCCATGGATGACCTGGACCGGACCCTGGAAGCTGCGAAGCATGGATTCGAGCGGGTCAAGCAGATGAAGGCCATTTAGGTCCGGAAAAATGCGTTGACTGACCCATGGGACTGTGCTAGGAAGCACGTGAACATTTACACGAAGTGGCCCGATGAAACGTGAAACCAGAGATTACCTTCATCAGATCGCAACCGGCACGAGCATCGGGCTGCAGTGGGGCTTGGCCGTATTGATAGGGCTCGCCATCGGGTGGTGGCTGGATTCCATCTTCGGGACTACCTGGCTCAAACTGGTCTTCCTGGTCTTGGGCGTCATTGCCGGCGTTCGGAATTACTACCGATACATCCGCCAGCAGCAAAGGGAAGAGCAGGAAAAGAAGAAGCATTAGAGGATTGCGGGTTCTTGCGGGATTACCTCACCAGTGACGAGTTGCTGAGGCAGGTTGAGCTTTACAATCTCATTTTCATGGGTTTGCTTCCGCTTGCGGCTTGGGTGCTGGCCTCCGGTACGTTCGGTTTTGGGGTGTTGCTGGGGGCGATTCTCAGTACCCTGAGCTTTCAGATCTTGAAATGGCAGCTCAGGCGGGCGTTTCAGACACCGGGTCGTATGCCGCAAAAAGGGGGGGTATTTTTCGGTTACTATGCCAGGTTTCTGGGGACCCTCTTTCTTGTGTTCATTGCCATTTACTACCGCTGGGTCGAGCCCATACCCTTCCTGGTCGGGCTCTCGGTGGTGGTCTTGAGTATTTTGGTGGTTGGAGGGCAGGAGTTTTACGTGATGCTCAGGAAAAAGGGGGAAAGTTAGCCTATGGAACACCCGATTCTGTTTCTCAACCTTCTGTTTGAAAAGCTGGGTCTGCCGATCGTCGGTGCCGAACAGGCCCACACGTTGACTGAAATGATCCTTCAGCCCCATGTCACTTATGCATGGCTGGTGATGCTGTTGCTCCTCGTGCTGGCCAAGCTTGCGGCGAGCACCCTGAAAATGGTTCCCGAAGGTGGCCAGAACTTTTTCGAAATGGTGCTCACGGGGATCGAGGAGTTTATGATTGGGATCACCGGTGAGCATGGCCGTTTTCTTTTTCCCCTTATCGCCTCCCTGGGCTTCTTCATCCTGTGCAGCAACTACCTGGGGATGATTCCCGGCTTCTTCGCACCCACGGCCAACATCAACACCACGGCGGCCTGTGCGCTGATCGTGGTCGTCTTTACTCATGTACTCGGGGTCAAGTTCCATGGCGTCAAGTATATCAAGCATTTTATGGGGCCGGTCTGGTGGCTGACTCCCTTGATCATGCCCATCGAGCTCATTGGCCATGGTGCTCGTGTGCTGAGCCTTTCCATTCGTCTCTTCGGAAACGTGTTCGGTGAAGAGTTGGTGCTAGCCATCCTGTTCTTCCTGGCTGGTATGTACCTGGCGCCTCTGCCCATGATGTTCCTCGGGCTCTTCACGGGTTTCATTCAGGCATTCATTTTCTGCCTCCTCTCCATGATGTATTTCGCTGGAGCCATGGAGCATGCTCACTAACCCAGGCGGTTTTCGGTTGGGGGACTGGCCGCAAACATATTTGAGGTTTTTTTCCAAACAACCATTCATTAAATCAAGGAGGTAAGTGTATGTCGAAGAAAGTTGGGTTGCTGACGACCATCCTGGTACTGGGACTGACCACTCTGGCTTTTGCCGCTGAGGCGGGTGGAGACAAGGCCGAAGGAATGCGGTTTTTCGTTTACTCCGCCGTGGCTGCAGGCTTCGGAATCGCCATCGCCGCTTTTGGTTGTGGTATCGGCCAGGGTATTGCCGTTAAGGGTGCTGTGGAAGGTATTGCCCGCAACCCGGATGCTTCCGGTAAGGTTACCGTTACCATGCTGATCGGTCTGGCCATGATCGAGTCGCTCTCCATTTATGCTCTGGTTGTCGCTCTGATCCTGATCTACGCCAACCCGGTCGCCAAAGCCATTCAGACTTTTGTTGGTCTGGCGAAGTAAGTCCACTCAAAGCAGTGAACGGTTAGAAACCGAGCAGGGGGGCGTGAGCCTCCCCTGCTCAGTGCACTTCTCTCGAGTGGGGCCAGACCTATTTTTAGAAGTAATAATGTGAAGAATATCACATAGATAGGGCCTGTACGGCCGGCCCATCGGTACCATGCACAGCGCGGCGCGTGCGCTGGAACCGCGATGAGTTGACGATGTCGCTCCTGAGGATGAACTATGAAGTTTGCCAAGATTCCAATGGCTACCATCAATCGCCTGTCAATTTACATGCGAACCTTGCAGGAATTGCTTGAAGATGAGGTGGATGTCATTTCTTCCGAGCGGTTGGCCAAGCAGTGCGGCGTCAACCCTGCACAGATCAGGAAGGATTTGGCTTACTTTGGGGAGTTCGGAGTTCGAGGCGTGGGTTACCGGGTCAGTGACCTTGTGAACCAGATCAAGGAGATTTTGGGGCTCAACCGGCCCTGGAACCTCGCCATGATCGGGCTCGGCAATCTAGGGTCCGCGCTCATCAGGCACGGAAACTTCATCAAGCACGGGTATATTTTCACTGCGGCCTTCGATACGGACCCTCAGAAGGTAGGCAAGCGGCTGCCCAACGGTTTGACGATCAATCACGTGGAGGAGCTGGAAGAAGTCATCAAGGAGCGCGAGGTGCACATCGGCATCATTGCGACTCCAGCCAGCGCCGCCCAGAGCGTGGCCAATCAGTTGGTGCTCGGCGGCATCAACGGAATCCTCAATTTCGCCCCTGTGCAGATCCAGGTTCCGGACTGCTGCCATGTAGAGAACGTGGATTTCACCATCAAGCTGGACGCCATCGCCTATCACCTGTCTTTTGGTTCTTGAGCGGACAGTCGGAGCCATGTTCCGCAGGGCAGCTAAGCCTGAAACAGCAGCTTTCGAAGATAATGCCCCGTGATGGATTGCTCTGCGGCGGCAATCTCCCCAGGAGAACCGACAGCGACTACCTTCCCTCCTTCTCGTCCACCACCCGGTCCCAGATCGATTATATAGTCTGCGCACTTGATGACATCGAGATGATGTTCGATGAGGATCACGGTGTGGCCCGCCCTGGCAAGACGGTGCAAAATGTGCAGCAATTTCAGCACATCGTCAAAATGCAGTCCTGTGGTTGGTTCATCCAAAATGAAGACGGTGTGCTCATTGGATCGCAGGCTGAGCTCGGCAGCCAGCTTGACCCGCTGGCTTTCGCCCCCCGAAAGCGTCAGTGCAGACTGCCCGAGGAGCAGGTACCCGAGCCCGACCTCCTGCAACACCTGAAGCGTATTTCGGATGGCTGGGATGTTCTCCAGGAGGCTCAGAGCATCATTCACGGACATGGAAAGCACATCCGCGATGGAGTAGCCTTTGAACCGAATCTGGAGGGTTTCGCGGCTGTAACGGGTGCCACCGCAGGCCGGGCATGGGAAGGTGACATCCGGAAGGAAGACGAGATCGACGTTGATGCAGCCATCCCCTTTGCATGTTTCGCAGCGTCCCCCCCTGACATTGTAAGAAAAACGGTCCGGATTATACCCTCGTGCACGAGCCTCCGGGAGCTTTGCGAACAGCTGTCGAATGGGCGCGAAAATGCCGGTGTAGGTTGCCGGTGTGGATCGGGGATTCTTCCCGATGGCTGACTGGTCTACGAGGAGCGCCTTGCGAATCGTCTCCAGGCCTTTTACATCTCTGCAAGGCGCGGGTGGTGCAGCAGCTCGGTAGAGGCGCTGAGCGAGGAGCCTGTAAAGGGTCTCCAGGACAAGGGTGCTCTTTCCCGAACCGGAGACTCCTGTCACACACGTGATACAGTGGAGCGGGATTTCAACGGTGACGTCCTTCAGGTTATGACCTGACGCACCCAGAATGAGAATGCGCCCGTTGGACATGGAGGCGGGCTGTTTCGGAACGTCTATGCTTCTGGCGCCGGAAAGGTACTGACCGGTCAGTGAAGAAGAGCAGTTCAGAAGCTGCTCAGGCAGTCCGGAGTAGATGACCTGTCCGCCAAGGATGCCGGCTCCGGGCCCGATATCGACCACGTGATCGGCCTCCAGGATCGTGTCCCGGTCGTGCTCGACGACGATCACGCTATTGCCGGCATCTCTCAAAGAGCGGATGATCTCCATCAGACGCTGATGATCATGCGCATGAAGTCCGATGCTGGGCTCATCAAGGACATAGATGATCCCCGTGAGCTGAGCTCCGATTTGCTGGGCGAGCCGCACACGCTGAGCCTCCCCACCCGATAGCGTGGCTGCGGATCGGCTGAGCGAGAGATAACCCAGCCCGAGCTTTATCAGGGCCGTCGTTCGCTGCTGAATCTCTGCGACAAGCGGACTGGCGATGGGTACTCGTGGGGTGGGAAAAGCGAGTCCTTCGAGCCAGCGAACCAGCTCAGTGAGGCTCATGGAACTGACCTGGTGAATATTCAGTCCGTCGATGCGGACGGACTGAGCGACAACATTGAGGCGACTGCCCCGACAGGCCGTGCATGACATTTCCTCAGCCGCGTGGAGGTCGCCAGAGCCCGAATGGGTGCCATGGTCGGGGTCATCCAAACTGCCTGTTTGGGATCCATTCCGCGCCTTCGCTCTGCGGGGATTCTTCACGGGTCTACCCGTCGGTCCATGAGTGGTTTTCACAGGATTCGATGTCGAGGCGGGTAGAGAGCCCAGGCCTGTGCAGACCGGGCACATGCCTTGGGGATGGTGGAAGGAAAAAAGACTTGGACTGACGTCCGGCATGTCGATCTTGCAGGAAGGGCAGCGCAGTGAATCGGAAAAGGTCCTGGCTCGGCCCTCCGTATCGGCGATGGTCATGAAGCCACTCCCATACTTGAACGCCAGCTCGACATCTTCCCTCAATCGCTGCTGCTTGGATGGATCCAGTACGATACGGTCCACCACCACTTCAAACCGGTAGTCGGGACGTCGCGGAAGATGGGGGAGAGGGTCCAGCTCGAGGATCTTCTCGTCAAACCGGATGCGCGCAAACCCGTCTCTCCGCAGCTTTCCGAGCAGTGATCCGATCTTCTTCTCTCGAACGGGCTCCAAAGGAGCCAGGACAAGAAGCCTTGAACCCTGGGGCCAGTTGTTGACCGTTTCATCAAGGACTTCGGAGACGGTGTATGCCAGGACCGCTCGTCCGCAGCCGGGGCAGTGGGGGGTACCCAGGCGTGCGAACAGCACCCTCAAGAAATCATGGACCTCCGTTAGCGTCCCCACGGTTGAGCGGGGATTTCGGGCCACACGCTTCTGCTCGATGGCAATGGCAGGACTGATTCCGAAGATTTCGTCCACATCGGGCCTGTCGAGCGTCTGGATGTACTGCCGCCTCCGACTGGACAGGGCCTCGAGGTAGCGTCGCTGACCTTCGGCGAAGAGGGTGTCGAAGGCAAGGGAGGACTTCCCCGAACCGCTGACCCCAGTGAAGACAACGAGTCGATTTCTCGGGATGTCGAGATCGATGTTCTTGAGATTGTGCTGGCGGGCGCCGCGAATGCGAATCCATTCCATGGGCCTGCTGATTTCCTTGTCTGATGCGCACAACTCCGGATAGAGGAGCCTCGCTCCCCGATGCCGACCGCGGCAGAGCGGATGGGGAGGGATGGGTCATCTCATGCGAGACGATGGCGCGCCATTTGAGATGCCATCCGGACGGCCGCCTCCAGGCTTCCGGAGTGCGCCCGACCTGTACCGGCAAGGTCATAGGCCGTGCCGTGGTCCACGGAAGTCCTGATGATGGGCAGCCCGAGGGTTACGTTGACGGCATCGTGAAAGTGCACCAGTTTGATGGGAACCAGGCCCTGGTCGTGATACATCGCCACCACCGCATCGAATTCACCCTGAAATGCTCTGAAGAACAAGGTGTCTGCTGGGAAAGGGCCTTCGGCCTTCCAGTCAGCGGAAGCCAGTCCTTTGAGAGTGGGCTCGATGATATCCAGTTCCTCCCTCCCGAATCGGCCCCCTTCGCCAGCGTGGGGATTGAGAGCCGCGACGGCAATGCGCGGGGAATGGAGCCCGAAGTCCCTCACCAGGGACTCCCCCGTGATACGAATCGTATCCGCAAGGCTTTCTGCCGTAATGAGCCGAGAGACTCGCTCCAAAGCCTCGTGAATCGTCACCAGGGAAACGCGCAAGCGAGGGCCCGCCAGCATCATGACCACTTTGTTCGCAGCAGTGAGCTTGCACAGGAATTCGGTGTGGCCGGGAAAATCAAATCCATGTCGATGCAGGTTACCCTTGTGGATGGGGCAGGTGCAAATCGCATCTGCCGCGCCTTCCATGGTCAATGAGACGGCACATTCGATGTAGCGGATGGTCGCATGGCAGGCAGCGCGACTGGGTGAGCCATAGCCCAGATCCTCGATGGTGAGGGGCTGAGGGGTGTGCACTGAAATCGTGCCGGGCCGATCCAAATCCTCCCATCTTTTGGGATTCAACACCCGTTGAATGCTCATCGTGCATCCAAGAATCTCCGCAGCTCTCTCCAGGGCCAGGGGCTCCCCGATCACGAGCAGCGACTGATCAGCCCGAGTCTCTCTCGAAGAAAAGAGCTTGACGATGATCTCCGGTCCAACGCCGCAGGGATCCCCCATCGTGACAACAATCCGGGGTTTGGATGAGCGAGGCATGGGTCAATCGCTCAGGGAATCTGCAGCATGCGCTCGACTGCCCGGAGCGCCCTCACACGGATGTCCTCAGGCACCGAAATGCGGGGCTCCAGGGTCTCCAGCGAGCGGAGGACGTCGGCCAGGGAGATCTTCTTCATATGAGGACAGAGCATCTTCACGGAGGCAGGATAGAACGCCTTGTCGGGATTCGCCTGCCGCATGGGGTATAGAATGCCGATCTCGGTGCCGATGATGAAAGAACCGTGAGCGCTCTCGTTGACGAATCGCAGCATGCCGGAAGTGCTCATCACCTGATCGGCCAGAGACAGGACCTCCGGCCGGCACTCGGGGTGGGCAAGAAAAAGAGCCTCGCAGTGCTCCCGTTTTTGAGCCAGGACCTCCTCGGGCTGCAGGGCATGGTGAAACGGGCAGTAGCCGTGCCAGTGAAGGATCTGTTTGCTCGAGTGGAGGGCCGTGAATTTCGCTAGATTCCGGTCAGGGGCCATGTAGACGGTTGCAGCATCCGAGAATGAGCTCACCACGCGGATGGAGTTGGCAGAAGTACAGCACGCGTCACTCTCAGCCTTCACAGCTGCGGTGGAGTTCACGTAGGTTACAATGGGCACATCCGGGTGCTCGTTCCGAATCCTTTTCACATCCTCGGGCGTGATCATGTCGGCCATGGGGCAGCCGGCCTCGGGGCGAGGCAGCAGGACGGTCTTCTCCGGATTCAGAATGGCCGCGGTCTCGGCCATGAAAGCTACACCACAGAAGACAATGACGGATGCGTCCGTCTGGGCCGCCTTACGACTCAGCTCCAGGGAGTCACCGGTCATGTCGGCGATATCCTGGATTTCGGGCGGCTGGTAGTTGTGGGCGAGTATGATCGCGCGCCTCCGCGACTTGATCAGTGCGATCTGTTCTACTAGACTCTTTGCCATTACATACCCTGCCTGGATTGGAGCTTCTGCCTCAGTTTGTCGACTTCGGAAGGCGGGATCTCCCGGCCCTCGGAATCGACAACGACGGTGGAGGGAGGGATGGTAAGCTGGAAAAGCGCAGCATCCACCTGGGGCAACGCCGTCTGACCCTCGAGCATGATCCGGTTGGTGTTCCCCAGGGCATCCAGGCTCTCGATACTCGCGATGCGATACGTTGCAAGGTCAACCGTCAAGTTCAATGACCTGATGTTCGGGTCCTCTTTTTTGGGTAGAAGCTTCAGGACACCGAACTCCTCGGTGGACCGATTCGTGTCGAGGCTGACTTCGAAATGCTTGCGCAGCTCAATGATGCCATCGAAAAACGTTTGGGCAAGAGGCGATGCAAAGAAGGTTTTGGCGTCAAAGAGCGAAATCTGTTTATCCGCCGGAACATACAGCCATGCCAGTTGCTGGTTGGCAATGAAAATCTGTTTTTCCGGTGTGTCGTAGGCCCAGTGCATTTGACGCGGCTTCTGATAGTAGAGCTTCCCATGAGCTTCCGTCGCCATGGAATTGGCGGCTGCCGACGAGGTGACCTGCCTGAAGTTTGCCGTAAACGCCTGAATCTTCTGATATTGGGCTTCCGTCTTGCGAAGGATCTCATTGAGCGAGGCGCCGGCGGCATCCGCTGCAAAGGATCGTTCCGGAGACGCGCCCCAGCAAACTGCGTAGATCGCCAAAACCATAAGGATGGTAGGCTTTTTCATGGCTTTCTTCGACGCCTCTTACTTCTCAAGGTCGGCGGCCGATGACCTCCCTCGGCTTGACCCCGTCTGAAGAGCTGACAATACCCTGTTGCTCCATCAATTCGATCATTCGCGCGGCACGGTTGTAACCCACGCGAAGTCTTCTTTGTAACATGGAAATGGACGCCTGGCGAGTTTCCAGAACGATGTCTATGGCATCCTGGTAACGTTCGTCCATCTCCTCCGGCGCCGTCTCTCCGGATAGGCCGTTCTCTTCGAAGCTGACGCGATCCTTCAAGGGATCCTCGCCAATCTTCTGATTGCGCCAGAAAAGGGTCAGTCGCTGCACTTCATTGTCCGAAACGAAAGCACCGTGGATCCGCTGCAGCTTGGCCGTTCCTGGAGGCAGGAAAAGCATGTCTCCTGCTCCCAGAAGGCTCTCAGCGCCCTGGGTGTCCAAAATAGTCCGCGAATCGATGCGGGATGAGACTTGAAAGGAGATGCGAGTTGGGATGTTGGCTTTGATGATTCCCGTGAGCACATCCACCGAAGGGCGCTGAGTCGCGAGAATCAAGTGGATTCCGGCGGCTCGGGCCATCTGCGCGAGCCGTGTGATGGACTCCTCCACTTCACGCGAGGCCACCATCATGAGGTCCGCCAGTTCGTCAATGACCACCACGATATAAGGGAGGCGGTGGTGGGGGAGGCCCTCCTCTTTGGCTGCGCCTGTTTGCTCCTGCTCTGCCTTGGGCTTTTCTTTGCCCAGTGCACGGTTATACCCCTCGATGTTCCGGCTTCCCTTGTCAGCCAGAAGCCTGTAGCGCAGCTCCATTTCTTCCACGGCCCAGCGAAGGGCTCGGGTGGCCACCTTTGCGTCCGTCACCACGGGGTGGATGAGATGGGGAATGCCCTCATAGGTGTTGAGCTCGATGCGTTTGGGATCGATGAGGAGCAGCCGCAAATCCTCCGGGGTGTTTCGAAAGAGCAGGCTGCTCAGCAGGCTGTTGATGCAGACACTTTTCCCCGTGCCGGTGGCGCCGGCTATCAGAAGGTGGGGCATCTTGGCCAGGTTGGCGCTGACCGGCTGACCAGTTATGTCCTGGCCCAGGGCGAGCGTGAGGGGAGCAGGGGAGCTTCCGAAGACTTCGGAAGCCAGCACCGCACGCATCGAGACCAGTTCGCGCCTGGGATTGGGCAACTCAATACCGATGGCGGCCTTTCCAGGAATCGGAGCCACCACACGGAGGCTCACCGCTTTGAGCGCCATGGCGAGGTCGTCGGAGAGACCGACAATACGACTGATCTTGATGCCCGGAGCCGGAGCATATTCATACATGGTGATGACAGGTCCCGGCAGAATGCCCGTCACCTTGCCCTGAACCCCGAAATCTCCAAGCTTCTCCTCCAGGGCCCGCGCGTTCTCCTCCAATTTTCTCACATCCGGTCTGATCCGGTCCTCTTCGTAGGTGTCCAAGATGTCGAGAGGAGGAAGGACGTAGGTCCCCTCCGGTGGAGCGCTGAGCTCCGGGGCCGGCAGGGCCCTTCTCTCCCGTTTCTTCCCGGCAATGGGGGGGGGCTCGGCGGGGAGCACCTCCACGCGGGCTTCCGTGGGCTTCCTCCGGGACCTCTTGACTGTGATGGCGCTTTCCGGGTCGGCCTCGGTCTTGTGACGCCTGAAGATCGTGGTGAGGAGGAAGGCTCCTCTTCCTGCGCATTTGACAGAGCCCCAGCTCATCGAAAGCACCCTGCACATCAGGGTCTGAAGTGGAATGGGCGCCACCAGCACGAGACCGGCGAGCAGGAGGCCGCTCAGCAAGACATGTGCTCCGATGAGGTAAAGGTGGGACTCCAAGGCCCCTGCCAGGGCCACTCCCAGTCTTCCGCCTGCGCCCATATCCCAGCCCTGCACGCGAAAATGTGGGAAATGGAGAGCCGTGAGACTGACCAGGCTCAGGATCAGCAGGCACAATCCGCAAATATGGCTCCAGAAACCGGGATGCGGCCAGCGGTTCCGGAAGAAGACCCAGGCTGTCCAGAATCCCGCAATGGCGATACCGTAAGCTCCCAATCCCAATGCGCTCAGCAGAACCCAGGCAAGATTGGCTCCAAATGATCCCACCCAGTTCCTGGGTGCACCGGAACCAGCGGCATCGTGGAGAACGGTAGGATCCGTCGCCCGGAAAGATATCAAGCTGAAAAAGATGAGCAATGTAACGACCAGAGTGGCAAGCGCCAGGATGTCTTGCTTCTTGCTATCCACTGAAAACCTCTGACTTTCGGAATGCGCTCCATCATGCGGTGCGGAACCGTGCAGTCTCAACAGATGTTCCCATTCCAGGCATCGGCAACCACCCTACACATCCACCACGATGGAGTGGATTACGGGACGCCGATCCAATATGCGGCTGAAAAACCGCCTGAGCTCACGTCTTATCTCATTCTGCAGGTCGGTGCAGTCCATGTCAAATTCTCCCTGGTGCAGCCGGTCAAAGATTTCCAGAATCACACACTTGGCGGTGTCCAGGATTTCGGGCTGCGTTTCCTCATGGATGAAGCCACGGCTCAGGATATCGGGTCCGCTCAGGATCTCCTTGGTATCCTGGTCTATAACCACGGATGCGATGACCAGACCATCCTCCGACAGGTGTCTTCGGTCACGCAGAACGAGTCCACCCACATCACCAACACCTTTACCGTCCACGAACACCCGGCCCGTCTCGGTTCGACCTTCGATGAAGGCGGCATCCGGGGACAGCGACAGGATGTCCCCATTCTCGACCAGCAGGCAGTTTTCCGGGGGGATGCCCATGACCGTGGCCAATTGACGATGCTTCACCAGATGCCTGAATTCTCCATGAACGGGGATGAAGAAGCGCGGCCGGACGACATTGATCATGGCCTTGAGCTCTTCGCGATACGCATGCCCCGAAACATGGATGTCACGCACCTGTTCGTAGATGACTTCCGCCCCCTGGCGGTAAAGATGATTGATGATCTTCTGAATGGTTCGCTCGTTTCCAGGAATGAACTTGGAGGACAATATGATGGTGTCGCCAGGCTTGACCTTGAGCTTCTTGTGGTCGTTGAAGGCCATGCGACTCAGGGCGCTCATGGGCTCGCCCTGGCTTCCCGTGGTGAGCATCACCACCTGGCTGTCATTCAGACGCGGAAGCTCGGGCAGCGAAATCTCCTCCTCAGCAGGAAAATCCAGGTAATTCAGCTCCCTGGCGATGCGAACGTTGGTCAGCATCGACTTGCCGTTGAGGAGCACCCTCCTGCCAAACTCCCGAGCCAGATGGATGACCTGCTGAATGCGATGCAGGTTGCTGGCGAAAACGGCAACAATGATCCTCCCTGAGCATCCTTCGAAGATCTCGCGAAGCGTGGCCCCCACATCCTTTTCGGAGAGGGTGTAGCCGACCCTTTCGACGTTGGTCGAGTCGGAGAAGAGGGCCAGGACACCTTCCTCACCGTAAGTGCCGAACCGGGCCATGTCGAATCGCCGTTCATCCACAGGGGTGTGGTCGATCTTGAAGTCTCCCGAATGGATCACCACACCGACAGGAGTGCGAATGGCAAGGCCCACGCAATCCGGGATGCTGTGGCAGACCTGGATGAATTCAATGTCGAAAACGCCGATGCTGAAGGCCTCTCTCGGCAGGATTTCGTGGATCACGGAGCGATCAAGCAGGGCGTGTTCCCGAAGCTTCTCCCGAATCAGGGCCGCCGTCAAAGGGGTCGCATAGATGGGGGGGGTCAGTTCACGAAGCAAAAACGGAATGGCTCCGATATGATCCTCGTGCCCATGAGTCACGATCAGTGCGCGCACGCGCTCCCTGTTTCTCTGCAGATAAACGAAGTCAGGAATAACGATGTCGATGCCGAGCATGTCGTCTTCAGGGAACATCAGTCCGGCGTCGATGAGCACAATATCCTCATCAAGCTCGACAACCATCATGTTGAGGCCGATCTCGCCAAGCCCCCCCAGGGGAATGAACTTCAATGTCGACCGACTGTCCGTTTTCATGGTGCACATCCTTCTGGATGGACAAGCTGGAGCGGATCAGAGTGAATGATAGCGCATCCGGGAATTGGGTACGATTCCCCCTTCACTCTCGGGGAGATGCCTCCTCAGACTCCCCCGCACCCATCGGATGAGCCGGTCACGATCTCTCGTGGTAAGACCCGCAGTGGGTATGGGGTCAGAAATCCTCATGAAGATCTCCCCCGGACGGATCATCCACTCTCCCCGCTTGGGCAATACCTTGTGGGAGCCGCTGATGCTCACCGGAACGATGGGTTGCTGGGATTTCACCGCCAGGATGAACCCTCCCGTCTTGAATTCCTGAAGCACGCCGTCCTGGCTTCGCGTTCCTTCGGGGAAAATGAAAATCGATGCGCCCGATCGAGCACGCTCGGCCGCCTGGTTGATGCTGGCAAAAGCCTTGTGGCGATCCCTGCGATCAATGGGAATGGCTCCGCATGCTTCCATGGCAAACCCCAGAACCGGAATCCTGAAAAGCTCCTCCTTGGCCAGCCAGCGAAAAGGATAGGGCATGGCGGCAAGCAGGGCGAAGATGTCGAACCAGCTCTGGTGATTCGCTGCATAAATGTAGGGCTGTCCGCGACGGATTCGGTCGGCTCCCGTGACATGAACACGGGTACCCGCAACCCAGAGATTCACCCTGGCCCATAGCCTTGCAACCGTATGGGCTTTCTCAGCCGATCCCGTGAGCTGGAAGACGATGAAAGCGCACACCCCACAGTAGATGGTGAAGATGAAAAGCACCAAGTAAAAAAAGATGGATCTCACAGCCCTCATTCCGATTCCTTTTTTGGGGCCCGGGCGGTATTATGAAAATAGATGGCGCTTCATGGGCATCGTCAGTCCTTATTCTGGAGACGGCATTTTGGGCGTCCACCTCAGAATATTTCTCATGAAAACAATATGTTGTAGTTGAACAGCCAAAAAATTTAAACTGTTTCTTGCTTTGAGTCAACTAACCATTTCAACAAACCATTTCAGGGGTATGTTATAGGGGATGTATTTCCTGATTTTTTGATCGTCAACCTGCTCGGGAGAATGTGTGCTATGGCTAGAGGGGTTAATAAAGTCATTCTGGTAGGGAGGTTGGGGAGAGATCCCGAGGTCCGTTACTCAGCGAGTGGAGCGCCGGTTACTAAGTTCAGCCTCGCAACATCAGAGCCTTTGAAGACTGCGGAAGGTGCCTGGGAGGAGCGCACTGAATGGCATCGCGTCGTGGTCTTCGGGAAACGCGCCGAACAATGCGGTACCTTCCTCAGCAAAGGTCGGCTTGTGTATGTGGAAGGGAAGCTGCGCACTAATCAATGGGAAGATGCACAGGGAGTCAAGCATTATACTACCGAAGTGGTGGCCTGGGATGTCCAGTTCCTCGGTGGGCCGGGGGAATCCGGTGGGCAGACCCAAAGCAACCAGGCTGACTACGCGAGGCCCGACCGACAGGCCCCAGAAGGCTCGCCGCTTCCTGATTACCTGCCTCCGGACCCCGGCGGGCCGGATGATGACATACCCTTCTGATGTTCCTCACAGGGCCTCGCTGCTTCTGCTCGAGGCCCTCAAGCACGTGAATTCCTCAGTTTGTCTTTTCCTTGGATTCGGTTTTGGTATCAATCTGTTCGGGTTTGTCATCGGACAAGTCGAGGGGGTCCTGGGTCGCCTTCTTGAAGTTCTTGATTCCCTTACCGAGCCCCGCGCCGATCTCGGGCAGTTTTCCCGCTCCAAAGATGACGAGAACGATGACGAGGATAACGACCAGTTCAGGCATTCCAATTCCACCGATCATGCAGATGCTCCTTTAGTGCTGCGAAAGGGATTCATTGGGTAAGCTCTTCCACCTCGCGCAGGAGCTGCAGAAACTCCTTTGAAAGGCGATAATCGTCCAGGAGTTTCTGATGTTCCAGCCAGCTCCTCCAGGTGTTCATCCAAAGCTCGTTGTGCCAATAATACCTGGGAGAGGCATTCCGTTTCTCGGTTCTCTCCCGATACTCCTCGTATTCCTCCTGGCAGTTCAGGCAAAAACGATACGGAACAACATATTTTGCGGGTTCCTGCGCTTCCCTGTCAAGCTGAGTTCCGCACTTGGCGCACTTCATTGCACATCTCTGGCATTGGATCATCCTGCGGAGAGTCTCAATTTTCCTCGCTCTTTCGTCGGCATTGCGAACGGATTTCAAATCCTGAGCTTTTTTCCCAAACTCAATGATATCGGCCATGGAATCACCTTGCTCACTTCTCGCTGACTTTGGCGGTCTCCAAGTCCACCGGGTAGGTTTCCACTTCACCCTGGAGGGGTGATGCATTCAACTCCGGTCCCTCCACCAGATCGAAGAGCTGCTGAGCGAAGTCCATGAACTGCTGTTTGGAGTTTCGATCCGACTTCTTCTTGAGGAAGACGATCGGGTCGTGAAGCAGCTTCTTGACGATGGACTCCGTGAGCAGAACAATAGCCTGCTTATCCCTTTCCGTGAAGTGGGGCAGGTGCGAAAGTGTCTTGTTCAATTCGTTCTGGCGAATCGATTCTGCCTTCCTCCGGAGAGCCACGATGGTTGGAACAACATCCAGGGTTTCCAGCCACCTGTAAAACTTGACAGCCTCTTCGGCGATGATGTGATGGGCTCGTTCCGCTTCCCGCTGACGTTCCTCCCTGTTCAGTTCAACAATCCCCTTCAGATCATCGATGTCGTAGAGATAAACATTGTCGATTTCGTTCACCCTCGCTTCAATATCTCTGGGGACGGCGATATCGATAAAGAACAACGGTCGATTCCGCCGCTCACGCATGCGGGACTTGATATCCTTGTACGTCAGAATGGGCTCCGTCGATCCGGTAGAAGTCAGCACAATGTCAACACTCTTCAGCGAATCGAATATATGAGCGAATGGAATGGTCTCGGCCTTGAACTGCTTGGCCAGCTCGACGGCTCTCTCCAGAGTGCGGTTGGCAACGAACATCTGACGAACGCCTTGAGCCCGAAGATGCTCTGCCGCGAGCTCCGCCATTTCACCTGCTCCGATCAAGAGCACTCTCTTATCCTGCAGCTCACCGAAAATCTTGCGGGCCAGCTCGACAGCGGCGTAGCTTATAGAGACAGCAAGGGAGCCAATGCGCGTCTCGGATCGGACTCGCTTGGCCACTGAAAAGGATTTATGCAGCAGCCGGTTCAGGATAACCCCGACCGTGTTGTACTCAGTAGCTTCACGATATGCTGCCTTGATCTGGCCAAGGATCTGCGGCTCCCCCACCACCATGGAATCAAGGCTTGAGGCGACACGAAACAGATGCTCAACGGCGGCAACATCCTGGTAGATATAGAAATATTCATCCAATTGAGAAGTCACAGGGTGTCCCAAATGGGCCAACAGGATCGATTTGACTTCATGGACCGCCGGATTGATGGCGTTACAGGTGAACACCAATTCGACCCGATTGCACGTCGATAGCGAAAAGAGCTCATCCACACATCCAAGCCGAGGAAGCGCCTGCAATGGGTGGGCCTCGCCGCGACAGGCGATGGCCAGTCGCTCCCGTATTTCCACGGGAGCGGATTTGTGATTCATGCCAAGAAGGGCAATGTGACCCATGGATTCGTATCACCTTACAAAAGCCGCATGGTGTCCTGTCATGAACAGATTGACACCCAGGAATGTCACCAAAACAGCACTGAACCCAAAAATGGCGAGCCATGCAGCGCGACGCCCTCTCCATCCTACGGCCAGACGTTCGTGCAGAAGAACTGCGTAAATGATCCAGGTGACCAGAGCGAAAATCTCCTTGGGGTCCCAGTTCCAAAGGGAGGGCCAGACTGCCCCGGCGTAAGCGAAGCCGGACATCAGGCCGAGAGTCATGAGAGGAAATCCAATCACGATACAAACATAGTTGATCCTGTCCAGTCTTTCCAGGGAAGGAAGTCGCAAATAGAGGCGCCCGAAACTCTTCCTCTTTATATGACGCTCTTGCATGAGGTACATGATGCCTGCGCTGAAGGCGAGAGCGAAGAGGGCATTGGCTGAAAAGAGCAGGGTCACATGAAGTGCCACCCAGGCACTCTTGATAATACCGGTCTTGGGCACCATGTGAACGGGAACGAGTGATGAACCGAGCATGAAGAGCACGGCGATCGGAGACACAAAAGACCCCAGAATCCTGATGTGAAATCGAATTTGAGCTACAAGATAGGTCGCTACCAGGATAAGGGCAAAGAAAGAGAGGGCTTCGGCGCTGTCCGACACCGCCAAATGGCCTACCTGGAAGGAGCGAGCCACGATGGCGGTGGTGTGCAACAATACACCAAAAAAGAGAAAGGCCCATGCGGTCCGATGAATGGGATCCTTCTCTTTGAAGAGATAGATCAGATAGCCCACAGTTCCGCACACATAGCAGAGGGTTGTGGTGATCAGGAGAGCTGCTTCCATGAATCTTCCCACAGATCTCGTATCTGTTCCGTATCCAGGTGAGGTCTGCACACAGCGGCGACGGCTTGGATCATTGCCTCCTCGTTCCGTGACGCAATGAGCTCCTGAATGGAGAGAGCTGCCAGTTCTTTAAAAATCTGTCGGTTTTCCGACTCTGGAAGCCCCAGCTTCTTGATCGCCATCCGAAGCCGCCCGAGCAGGTCGAGGGCTGCAATCCACTCTGGACCGAAATCTTTGTCAAACTGCTCTCGAATCACCCTGGCCACGCCGGGAGACAGCCCACCGGTGCTGAACGCGATGCACAGCGGTCCCCGCTCATAGATCGATGGCAAAATGAGATCTCCCAATTCCGGATCAGTGGCCATGTTGCACAACGTTCCGCGTTCTCGTGCATCTGCCGCAATCTGCCGGTTCAGAATCCTGTCATTGGTCGCGGCAAACACGAGAACCATGTCACCGAGAATCTCCGGACGATATCTCCCGTCGAGCAGTGTGACCTGTTTTCTCTGTACCTGCTCCTGAAGCCAAGGGGTCAATTGTTCGGCCAAGATAAAGACCCTAGCTCCGTATACCAACAAACGCCTTACTTTCCGCTCTCCGACAGACCCCCCGCCAACAACCAGACATCGGCGGCCACTCAGAGAGAGAAAGAGGGGGTAAAAGCGTTTTTGAACTGAACCGATTTCTGGATCTTCCATGCAGCCATAACTTTCGAGTCGGCGAGCTGGCGCCCTCCGCCTCAGAATCCCTGTGCTCAGCCCAAAAGCTTAAAATCCCTTGGCGAAAGTGGGTCCTAATTAACACGAACAACCCGCTGAAACAAGGTGGAGTCACTGGCTTCATGTCCCTGCCGTGGTTCGTGCAACAAGCTCTGTTACAAACTCGTACAGCAAAAAAAGACCATCTGGAGAGGATCTCGGTACCGGGGATTGAAGGAGGAAAGCCTGACCGGGTGATTCAAGTCCTTCTGAACAGAACGTAATCCGCAATATCCAGCATGAGGTCGCGGGTGGGATGCGGCGGGAAAGCACCCAGAGCTTCCTTGGCTTCGTTCACGTGATCCTTGGCAAGCCGTTGGGTGTAATCGATGCCCCCCGCCCGAATCACGTGATCCCTGGCCTCAAGGAAGTCCTCGCGCGGAATCTCATCCGAACTGAAGATGCTCCGCAGTCGTGCTGTCGATGCCGGATCTCCGTTTTGCAGCGCATAAATGAGGGGAAGAGTGACCTTGCCCTCTTGAATGTCATTGCCCACCGGTTTTCCCAATTCCTCAAGATCTCCGGTGTAGTCGAGAGTGTCATCAATGAGCTGGAAAGCGATCCCGAGATGATGCCCATAGTCTCTCAGCGCCTGCACCTGAATGGGTGGGCCCGAGGCAAACAGTCCGCCGATCTGGCATGCTGCGCTGATGAGGACCGCCGTCTTGCGAGTCACAACTTCCAAGTATTCCTGTTCGTCAATCTCAAGATTGTCAGAGTTGATCAGTTGAAGTACTTCTCCTTCAGCCATCTTGGTTGTGGCGTCGGTGAGGACTTCCAGAATGCGCAGCTTGTCATGACCCACCGCCATCAGGATGGCTTTGGAATAGAGGAAGTCTCCAATCAAAACGACGGCAGGATTTCCCCAAATCGTATTTGCGGCAGGTTTGCTGCGGCGTACCTCTGCGTGATCGACAACGTCGTCGTGGAGGAGTGTTGCGGCATGAACAAATTCAAACACCACTGAAAGCGCGGCATCCCGCTTGCCCCTGTAGCCGCAAAGACGTGCGGCCAGGATCATCAGGAGAGGCCGCAGCCTCTTTCCGCCACTGCCCATGATATACCGTCCCACCAGGGAGATGAGCGGGATCTTTGTTGTGAGCTGCCGCTCGATCTCGGCCTCGATCCTCTCGAGGTCGGATCGAATCTGACTGAAAATGCGCTCTTTGATGGCATCAGGCTCGCTGGTCACAGGGCGCGGCATAACACCTGAGTTCAACGCGAATGTGCCTGCCTGCTCCATGGATTCTCGATTTCCAGTTCTGTTATCTGTCATAAAACGAAGAAAAAAAAAGGTATTGGGCGTTCCCTTCAAATCAAACGCTTCATATCGAAAAAAGTCTCACATGTCAAAGCGTTTTGCTCGCAGAACAGTGTGCAGGCTTTATCTCGTCGACATTGTCCTCCTCAGACAGAATCTCGGCCTCCAGGTCGTAAATGTGGCTCTTGACAATCCTGGCCGGGACGATCTCTCCCGTCTGTGTATTGCCCGAGGTGATCCAGACAGCTCCATCGACCTCCGGAGCCTGACTCTTGAGTCGTCCCGTGACCAGGAGGTCTGTCTCCGAATGAGGTCCTTCTATGAGCACCGGCAGCGTCTCCCCCACCTTTCGGCTCAGCAGCCGCCTGGAAATTTCCCGTTGTGTCGAGAGGAGCCGGTTCCGTCTGGACTCTTTCTCGGCATGTGGGACTTGACCAGGCAGTCTTGCCGCTGCTGTGCCGGGCTCGGCGGAGAAGGCGAAGACTCCGAGGTGGTCGAATTGAGTCCGCTGCACAAAGGCCAGCAACTTATCGAAGTCGCTTTCCGTCTCACCGGGAAATCCCACCATCAGTGTGGTGCGGATAGTCATATCAGGGAGGTAGGAGCGGATCCGATCCAGGAGTACCTCGACATCCAGGGCCGGCGACTTTCCGCGCATGGCTCGGAGGATATGCGGCACACAATGCTGCAGTGGGATGTCTAGATAAGGAAGCACCTTTGCAGAGTTCCTCATGAACCTCAGGAGCGCGTCCGTGATTCCATCGGGATAGGCATAGAGAAGTCTGATCCATTGGATGTTTTCTATGTGCTCCAGCCCTTCCAGCAAAGCGATCAGTCGTGCTCGGTCCCCTGTTTCAGATCCAAAAGCCGTGATGTCCTGGGCAATGAGATTGATCTCCACGGCACCGGCCCAGGCAAGCAACCCGGCTTCCTCGATGACGGCTTGAACAGGTCGGCTGCGAAGCGGTCCGCGCAGTCGAGGTATCATGCAGAAGGCGCAGCGATTGTTGCAGCCGTCAGCCACCCTCAAGTAAACAGAGGCAGGGTTCTCGTCAGAAACTCGGGAGGAACCGGACTGAAGCACCAGCTCTCGGGGTCTCGAAAGATACACGGTCGGAAAGCCCGGAGTCGTTTCTTCGGCGGTGAGCAGCTCCTTCAACCGGTGAAAGTGGGATGTCCCCAGAAAAAGGTCCACCTCGGGAAGCGACGCCGCCAGTTTGCGGCCGTAGCGCTGAACCATGCATCCAGCAACGACCAGTCGGCTGCAGCAGCCCGCATCCTTCCATTGTGATATCTCAAGGATCGTATCGATGCTCTCTTCCACAGAGGCTTGGAGGAAACCACAGGTGTTGACGACAATGAGAAAGGCCTTCGACTGGTCTTGTGTCAGGCTGTAACCCATCTCGAGTAGTTGTGAGGCCATGATCTGGCTGTCTACCTGATTCTTGGCACATCCCAAACTGATGATGGCGGCAAGACGATCGGACATTGGCGTCTCATGCTCCAAACGAAACGACTGTATAGCGGTCGATACCGGAAAAGACCAGACCCCAGAATACGAGGAGACACAAGCCGAGAAAGACTCTGATAATCCAGCGCTTTCCCGGGTTCTGGCCGGCTCCCAGCAAATCCAGTAAATAGAATGCGCATCCGGACATTAAATAGCATTCAACGGCAAAGGGAGGAAACCCCAGAAACCCCAGCAGGGGCATTTCAAAGACCTTCAGCCATCCGACATATGGAACAGTGTAAACCCATTTGGCTCCCGCCCAGTAGTTCCAGAATTCCCATAAGAAGCCACAGATCATGCCCGCAAGAAGCAGCTCGAAGAGCTTGTGAGGCCTTCCAGACCTTAAATCTTTGCATAGGCCATTGGGGTCAGCACACCAGTCAAACGACCAGAGCAGCATGATGAATCCGAGCCAGACCAGTGGAAAGAAGAACAAAGGCCAGATGACGGGCAGAGCCAGTAACAGCAGACCGAGTCCCAAAGAAAGACGCCTGGTCGCAGTACGGACAGCAAAAGAAGTCCACTGCTGATCCGAAGGAAAGATCTTCAGTTCTCGAACGAGACCGGCTGTCGCATTGAGACCTGGAAGGACAGTGGCGAACGAGATGACATATCCGAACCACCTGACCAAAAGATTGGACGGCACATGAATATAGTGCCAATTCTGAAGACGGAAATTGAATAGCTCAAAAAACAGCCAGATTGTCACCGACAATGGCAGCTGTATGAGGAACCTTTTGGGTGTATCGAAGAGCGCAGACCGCGCACTTCTCCAATAAAGAAACCCTTCCAGAAAGAAGATGTAACTCCACCAACTGAACAGGTAATACCAGGTGAAGAAAGGCTCCAACCGTTGTGCCATGCCCAAAGTCGCTGCAATAAAGGACAGAGAGGCCGTTGTCATCACGACGGAACCCATGAATCGGAAGGACGGTTTCATCATGTTTGAATTGTGCTCCGGTGTTCGCAGCAAGAAGGGCACTGCCCAGGTTTCCTGCAATGGGACCATTCCGTTGAACGGGAGTAGAGACTCACTGAATCCTCCCATCAAGTCAAAGTAGAATCTCAACCCTGAAGGGTAGGGTGGCAAAGCTTTTTCAGAGACCGGAATGAGAGCGACATCCTGCCGGCAAAGATGCCACTGATTTGGCCGTCCCGATGTGAAAGGTCACAGGGTTGTTAATGTGTTTGCTTTCAGAGCCTTGATTGTTTAACTTATAAAATTGGAATTGAATATGAACGCCAGGAGAATGCCTTGACGAAACGAATCTGCCGACGCCCGGGCAGACCGGATGTGGTGAGATTCTCGGGCTGGCCCCGTAACAGAGACCCTGACGGGGGGCCGGCACAAAGGATCTACACGAAGAGAGCCGTCTTCCCCGAAAGACTATATGTGCAGTTTGGCCTTAAGGCCGCGATTCAAAAGTTTCACTGATGAGCCGGGTCCTGAACGATAGGTTTCCTTAACGTGAAGGTCTGCGGGTTTAGCTTAGGGAGTGGATGACCATGCCAAGAGAAAGAGTGGCACGTGCGCAAACCGCTCAAGTTGACAAAACAGGCAAAGAACTGCCCAATCCCACCATTTGCAAAGAGGGCAAAGGCGTTCGGAATTTCGCATGCAGTTATTACGATGGTTGCCTGGATAAGGCTGCCAAGGGAATGTGGAGCGGCTTCACCTGTAGGGAATGTAATCTCAACTACCAGAAAGATGAGGAGCAACCACCAGGTTAGGTCTTTGAGGATACCTGCGATTGCACGTGCAACGGCCCTCCCCTCATGATCCTCCGGTTTCAGGACGGCAAGGAGAGGGCCTGAAACAGCTTCAAGCCCCGGGAACACCAACGAACCCTATGATCAGCACCACCGCGAAGGCTAGTCACTGCGGTGAAGGCGAATCCTCAGCCCATCGCGTCCGGGAGCAACTCCACCTCGAGAATCAGTGGGCTCGGGCGTTCCCAGGAGGCTGTCCGAGAATGGCCGTGTCGGGCGCGGATAAACCCCGCCCCTATCAAGACTATCTCGTAATGCCAGCGCAGGGGCGGGGTTTATCCCCGCCCGCTCTTGGGCTGGTTGAAGCACTCCGTATTCTCGGTCAGCCTACTAGCTTTCCTTAACAAGCTCGATTATGCACATTGGAGCAGCGTCACCCCTTCTGAAGCCGACTTTGACAATCCGCGTGTATCCGCCAGGTCGCGCCTGATAACGAGTTGCCAGGTCAGTGAATACTTTGTGCACCACTGACTTCTCCCGTATCACCGCCAGTGCCTGCCTGCGTGCGTGCAAATCCCCGCGCTTTCCCAGTGTGACCATCTGGTCAGCCCAACGGCGGAGTTCTTTCGCCTTTGGAAGAGTCGTATAAATCCGCTCGTGATCCAATAGCGAGGTAACCATGTTGCGGAACATCGCCAACCGGTGGCTCGTTGTACGATTCAGCTTCCGACCAGCAACTTTGTGACGCATGGCTATTCCTGTTCCTTTCTTCGCTGCTCGATTTCATCACGACCGGGGAAGCTGTCGAGCTTCATTCCGAGCGACAACCCCATCTCCGTCAGAATTTCCTTAATTTCATTGAGAGATTTTCGTCCGAAATTCTTGGTTTTCAGCATCTCGGCTTCACTCTTCTGGACTAGCTCGCCAATGTACCGGATATCTGCATTTTTCAGGCAGTTGGCAGACCTTACGGACAATTCCAGCTCATCAACACTTCGAAAGAGATTCTCGTTGTATTCTGGCTCGATGTGGGTCTCTTCCTCAGAGACCTCCGCCTCCTCCTCAAAGTTGATGAAGATAGTCAGCTGATCCTTGAGAATCTTCGCAGCGTAGGCCAAAGCATCCTCAGGTTTGATGCTTCCGTCCGTCCAAACCTCCATGGTGAGTTTGTCATAGTCCGTGATCTGCCCCACACGCGCCTGTGAGACAACGTAGCTGACCTTGCGAACAGGTGAGAAGATGGCGTCAATGGGAATCGTCCCGATGGGCTGATTCTCATCCATATTGCGATCTGCAGGCACATAACCCTTGCCTTGACGCACGGTGAGTTCCATGCGCAGATTGGCGTCCTTCGCCAGCGTGCATATGTGCTGATCGGGATTCAGGATGTCTACAGCACCGTCGCTGCGAACATCTCCCGCCGTGACCGCTCCCTCCCCTGTCTTTTCGATCAAGAGCTGGCGAATACCCTCGCTGTGCATCTTGAATCGGATCTCCTTCAGGTTCAGGACGATATCCGTAACGTCCTCCAAAACACCTGGAACGGTAGAAAACTCATGCAAAACGCCGTCGATCTTGACGCTTGTGATGGCTGACCCCTGCAATGAGGAGAGAAGCACTCGACGGATGGCGTTACCGAGGGTCGTTCCGAATCCTCGCTCCAAAGGTTCACACACGAACTTGGCGTAGGTATCGGGGCGGCCTTTGGCCTCAATTTCCAAACGCTTCGGTTTAATCAATTCACGCCAGTTCTTTTGCATATGGCTTCCTCGCGACTAGCTATCCTTAACACCGTCCTCCCATCTCGAGGAAAAAATGAAAACCGGATAGGAGACGTTCAGCGGTCTGACGCTCTAGCCGGCTTAATCCAAGAGAAGAGGGGTTTCTATTTACTTTGAGTAAAACTCGACGACCAGGTGCTCCTGCACCGGCAGGTTCATCTCTTCTCTCGTCGGAAGAACCTTGAAAATTCCCTGGTAGGCAGCCTTGTCGAGCTCAAGCCAGGGTGGCAGGCCTCTGCGAGGCATCGCCTCAAGAGCATCGTTGATGACGACAAGTTGACGGCTGCCCTCGACAACACTCACGGAGTCACCAGGTCGAAGAAGGTAAGACGGGATATTGACCTGACGGCCGTTGACCAGAAAGTGGCTGTGTCGAACCAACTGCCGCGCCTGATCGCGGGAGCTTGCAAACCCAAGCCTGTAAACCGTGTTGTCCAGGCGGCGCTCAAGGAGGATCAGAAAATTCGTACCCGTCACACCCTTCTGACGGTCAGCGATCTTGAAATAGTTCTTGAACTGCTTTTCGATCAGGCCATACATTCTCCTGATCTTCTGCTTCTCGCGCAACTGAAGTCCGTAGTTGGAGAACTTGCCTCGGGACTGACCGTGCTGACCAGGCGGATAATTCCTGCGCTCCACAGCACATTTGTCCGAATAACAACGGTCGCCTTTCAGGTAAAGCTTCATGGTCTCGCGCCGGCAAATCCTGCAATTGAAACCCGTGTACCGAGCCAAGTTGTGTACCTCCTGTGGATGGGGGGGCGTCCTGGAAACCGCCAGTGAATGATTCTCCGTTCAAGTGCAATTCTACACGCGACGCCGCTTGGGGGGGCGACATCCATTGTGAGGAATGGGGGTGATGTCCTTAATGGCCGTGATGTTGAAGCCTGCAGCCTGAAGTGAGCGAAGCGCAGCTTCCCTCCCGGAGCCGGGACCCTTGACGTACACCTCGAGATTCTGCACCCCATGTTCCATGGCCTTCTTGCCGGCAGTTTCGGCGGCGATCTGAGCAGCGAAGGGAGTGCTTTTCCTCGAACCTTTGAATCCCTGGCTCCCGGCGCTTGACCAGGATATGGCATTGCCGCTGGTGTCGGTGATCGTGACAATGGTGTTGTTGAACGTGGATCGAATGTGGGCAATGCCGTTGAGTATGTTCTTGCGTTCCTTCTTCTTGCGCGAAGAGGTCTTGTCCCTGGCCATGATTCCTCCGAGCTATTTCTTACGTTTACCCATGACAGACCGGCGGGGTCCTTTACGGGTGCGAGCGTTGGTATGAGTTCTCTGTCCACGAACGGGCAGGCCGCGTCGATGCCTCAATCCACGGTAGCATCCGAGGTCCATGAGGCGTTTGATGTTCATGGATACCTCGGTCCGGAGATCACCTTCGACCTTGTACTGGGAGTCGATGACCTGTCGGATGGTGTTCACCTCTGCATCTGTCAGATCATCGGATTTCGTGTTCCAACTGATGCCGGCCTGATCGAGAATCTTTCGAGATGTGGTGCGCCCGATACCGTAGATATACGTCAGAGCAATCTCGATGCGCTTATTCTTGGGTAGGTCGATACCTGCAATGCGTGCCAATCTCCGCTCCTCCCGTCAACCTTGTCTTTGCTTGTGCCTGGGGTTTTCGCAGATCACACGGACGATGCCATGGCGGCGAATGACCTTGCACTTGCGACAGATTCGTTTCACTGATGCTCGCACTTTCATTTCAATCAGACCTTTCCGTTACCCGCCAGCGGACCGGCATCAAGCCTTGGATCTGTAAGTGATGCGGCCACGGGTCAAATCGTAAGGCGAGAGCTCAACCGTCACCTTATCTCCGGGCAAAATTCGGATGAAGTGCATACGCATCTTGCCGGAAATATGCGCGAGTATCCGATGACCGTTTGGCAACTCAACGCGAAACATGGCGTTGGGTAGCGTCTCCACAACGGTGCCCTCCACCTCGATGACATCCTCTTTGGCCATGCTGTAAATTGACTCCTCAAGTTCCTGCTGTTGGCGCTTCTGTCACTGGGGTCCAGGCAATCTCGCAGAGGCTGCAGACATCTCTAGTACTATGGCGCGCCTAGTGAGCCATTGAAAGAATATCAGGCCCGTTCTGGGTTACAGCAACCGTATGTTCGAAGTGCGCTGATAAACGCCGGTCAACCGTCACTGCCGTCCAGCGATCTTCGAGGACTTCAACCTCAGCCCTGCCCAGATTGATCATGGGCTCAATGGCGAAAACCATCCCCGCCTTCAATTTCACACCCTTTCCCGGAGGCCCGTAATTGGGGATCTGGGGGGGTTCATGCAATGCTTGGCCAATACCATGTCCTACAAATTCGCGGACGACCGAAAACCCATGAGACTCGACGTGGGTCTGGATCGCGTGCGAAATGTCGGAAAGCCGATTCCCAATTGCAGCCTTGGCTATGCCCCGATAAAGGGATTCCTCGGCAACCTTGCACAGCTTCTTTGCCTCGGGACTGATTTCACCCACTGGAACAGTCACCGCCGCATCCCCGAAATAGCCGTCGATCAGCACCCCGAAATCCAGGCTGATGATGTCGCCTGCCTTGAGGATGCTCTTCTTGGATGGCATACCGTGTACCACCTCGAAATTGACCGAAGCACAAAGGGAGAACGGATATCCGTGGTATCCCTTGAATGCGGGCTTTGCAGAGCGCTTGAGCGCCAGCTCCTCACTGAGCGCATCCAGATCCCAGGTGGAAACTCCAGGTTGAATGCGCTCCTCGAGGTATGCGAGAATCTCAGCCACGATGAGACATGCCTTCCGAATCTTCTCGATTTCTCGCTGAGATCTCAATACGATCAACAGAATTCCCTCTATCCCAAGACCTTGACGATATTGCCGAAAATCTGGTTCATATCGCCCACGCCATCGATCTTGCGTATCTTGGCCTGTTTCTCATAATAATCGATAAGCGGCTTGGTCTGTCCCTCGTAAACCTGAAGCCGAGACGAAACCGTGGCTTCATTATCATCATCCCGCTGGTAAAGCTCCCCGCTGCACTTGTCGCAAACGCCGTCCTTTTTGGGTGGGTCAAACTTCACGTGAAAGCCAGCACCACAGGCGCGGCAAGTGCGGCGCCCCGTCAGTCGAACCAGCAGCTCGCTGCTGGGAACCTCGATAGACACGACATGGTCGATCTTCTGCTTGAGCTCGGCCAACATGTTGTCGAGGGCTTCAGCCTGGCTCACATTTCTGGGAAAACCATCCAACATGTATCCTTTGGCGCAGTCGGGCTTCTGAATACGTTCCTTTACAAGGCCGATGACCACTGAGTCTGGCACAAGGGTACCCTGGTCCATGAATTTCTTGGCTTCCAGGCCCAGAGGGGTTCCCTCCTTGAGAGCGGCGCGAAGCATGTCGCCCGTGGAAATCTGGGGAATTCCGTATTTGTCGATGAGCCGTTTCGCCTGCGTTCCTTTGCCAGCACCCGGGGGACCTAACAAGATGATGTTCATCAGCCTCTCCTTTTTAAGTCTTCAGTTCTCTGATCACTCCCTCTCGTTCCGCATGATTCATGGCGTCCAAACCGCAAAAAATTATAATACACGCAATCATCCAAAACTGGAATAGGGAATATCATCCTCCAGTGAGCTCGGATTGAAGAAAGGAAATGGCAGGGAGCCTATCGACGCCCACGAACACGCCCCTTCTTGAGAAAGCCCTCATAATGCCGCGACAGCATATGTGCCTCGATCTGCCCCAGCGTGTCCATGGCAACGCCGACGACGATCAGCAATGCTGTGCCTCCAAAATAGAACGGCACGTTGAACTGCTGAATCATGATGGAGGGCAGGACGCAAACCGCTGAAACATAAATCGCACCACCCAGGGTGATGCGGCTGAGCACCTTGTCGATATACTCCGCGGTGGGTCTCCCGGGACGTATTCCCGGAATGAATCCCCCGTATTTCTTCATGTTGTCCGCGACATCCACGGGATTGAACACGATGGCCGTGTAGAAGTAGCAAAAAAAGATAATGAACGCCACGTACAGAACCGAGTAGAGCCAGGCACCAGGATGGAGGGCGTCTGCGACGGCCTGCATCCACGCCCCAGGGACGAAGTTCGCAACCGTTGCGGGAAACATGATGATCGAGGAGGCAAAAATCGGCGGAATGACGCCGGAAGTATTGATCTTGAGAGGAATATGGGTGTTCTGTCCTCCGTAAACCCTGCGGCCCACCACTCTCTTTGCGTATTGCACCATGATGCGCCGTTGGCCGCGCTCCATGAAGATGATGAAACCCACTACAACGATCATCATGACCAGGATGAACAGCATCACGAAGAGGCTCATCTCACCGGAGTTCACAAGCCGGATCGTGTTTTGTACGGCATTGGGGATCCCCGCGACAATCCCCGCGAAAATGATCAACGAAATGCCGTTGCCAATCCCGCGCTCGGTGATCTGCTCACCCAGCCACATGATAAAGGCCGTGCCGGCTGTCAGGGTGATGACCGTGATGATCCTGAACGACCAGCCGGGGCTCAGAACCACCAGCTCGCCCCCTGGCCCGGTCATTCCCTCGAGCCCTATGGAGATGAAGAAACCCTGGATGGTGCTGAGAACAACAGTACCATACCTGGTGTACTGGGTGATCTTGCGCCTTCCGGCTTCACCTTCCTTGCTGAGTTTCTCAAGGGTTGGAATGACCACGGTGAGCAGCTGAAGGATAATCGATGCGCTGATATACGGCATGATCCCCAGTGCAAAGACCGAGAGCTGACTCATGGCTCCGCCGGAAAACATGTCAAACAGGCCCAGGAGTGTGCCCTTAGCCGCCTTGAAGAATGCAGCAAGAGCTTCGGTGTTGATCCCCGGGGTGGGAATATGGGTGCCGACGCGATAGACGGCCAGCAGCACCAGCGTCTGAATGATGCGCTTTTTGAGCTCAGGGATTCGACCGATATTTTGAAAGCCTGTCAGCACGGGCTAAGTCCTTTTGGTCTCTGTGATGATCTCGACACGGCCTCCCAGGGCTTCGAGCTTCTGCACCGCAGCCCGGCTGGCTTTGTGGGTACGTACCACGAGAGGATGGGCCAGGTCTCCGTCGGCAAGCAATTTGACCATGGAGTAACGTTTCCTGAGAAGCCCAGCCTCCCTGAGCTGGTCGGGGCCAACCTCAGAGCCTGCGGGGAACTTTTGAAGCGCACCAAGATTGACGATGGCATACTCAACTCTGAATATGTTGGTGAAACCGCGTTTGGGTATGCGGCGCTGGAGCGGCATCTGGCCGCCCTCAAACCACGGTGGCGTACCTCCGCCGGACCGGGACTTCTGTCCCTTGGTTCCCTTGGCTGCTGTCTTGCCCCAGCCGGATCCGCAGCCGCGCCCCACACGCTTTCTCGTCGTTTTGGCTCCGGGAGCCGGAGCTAGGTCGTGGAGTCTCATTTCTCAATTCCGTCCCGTCTTAGTTATCAAGCAAATGAATCAGCGTTCGGTGACTTCAACAAGGTGGATGACTTTCCGTATGGCACCGATGACCTGCGGGGTGCTGTAAAGATCCACAGACTTGTTCAAACGGGTGAGACCGAGTGCCTGCAGGATTCTTCTGTGTTTTTCAGGTCTACCGATGGGGCTTCTGACCAATCGGACTTGGATGGGTTTGGACATGTGTATTCCCTTGGTTCCGGGGTCCCGACAATTTGAAGACCCGTTACGGAATTGATCTCAACAGCGATACCCCTGCCTGCCGGGTCAAATCTCCCGGCCGCGCACTTTCGCTACAGCCTCTTTACTCCGGAGCGATTTCAGGCCCTGCAGGGTTGCTTTCACGACGTTGTGCGGATTTCTGGACCCGATGCACTTCGTTAGAATGTCGTTGATTCCCGCGGCTTCCATCACAGCCCGAACCGCACCGCCGGCAATGACTCCGGTACCCGGTGAGGCCGGTTTGAGCACAACGGAAGAGGCTCCGAACCGCCCGAGAGATTCATGAGGGATGGTCCCTTCAACCAGCGGGACGTCAAACATGCTTCGCTTGGCGGACTCAAGACCCTTGCGGATCGCCTCCGGGACTTCATTGGCCTTACCCAGGCTGAAGCCCACCCGGCCGTTCCCATCACCCACGACAACGATCGCACTGAAGGAGAATCTCCTACCACCCTTGACCACTTTAGCGACGCGGCTGATGTGGACAACTTTATCAATGAGTTGAAGTTGACTGGATTCAACAGGTAACAATGCTTCGCCTCCCTTTGTGCGCATCGCGTTCGATTAGAACTCCAAGCCGGCTTCTCTCGCCGCATCCGCCAAGGCCCGGACCCGTCCATGGTAAATGAAGCCGTTGCGATCGAATACCACCTTCGAGATCCCGCTTGCTTGAGCCTTCTTGGCAATCAAGTGTCCTATCTGCTTGGCAGCTTCAACTTTGCCTTTGGGAGCTTCCAGCTCGCGGTATTCGGCGGCGCGCGTGGAGGCTGTCACAAGAGTGGCTCCGAGAACATCGTCGATGATCTGAGCATAAATGTGCTTGTCAGTGCGGAAAATGGACAGTCTCGGTCTCTCGGGAGTGCCGTGCAGCTTCTTCCGGATCCTCATTTTGCGTTTCAGTCGAGCCAGTTCACGGGCGCTTGTCTTAACAGCCATGGTTGCAATCTCCGACATGTCTATTTCTTAGAGCCGGCCTTGCCGACCTTGCGATGAATGTGCTCCCCACTGTATCGAACGCCCTTGCCCTTGTAAGGTTCCACGGGCCTGAACGCTCGGATCTTGGCCGCCGTCTGGCCAAGAAGCTCTTTGTCAATCCCTTCGAGCCGAATGATGGTTTGGCGCTCAACGGTGGCCTTGACGCCCTGAGGGAGTACAAACTGTACGGGATGGGAATGTCCGAGGCTGAGGCTCAGGATGTCTCCCTGGGCTTCCGCCCGGTAGCCGGTCCCCTGGATTTCCATTCCCTTGACAAACCCCTCGCTCACACCAATCACCATGTTCGAAACCAGCGCCCTCATGAGACCGTGAAGAGAGCGGCTCTGGATGGAATCGTCCTGACGAAGGATTTGAATGGAAGTCTGGTCGATCTCCACATTCAGGTTGGCATTGAGGGTCTTCGCAAGCTCCCCGCGAGGGCCCTTCACGGTGATCACACCATCGACCACTCTTGCCGTCACTCCTTTTGGAATCATGATCGGGAGCTTCCCTACTCGCGACATATTAACACTCCTCACCTGGCGATCCGAGTTTGCCGGAGCGAAACACGGCGGCCTCGGTATAGCTTGTTACTGTAATGCAGGTCCGCTCTACCAGATGGCGCAGAGCAGTTCGCCCCCAATGCCCTCCTGGCGGGCGAGCCGATCGGTCATGATTCCCCTCGAGGTGGACAGGATGCTGATGCCCAACCCATTCAAAACCTTGGGAATCTCTTTGTGCCCGACGTAGACCCGACAACCGGGCCTGCTGATTCTCTTCATACCATTGATGGCAGCGAATCGAGGATCAGCGTACTTGAGATGGATTCGCAGGATTCCCTGTTTTTCGTCGCGCAGGATCTTGTAATTCCTGATGTATCCTTCATCCTTCAGAATCTTGGCGAGGCTCGACTTCAACTTCGAGGCCGGAATGTCGACCTTGTCGAACCGGGCCTTCTGCCCATTCTTGATACGAATCAGGAAATCCGCAATTGGATCGGTGACAGCCATGGATACTCCTTTCAACTCTGCAGCAACTGAGCGTGGGTTCTACCAGCTCGACTTGACGACTCCGGGAAGCTCAGCGTTGAGGGCCATGTTGCGAAAGCAGATCCTGCAGATACCGAACTTTCGAATGTAGGCTCTGGGGCGCCCACAGACAGGGCAGCGATTGTACGCCCGAACACTGAACTTAGGAGCTCGCTGAGACTTCGCAATGATGGATTTCTTGGCCAAGGTAGTCTCCTCGTAACCTTACTGCTTGAACGGCATGCCCATGAGGGCGAGCATCGTGCGCGCCTCGTCGTCGGTCTTGGCTGACGTGACAATGGTGATGTTCATGCCTTTGATCTTATCGATCTTGTCATAGTCTATCTCGGGAAAAATAATGTGCTCTTTGATGCCCAGGGTGTAGTTTCCACGACCGTCAAGCGCTTTACTGGAGACACCACGGAAATCACGGACGCGGGGGAGGGCGACGTTGACCAGCTTATCGAGAAACTGGTACATACGATCCCCCCGTAAGGTCACCATGCAGCCTATGGGCATCCCCTTGCGCAGCTTGAAGGCCGCGATGCTCTGTCGCGCTCGTGTGATCACAGGTTTCTGCCCGCTGACCTGGGCCAGTTCCTCGGCGGCAGAATCCAGAATCTTGATGTTCTGAATGGCTTCACCCAAGCCCATGTTCAGGATGATCTTCTTGATTCTCGGAATCTGCATCGGGCTCTTGTACTTGTACATCTCAGCAAGCTTCGGAGCTACCTCTGCTTCATATTTTTCTCGCAGTCGTACCATCAACGGCCTCCAATCCCGGCCTTCCTTGAGTCGGACGTTCCTCAGTCGAGGACCTCGCCACACTTTTTGCAAAAGCGGACCTTGCGGTCATCGTCGAGGATCTTATAGCCCACTCGGGTCGGGTCTGTGCATTTCGAGCAAACCAGCATGAGGTTGGAGATTGCAATGGGAGCTTCCTTCTCCAGTATGCCGCCCTGCCGAACCTGCTGGCTTGGTTTCATATGGCGTTTCACCATGTTGATCTTCTCAACGATGGCCCGATCCTTTTTGGGGACCAGTCGCATCACCTTTCCGGTCTTGCCCTTATCCTTCCCGGCGATCACCTGAACGATATCATTCTTCTTGAGGCGGTGCTTTGTCTGATGTTCCATCGAAAGAAGCCCTCTCTCCTGCTACAGCACTTCAGGAGCCAAAGAAATAATCTTCATGAACTGCTTGGCCCGGAGCTCCCGTGCAACCGGTCCGAAAATACGGGTTCCGATGGGCTCCTTTGCGGCATTGATGAGCACGGCCGAATTGTCGTCAAACTTGATATATGAGCCATCCAATCGACGAACTTCCTTCTTGGTGCGGACCACCACCGCTTTGAGCACGTCACCCTTCTTGACCTTGGCATTGGGGATGGCTTCCTTGACGGAAACGACGATGATGTCGCCGACGGATGCGTATCGCCTCCGCGTCCCCCCAAGAACCTTGATGCAGTACAACCTCTTGGCGCCTGAATTGTCTGCGGCATTGAGCTGAGTTTCTGCCTGAATCATAAGAATCTCCAAACATCGAAATGCTTGTCGGCTGCAGATTCTGCAATCGGTCGGCCCGCAACCCAACCCGGAGCGGGCTGGTCACCTCTACTGCGCCGCCTTGTGCAGGATTTCGAGAACCACCCAGCGCTTGTCCTTGCTGAGAGGGCGGCTCTCGCCGATGAGAACACGGTCGCCAACATTGCAGGCGTTGGACTCATCATGCGCTTTGAAGCGGTTGCTGCGACGAATGAGCTTCCGGTACTGCTGGTGTTGAATGAGGCGCTCAACGGATACAACGACCGTCTTCTGCATCTTGTTGCTCACAACGGTCCCAATTCGCGTCTTCCTACTCGACTTCTCCACTTCCATACTCTGAACCCTCACACTCCAGCCCTATCGCCCATTTCACGAATCACCGTGAGCACCTGTGCAATGCTTCTGCGCGTCTTGTGCAATTGCGCGGTGTTTTCCAACTGAGCGGTGGCATGCTGGAATTTTAGGTTAAAAAGTGCTCCGCGAAGCTCCTTAAGTTTCTGGTTGAGCTCTTCGCGCGTCATCTCACGAAGTGAACTGGCTTTCATAGCACATCCTGCCTTGAGACAAACCGTGTAGGAATAGGGAGCTTGTTGGATGCCAGCAATAGAGCACGCCGCGCCACATCCTCGGAAACGCCCTTGATTTCATACAGCATACGCCCGGGGCGTACGATGGCCACCCATCCTTCGGGCGCGCCTTTGCCTTTACCCATTCGGGTCTCAGCGGGCTTCTTGGTGTAGGGCGTGTCGGGGAAAAAGCGGATCCATACTTTCCCGCCGCGTTTCACATGGCGAGTGATCGCCACACGGGCCGCCTCAATTTGCCGTGATGTCAATCGACCGCATTCAAGGGCTTTAAGCCCAAAGTCTCCAAAGCTCAACGAGCTCCCCGTAAAAGCGGTACCACGCATGCGGCCCTTTTGTTGTTTGCGGAACTTGACTCGTTTGGGTGCTAACATGAATCACTCTCCCATCGATGCACGCGCCGGTCCTTTTGAAAACTTCTTATCCCGTAGCCGACGGCTGGCAGGCTCTGTCATTGCATCGTGCAAGACCCACAGCCAGCAGGCCAGTGAAAGGACTCGCTCGACACCCACCAGCTACAGGTTGTTGAGCTCAAATGCTCAACTTAAGACCTCACCTTTGAATATCCAACATTTGACACCAATGATTCCGTAAGTGGTCCTGGCGAGCGCCGTGCCGTAGTCGATATCAGCCCTCAATGTGTGCAAGGGGACGCGGCCTTCGCGATACCACTCCCTCCGGGCCATTTCCGCCCCGCCGAGCCTTCCGGCGGATGCGACGCGCACACCCTTGGCCCCGAATTTCAAAGCCGCGCCAACAGCACGTTTCATGGCTCTCCGGAAGGCAACCCTTCTCACCAACTGGAGCGCAATGTTCTCAGCCACGAGGATTGAGTCGAGCTCGGGACGGCGGACTTCCTGAATGTCGATAAGGATTTCGCGCTTGAACTTGCGCTCCAGCTGCTGCCGCAGCAGCTCGATCTCAGCGCCCTTCTTGCCAATGACAATGCCGGGGCGAGCCGTATGGATGCGAATCTTGACCTTGTTGGCCGCACGCTCGATTTCGATCTTTGCAACACCTGCGTGGAACAGCCTCTGCTTCAGATAATCGCGAATCATGCGATCTTCATAGACAAGCCGAGCGTAATCGCGCGTGGCAAACCATTTGGAGTCCCAGGTCTTAATGACCCCCAAGCGAAATCCAATCGGATGTACCTTTTGTCCCAAACCTCACCTCCGGTGGTCTATCGGCCGTTCAAGCCCTGCATAATTTGTCTGCCGTTCAGCGGCGTCGAGCCTCTGTCCCTTGAGCACCCCTGAGCGCCTGAATGACACAGACACAGAATCTTCACACCTCAGACAGGACGATTGTAATGTGACTCGTTCTCTTTACGATGCGTGTTGCACGCCCCATCGCCCGCGGTCGAAACCGCTTGAGTCGCGGTCCTTCGTCAACGAGAATGGTCTTCACAACCAGGTTTTCCAGATCGATGGTCCGGGCCGATTCGGCATTGGCCAAGGCAGACTTCAACGTCTTCCCGATGAGCCTGCTCCCTTTGAGAGGAGTGAACTTGAGCATCGTCAATGCATCGGCGGCCTTTTGGCCACGCAGGACATCTGCCAGTGGGCGGACCTTTGTGGGCGAAATGCGCGCAAATTTGGTGATGGCCTTGACCTGCATTACTTCTTTCCTTTCACCTTCGACTTCTTGTCGCCAGCATGCCCGTAAAACGTCCGCGTGGGCGAGAACTCACCCAGCTTGTGTCCGACCATGTTTTCCGATACGAACACAGGAACGAACTTCTTGCCGTTATGGACGGCAAGGGTCAGGCCCACGAACTCCGGAAGAATGGTGGACCTTCTGGACCAGGTCTTGATGACCTTGCGGTCGCCCGTGTCTCTGGCTTTGACCACCTTGTCCATCAGATGGCCATCAACAAATGGGCCCTTTTTTAGCGAGCGAGGCACTTTCTTCTCCTTGAGCAATCGATGGATTGCTTTGCATTGGGAAGTGCATTCGCCTTCCCTGTAAGAATCCGGGCCGTACGGGAATCGTGAGCGGGCAGGAAACCGGCTCCCGCCATTATCGGCCGGAAGACTATCTTCGACGTCTCCTCACTATGAGTCGGTCGCTGCCTTTGTTCTTTCGCGTACGATATCCCTTTGTGGGGACGCCCCATGGAGTGCAGGGATGACGCCCACCCGAGCTGCGGCCCTCACCGCCACCCATCGGATGGTCGACGGGGTTCATGGCGACACCTCTGACATGGGGTCGCTTTCCAAGCCACCGCTTTCTCCCGGCTTTACCCAGGGAGGTGTTTTCATGGTTGATGTTGCTGATTTGCCCGACGGTGGCCTTGCATTCGATGGGGACCATACGCATTTCGGTGGAAGGCAGGCGAAGAATGGCATATCTGCCTTCCTTGGCGATAAGCTGCGTGCTTGCTCCCGCTGAACGCGCGAGCTGACCGCCTTTGCCCGGCTTCATCTCAACATTGTGCAAGACTGTGCCCAGGGGGATGCTTGCCAGGCGCAGGCAGTTGCCGGGCTTGATGTCGGCTTCATCGCTGGTGAGGACCTGGTCACCCACCGACAGGCCCACGGGGGCCAGAATATAACGCTTCTCCCCGTCTACATAGTGGAGGAGGGCGATGTGGGCCGTGCGGTTTGGATCGTATTCGATGGACGCAACCTTGGCCGGGATACCCTCTTTATCGCGCTTGAAATCCACCAGTCTGTAACGTCTCTTGTGGCCACCACCGCGGTGCCAGGCTGTCACGCGACCATACGAGTTACGGCCTCCCGACTTCCTGAGCGGTTCGAGGAGGCTCTTTTCCGGCTTGTCGCCTGTCAGGCCGGTGGGTCTCGAGTAAGTCTGAAAACGCCGACCCGGGGATGTAGGGTTCACTTTCTTGATGCTCATGGATCCCTCTTTCTCTCCTACGCACCCTCGAAGAACTCGACGCGCTGCCCAGGTTTGATGGTCACAATGGCTTTCTTCCAGTTGGGGCGTCGAGTGAAGAACCTGCCGACGCGCTTCTTCTTGCCGGCCATGTTCATGGTGGTTACATCGAGTACGTTGACCTTGAACATCTGTTCGACGGCCTGTTTGATCTCGATCTTATTGGCGCGCCGATCGACCTCGAAGAAGAGCTTGTTATGGACATCCTTCTCAATGGTGCTCTTCTCTGTGATCAGGGGCCGCTTCAGTATCTGATATGCTTTGCTGTTCATGACCCCAGTCTCTCCTCGATGCTCTGGATAGCCTCTCTGGTCAGGAGAAGATGATGATAATTCATCAGGTCGTAGACATTGAGGCCTTCCGACCGCAAAACCTTGACCTTTGGAATATTCTTGGCGGACTTCTCGACGACCTCATCCGATGCCGGGAGGACCACGAGAGTCTTCGCAAATTCAAAGCGGGTAAGAATCGACGCAAAATCCCTCGTCTTGATGCGTTGGAGTGCGAGCGAGTCGACGACGGTCAACTCCTGATCGAGGAGCTTCTGGCTCAGGGCCATTTTGAGCGCGAGACGACGGACCTTCTTGGGAACCTGAAATGCATACGATCTGGGAAGGGGGCCATGAATCGTTCCACCTCCACGCCAAACGGGGGATCGACTCGTGCCCGCACGTGCCCGCCCCGTGCCCTTTTGGCGCCAAGGCTTCTTACCGCCACCACGTACTTCGCTTCTGCCCTTGGTCTTGGCCGTCCCGGCCCTTCGCTTGGCCAGTTGATAGAGCACCACTTCGTGGAGTACGTGCGGCTTTACCGGAACTCCAAAAACATCTTCATTGAGTTCCATTTGGCCGACCACGTCTCGGTTGACATTGAACACATCGACGGTAGGCATGTTGCTCCTCGATTCCGATCTGACCATGACATCCGCGCCTCTGGAATCCGGCACTACCTCACGCGGTTGGTCTTCCTGATGAACACGATACTGTTCTTGGCTCCGGGCACTGCACCCTTTATGAGAAGGATGTTTTCCTCCGGTCGCACATCGACTATTTTGAGGTGCAATGAGGTGATACGCTTATTGCCTTTTTGCCCGGCCATCTTCTTGCCCTTGATCACCCGACCGGGGAAAGTCGCATTTCCCGTAGACCCCGGCTCCCGGATGTTCTTCGAGCCGTGCGCAGACGGTCCCCGCTGAAAACCCCAGCGCTTGATGGGCCCGGCAAAACCCTTCCCCTTACTCTTGCCGATCACGTCCACAAACTCGCCAATCTCAAAGGCATCCGCCATGAGCTCCTGGCCGAGCTCGTAGCCCTCGGTTTCATTGACGCGGACCTCCCTCAGCACGGAGAAGTAACCCTTGCCCGCCTTGTCCATATGACCCTGGAGGGGCTTGGTGACGTTCTTGGGTTTTGAGGTCCCGAAACCGAGCTGGAGAGCAGCGTATCCATCATTTTCGATTGTCTTGATTTGAGTGATCGTACACGGTCCCGCCTGGACTACCGTTACAGGAACAACAGTGCCGTCATCAGCAAAGACCTGAGTCATTTCCATTTTACGCCCGATAAGTGCTTTGATCATTGGTCCCAGCTCTTTCTTTCAGAACCGCACGCTCATATCCCTAAAGCTTGATTTCAACGTCAACCCCGGCGGACAGATCCAGCTTCATCAGAGAATCCACCGTTTGCTGCGTGGGTTCCAGGATGTCTATGAGCCGCTTGTGCACGCGGATCTCGAACTGCTCGCGCGACTTCTTGTCCACGTGAGGAGATCTCAAAACGGTGTACTTGTGTATCTTTGTCGGGAGCGGAATAGGGCCGGCCACACGCGCTCCGGTCTTCTTGGCAGTCATGACGATCTCATTGGTCGACTGATCCAGGAGCTTGTGATCGTAAGCCTTTAGCCGGATGCGAATTCTCTGATTCGTCATCATAAATCTTCGTTCCTATCCGACAGGAGGGGACGCTGGTCTGCAGACCCCCCCCCCGTCAGAAAACTGGTTATCTGATTCGCCTATTCAATGACATCGGTAACGACGCCGGCACCGACGGTCCGACCGCCTTCCCGGATGGCAAAACGCAGCTCCTTTTCCAGAGCGACCGGCGTGATGAGTGCCACTTCCATGCTGACGTTATCCCCCGGCATCACCATCTCCACTCCCTCGGGCAGAGTTACAATCCCCGTAACATCCGTCGTCCGGAAATAGAACTGGGGACGATAGCCCGGGAAAAACGGCGTGTGGCGCCCACCTTCCTCTTTCTTAAGGATGTAAACCTCGGCCTTGAACTTGGTGTGCGGCGTGATGCTCCCCGGCTTGGCAACCACCTGCCCGCGCTCCACCTCATCCCGCTTGGTCCCGCGCAGCAGCAGACCCACGTTGTCTCCCGCCTGGCCCGAATCCAGAACCTTGCGGAACATCTCCACACCCGTGCACACCGTCTTGAAGGTCGGCTTGAATCCGACAATCTCCACTTCCTCGCCCACCTTGACCTGACCGCGCTCCACACGGCCCGTCACAACCGTGCCGCGACCGCTGATGGAAAAAACATCTTCCACCGGCATCAAAAACGGCTTGTCGATCTCACGAACCGGCTCGGGAACATAGGCGTCGATGGCCTCCATGAGCTCGAACACACAGGCCGCCTCCGGGCTTGAAACATCATCGGCCTCCAGCGCCTTGAGGGCCGACCCCTTCACGATGGGAACGTCGTCCCCAGGAAATCCGTACTTGCTCAGAAGCTCACGAAGCTCCAGCTCCACCAGCTCGATGAGCTCCGGATCGTCCACCATGTCCACCTTGTTCAGAAATACCACGATATAGGGAACACCCACCTGACGCGCCAGCAGGATGTGCTCGCGAGTCTGAGGCATGGGGCCGTCATCGGCCGCCACCACCAGGATGGCTCCGTCCATCTGAGCCGCTCCCGTGATCATGTTCTTGATGTAGTCGGCATGCCCCGGGCAGTCCACGTGCGCGTAGTGACGATTCTCCGTCTCGTATTCCACGTGAGCCGTCGCAATCGTGATGCCGCGCTCACGCTCTTCCGGGGCCTTGTCGATCTGGTCGAACGGGATGAACTCAGCCTTGCCCTTCTTGGACAGCTGCTTGGTGATGGCTGCGGTCAACGTCGTCTTCCCATGATCGATATGGCCGATCGTCCCCACGTTCACGTGCGGCTTGGTCCGCTCAAACTTCTTCTTGCCCATCGTCTTTCCTCCTGACCTCTCCTCACCAAGTACCCAAGTTTTAGGATCTTCTCAAACACCGGTCATCACGATTTCGCGGGATCAGGTGTCCCTACATGGTTGGGAACAGGCTGTCTTGTCACGAGATCAACCACTCACAGGTTGATCGTTATTCAACTCGGAAGTGGACCAATGGCTCAACCGCCCGGATCCTACCAGCGATAGTGGGCGAAGGCCTTGTTGGCTTCGGCCATGCGGTGCGTGTCTTCACGCTTCTTAACCGCTGCCCCCCTGTTCTGAGCCGCGTCCTGAAGCTCCCCCGCAAGGCGCTGGACCATGGTCTTTTCTGAGCGCTGGTTCGCGTAGTTGATGATCCAACGCATGGCCAAGGCATCTCTTCGCTCATGCCTCACCTCGACCGGGACCTGATAGGTGGCACCGCCGACGCGCCTGGATTTGACCTCGATGACCGGACGCACATGATCCATGGCCTTGTGAAAGACCTCCATCGGATCCTGCTTGCTTCGCTGTTCGATGATTTCGAGGGCCCCGTAAAAGATGCGTTCCGCCAGGCTCTTCTTTCCCTTCTGCATGACGTTGTTCATGAACTTGGCGACCAGCCTGCTGTTATACTTCGGGTCCGGCAGGATTTCACGCTTGGGAACTTCTCTTCTCCTTGGCATCCTCTTCCTCGATCTTCAGTTCTTGGTGACAGAAGTGGCCATGGCTTGATTCATAGCCATGGCCACAGAGATTGCTCCTGGATTATTTGGGTCTCTTCGCACCGTACTTGGAGCGGCCCTGCTTGCGATTAGCCACGCCCAGAGCATCCAGAGTGCCCCGGATGATGTGATACCGCACACCCGGAAGATCCTTCACGCGGCCGCCACGGATCAGGACCACGGAATGCTCCTGAAGGTTGTGCCCAATGCCGGGGATGTACGATGTCACTTCGATCCCATTCGTGAGGCGAACACGTGCGATCTTGCGCAGGGCGGAATTGGGCTTCTTTGGAGTCGTGGTGTAAACCCTGACACAGACCCCTCGCTTCTGCGGGCAGCTCTGGAGTGCCGGCGTACTGGATTTCTTTTTGATTTCCTCGCGGCGTTTCCTCACCAACTGGTTGATCGTGGGCATTTCCAAATACTCCGTTCGTCGGAAAATCCGTTCACTATCCCTCAAAGGGGCCTTTCAAATGCCTTGACTCGCAAATCCGCTCTATTTACTCGTCAGAGTGTCTGTTGTCAAGGGCTTTTTGGATCAGGCCCACGTATGGCGAATGACCACTAATCCCGAAGCTCCCGGTAGGTGCGCACTCCGGTTCCCGCCGGAATCAAACGGCCCATGATGACGTTCTCCTTGAGACCCAGCAAGTAGTCCACCTTCCCAGCCGTTGCCGCGTCAGTCAACACTTTGGTCGTCTCCTGGAAGGAGGCTGCAGAAATGAAGCTTTGCGTGCTCAACGACGCCTTGGTGATTCCGAGCAGAAGCGGCTCCGCCATGGCCGGTCGCTTTCCCTGGGCCAGCAACTCTTCGTTGAGCATCTCGAAGACCGGTTTCTCGACATGTTCACCCATCAAAAACTCAGATTCTCCCGGGTCCGTGATCCTGACCCGCTTGAGCATCTGGCGCACGATCACTTCAATGTGCTTGTCGTTGATCTTGACACCCTGGAGGCGATAAACCTGCTGTACTTCATCCACCAGATACTTGGCCACTTCCTTTTCACCCAGAACTGTCAGGATGTCGTGGGGATTAGGGGATCCATCCATGAGAGGCTCACCCGCTCGTACATAATCGCCCTCATGAACACTGATGTGCTTTCCTTTGGGAATGAGATAGTCTCGAGGATCGCCAACTTGAGGTGTCACCGTAACCTTGCGCTTGCCCTTGGTGTCTTTGCCAAAACTCACCACGCCGTCGATTTCCGTGATGACTGCATGCTCCTTGGGCTTGCGCACTTCGAACAGTTCGGCCACTCTCGGAAGACCACCCGTGATGTCTTTGGTCTTGGTTGTCTCACGGGGAATTCTAGCCAAAACATCGCCGGGGGAGATCTGATCGCCTTCATTGACCATGAGGATGGCGCCGAGTGGCATGAAATAACGCGCATGACCACCTTCGCCCACCCGGGCCGTGCGGCCCTTCTCATCCTTGATGGAGATTCGGGGCCTGACATCCGAGTCCCGGTACTCAACAACGACCTTGCTGGATTTGCCTGTCACGGGATCCAGCTTCTCCTGCATCGTCTGGCCTTCGGTGATGTCACCGAATTTGACGGTGCCCGCGATTTCAGTCAGAATCGGCATCGTGAACGGGTCCCATTCGGCCAGCAGATTGTCGGGCTCCAAAACCTGCCCGTCCTCCACTTTCAACTTGGCGCCGTAGTTGATAACGTATCGTTCTCTTTCACGGCCGGCCTCACTCACGATACAGATCTCGCCGTTGCGGTTCATGGCGACCAGATCGCCCTCCCTGTTGCGAACCGTATTGAGGTTCAGGAACCGTACGGTGCCCGGGTACCGATTGTTGATCGAAGTTCTTTCGATGCTCTTGCTGGCGGTACCACCGATGTGGAATGTGCGCATCGTCAGCTGGGTGCCAGGTTCGCCGATGGACTGGGCAGCAATGATGCCCACCGCTTCACCCATCTGGGCGAGCTTTCCCTGAGCGAGATCTCGACCGTAACACATGGCACATACACCACGCGGGCTCCGACAGGTCAAGACCGAACGAATCAGAACCTTTTCGATACCCGCATCCTCGACTTTTTGAACACCCTGCTCGTCGATTTCCGTTCCTGCGGGAATGAGCACTTCTCCCGTGACCGGGTCCGAAATGTCTTCGTGAGCTGTTCTCCCCAGGATACGCTCTCCCAGGCGCTGAATGATTTCTCCCGCTTCCAGCAAAGCTTCCACTTCAATACCATCCATGGTTCCACAATCATGCTCGCCGATGATGACGTCCTGGGATACGTCCACCAGGCGCCGTGTGAGGTATCCGGAGTTCGCTGTCTTCAATGCAGTGTCCGCGAGCCCCTTCCGGGCGCCGTGAGTGGAGATGAAGTACTGAAGAACCGTCAATCCCTCTCTGAAGTTGGCGGTGATGGGGGTCTCTATGATTTCTCCTGAGGGCTTGGCCATGAGTCCACGCATGCCGGAAAGCTGTCGCATCTGGTCCTTGCTGCCTCGAGCACCCGAATCCGCCATCATGTAAATGGGATTGAATGCTTCAGCCTTCTGACCATCGCCTCCTTCCTTGGAGCCAATCTCCTTCATCATCTCGGAAGCCACATCTTCTGTGGCCTTGGCCCAGATATCGACGGCCTTGTTGTATTTCTCACCCTCGGTGATCAAACCTTCATTATACTGCCTTTCAATCTCCGTCACCTGGTTGAAGGCCAGCTCCAGGATCTCCGATTTGCGCGACGGGATGACCATGTCGTTGATGGATATGGAAATACCCGATCGGGTGGCGAACTCATAGCCCATGTCCTTGAGCCGGTCCGCCAGCAGCACGGTGGCCTTGACACCCGCGCTGCGGTAACACATGTCAATCAGCTGTGCCAGACTCTTTTTGTTCATGACCTTATTGATGGCGGAGAAAGGGATATCGGGGGGCAAAATCTCTGAAAGAACGATACGGCCGACCGTAGTGTCCACGCGATCCTTGCCCATCCTGACCTGTATCCGTGCGTGGAGCTCGGCTTCCCCCGCATCATAAGCGCATCGCACCTCTTCACGGTTTGAGAAGATCCGCCCTTCGCCCCTGGCCCCGCTTCTCTCCCGTGTCATGAAGTAGATCCCGAGGACGATGTCCTGAGATGGCACGATGATCGGGTCGCCATGGGCAGGGCTCAGGATGTTGTTGGTGGACATCATCAGAACGCGAGCTTCCGTCTGGGCCTCGATGGACAGAGGAATGTGCACCGCCATCTGGTCCCCGTCGAAATCCGCGTTGAACGCCGTGCACACCAGGGGATGAAGCTGGATGGCCTTGCCCTCGATCAGGATCGGTTCAAAGGCCTGGATGCCGAGTCGGTGCAATGTGGGAGCCCGATTGAGCATGACGGGAAACTCTCGCACCACTTCGTCCAGGGTATCCCAAACCTCCGGAGTCTCCTTCTCCACCATCTTCTTGGCAGCCTTGATCGTGCTGACGTATCCTTTCTCCTCCAGCTTGTTATAGATAAAAGGCTTGAACAGCTCGAGGGCCATCTTCTTGGGCAAACCGCACTGATGCAGGCGGAGATTGGGCCCGGTGACGATGACGGTACGGCCTGAATAGTCCACGCGCTTGCCGAGCAGGTTCTGGCGAAAACGGCCCTGCTTGCCTTTGAGCATGTCGCTCAGCGATTTCAACGGACGTTTACTGGCGCCTGTGATGGTCTTTCCGCGCCGTCCGTTATCGAAAAGAACATCCACCGCTTCCTGAAGCATCCGCTTTTCATTGCGGATGATGATGTCCGGGGCGTTGAGCTCTTGAAGGCGCTTCAGCCGGTTGTTCCGGTTGATGACCCTTCGGTACAGGTCATTGAGATCGCTGGTGGCGAACCGCCCGCCGTCCAAAGGAACGAGGGGCCGCAGGTCCGGCGGCAATACCGGGATCACGTCCATGATCATCCACTCCGGCCGATTGTCGGATTCCCGGAATGCGTCAATGATCTTAAGCCGTTTGGCCAGCTTCTTGCGCTTGGCCATGGAGTTCGTCTTCATCATTTCCTCGCGAAGCTCCAGGGCCAGCTTGTCGAGATCCAGCGTCATCAACAGCTGCTTGATGGCTTCGGCGCCTATGCCCGCCACAAAGCCGCTGCCGTATTCCTGGACCGTTTGACGGTACTTCTCCTCGGTGAGCAGCTCACCACGGGTCAGTGGGGTTTCGCCGGGGTCCAGTACAATGTAGGAGTCGAAGTAGAGGACCTTTTCCAGCTCTCGGAGCGTGAGGTCCAGCAGGTTGCCGATCTTGCTGGGAAGACTGCGCAGAAACCAGATATGTGCCACAGGCGCGGCCAGCTCAATATGCCCCATCCTTTCCCGTCGGACCTTGGACTGAATCACCTCGACGCCGCATTTCTCACACACCACGCCTCGATGCTTCATGCGCTTGTACTTGCCGCAGTTACACTCGTAGTCCTTGATGGGACCAAAAATCCTCGCACAGAACAATCCCTCACGTTCCGGTTTGAACGTGCGGTAGTTGATGGTCTCCGGTTTCTTGACTTCACCGTAGGACCATTCGCGGATGCGCTCCGGCGAGGAGATCATGATCTTCACCGCATTGAAATGGAGCGGATCTTTGGGCTTCATGAAAAGACTGTACAGCTCTTTCAAAGGGTCCTCCTTACAGTTCGTGCCTTGAGCGTCACCCTGCGGCCCCGGCATCAACCCATTCACGGGCCGCCACCCATGTCATCGAACTAAAAGCCCTGTCGGCCTCTGGCCTATTCGGTTTCTTCCTCTCCCTCTTCCAACAGGCGGATATCGAGGGCGAGGGCCTGCAGTTCCTTGACGAGAACATTGAATGATTCGGGGAGTCCTGCTTCGAGCGTGTTATCACCTTTCACAATCTTCTCGTACATTCGAGTTCGGCCGGCCACATCATCGGATTTGACCGTTAGAAACTCCTGCAGAGCATACGCAGCACCATAAGCCTCCATGGTCCATACTTCCATTTCCCCGAGTCGCTGGCCACCGAACTGTGCCTTACCGCCCAGCGGCTGCTGGGTAACCAGGGAGTAGGGGCCTATGGAGCGTGCATGGATCTTGTCGTCAACCAAATGATGCAGTTTCAATATGTACATGACCCCAACGGTCACGGGCTGCTGGAACGGCTCCCCAGTTCGCCCATCGTAAAGGATGGTCTGACCCGTAGGTGAAGCACCGGCCTCGCTCAGGAACTCCCTGATTTCAGGTTCCTCGGCCCCATCAAACACAGGGGAGGCCACATGCACCCCTTCCCGAAAATCCGTCGCCAGACGCTTCAGATCGTCTGCGGTCGCGTCCTTAAAATAGCTTTCGAATTCCAGGCTGTTGTATACGCGCTGAAGCTTTTCCTTGATGGTCTCCGTTTCTTTGTACTCCTCGATCATGGCGGCCAGCTGGAGCCCGATTCCTTTGGCAGCCCAGCCGAGGTGGGTCTCCAAGACCTGCCCGACATTCATACGGGACGGGACACCCAGAGGATTCAAGACCACATCCATGGGGGTGCCGTCGGGGAAGTACGGCATATCTTCAATGGGCATGATGCGGGATACCACGCCCTTGTTGCCATGGCGGCCCGCCATCTTGTCTCCCACCTGCAGCTTTCGCTTGACCGCCACGTAGACCTTCACCATCTTGATGACACCGGGCGGCAGCTCATCACCACGTTTGAGCTTGTTGGCCTTTTCCTCGAACAGGTTTTTAACAAGCTCAATGTGGTTCCGGTAGCTGGCAACAATGCCGGCAACTTCGGTGGAAACCGCCGGCTCCTTGGCGACACTGAGCTGATCCCAAAGACCGCTGGGAATCTCGTGAAGAATATCTTCCGTGATCGTGTCACCCTTCTTCAGATAGACCTTGCGTCCATCCTTTACGGTAAAATCACTGTTCTTGCCGCTGAGGAGCTGTGCCAATTGCTTGACGGTTCCCTTGCGTATGATATCCAGCTCGTCCCTTTGATCTTTCATCAGGCGGGAGATCTCATGCTCTTCGATCATCAGGGTTCGGTCGTCCTTTTCCACACCCTTTCTGGAGAAGACTTTGGCATCGATGACGATGCCCTCAACTCCCGGCGGAACGCGCAGCGAGGTGTCCTTGACGTCGCTGGCCTTCTCACCGAAAATGGCCCGCAGAAGCTTCTCCTCGGGAGTCAGCTGTGATTCGCCTTTGGGCGTGACTTTGCCGACCAGGATATCATTGGGACGAATGTACGCTCCGACCCTTATGATGCCACTGTCATCCAGGTTCTTGAGCGCTTCATCACCCACATTGGGAATGTCTCTTGAAATTTCTTCCTTCCCGAGCTTCGTGTCCCGGGCCACCACTTCGAATTCCTCGATGTGGATGGACGTGAAGACATCTTCCTTGACGATGCGTTCGCTCACCAGGATCGAGTCTTCGAAGTTGTACCCCCCCCAACTCATGAAGGCGACCATCACGTTTCTTCCGAGGGCCAGCTCTCCATGATCGGTGGACGGTCCGTCAGCGAGGATCTGTCCCTTCTTGACGAAATCCCCCTGATTCACCAAAGGCTTCTGGTTGATGCACGTATTCTGGTTGGATCGCTGAAACTTGATCAATTTGTAAATATCGACTGCCCTGCCGGTGTGAGTCTCTTCCTCCGTGGGCCGAACCACGATCCGCGTGGCATCCACGTATTCGACGATGCCGGCCCGCCGGGCAACGATGGTGACGCCGCTGTCCTTGGCGACGATCCGCTCGATTCCCGTGCCGACCAATGGAGCGCGGGTCTGGATGAGCGGAACGGCCTGGCGCTGCATGTTGGAGCCCATGAGGGCACGGTTGGCGTCGTCATGTTCGAGGAACGGGATCAACGAGGCGGAAACACTCACCAGCTGGTTAGGAGAAACGTCCATGTAGCGCATTTCCTCGGGAGGAGCCATGACGAACTCTCCCGTCTTGCGCGCCGACACCTGAGCTCGCAGGAAGTTGCCCTTCTCGTCGAGAGGGGCATTGGCCTGCGCGATGGGATAATCCTTCTCGTCCATAGCCGTCAGGTAGACCACTTCTGTCTTGACTCTGGACTGCTCCACTTTGCGGTATGGGGTTTCCACGAAGCCGTAAGGGTTGACCCTGGCATAGGTGGACAATGAAACGATCAAGCCGATGTTCGGACCTTCCGGCGTTTCGATGGGGCAGATTCTGCCGTAATGAGTCGGATGAACGTCGCGCACCTCGAAGCCGGCCCGTTCACGAGTCAATCCGCCGGGACCGAGGGCGCTCAGCCGGCGCTTGTGGGTGATTTCAGACAACGGATTGGTTTGATCCATGAACTGCGAGAGCTGGCTCGTTCCGAAAAACTCTTTCACCACCGCCGATACGGGCTTCGCATTGATCAGGTCGTGAGGCATGAGCGCGTCGACTTCCTGTAGGGTCATCCGTTCCTTGATGGCCCGCTCCATCCTGACCAATCCAATGCGATACTGGTTTTCCAGGAGCTCGCCCACCGCTCGGACTCGACGGTTGCCCAGATTGTCGATATCATCCACAGGTCCCTGTGAGTCCTTCAAGCGGATCAGATGACGCACCGAGACAAGAATGTCTTCCTTTCGCAAAGTCCGGTAATCCAAAGGGATGTCCAGCCCCAGCTGCAGGTTGAGCTTCAGCCGCCCGACCTCCGACAGGTCATAGTGGTCAGCACTGAAGAAGAGATTGTTGAAGAAATCGGTGGCCACCTCGAGCGTCGGCGGATTGCTCGGCCGAAGGCGTCGATAGATCTCGATCAGGGCATCCTCTTTGGCGTTCACCTTGTCCATCAGGAGGGTGTTGCGGAAGGAAGGGCTGATATCGTGACCTTCCAGGTGCAGCAGTTCAAAATAAGGAACCTTGCGAGCTTCAATCTCTTCAAGAAGTTTGTCTGTGATGGTGTCGTTGCACTCGGCTACGATTTCCCCTGTGCTGTAGTCGACGATGTCCTGAGCCAGCACCTGGCCGATAAGGTCTGCCGTCTTCATGGGAAGGCGCGTAATACCCAGCTCCTGCAGGCGCTTCATGGTCTGCTTGCCGAGCTTTCTGTTCTTCTTGACCAACACCTCGCCTGTCTGCGGATGAAGAATGTCTTCAGCAGCCCGGCTTCCCAGGAGGATCTCCGGGTTCAACTCCTTTTCCGACTGCAGGGGGTCGTCGGGGTTCGAATAGATCCGCTCGCTCGGGTAGAAATAATTGAGAAGCTCTTCGGTGCTGTAACCCAGGGCCTTGAGAAGCACCGTCACCGGGAACTTGCGCCGACGATCGATGCGAACATAAAGGATGTCCTTTGGGTCAAACTCCAGATCGAGCCAGGAGCCTCGCAGGGGGATGATTCTGGCGGAATAGAGGATCTTGCCGCTCGAGTGTGTCTTACCGCGATCATGGTCAAAAAAGATGCCGGGTGAACGGTGAAGCTGGCTAACCACCACCCGTTCGGTGCCGTTGACGATAAACGTGCCGTTCTCGGTCATGAGAGGCAGGGTACCGAAATAAATCTCCTGCTCCTTGATGTCCCTTATGGAACGAACCTCAGCCTCCTTGTCGACATCATATACGACAAGCCGCACCACGATTTTCACCGGAGCTTCATATGTCATGCCTCTCGCGAGACACTCCTCAACATCGTATTTCACCTCACCAAAACTATACTGAACAAACTCCAGAGAAGCCGTACCACTGAAATCCTCAATGGGGAAAACACTTTTGAACACTTCCTGGAGACCTCTGTTGGCACGGGCCTCCGGTCGAGCATCCTTCTGCAGAAACTGATCGTAGCTCTCCTTTTGCATTTGAATCAGGTTAGGGATGTCTACAATCCGCTGAATCTTGCCGAAGTTTTTTCGAGCCCGATAATCATGGGACAAAGCGGTTGCCATGGTCTCTCCTGCAACTTCTAAAGAATGAGGGGAACAGATGCGCGGCGTTGTTGAAGCTCAGTCACTTTCAGCGACGGTGACCCTGCACCTGGGAGTGCAAGAAATCGAAAATCGGAAACCGGTCGATACCGCACACTTCGACCGGTTTCCGATATGAATGTGAGAATCTGAGAGGTTCTACTTGATTTCGACGGAAGCACCCGCTTCGGTCAGCTGCTTGGCAATGGCTTCGGCTTCCTCCTTGGGGATGCCCTCTTTCACGAGGCCCGGCAGACCCTCAACCAGATCCTTGGCTTCCTTGAGACCCAGGGAGGTGATGGCCCTGACCTCTTTGATGACCTGGATCTTCTTGTCGCCCACACCTGTAATGAGCACCGAAAACTCCGTCTGTTCCTCGACGGGAGCAGCCTCTGCTGCCGCTCCTGCGGGCATGGCCGCTACAGCCACTGGTGCGGCTGCACTGACACCGAATCGCTCTTCGAACTCCTTCACCAGTTCGCTCAGCTCGAGAACCGTCATGTTTTCGATAAACTTGATCACATCTTCCTTGGTAACACTCGACATAATCCATTTCCTCCCGGGATATTAGGCATTTTCTTTCTGTCGTTGGATAGCTGCCAGCACGCCCACAAAGGTTCTTGGTACACCACTCAGAACCGAGACCAAACCTGTGGGAACGGCCACCAGTGTTCCCAAAAGCTTCGCCAACAACTCTTCACGCGGAGGCAGATCCGCTAATGCTGCTACTTGGATGGGATTCAAGAGGCGGCTTCCCAGTACTCCGGCCTTGACCTGCAGCTTCTCATTGGTTTTGCTGAATTTCTTGAGGATTTTTGCAGGAATGGACGGGTCACTGTAGCCGATCACCAGAGCACATGTGCCCTTGAGGTCACCATGCAGAGCGGCGTAATTGGAGTCCTGGCTGGCCAGTCTCATGAGCGTATTCTTTATGACGCGACACTCGATCTGTTCTGCAGCCAGGGCATCGCGGAGCTCAGTCATCTCGGCTACGGTCATCCCCTTGTAATCCGTCAAAATAGCAGCTGTAGCTCGTTCCAGCTTCTCGCGCAACTCAGCTACAACTCGCTCCTTCTCGGTTCGCTCCAAAGTATTGCCATCCTCCTTTCGTCTGCCGGCGCGCTTTCTTCTCTCATTGAACAGAGGTTCAACACTGCGTGCCAGAGGTCATAACTCCACCGCTCCCCAAAAGGCAACGGATTACTCTGGCTCTTGCCTACTATCCTTCCGGCTCTTCCAGAAATCTCGGTAGGATCTCCCCGCATTCACAGGGTTTAAACACTCCTCACGATCAGTGTCCCTACGGTCTCCGATTGCTGAAAGCACCATGCGGCAGGTTCGTATGATTGTTCCTGGTCTCACTCCAAAAGGGGTGGTTGAGAAGAACCCAGACGGCCATGGCCGAATGGATACTCACTCCCCACAGACCCACATGCAAACGAAGCCTCGACGGGCCCATCTGCCGTTCCCCATTGACAACAGCTCAAAGGAGGGCGATGGGCTCTGTCTAAGCCAATATGCCTTTGACCATCAGAGGATCGATCTGGATGCCAGGGCCCATGGAGGTGGCGATGGCGATCCCGCGAAGATAAGTTCCCTTGGCTGCCGTTGGCTTCAGCCGGATCAGCGTGTCAATGAATGCGGATATGTTCTGAATCAACTTCTCCTGGCCGAAGGAGATCTTGCCCATGGGAGCGTGGACAATACCCGTCTTTTCCACACGAAAGTCCACCTTGCCAGCTTTGATCTCTTTGATGACTTTCTGAAGATCGAAGGTGACCGTTCCCAACTTGGCATTGGGCATGAGTCCGCGAGGCCCCAAGACCTTGCCGATCTTGCCCACTGAGCCCATCATGTCAGGCGTGGCCACGGTTTTGTCAAATTCCAGCCACCCTTCCTTGATCCGGTCAACCAGTTCGTCCCCTCCGGCATGGTCCGCACCGGCATCCAAAGCTTCCTTCACCTTTTCACCTTTGGCGAAGACAAGAATCCGAACGGTTTTCCCCAGACCATGGGGAAGTACCACCGTGCCACGAACCATCTGGTCGGCATGTCTTGGATCCACGCCAAGTCGGACTGCAATGTCGAGGGTTTCATCAAACTTGGCAAAAGCACATTCCGCAGCCAGCTCAAGAGCCTCCTGAAAAGAATAACGCCTGGTCGAGTCAATCTTTGCGCGAGCTTCAATGTATTTTTTTCCACGTTTCGCCATCGTCACGTCTCCAGAAAAACTTACTCTATATCAATGCCCATGCTTCGAGCTGTTCCCTCAATGGTCTTGATGGCTGCATCAAGATCTCTGGCGTTCAGGTCCGGCATTTTCAGCTTCGCGATCTCGACCACTTGAGCCTTGGGTAATCTGGCAACTTTGTTTCGGTTGGGTTCGCTCGACCCCTTGGCGATCTGTGCAGCCTTCTTGAGGAGGATGGACGCCGGAGGAGTCTTGGTGATGAATGTGAAAGACCGGTCCGCATACACCGTGATCACCACAGGGATGATCATACCCTCCTGGCCTTGAGTTCTGGCATTGAAGGTCTTGCAGAACTCCATGATGTTGACGCCATGCTGACCTAGAGCCGGTCCAATGGGTGGTGACGGATTCGCCTGGCCTGCGGGAACCTGTAGTTTGATGTAAGCAGTAACCTTTTTAGCCATTCTCAGTTCAACTCCTCAAGTTGCTCTCATGACACGGTCAGAAGAATCAGATCCGGTTCACCTGAACAAAGTCCAGCTCAACGGGTGTCGATCGACCGAAAATGCTGACCAGAACTCGGACTTTGCCTTTTTCCGGCATCACCTCATCGATGATCCCGCTGAACGTGGCAAACGGCCCTTCAACCACGCGCACTTCATCGCCCCTCTCAAAGCGGAACTTGGGCTTGGGCTTCTGAGTGCCTTCCTCCATCTGCTGGATGATTCCCTGAGCCTCTTCTTCCGAGAGAGAAACGGGCCGCTCCTGGCTGCCGATGAATCCGGTGACCTTTGGAGTGTGGCGGACCAGATGCCACGTCTCGTCGTTGAGCTCCATTTGAACAATAATATAACCGGGATAGAACTTGCGGGACGATGCCTTACGCTGCCCTTTAACCATCTCAATGACTTTTTCGGTCGGCACGAGAATCTGACCGAAAAGCGCCTCCTTGCCCTGAGCCTTGATGCGCTCCTCAAGGGCCGACTTCACCTTGTGCTCGAAGCCCGAATAGGTATGAACGATGTACCATTGCAGTGCCACGCGAATACCCCATTGCCGATGCCACTAGGTGCGGAGACCCCCACCATGACCAATAAGGATGGGCCGCCTGCGGCAGCCACAGGTCTCAGATACAGTTGCCCGTTGCCGCTCTGCAGCCTGAGGACTCCATATCCAAATCAGGCGCCGGAAGCGAGTCTGTGGTGATTCATCCCAGGAGACTGCCCACCAGCAGGCTCAAGATGTAATCGATGATTCCCAGATAAACCCCACAGATGAGCACAATGATCAGGACCACTGACGTTGTGCCGATCGTCTCCTTGCGGGAAGGCCACACAACCTTTCGCAGTTCGTAAGAGACTTCCCTCAAATACTCCCGCAGTCGCCCGAACCAGGCCACGCGACTTTCGCCGCTCCTTTTGATCGGCTTCCTGGACGCTTCGGTCTTCTTTCCCGCCGGCTGTGGCCCTGATTTCTTTACAGGTTTGACCTTTGCGGGTTTGCTCGAAACATCGACTTCGCCCTTGTCTTTGCTCTGGACTTCTTTGGCCATAATCGTCGTTGAGCCATAGGTATCTGTGGATCGGAAACGGTCTGCACTTGCGAACGGTCAGAAATGAACCTGTCCTTTCCCTCGGCCAAGCATCGACACATTTCCATCCACTGTTGGTCGTTCAGCGTGAAATACGCTACTTCGTTTCCTTGTGCTCAGTATGAGCGTTGCAGAACCTGCAATACTTCCGAAAATTGAGCTTTTCGGGTGTGGTCCGCTTGTTCTTAGTCGTCGTGTAATTCCGGCGTTTGCATTGAGAACACGCCAACGTGACCAAAACTCTCATGATTCTATTCCCCGCGATAACCCAAGGACTTATTCAATGACATCGGTAACGACGCCGGCACCGACGGTCCGACCGCCTTCCCGGATGGCAAAACGCAGCTCCTTTTCCAGAGCGACCGGCGTGATGAGTGCCACTTCCATGCTGACGTTATCCCCCGGCATCACCATCTCCACTCCCTCGGGCAGAGTTACAATCCCCGTAACATCCGTCGTCCGGAAATAGAACTGGGGACGATAGCCCGGGAAAAACGGCGTGTGGCGCCCACCTTCCTCTTTCTTAAGGATGTAAACCTCGGCCTTGAACTTGGTGTGCGGCGTGATGCTCCCCGGCTTGGCAACCACCTGCCCGCGCTCCACCTCATCCCGCTTGGTCCCGCGCAGCAGCAGACCCACGTTGTCTCCCGCCTGGCCCGAATCCAGAACCTTGCGGAACATCTCCACACCCGTGCACACCGTCTTGAAGGTCGGCTTGAATCCGACAATCTCCACTTCCTCGCCCACCTTGACCTGACCGCGCTCCACACGGCCCGTCACAACCGTGCCGCGACCGCTGATGGAAAAAACATCTTCCACCGGCATCAAAAACGGCTTGTCGATCTCACGAACCGGCTCGGGAACATAGGCGTCGATGGCCTCCATGAGCTCGAACACACAGGCCGCCTCCGGGCTTGAAACATCATCGGCCTCCAGCGCCTTGAGGGCCGACCCCTTCACGATGGGAACGTCGTCCCCAGGAAATCCGTACTTGCTCAGAAGCTCACGAAGCTCCAGCTCCACCAGCTCGATGAGCTCCGGATCGTCCACCATGTCCACCTTGTTCAGAAATACCACGATATAGGGAACACCCACCTGACGCGCCAGCAGGATGTGCTCGCGAGTCTGAGGCATGGGGCCGTCATCGGCCGCCACCACCAGGATGGCTCCGTCCATCTGAGCCGCTCCCGTGATCATGTTCTTGATGTAGTCGGCATGCCCCGGGCAGTCCACGTGCGCGTAGTGACGATTCTCCGTCTCGTATTCCACGTGAGCCGTCGCAATCGTGATGCCGCGCTCACGCTCTTCCGGGGCCTTGTCGATCTGGTCGAACGGGATGAACTCAGCCTTGCCCTTCTTGGACAGCTGCTTGGTGATGGCTGCGGTCAACGTCGTCTTCCCATGATCGATATGGCCGATCGTCCCCACGTTCACGTGCGGCTTGGTCCGCTCAAACTTCTTCTTGCCCATCGTCTTTCCTCCTCCAAAACATGGTTCACATCAATGTGACCCGAACCCAAAGTGAATCAAGAGATCCATATAGCTGAGCAATGTGGGAGAAAGTGCAGCAAAATGGTCAGAACTTCTCAGTGCTGAATATGATGAATATGCCGGCCTTCTCAACATAGCATCAATCTGGAGCAAGTTGGAGCCCACGACCGGGATCGAACCGGTGAACCTCTTCCTTACCAAGGAAGTGCTCTACCTACTGAGCTACGTGGGCATGAGAAAAGCGGCCATATGATTCGGAGAGGATTCATCACTTAATGCAGGGCGCTTAACCTGATATTCAGAAACTGCCGATCATCTCTAACGTCTGGCATGTTCTCTTATCCCCTGCATGTAGTCCCAACGATAATGGTCCGCTCCAGGAGTGGCACTATCTCCTACATCGTATTTCAGGGCTGGTGGAGAGGGGAGGATTCGAACCTCCGAAGGCTTCGCCGGCAGATTTACAGTCTGCTCCCTTTGGCCGCTCGGGAACCTCTCCACAATCACAACACACTCCTGATGCTAGCCCGATCAGGAAAGCATCATCTCCTAACACAACTCAAGAACAACCGCAATAAAAAAAAGCATTTCTGAATCGTTTTCCCGTATATTCACTCACCCCCCGGATGAGCGGTTCGGCCTGAATGCTCGCGGAGCTGGGAAGGGCATCAAAGAACCGGCCGTGAGGTTGGATCGCCTTTGCGAGGCCGCTAGTTATCATGAGATCCTGTGGGAAGGCAATGCAAATTGTTCACCCACCCGGTTTCCTTCGTCCTGATGCCCTCCAATGGGGAGACTGTGGACGAGCGTGTGGTCACGACTTTGATCGTGGGTCGATTCCGGGCTGCAGGTCCTGAGGTGGCCTGCATTTTGATCGTTGGAAGCACTCCGGCAGGATCCGGGGGGATTGGGCTGAGGAGCGAGATGAGAGCGCCAAAGAGGCGTGACCCATCCCGGTTGTTCAGGAAGACACGTTGACCGAGGCAGAATGAGGCGCAGTCTCCACCCAATGTCTTGCTGCCCCAAGGCACCGCAGTAACGATCCTGCCACCCGTTTACTGAACTGAAATCTCGTTCAGCACCTCATCCAGGACGGCATTAAGCTCATTCAGCTTATAGGGCTTGTCCAAAGCAGCCACAAAGCCATAATCTCTGAAGCGCGACATGATCGGATCGGTTGAATAGCCGCTCGAAACGATGGCTTTCACGTCCGGGTCGAGCTGCAACAGTCTCTCAATGGTTTCACGGCCTCCCATTCCATCCACGATGGTCAAATCCATCAGGACGCTGTCAAATGGCTTACCGGATTCCTTTGCCTGCTGGTACACTTGAAGAGTTTCCAGGCCATCGCGAGCATAATCCACAGAATAGCCCAAATGCTTCAGCAGTGCACCGACGACCTCGCGAATGATTTCCTCGTCGTCCATCACCAGTATTCTGCCTTTGGGACGTGCTGAGCTGGGGGGCCTGGTGACCTCCTGTTTCTGCTTCAAATCTGCTGCGGGCAAATAGATGTGAAAGGTTGTTCCTGTTCCCCTTTCCGATTCAACGACAATCTCGCCGCCGTGTTTCTTGACGATCGAATAAGCGGTGACCAGTTCCAGTCCATTCGGTGTCTCATTGCTCGTGAAGTATGGATCGAAGATCTGAGAAATGCTCTCGTCGGGCAGACCTCCCCCTTGGTCCTGCACGGAAATGGTCACGTATCGGCCGGGCCTGAATGGGAACAATCGGTTGCTGTCAATGAGGACATTCGAAGCCTTGACGGTGATTCTGCCGGAACGTCTATTTGCCCTGTCCGCATTGGCAATCAAGTTCTGAAAGACAACGCGGATCTGCTGACCATCGGCGTCCACGGGCCACATATCCTCGGGGATGACAGGGTCACAGCTGGCATTGCTGTCGCGGAGCATGGAGCTGCAGATGTCTTTGATGATGGGTTGGAGCTGTGTGACCCGCTTGACCGGCGACCCGCATTTGGAAAATGGCAAGAGCTGCTGGGTGAGGGTCTTGGCACGAAGTGCGGCCTGTTCAGCTGCTTCCAGCTTTGAGAACGCTTTATCTTCGGGGGATGCGTAAATCCTGGCTAAAGAGATATTCCCCAGGATCGCCGTGAGGATGTTGTTGAAGTCGTGGGCTATGCCTCCTGCCAGCTTGCCCACCGCCTCGAGCTTTTGCGCGCGCTGAAGCTGAAGCTCTATCGCTTTTTGCTCGGTGATATCGGTGAGGATGATGATGAATGAGGATGCATCCCCTGAGACAGAGAGCGCCTTGAGGAGCACTTGTTTTCCGTTGATTCTGAACGACGGCCTCTCATGTCCGTTGGAGGAAGGAAGGCCCTTGGTTCCGAGGATCTCTCTGACCCTTTCCTGATCTTCGTCCTCGAATATCTCCTCCAGGGACGACGCGAGGAGCTTTTCCTCAGAAATCCCAACAAGGGATACGGCCACCGGATTAGCGTAAACGATGCGACCTTTCGACGTCACCTCGAGAATTCCCTCGGCCATGCTGCCCAACACCAGTTCGAAATGTTTTTTGACGGCCAGGAGTTCTTTGGTGATCTCTCTGGGATGAACAACATCCAGGCCGTAGGTGACATCCTTCGAGCGGGGACCTGTGGAGAGATCCGCCTGTTCCATGGCCTTCAATACATTGGCTGCCAGATGGTTCATCGGTCCCTTGGCAATACATGCATTCGCCCCGATCTCCCGATAGTCGAGATGTTCGTCTGCGGCGATGGCCGAGAGGATGATGATGTAGACGTCATCGAGCTCAGGAGTCTTCCGGATGATTCTGCAGAGCTTGTCACCGCTGATGTTGGGCATGATGAGATCGATGAAGATGACGTCAGGGGTGAAGCTCTTGAGAACATCCAGGGCCGAGAGTCCGTCAACAGCCGTAACGACCTGATGCCCCGCTTCCGCCAGCAGGTTGGCCATGAAGCTCACGATCAGTGGATGATTGTCGACAACCAGGATTCTTTTCTGCATGGTATTGCCCTCTTCCACTTGGATAGTGCGATCAGCTTCAGGCATCGCGTCCACAGACCGCTCCTAAGTTGTTCTCGTCTGTTGAAGTGCTTCAGCGATAATTCCAAGCTCCTTCTCAATCCGGCCGACGGCCTCCGGCACAGCTTCCAGTTTATTGTCTTTGGCGTGCCTCTCAACGGTCAGAGCTGCCGCGTGCATCTGGTCGAACCCAAAGGTCAGGGCGGCGCCTTTGATGGAGTGCGCTGTCGCACTGATCTGTTGGGGGAGGCTATCCTGGATGGCGGCCCTCAATTTTTCAAGGTCTGAATGAGTTGCCTCAACAAATCCATGTGCGATTTCCACGAATTCATCCACGGTCAATCCGACATTCTCGGCCATTTCACTGAAATTCATGCCAAAATCTCCGTTTCGCGTGTAACCCACTTCCTGATCATCTCGTAGACATTCTCCCTGCGGACCGGCTTCGCGATGTAATCGTTCATGCCGGCTTCAATGCATTTATCTCGATCACCTTTCATGGCGTTGGCCGTCATGGCCACGATGGGGACGTCGCCAAAACCTCGCTTTCTGATGGTCCTTGTTGCGCGCAGTCCATCCATCTCGGGCATCTGGACGTCCATGAGAATCATGTCATACTGATCAGGCGCCGCGAAGAACCGGTTGATCGCCTCCCGACCGTTGCTCGCCGCTTCCACCTGATAGCCCGCTTTGGAAAGGATCAGCTGGGCCAGCTTCTGGTTGGCCGGATTATCTTCAGCTAGCAATATGCGTACCGATCGTTTCACTTCTTCCTTGAGAGAACGCATGGTGTGGAGTCTTTCAGGCTCTTGTTTTGAAGGGCTTCGCAGTTCCCCAAGGATTCGCGAGAGCATGTCCATGAGCTTCTCAGGCCTCACGGGTTTGGGCAGAAAGGCGGTGAAGCCTGCTTTACGGAATAGATCAATATTGTGGTTTGTGGATGATGAAAAGGCCAGCAACGGGATCTGACCTATGGGAGGGGGCTGGAGACGAATCGCTTCAGCGACTTCATACCCGCTCATGTCAGGCATTTGGATATCCAGGATACAGAGATCAAAGGGAGTTGCGGTATCCACAGCCTTCTCCAGGGTGTTCAAAACGGATCCCCCAGCGGCCAGGCTGTGAACCTCCACGCCGACAGATGTCAACATGTGCTGCATGATGTCAAGGTTGGCCTTGTTGTCATCGACGACGAGAATCTTCTTGCCGCTCAGCGAGACCGGCCTGATGGTCCTGGTTGGCACTTCGTTTCCCTTGTCGAGCCATGCCGTGAAGTGGAAGATTGTTTGTTCGCCTGGAATGCTTTCGACCCAGACCTTGCCTCCCATGAGATGTGAAAGCTGGCGGCAGATGGCCAAACCCAGACCGGTTCCACCGTATTTCCTGGTGATGAAGCGCCCGGACTGCTGGAATGCTTCGAATATGGTCGCCTGCTTTTCCCGGGGGATCCCAATGCCGGTATCGCGAACCGTTGCATGGAGCTGGATCCGATGCTCGTTCTCGTCGCCAATCTCCATCGCGAGCTCAATTTCTCCCTGTTCAGTGAATTTCGCGGCATTCCCCATCAGGTTGAGCAGCACCTGACGAAAACGAGAGGGGTCTCCCAGCACACATGTCGGAATGTTGTCGGATATCCTGCAAAGGACCTCAACGGGCTTGTCTTGAACTCGAGGTCGTATCAGGTCGCATACGTCATAGGCAATCATTTCGGGATCGAAGTCAACGGATTCCAGTTCCATCTGTCCCGCCTCGATCTTGGAAAAATCGAGGATCTCGTCGATCAGCGTCAAGAGGGTCTCACCGCTCTTTTTGATGATCTGAGCATATTCTGCTTGTTCCTCGCTCATGGAAGACATGAGCAGCATGTCTGAGAAGCCGATGATGCCGTTCATGGGGGTTCGGATCTCGTGACTCATCCGCGCGAGAAACTCGCTCTTGGCTACGTTGGCAATCTGGGCTTCCATCGCCAATTGCTGTGCATGCCTGATGGTGAGCTCGAGCTGCTCGTTCATGTTCTGAAGCTCTTCGTTGGCCAGCGCTATCTTCTCCTCGGCAGACCTTCTGTCGGTTATATCCACCTGCATGCAGAAGACCTCCGAGACACCCTGATGATCGAGGGTCGGAAAGATCGAAGAGTAGACCCACCGGATGCAGCCATCCTTGGTCTTGATGGACCATTCCTTGGCCGATGACGGCTCGCCCGAAGACCAGACCCGTGCGAGGTCATCTTGAAACGCCCTCGCGCTTTCCGGGTCGAGCAGCAGTTCCTGGATGCGGCATCCCAGGGCCTCTTGATGGCTGTACCCGCTGAACCGGGTGGATGCCCCATTCCAGCTTTTGATTGTGCCGTCTTCCGTGACGCTCTGGATTGCCAGGAGCGGCGTGTTTTCAATGAAGGATTCCAGGTGCATCAAGGATTCCCGGTGGTCCTGCTTGAAGACATCCATCGTGTCAAACAGCTTGTTGAGTGCATCTCCCAATTCACCAAATTCTTTCCTCGGCGCCCATTTGGAAGTATTCACACCCTCATTGTCGCTGTGAGTCCTGCCGATCGCTTTGACGAGCTCTCCTATGGGCGAAAGGGTGGTCCTCTTCAGTATGAAGACTGTACCTGCAATGAAAAGAGCTCCCAACAAGACATATGCCGCTGCAAGCCCCAGCATTTCAGCAGGTGCGCCCAGGTTGTCCCTCGAACCGTTGTGTGATGCACTAATCACTGCGTGACGCGAAGCCATGAACAAAGCCAACCAGAAACTGATCATGGCAGCGCTTACCAGCAGTGCCGTTCTTCGTCGCAAGTTCACGCGTGATCCCTTTCGATTCGTATCGTGGTGGAATAGGGGCCAGATTCCGAAGATGTTCCGCCCCGGCACACAAACCTGAATTCTCGACCAACTGAGGTTGGGAGGCGGAACCGGTCCCTGATGGTCGCCGTACTGAACGAAGTTCAAAGATGATCCCTGGTAGCAGCGTTACGATCGGTCACGATGAGTTCGTGGGAACAGGACTCCGCGCCAGAAGGCCCCTCGCTTGGCAATGCCACTTCACTTATCGGAAGATGTGCAGGCATGGATTAGGCGGTTTTGGGTCTTCAGCAGGGTGTTTCTTTTTGCGGTTATTGGAGTCTCGTCGCCGGAGAAGGGAGGAAAGACTGAAATGATAACCAGTCGGACGTGGAAAGGGTTCCGGAGATCAGGATTCTGCTGTGGTTGCCCGATCTCGCGCGGAATCCAGAACATTGCGGACGGTTCTTGACAATTCACCGACCACGTATGGCTTCATCAGAAACTCCTGAACCCCCGTTTGGCGGGCCTGGTCTTCTGCGACAGCCTCCATGAGCCCGGTGCACAGGATAATGGGGATGTCCTCTCTCTTCTTTTTGACCTCTCTGGCAAATGCGCAGCCCGTCATGGCAGGCATCGTCTGGTCGGTGATGATGAGGTCGTAACCATCCGGGTTCTGGCGAAATAGATCCAATGCTTTCATGCTGTCCGACACCCCGGTGACTTGATATCCAAGATTCTCGAGAAGAGACTGCGCCATTTCGACCAGTGTCTCCTCATCATCGACCAACAGAATACGCTCATGTCCCGTCGGGATTCGCTCGGCGATCTCCCTTTCGATCACGAATTCGGACTCCTCCACCCTGGGGAGAAGAATCTCGAAGGTTGTCCCTTCTCCAGGCTTGCTCGTCGCCGTAATAGTGCCTTCGAGGCTCTTGATGATTCCATAGACTACTGAAAGACCCAACCCGGTGCCTTCCCCCTTTCCCTTTGTTGTGAAAAAGGGGTCGAACACGCGTTCCATGATCTCGGGTGTCATGCCGTGCCCGGTGTCTTTAACCGTGAGTCGCACGTATGGGCCAGCTCTCAGGTTCGGATTTCCTCCCACTGTTCCCGAATCCACTTGTACTCTCGAGAGACCAACCTCCAGAATGCCGCCGACCTCGCGCATGGCATAGGCGGCATTGGTGCAAAGGTTCATGACCACCTGATGGATCTGAATCGGATCGGCATAGATCATAGCCAAGGGGTCGAGAATCTGATGGCGAATGTCCACAGTGGTAGGCAAAGAAGCACGCAGGAATTTCAGCGTCTCTTTGAGAATGGGACCAATCTGCACATGTTTTCGCTCCTGCTCTCGCTTTCGGCTGAAAGTGAGAATCTGGTTCACCAGGTCCTTCGCCCTGAACCCAGCCTGTAGAACCTTGCTCAATTGCTTGTGCATCTTCGATCCACCATCGACCTCATGGAGGGCAAGTTCCGTGTATCCTATGATGGCTGCAAGAATGTTGTTGAAGTCATGGGCCACTCCTCCCGCCAGGGTCCCGATGGCTTCCATCTTCTGCGCCTGTCTCAGTTGCGCTTCCATTCGTTCGTGCTCGGCGGCCGCCAGCTTCCTTTCAGAAATGTCCCGGATGATGCCCATGGCGTGCCACTTCCTCTTGAGATCGATGACCGAGGTAGCCAGTTCCACAGGGAAATGGGAGCCATCCTTCCTCACCGCTGTCAGCTCGATGGTCGATCCCAGGTAGGGTCCTTTGCCGGTAACCCTGAAAGCCTCCAGTCCTTGTTGAATGGCTGCCTGATAGTGGGAAGGGGCAATCAGTCTGTGCAACTCCTGCCCCATCACCTCAGAGCTCGTGTAGCCGAACATCTTCTCGGCAGCGGGGTTCCAATACAAGATCCTGCCTCTATCGTCCATCAGAATGATGGCGTTGGCGGCTGTTGTGGTGATGGCCCGAAATCTCTCCTCACTTTCGCGTAAAGCCTGTTCGGAGAGGTTCCGCTCGGTGATGTCTCGACTGACCATGACAGAGCCAATAATCCGACCCTCTTCATCCATCAAAGGCGTCCCCGTTGCCTCGAACACCTTGCCACTGATTCCATCAGCGATCTCCCTCGTCACCCCCCTTTCTTCCCAGCCATTGAGCAAATCAGGACAAGCGAAAGGGAAGGGGCGTCCCGATTCCTCAAATTCTTTGCAGCTCCGCCCAATGACGGATTCTCCCTCCACGCTCATCAGGCTTGAAGCGTAGCGATTCAGACGCAGGATCCGATTCTCGCGGTCCAGAATGCAAATGGCATCAGGCACCGAGTCGAACGTACGCTCCCACGCTCTTGCAGCCCCAAGCAGGAAAGCCAATGTATCTTCAAGCTTCCCGTACATCTCTTTGAACGCTTTGGCCAGATCTCCAATCTCATCTCCTTTTGGGATCTGATCCAGTTCAGTGCTCAGATTGGCTTCCAGTCTGAACTTGAAGTCGATATCGCTTCCGATTCCCGTTGTGAGCTGCTTGGCTGCATCTCGAAGCTGGGTCAGAGGACGGATAATTCGTCGGAGCGCAATGCAGCCAATGCCGGTAGCGAGGGCCAGTGCGGAGAGAATGCCCCACAGGATGCGTTTTCGAGCAGTCTCAATGGGTGCAAATGCTTCTGTTTTGGATTGTTGAGCAGAGACAATCCAGTCCGTTCCCGGAATGGGCTTCGAGGCGAAAATGGCGCTCCCCGACTGCTTCGCCAACAGAGAATCGTCTGAATCGACGCTCCGCAGTATGTGGTCACTTTCCGGATGCAGGATGACCAGGTTGGACTGAGTGTGCACCTGGACGAATCCGGTTCGGCCGATCCTCGTCCTGTGGACCCCCCCAAGCGCACTGGATTGCAGCAGTTTTATGGAGCACCCCAGGACGGCAATGATGTGGCCCGATGAGTTAAATATAGGGGATGTCATGGTGACAACCGGCTCACCCGTCCTGCGAGACCGGTAGGGAACGCTCACCACGCCGTTCTTCTGCTCCATCGTTCTCTGGTAGTATTCACGGAAAGCAAAAGAGTTTCCTCGTATTCCGGGATGAGGAGGATAGTCAACCCAGAGAATCCCATTGGAATCGAGCATGAAGATGCCGTTGGCGAAATCTGAGTTTACTTCCATCAGCTTCTTCATCTGGTTTTCAAGGACAGGCGCGTTACGCTGTTCGATGTCTTCCACGCGCAAAGTCTTGGACATCAACTGGACCGTGCTCAGCGACTGGTTGATGAATCGGGAGATGACCTCCGATGTGGTGTCGGCGATCGTCTCCAACCCGGAGGAGATGGAATTCTGTAGAGAGACTTCCAGAAAACGCAGATACAAAAATCCCATCACGCTCAGAGAGACGACCGTTATCGAAGTCAGCAGGGTCAGTGTACGGTTCCGAAGGGTCATGCACACACTCCACCGGTTGGGACGCGACCGATCAGGGCATCGGCCAAAAAATCTCGCTTTGAAGCACAACATATGCCGAATAGCGGAGGCATAGTATCGATTGTTTGTTTGAAGTCCAATTCAAAAATACTGTCCCGGGCGAACCAGGGGGTGTGCTCCTCGCGCATGTCGGAAAGGCATGGTGCTTCAATTCCCGTGCCCCTCAGAGTGCATTGAGCCCAATGGTTTCCTCCTGCATCTGAGGATTGGTCAGCTCTTTTCCCTTGACCGGTCCAGGGCGCTGCTCTTAAATCGATAAAATGTGGATGGACTGACATTTCAGGAACTTCGGCGGAGAGGTAGGACGATGCCTTCTGACGGATCGAAAGCGGTCTGGAGCTCACTCACTGAGCTCCTCGACAGAACAGTGAAAGAGCTTGCGGCGCACAGAGCCGATTCTGCAAAGGCCTGCCTGAGCGATTTCATCCGTCGCAGCGACGACGCGGGTTATGTCGCTCTATCACAAACCGTGCAAGCTCAGGCAAGGTTCTTCCAGCGGTATGTACTCCCGCGATGGGACGACGAGGCTGCGGCAACCCTCGATTTCTCCATGGGGGCGTTGCTGGAGAAGATGCAGCAGGAATCACCGGGAACGGAGTTCAATGCCGACCTGAATGAGATGGTTTCTTTTCTCGATGAGTTCGAGGACGAGGAGGAGGTGGAGACGCCAGATGATCCCCGTCCATCCGGGCAGGGTGTACGTGACGAAGATTCCTCTTCACCCGAGGAACTTTCAGAGACGGGCGGCTTGTCTCGAGACCAAGGGCCGCGGGAACCCTTGATGAACCGCGAGGCCGAGCGGGAATTCCTTCATGCCGCTTGCCCGCATGCTTCCGAAAGTGCGGCGAATCTCGATCCTGATCCTTATGCCGGAGAGGAGACCTGCGACTATGTCATCGATCGGGTCGACTGGTACAAGGAACTGCTGAGAGAGGATCCCTCCTCAATACTCTTTTGTGAGATCGCGGAGGAGTTGTGCACACGAGGTCTGTGGCAGGACGCCATCAAAACGCTTCGTGAAGGGCTCCATTATCATCCTCGGCACGTTCGCGGCCATGCTCTCCTCGGCTGGGCGCTGTGGGAATACGGATCGGCCGAGCAGGCAGAAAACATGCTTGACCGAGTTCGGAATGAGCTGGAAAAAAGCGCCATCGCTTATCGCGTGCTTGGGGAGATCGCCACGCATCGTGGAGATATGGAGGAAGCCGAAAGGTTTGAGGCTATTTACTCCCTGATGAAGAGGGGCGCGAATGAGCCGGAGGTGCCGTGGCTTCATGTATCCCTTCCATCGGGCGTTGAACCCGGGGGGGGTGAGACGCAAGGATTGGAGGAGACTGCTCCGGCCGCGGTCCAAGAGCCCGAGGGAACCAAGTTGATGGGCTTCCTGGAAGCACTGATGCATCGAATCTGCGCCGCAGGTGATGCGGAGCTCCGAGGCATGACAGTCTTCACTTCGGAGGATCGGGCGACTCTGGAGATGCTGATCCATGCTCAAGCTGGCGACCTATAGTGCGAGAAATCTCTGGCTCCGTCGAATGACCACTGCTCTCACGGCTGGGGGAATGGGGCTGGTCGTCTTTGTTTTTGCCACGGTCCTGATGCTGGCGGAGGGACTGGAAAGAACCCTGGTGACCACCGGCAGCGACGCAAACGTGGTTTTTATCCGACGGGCGGCAGAGGCCGAAATGCAGAGTGTGATCCCGCGGGATCAGGCTGCGATCATCGAGAATATCACCGATGCACAGGTTGGTGCCGACGGAGCTCTTCATGTGGCGCGCGAGCTCGTGGTCCTCATCGGGCTGAAAAAGAAAGGGCTGGAAAGTCCTGCCAACGTCCTGGTTCGCGGTATCACTCCATCCACCTCGCTCATGATCAGACCTCAGTTGACCATCTCGGCTGGGCGCATGTTCCGGCCGGGGACCACGGAGGTCCTGATTGGCAAGAGCATCCTCAAAAGGTTCGATATCGGCGGGCTCGGGGACCGGATTACTTTCGGAGCGCGCAACTGGATGATTGCAGGCATCCTGGATGCCGGGGGCACCGGTTTTGACTCGGAGATCTGGGCAGATGTGGACCTTTTGATGACAACCTTCAGGCGCCCTGTCTATTCATCTGTGATCGCGAGACTGAGCGATCCCTCACAGTTTGCTTCGCTTCGCCAGCGGGCGCTCAAAGACCCCCGCCTGACCGTGGACGCTTGGAGGGAGTCCGAGTACTACGCAGCCCAATCGAGGCTCATGGCGAATTTCATCCGTGTACTGGGCATCACACTCACCTTTATCTTCAGCCTTGGAGCCGTGATCGGGTCGATGGTCACCATGTATGCGGCCGTGGCCAATCGAGTCTCCGAGATCGGCACGTTGCGGGCTCTCGGGTTCATGAAGCGGACGATTCTCTCCGCATTCATGGCAGAATCCATGCTTCTTGGGTTTCTGGGCGGATGTCTGGGGGTAGGTGCTGCCTCTCTGCTGGATCGATTCACCATTTCCACCATGAACTGGCAGACCTTCTCGGAGCTGGCCTTTCGATTCTCCCTCAATCGGTATATCGTTTTGGATGCCCTGATCTTTGGAGTCGGCATGGGGCTGGCCGGCGGGATCTTTCCGTCGATTCGGGCAGCCGGTTTGGGGATCGTGGAAGCCCTTCGGGTCCGGTGAATCCCAGCTGCAGCATTCGACAGGCAGAACGGCCGGCCTTGGATGCCCACTGGCGGGTCAACGGTTTTCATTCGCACGGCTCCGGAAGATGCTCCGGGCGCAAAAGATCAAAGACCGTCTTGACGGGGTTGAAGGTGATGCGCGGTACCTCAACGAAAACGGTGATCCAGTCAGCCATGGAACCGTTCCAGAGGCCCGGGAGCTCAAGAGCTTTAAGCTCCTTGCCGTCCTTCGATTTCTTGGTGATGAATACGGCCTTGTGATCGACGTGCTTGTCAAGGTCGAACGGAGCTCCTTTGTAGTCGCGAAGGCCGCAAACCAGATCGACGGGGTTGAAATGGGACGAGGAGGTCCAGATTCTGCGTTGCTCCGGGGAGCTCATATCGACCTGGGCCTTCTCAACGATTTGGAGTGACAACAATCCATCCCGACCTCTCACCCAGAATGGAGCGCCTCCCGGTTCTCCTTCGTTGGGTACGACGCCGCAGACACGAATGGGACGATTCAGCTTGTTCTGAAGAAAGGCATATCTCCCTTCGCGAGCCCAGCTTGAATAGTCGGGAGGAAGACCGATGAGCAGCTCATGGCGGGCGCAGTCTTCCCCCTCTTTCAGGATTTCATCGGTTCTGCCTGCCTCCATGCGACGCAAGAGACTGTGCACCTTCTCCTGCAACTCGATCAGATAGCCGCCGAGGATCTTCTTCCAGTGAGCCGTTTCGTGCTTCAGTCGGTCTGGAACCAGATTGTCGATGTTCTTGATATAAACAAGATCTCCTCCAAGCCTGTTCAGATTCTTCAACAAAGCGCCATGCCCACCTGGTCTGAAGTGCAGGCGTCCCTGCAGGTCTCTGAAAGGACGATTGCGCATGTCCACGGCGATCGTGTCCGTCGACCTTGACTGATGGGAAAACCCGACCTCGTAGCGGACGCCGTACCGCTCAGCATGCACTGGGCTCAGTTCGTTCATAAGATCCCTGAATCGTGCATCATGCTCCGGCGATACCGTGAAGTGCAGATTGCAGACCCTGTCTCCATTCAGAACGTAATGCATCGACTCGACGAGATGCTCCTCAAAGGCGGTTCTGCACTCCGATGGGTACCGGTGGAACTTGATGAGACCTTTGGGGAGGGTTGCATAGTTGAGTCCTCGCATCGTGAGCAGGTAATCGAGCAGGAGGCGGAATTGGCCAAAATGCATGAGCTGCCTGAGAGTCATGCCGTCCCTTGACATGCACAGCTCGAGATCATCACGAAATGGGAAACATCGGATCGAATCCACGAAACGGAGAAAATCTGCCGCGATGGCCACACCCTGCTCCACGCGCAAATAGAGCTCGTCGCATTCGAGATACTGAGGAATATAATAGATCTGGAGGAGGGATTGAAACATTCGTGACGCCGCACCTGAGGCGGGCACGAATTTCTGAAAACGTCCCTTCGCTGAGGCTTTGTCATGCAATTGAAGAAAGTGGGAAAACCGCTCGGGCGGAATCTGACGAATACCATCATCCACACGAGCGGGACGACTCAGAGTGAGGAAACAAGATGTCGTGGCAAAAAGCTGGAGGTGTTCTTGAACTTGGACTTCACTGATCCCCAAACCATTCAGTTGTGCACGGTCGGCATCGGAAAAGCGAAGCTCATTCATGGTCACTCCCTCTGTTGGTCATCTTTGACACAATAGCGCCCAATGAACGATTGAGACGGTGGATCCCCCGGCCACCGTTGTTCTCAGCGGAAGGCTTTCCTCGACCCTCATGGGGCGGTAATCTCGACCTTGGCCTTGGATTTGAGCGCTTCTATGTAAGAGGCGTACTGCTCATTGACCTTCTGCTGCCGCAAATGAGACTCGATATTGACCTTGATCTCGTCAAAGACCATGACACCGGATTCCTTTTTGTCAACGACCTTGATCAAATGGTATCCGAATTGTGTTTCAATGATTCCACTCATCTCGCCTGTCTTCAGACTGAAGGCTGCTTCTTCAAAGGGAGCCACCATCTGACCACGCTGGAAATAGTCGAGGTCTCCACCCTTCGAAGCGCTGGGACAATCGGACGATTCCTTGGCCAGAGTCGCGAAATCTTCACCCTTCAGGGCTCGCTTCTGGATCTCTTCAAGCTTCTTGTGAGCAGCGGACTTTTCAGCTTCCGTGGCCTTGGGATCTACCTTCACCAGTATGTGGCTGGCGCGGACCCTTTCCGGAGCTTTGAAGTAGTTTGGATTATTGTCATAAAAATCCCTGGTTTCTTGTGCCGTGATTTGAATCTTGCTGGCGATGACTTCGTCGATCATCTTCTTCACCATCAGTCGACGAGTGAACTCCTCCTTCAGTTCGCCCTCCGTCATTTTGAGTCTTTTCAGGGCATTGCTGAAATCTTCCTCGCTGGAGAAGCGGTCCTTGAGTTGCGTCATCTGCTCATTGACTTCTTCATCCTTCACCTTGACACCCAGCCGTGTGCTTTCCTGCAGGAGAAGCTCACGTTGAATCAAGTTATCGAGAACCTTCTTCTTGATGACTTCGCGTTGAGCGGGGTCTGGCGGTTGTCCTGACAAACCCATCTGTCCCTCAAAACGATTCATTTCTTTGTCCATGTCCGCTTGGGTGATCTCCTTGCCGTTGACCGAGGCCAGCCTCTGGCTCATGGGAGTTGCATCCTCTCCTCCGCGGCTTTCCACTGTCCAGGCAAGCAGTAACAGCAGTAGACATAGGGTGAGCGATATGGCCGATCTTCTCTGGGTCATGGGTAAAGCTCCTTCGAGTGAGTGAAAGACCTCAGGGATTCCATCGGAACCCTCGCGGCCAAAGTGGTTTCCTCTCGACTTGAAAAGTCTCGGAAGTTGCACCGGCGCTTTGAGGCGGTGCTGCGGAAATCCGTGTGGATTCAATGAACAGCTCAAGGCAAAACTGAGTGAAAGGTCATTTTTCCTTTCCGCAATTAACGGGATATTTATAAGACAAACGGCTCAAATGTCAATTTGGGCCATGCATCTTTGGAGCCACCGGGGGCTTCGCTTGCTTCCAGTGGAAGGGAGCACGCAGCTTATTTTCTTCTGGCGTAGAACTGGTGTCTCCATTCCAGGAAAGAGCCCTGTTCGATAGCTTGGCGTATTTCATTCATGATTCCAAGATAATAATTTAAATTATGGATGGTGTTGAGCCGGTAAGCAAGGAGCTCTTTCGAGATGAAGAGGTGCCTCAGGTAGGCTCGAGAGAAATGTTGACAGGTGTAACATGCACATGCCGATTCGATGGGATCGGGGTCGTCCGCATATTGGCTGTTCTTGATTTGAATGCTTCCCCGGGAGGTAAAGAGCATTCCGTTCCGGGCGTTTCGCGTTGGCATGACACAGTCAAACATGTCAACGCCCAGCTTGACCCCCTCTACCAGGTCTTCCGGAGTTCCGACTCCCATCAGGTACCGGGGCTGCGCCGACGGCATATGCGGCATGGTCCTCTCCAGGACTTCCAGCATCAAATCCTTCGGTTCACCCACGGAAAGGCTCCCCAGGGCGTAGCCGTCAAATCCGATCCGTTGAAGCTCATCGAGACAGGCCTGACGGAGATCCGGGAAGACGCTGCCCTGCACAATTCCAAAAATGGCTTGACTATCTGACGGAACGGCGTCTCGACATCTTCGAGCCCATCGAACCGTCCTTTTCATCGACTCCAGGGCGTAACGGCGGTCCACGGGGAAAGGGGTGCATTCATCGAAACTCATGGCGATGTCCGAACCCAGTTGAGCCTGCACTTCCATAGCCGTCTCGGGGCGGAAGAGGTGCCTCGATCCGTCGATGTGAGATTGGAAGACAACGCCATCTTCCTGGATCTGATTGATGCGGGCCAGACTGAACACCTGGAATCCGCCACTGTCTGTAAGGATGGACCTGTTCCAGTTCATAAAACGATGGAGCCCGCCCAGACGGTGTATCCTCTCTGCGCCGGGACGAAGAAACAGATGATAGGTGTTGCCGAGAATGATCTCGGCATTGAGGCCTACCAGTTCGTCCGGGGACAAACTCTTGACAGTTGCCTGGGTCCCAACCGGCATGAACACCGGGGTCTCGATGGAGCCATGCCGGGTGATCAGGCGTCCTCGGCGCGCCTGTGAAGCGTGATCCATTTGAAGGACTTGAAATTCCAATGTATTGCGCCTTGAAAGGAACTGAAACGTGATTGGATTTTTACCCCGGCCTCGCCTCGGGGTCGCTGCATTGTCTGAATTCGTCAAAAAGATGTCGAGTGTTTCAAAGAATCAACATCGCATCTCCATAGCTGAAAAAACGGTATCCTTTCCGGATGGCATCGCCGTAGGCGCCCAGGATTGCATCTCGTCCCGCAAAAGCCGAAACCAGAAGAAGCAGCGATGACCGAGGAAGGTGGAAATTGGTGATCATGCCGCTCACGACATTGAATGGACACCCGGGGTAAATGAAATGATCGCAGAGGCCGGCATGGGGACCAACGGCTCCGGTGAGGCTGAAAACCCACTCCAGGGTACGCACCACCGTCGTGCCGACGGCAATGATTCGGCGCTTTTCTTTCCGCGCAGCCTCGATCCGATGAGCGGCCAAGTCGTCAAGACGGACGAATTCACTGTGCATCTTGTGGTGTCTCACGTCCTCGGATCGAATGGGCGAGAAGGTGCCGTATCCCACGTGAAGCGTCACGGCGACCCTTTCGACGCCCCGATGTGCCAGGGAATCCAGCAGGGAAGGAGTGAAATGAAGTCCGGCAGTGGGCGCCGCCACTGCACCGGGGCGGCAGGCATAAACTGTTTGGTAGCTGGCGCGGTCATCCAGTTGTGCGGTGCGGGCTTCAGGGCGGACATAGGGGGGGAGTGGTGTTTGCCCCAGTCTGTTCAGCAGATCCAGGAGACCCTCGGAGGTCGGAAAGAGAACTTGAGCCCTCCCGTCCACGACGGAACTGAGTATTGTGAGGGACAGGGAGCCATCCAGCAAGATCCTGCTGCCTGCTCGCGGAGGTTTTGAGGCTTTGAGCAGGCATTGATATCCTTCCTTCGCTGCCGCTACAGGATCTTTATAGGGATCCAGCACCAGGAGCTCGACCTTGCCTCCAGTTTCCTTGATGCCATGCAGCCTTGCAGGAACAACCTGTGTGTCGTTGACCACCAGGAGGTCTCCTGACCGAAAATGATCAACAACATCCTTGAACGTGAGATGCTCGATCCGCCCGCTGGATCGCTCCAGAACCAACAGCCGCGAAGCTTCACGTCGCTCGCAAGGGAAGTGGGCGATCAGATCCTCGGGAAGCAGGTAATCGTAGTGCTCCAGTCGATAACTTTCGGTGGATTCATCGGCCATGGCGTCCCCAATAGACCAGCAGAAGGCCGAGGATCATCATGGAAGCTCCCAGTATCCTCAGGTTCCTGCTTTCCATGGAAACGACTTTCCGCAGCCAGCTCTTGAGTTGATCGGGGGCGGCCATATAGGGCAGACCCTCGAAAAAACAGATGAGACCGAGAACTGTCAGCCAGTAGCTTTTTGACATCTTGGCACCTCTGAGAGATGATCAGCTTCCCATTCACGACGCGATGCCCTAACATATTTTGTGTTGGATGCAAAGGAATCAGACAGAGGTTTGAGTGAGGTTGACGTCCAGGGAGACGGTGGGATGGTGCGGAGGGGAGCCCTCCTGTGAGACTCTCAATGGAGCGCTGAGGGAGGATTCAGGAGATCGTCATGCCTTTGAGTTGGGTTGAGATCGATCTGGCCGCTTTACGACACAACTTTCGGGAAGCGGATCGCCGCCTGGACGGGCGGACGTTCATCGTGGGAGTCGTCAAGTCCGATGCCTACGGTCACGGTATGGTGCCGGTTTCACGGGAGATTGTGGCATGCGGGGCGCGCTTTCTGGCCGTGAGCAAGTATTGGGAGGCTCGAGAACTGCGTGCAAGCGGCATTCGTGTTCCCGTGCTTGTATTGTTGGGTTTGGAGCCCGAGGATGTAGACGAAGCGCTTCACCAGGATGTCCGGCCGGTGCTGTTCAGACTCGACCATGCCCGTATGGTCCACAGCGCCGCGATGCGCGCAGGCCGAAAGGCGAAGGTTCATGTGAAGGTGGACACCGGTATGGGGCGTTTGGGAGTCCCGGTGGATGACTTGCCGGCGTTTATTGATGAAACCGTTATGCTCGATCGACTCGAAATCGAAGGCGTGATCTCACACTTTGCGGTCGCCGACGAGTCCGACAAATCGTACAGTGATGACCAGGTGAAGTGCTTTGAATCGGTTTTGCAGGCGTTCCATCAGCGGGGAATTGAGGTTCAATACGCCCACATATCGAACAGTGCGGGTTTGCTCGATTTGCCACATGCTCACTTTCAGCTGGTTCGCCCCGGAATCATGCTGTATGGGGCTCAACCGTCTTTCGAACTTCTGCGGCCTGCAGATCTTAAGCCCGTGATGACTTTCAAGTCCAGGATCCTCCAGCTCAAATCGTTGCCGGCGGGGCGTCCCGTTGGCTATGGCAGAACCTACGTGACTCGAGTGGACTCGCGTGTGGCAACGATTCCCGTGGGCTACGATGACGGCTACTCGAGGATGCTTTCCAACCGTGGGGTCGTCCTGATTCGAGGAGTCAGGGCTCCGGTTGTGGGTCGCGTCTCCATGAACATGATTACTGTAGATGTGACTCATATCCCGAATGCCGAGCAAGATGATGAGGTGGTCCTGCTGGGGCGCCAGGGCGATGACCGGATCACGGCCGAGGAGTTGGCAGACCTTTGCGGCACTATCAGCTATGAAATATTTTGCAGCATCGGAAAACATCACCACAAGTTGTTCGTCAATGGCACAGGTGACAAAGACTGAAATGGACCAGGCCGTGGCGGTTTTTGGGAGGTATGCATGGAGCGCGACGTGAAGAACACTCAGCCGGGTGGTGCGGACCGGGATCACGATTTGCAGGCCGAGCGGCGAGAGGAGGATCGACGGCTCCGCATCCTGCGGCGTGCTGTCGATTACTCGCTCTGGCTCATCGCTCGGACCGACCTCTCCCTGGTCGAAGCGCGGAGACTGGCGGAGGGTGTCAGGGAACAGGCTCTTCATTTGTTCCCCGGAAAGGAAGATGCCTTCGATCTGATTTATGCCCCTCGTTTCAGAAGGGCCATTTCCGAGCGATTCAGGCTCCACTGATGGGAAACCTGTGCAAGTGATTTCCGCATCGAGAGAATAAGGCTCACAGTTTGCTCTCAGAGAGGCTCTGAAGAAACGGGCCACACTATGATGAATGAAGTGACATGCAGACTCCAGCGTGAAGCCGAGCGCATTGCCTCGAGGCACCGCGTACCGGAGTTCTATCTGCGGTTCAAGGCACCCATCGCCCTGGCTCGCCGCCTGTATTTTACCCACAGCGAGGTGGTCGCCCTTCGTGATCATGTCGCGCCTGTGCTTCAGGAGAGCCTGGGACACGGCCTCTTTCACAGCTCAAGGGTGGGCATCGATGCGGCCACGATCATCTGTGTGGAAATGGAAGCCGCTCACATTGAGCGTCCACGGATCGAACGGCTGATGGTGTTGGGCCTCATGGCCGGACTGCTCCATGATATATGTCGTGGCGAAGAGAATCACGCTGAAGCGGGAGCCATCGAAGCCAAGCACGTATTGCAGCGCTTTTCGCTCACGGACGATGAAATCCGATGCGTTTCTCGAGCCATTCGAAACCACGAAGCCTTCAAGATTCCCAAGGGCTCCCGAAGGCCCGCCTACCAGTTGCTGAGCGATTCGTTGTACGATGGCGACAAATTCCGTTGGGGGCGCGATACCTTCACGCATACCCTCTGGTGCATGATGAGCCATCAGGGCTTGACGCCGCGCGAGTTGATTGAGAAATTCCCATGGGGCATGATGGGTATCGTCCGGATCCTTGACACCTTCAGGAGCACAACGGGCAAACACTTCGGTCCGGAGATCATCGAAAACGGTGTCGCCATCGGGCGCGAAATCTATCGCTATCTCCTCCAGAACTTTTGAAAGCACACATGAAAAACGATACCGTAACGGCTATCGAAGGGATTCGTGTGGGGCATGCAGCTCTTCCCGGCGTGCCGAGCGGCTGTACGGTGATTGTGCCCACAGGTGGCGCCATCGCCGGTGTGGACGTTCGCGGGGGGGCCCCCGCTACCTGCGGAACGGATACCCTCAATCCCCTCAACCTCGTTCATGAAGTCCACGCTCTGTTCTTTGCGGGAGGAAGCACGTATGGCATGAGTGTGGCCGACGGGGTCAAGCGGTACCTGAGAGAGCGGAACATCGGCTTCAACACTGGCTATGGCCAGGTTCCCATCGTGGCTGGGGCCATGATCTTCGACCTGGGGTTGAATCGTTCAGACCGCTTTCCCGATGCGGAACTGGGCTACGAGGCCTGTGAAGTCGCCACCTCAGCTCCGGTGGAACAGGGGTGCTTCGGGGCGGGGCTCGGGGCGACCATTGGAAAGATCCACGGCATCGAAAGGGCCATGAAGGGCGGGTTGGGCTCCTCGTGCATCGAGGGCGCCTCGGGCCTCAAGGTTGGTGCGCTGATGGTGGTGAACGCTTTCGGCAACATCATCGACCCAGGAAACCGCGGCACGTTGGCCGGATGCAGAGAGGGCCCCGGGAGCCTGCAATTGGTGGATGCCGAACTGGAGTTGAGGCGCCTGACTCGTTTGCGTGGATTTTCCGACGGAAGGCACACCATCATCGGCGCTGTGGTCACGAACGCCAAGCTCACCAAGCGGGAGCTCACCAAGGTGGCGCAAATGGCCCACGACGGGCTCGCTCGTACCGTCAACCCTGCGCATACCCTTTATGATGGAGATGCGATCTTTGCCTTGAGCTATGGGGCCATGATGTCGGTGGAGGTCACCATCATTGGGGCCCTGGCTGCACAGGCCACTGCGGATGCGGTCCTGAGGGCCGTTCGGAATGCCGTTCCTTTCGGCTCCATTCCAGCCTGCCGGAACCTGCCCGGAGAGCGATGAAGGATAACCCCAATGGAAGAGAGCTTCAATCCATTCAAGATTGCGCAGCAGCAGCTGGACGAAGCCGCAGAGGCTCTGGGACTTGATCCCGCCACCCGCGAGCTTCTTCGGTGGCCGATGCACGAGATCAAGGTCACCCTGCCCGTGCGCATGGATGACGGTTCAACCCGGATTTTCCATGGCTTTCGCGTACAGTACAATTCTGCCAGGGGACCTGCCAAAGGGGGTATTCGATGGCACCCTCAGGAAACCGTCGATACCGTCCGTGCGCTGGCTGCCTGGATGACCTGGAAGACTGCCGTTGTGGATATTCCCCTGGGCGGAGCCAAGGGAGGCGTGGTCTGCAATCCCAAGGAGCTTTCGGAAACGGAAAAGGAGCGGTTGGCCCGGGCCTACGTCCGCGCACTCGCACGCTCGGTGGGAGGAACACGCGATGTTCCTGCTCCGGACGTGTACACGACCCCCCAGATCATGGCCTGGATGATGGATGAGTACGAGACGGTCGTCGGGGAGCACCACCCGGGGGTAATCACGGGGAAGCCAGTCGCGCTGGGGGGCTCCCAGGGGCGCAGCGATGCGACCGCGCGGGGCGGCATCTATGTGACTCGGGAGGCTGCGGCTGCATATGGGATTGACCTTTCAGGAGGCACGATGGCCGTGATGGGGTTCGGGAACGTCGGACAGCATGCGGCCCTCCTGGGCGAGGAAGTTCTGGGACTCAGGCTGGTTGCGGCTTCCGACTCCAAGGGAGGCGTCATCAATACGGAGGGTATCGACCCCGGGACGCTCATGGATTTCAAGCGAAAGACCGGCATGCTCAAAGGTTTTCCAGGTGCAGACTTCATCTCGAACGAGGAGCTGCTCGAGCTGGATGTGACCGTGCTCTTTCCGGCGGCCCTGGAGAACGTCATCACACGGGAAAATGCCGGGCGAATACGATGCAGGATTTGCTGCGAGCTGGCCAATGGCCCCACAACCCCGGAGGCGGATGCAATCCTCTCAGAACGGGAGATCATAGTTCTACCGGATTTTCTCGCCAACGCGGGTGGGGTGACCGTGTCCTACTTCGAGCAGGTGCAGAACGCGTACAATCTCTACTGGGAGCTGCAGGAAGTGCATTGGCGCCTGGATAAGAAGATGACACGGGCCTTTGTCTCGGTGCACGAGATGAGTCAACGGAACGGCATTGGTCTGAGACAGGCGGCCTACCTCGTGGCGGTGGCCCGCGTGGCGGAGGCGTGCAAACTGCGCGGCTGGGTGTGAGAGGACGGGCCACGCTCAGGGTTTGTGAATCCGTTTTGAAGCGGCTAACCCGGAGCTGAACTTCAGCAGTAGGGAAAGGCAAGGGAGGAGGTCCCCATGCAGGTCAACTGGCTTCGAGGTCCCATGACAGGATGGGCGGGTGACGCAGTGGTTTTCTTTGCCTTTGAGAAGGCATCGGACAGGCTTCCCGGCTTCAATCGATGGATCGAAAACAGAGCCAGATGCTTGCAGGATTCGGCTGCCTGGCTCGATTTCAAAGGCAAGCACCAACAGGTGGGGGTCTTCTTCAACCCGGAGGATGCCCAGGTGCCGCGCATCATTTGCCCGGGTCTGGGACCCATCGAGAAGTTCGAGATCGACAAGCTCCGGATGGCAATGGGCCTGGCTTTGCGCAAGTGCCGGGACATGCAGCTGGTTCGTGTCATCCTGCCCCTCACGGCCTTCGAGGGCCTTCCCGCAGATCCGGGGGAGTCCGTCAGGGAAGCTCTGGTTGGAGCACTATTGGGCCTCCATCGATATACGGGGTACAAAACGAGGGATGTTGACTCCAATGAGCTTCCGGAAGTCCTCCTCCTGGGGGACGAGCAAGACGGCCGGCTGGATCTGGACTCTCTGCCGAGCTACGCTGAAGCAGTGAATTCGGGAGTATGCCTGGCGAGGGACCTGGTTTCGGCTCCGGCCAACGTCGTGACACCCTCGTATCTCGCGCAAACGGCTCGCGAGATCTCCGAGAGGTACGGCTGTGGGTTGAAGATCCTCAAGTTTGAGGAAGCGCGGGCCATGGGCATGGGTGCTTTTACAGCCGTGGCCCAGGGAAGCCGGGAACCGTCGCGTTTCATCACGCTGGAACATTGCCCTCCCGGCACCGAGGAGGACCGGCCCCTGGTCTTCGTCGGAAAAGGAATCACCTTCGATACGGGTGGAATTTCCCTCAAGCCGAGCGAAAAGCTGGACTCCATGAAGCAGGACATGGCGGGCGCCGCTGCTGTTCTGGGGGCGTTTGAGGCCTTGGGGAGGCTGCAGCTGGGGCGGCGTGTGGTGGGCATCATGCCCTGCACGGAAAACATGCCCGATGGACAGGCCTATAAACCGGGAGATGTCATTCGATCCCTTTCGGGACTTACCATTGAGATCATCAGTACAGATGCTGAGGGACGCATGATCCTTTGCGATGCCCTTACTCACGCTCAAGAGTACAAACCTGCAGTGCTGATCGATGTGGCCACCCTCACAGGAGCGGCGATCATTGCTCTCGGCAACCAGGTGGCGGCGATCATGGGCAATGACGAGCAGTTGATCCAGAAAGCCCAGAAGGTGGGCAACGGGGTGGGAGAGCGGTTCTGGCCGCTGCCGCTTTACGATTTCTACTTTGAAGGCATCAAGAGCGAAGTGGCGGATTTCAAAAATGTGGGTGAACGGGCGGCGGGCACCATCATCGGAGGCATTTTTTTGAAGCAGTTTGTCCCGGAAGAGATTCCCTGGCTGCATCTGGATATCGCAGGAACCGCATGGACATCCAAGGACCTGTCCATCTGCACACAGGGTGGGACCGGTTTTGGCGTGCGGACTCTGCTGGAAGTGGCCCGCCAATGGGAGACCCTGCGGGACTGAAGGGCCAGCGGTAGGAAGGCGGAGAACAGAGGAGCGGGGGCAAAATGTGGGAATCGGCGCCTCCATACTCGAAACCCGAAACCCGAACTTGGAAAGGCCGCAGGCGTCTATTCGTCTTCCGAGGCCAGACCGTACTTGAGGAGCCTGTAGCGGAATGATCGAAAGGTGATCCCCAGAAGCTCTGCAGCTTTCAGCTTCACACCGTGGGCCATCTGAAGGGCATTCTGAAGCATCTTGATCTCAAGGTCGGCCAGGAACTGATCGAGATTGGTGGTCTCCATGGGGAGAGAAGGGAGAGCCCCAGACTGATTGCCATTCTGCGCCTTCCTCTTGTAGGCTGCCAGAGTCAGGCTTTCCGGCAGAACGATGCTCGAAGATTCCAGGGCCACACCCCGCTCGACGATGTTTTCAAGCTCGCGCACGTTTCCCGGGAAGTCGTAGTTGTTCAGCAGGTCCATGGCATAGGAGGATATCTTGCGAATGTCCTTGCCAAACTCCTTGCGAAACTTGGCGAGGAAATGTTCAGCGAGTAGAGGGATGTCTCCGCGGCGTTCGCGAAGAGGCGGCAGTCGAATGGCCAGGACGTTGAGACGGTAGTAGAGATCCTCGCGGAAAGTGCTGTCAATAACCATCTGCTCCAGATCGCGGTTCGTGGCTGTGATGATGCGCACATCCACCGGGATGTCCTCAGTACCTCCGATCATCTTGATGGTCTTTTCCTGGAGGAGCCTCAGAAGCTTCACCTGCAGGGAGAGGGATAGCTCCCCGATTTCATCCAGGAACAGGCTTCCTCCCTGGGCCGCCTCGACGAGGCCCTTTTTGTTGGCGGTGGCTCCGGTAAACGCTCCCTTCTTGAACCCAAAGAGCTCGCTCTCGATGAGCGTCTCGGGCACGCCTCCGCAATTGACCGCCACGAAAGGTTTGGTGCTCCGAGCACTCTGACGGTGGATCGCTTTGGCAACGAGCTCCTTGCCGGTTCCGCTTTCCCCCGTGATCAGGACGTTGCTGCTGGTGGTGGCAACTCGGCCGATGAGCTCATAGACCTTGTGCATGGCCGAGCTCTCGCCGATGATGCACCCGAAATAGAGGGGCCCATCCTGGTCTACCGCACTGACCCCCGCGTCCTCCCGGCTTTCCAGTGCATTGCGGATGACTGTCCGCATCTCGTCTAAGTTGAATGGCTTGGGCAGATAGTCGTAGGCCCCTTCCTTCATGGCAGAGACGGCCGTTTCGGCGTTGGCGTATGCCGATATGATGATCACGATGGTTCCGGGGGATTTTGTCTTGCAGTGCTTCAGAACCGCCAAGCCATCCACCGGTTTCATCCGAATGTCGGTGATGACCAGGTCGTAAGTCTCGCGCTCGAAGAGCTCTATTGCTTCCGTGCCGTTTTCGGCGCATCGAACGTCGTAGCCGTCACTCTGGAGCATGATGTCAAGAAATTCACGCATGCTCGGTTCATCATCGACGACCAGGATCTTCGCTTGGCTGGATTTGCAGTGACTCATGGGCTCATTCTGCTAAAAGCCATGCAACCGTCCACGACGGTCATGAGGACCTGACCTTGGACCTGGCGTCCGTGGAAGGGGCAGTTGCGGCTCTTGGATTGAAAAGAGTTGCAGTCCAGGGTGTAACTCAACTGGGGATCGATCACCGTCAGATGTGCGGCAGTCCCCGGAGCCAGGGTCCCGAAGGGAAGTCCCAGTATACGGGCTGGATTCAAAGACAGCTTGGCAGCGGCCTGGAGCGGGGTGAGCACCCCTTCACGCACAAGACCGAGCACCAGAGGAACGGCTGATTCGAGCCCGATCATGCCGTTGGCGGCGAGATCGAACTCCGTGTCCTTTTCGAGAACGCTGTGGGGTGCATGATCCGTTGCGATGGCGTCGATGGTTCCGTCGGCCAGTCCCTCCTTGACGGCGCCGACATCTTCCGGGCGCCTCAGGGGGGGGTTGACCTTGAAAACCGTGTCAAACGTCATGAGTGCTTCGTCCGTCAATGTGAAATAGTGTGGCGCGGTCTCCGCCGTGACACGGATGCCGCGGGCTTTGGCTTCCCGGATCAAGCGGACCGACCCAGCTGTGCTGACATGAGCGATATGGATTTTGCCGTGTGTCAGTTCCGCAAGAAGCAAGTCGCGTGCCACCATGACCTCTTCAGCCGCCCTGGGAATGCCGCGAAGCCCCAGCATGGTCGATACGGGTCCCTCGTTCATGACGCCATCGTGGGCCAGGTGCAGATCCTCTGCGTGGCTGATCACAGTCAGATCGAAAGCGCTCGCATATTCGAGGGCCCTGCGCATCATGAGGCTGTTCATGACGGGGCGACCGTCATCGGTCACTGCTACGGCTCCTGCCTCCCTGAGCTCGCCGAACTCCGCCAGGTCCTGTCCCAGGAGCCCCCGGCTGATGGCCCCCACTGGAAACACGAAGCAAGACCCCTGTTCCCTGGCGCGTTTCAGAATATAAGTCGTCACAGCGGCGGAATCGTTGACAGGTTTTGTGTTGGGCATGCATGCCACCGCTGCAAATCCTCCGGCCGCCGCCGCTCGCGTGCCTGATTCAATAGTCTCTTTGTACTCCTCTCCCGGCTCCCGTAGATGCACATGCATATCGAAAAGACCCGGAAGGACCCATTTCCCCTCCAGATCGAAGCTTCTCACCTGAGTCATCAAGTCAGAGCCAACGGCGATTTCGGGGCGCAGCTCCGCAATTCTCCCCTCAAGAATCAGGAGGTCAGAACAAAAATCCCTCTCGAGGGAGGGATCCAGGACACGCACATTGCGAAGCAGGATATTCAACGGTTCTCGAAGCTTCATACGGTTTCCTCCCTTTGAGCCAGTACTCGAGACGAGTCTCTCTGGCCCAGAAGGTAGAGCACGGCCATGCGTACCGCAACGCCGTTGCTGACTTGGTCGAGGATCACGGATTGGGGGCCGTCGGCCACATCGGGGCTGATCTCTACCCCGCGGTTGATGGGGCCGGGGTGCATGATGATCGCATCGCGGCGAGCCCTTTCCAGTCGAGTGCGATTGATGCCATAGCAGATGGAATACTCTCGGAGCGAAGGAAGCAGCATCTGTTGCTGCCTTTCCTTTTGCAGGCGAAGAACCATGATGACATCTGCATCAGGGATCGCGTCATCAACCCTGGGGCACAGTTCGGCGCCCATGAGGTCAAGATCCATGGGCATCAAAGTCGGCGGCGCACATGCCACGACATGGGCCCCCATCTTTTTCAGGCCCAGCAGATTGGAACGGGCCACCCTGCTGTGAGCAATGTCCCCGACAATCAGGACTGTCAATCCATCCAGACGCCCCTTCTTCTCCATAATCGTCATCATGTCCAGCAGACCCTGGGAGGGATGTTCATGCATGCCGTCTCCGGCGTTGACGACGGACACCGGGGTGCGACCGGCCAGTCGGTGGGGGGCTCCCGATGCCGAGTGGCGGATGATGAAAATATCCGGATGCATGGCCTCGAGGTTCTTCAGGGTGTCGAGGAACGTCTCCCCCTTCACCATGGAGCTGGTCGAACCCGTGATGCTGAACGTATCGGCGCTCAAACGTTTGGCGGCAACGTCGAAAGATGTTCTCGTGCGGGTGCTCGGTTCGTAAAAAAGGTGGACGATCGTCTTGCCGCGCAGGGTAGGAACCTTCTTGATGGAACGCGTGTTGATTTCTTTGAGAGAGAAGGCGGTTTCGAGGATGTGCTCGATTTCATCCACCGCCAGGTCACGTAGACCCAGGAGATCCTTTCGTTTGAACGGCATACCGATCCCCTTCCGTCCTGACTTGATTCAGTTGCTTACAGAGTTCTTCCGGGGAGTCAATCTAGCATGAAACCCGGCAGGCGGAACATGGAAAACCATCCGCTGAGGAAGTGGCAGTCCCCGGCTCCGGGCCGACCGAGCTGGAGAAGCCACGGACGGCGGATCAGCCGGAGCTTTGGGTGTGGGCCTTGTTGAGCATGGCGATCGGTTTGGCCATGCTCAGGATGTGGCGATGAATGGACTGCAACGACCCTCCCGGGATGCCCATCATAAGATGACATGGGTCCAGAGCCGATTTGATCCGGCATCCGAGCCCGAGAAATGTTACATTGGGGACCCCTTCGAGAAGGGGCAAGGCCGTGATATCTGCACAACCACCCAGGGCGCCTCCCGATTGCGGAAGCCCCATTCGTCCTCCCGTTTCGTAATTAGCCGCATACAACAGCCACATGACCTGTTCACTGTTGGCTGTGAAGACCACCACCTGGGGGCATTCCTCAAAAACCCGCAAAGGGGCGACGAGAGCCGCATGTGTGGTCCCCCGTTCGAGATACCAGGATTTCAGAAGCGTTTCAGCGGAAGCCTCTTCGCTTTCGAATAGCCCCACGCCGTATTTCTCCAGAACCCCGTCGTCCAAAAATGCTTCCACGTCCTCCTCAAATCCAAGGACCGTCGTGCCCAATTTGCAGCCCATGTGCTCCCGGGTCAGCAGCAGGACTTCGCCCTTTCCGGCCAGGGCCAGAGCCTGGCAATAGCTTTTATAGTTTTGCGATGCCAGAGGAATTCCCTGGGGCAGAGGATCCGATTTCCCGTACAGGGTCACGCCCACGGGTTCGTAAGCCAGACCAAGCTGTGAGACGAGATCGTTCGAAAAGATTGCCTGTGAGCTCATGAGCTGTTTCCTCAGGTGACGGAAGCCGTGTCTATGAAAGCATCACACTTTTCGGAAAGGAACGGAACAGCAGGAACCGGCGCTCCTCAGCTCAACCCCCATCATCGCTCCAGCTTCCCCTCCGAGCATCGAAAGAACCATTCATTTTTTTGAGCCGGGTGTCAAGGGAAAGGAAGATCGAACCCCCTTCCCCTGGTCAAACCCTGGCATGTGCTTCCGGGTCAAGGTCATGAAGCACAATTCCTCCCTTGCCGTCGAATTTGGCCAGGCCGACATCTTCAAGAGCGCTGACAGCCTGCGACAGATCCGTGGCGTCGTCAATGCATGCGGCCTTCTGGAGAGCCATCAGACTCCCGCGGCTTTCGGGACGAAGGGCAAGCGCCAAAAGCACCTTGCAGCTGTCTCCCGACAGGTAGTCCAGCTTCTCCGATGCAGAGCGCATCAATCTATAGAATCTTGCAGGATCCATGATTTCGTACATTTGGCTACTCCTGAGCTGAGTGTGGGATCATTCTTGAGATGAATCATAATCATCGATAGAGGAGGCTGCAGATGAAAACGGAAGCCAGGATCCCAAACAGATCTGCGGTCAGACCCGCCGCAAGGGCGTGACGGATGCGCCTGATCTGTACGGCTCCAAAATAGACGGCAAGGACATAAAACGTGGTTTCTGTTGAACCCTGGAGGGTGGAGACGAGATATCCGGTATAGCTGTCGGGCCCGATATTCGGGTCCCGTATGATTGAGGCCAGAAGGGCGTAAGCGCCCGATCCCGAGAGATTCCGCAAAAGCGCCATGGAAAGCGCTTCGGGCGGCAATCCAATCACCTGGGTCCATCGCCCCAGAGTGTGAACGAGCACGTCCAGCGCCCCGCTGGCGCGAAACATACCGACGGCGGTCAAGATCGCCACCAGGTAGGGGATGATGCGGACGGCCACCTGAAAGCCCTCCTTCGCTCCTTCGACAAAGGTTTCGTAGACGGGCACCTTTCGAACCAGGCCGAATGTCAGGAATCCAACCATCAGGCAGGGCATGACCCACGGGGAGAGAGCCTTCCCAAAAAGGATCGTGAGCGGAATGAGGCAAATGACGATGCCGAACACGATACTGGTGACCCACACCGGATACGACTGATCAGGCTCCAAGGTCTCATCCGGCGGGCTCCCACCGTTTTCCGGGGACATCGAATGATCCGGAGGTCTACGGTCTTCAGCCGAAGGGGATTTGAAGAATCGCTGGAGGGTTTTGGCAGTGAATACTGCAACCAACGTGGAGCATGCCGTCGCAAAAAGGGTTGTAGGGAGTATGCCTGCCGGATCTGCCGATCCCGCCGCTGCGCGGAGTGCGATGACCCCGGTGGGAAGCATGGTCACGTTGGAAGTGTTGATGGCGAGGAAGAGAACCATGGCATCGGTCGCCGTTCCCTGCTGCGGATTCAGCCGGTTGAGCTCCTGCATGGCCCGGATGCCGAAAGGGGTTGCCGCATTGCCGAGCCCCATCACGTTGGCCGAGAGGTTCAGAATCATGGCCCCCATGGCGGGATGATCCGGCGGCACATCGGGAAAGAGCCGAACCATGAGCGGACGGATGAGCCGGCCGATGATTCTGAGGAGTCCTCCAGCCTCGGCCACTTTCATGAGGCCAAGGAACAGCGTCATAACCCCGATGAGTCCAACGGCGAGTTCAACGGCACTGCCGGCGGAATCGATCATGGCCTTGGAAAGAATCTCCATGGGGGTGTCAGAGCCGGCATCCCGGGCTGTGAACAATTGGCGCCAGGCTGCTGAGCCAAAAGCGATGAAGACGATCCATGCGAATACCGTATTCATGGGGACCGTGTCGCCGAGAAGGTCGTGGGTGTGAGATCTTGACTACTCAACCATGACGGGTATAGCAGCGGAGGAGACTCCTCACAAGTTCAAACCCATCCGTTTTCGTTCAGACCCGGCTTGACAGTGCCGGGGATTCCCGTTAAATGGAGACCCAATGACACTCTGGAGGAGAAGTGAATGCACAGAACACCTATCACGCGCGAAGGTTATGACCGCTTGTTGGCTGAGCTCCAACGGCTTCAGAAAGAAGAGCGGCCGGCAATCATCAAAGCCATAGAAGAGGCACGCGGTCACGGAGACCTCTCCGAAAACGCCGAATACGAGGCCGCGAAGGATAAGCAGGGGCTCATTGAGGGCCGGATCAAGGATTTGACCCAGAAAATCAGCGAATGTGAGATCATCGAACCCTCGGATAACGATGATGGTCGGGCCATATTTGGCCGGACGGTTGTCATGGAGGATCTGGAAACGGGGGATGTGACCACCTATCGTCTCGTGGGTCCCTATGAGGCCGATGTTCAGGCAGGAACCATTTCAGTAACCTCTCCGCTGGGGAAAGCCCTGATCGGCAAGGAAGAAGGAACTGAAGTCCAGGTTCAGACGCCAAAAGGGAAGCGCACGTTCGAGATTCTGGAGGTTCAAGTCTAGGATTCCGGTGGGCGAGGCGGTTCATGGAGAGCGGCAGCGATCGAAATGGCCCTTGACAACGCCGCTGACCGGGAATATAAAACCGCTTTCAACCTGATACGGAAGGCGGGGTCTTCTGCCCCGGCGATGAGGATGATTGAAGGCAAACGGGAGGTCATGAGTTGGCGAATCATAAGTCTGCACTGAAACGGGCCAAGCAAAGCGAAGTCAGACGCCTGCGAAACAGGGCGCGAAAGAGTCGTATGAAGACGGCCATAAGAAGTCTCGAGGAAGCCATAGCCGCCGGCGCCGGCGATGCAATGCGGGAGCAACTGAATGAAGCCATATCGATCATCGCTAAGACCGCCAGCAAAGGGGTGATCCACAGGAATACGGCATCCCGGAAGATCTCCCGCCTGACTCGGCGTGTGAACGCTCTGGCTGCGCAGTGACTATCGCGCTCGATTTGAAGAGAAGAGGGGAAAAAACGTTCGGTTCGCCCCCGCAAGGATAATCGCAAGCTCGTTCCGCCTTTGGATCTCCTCAGCACTCATACCCATGAGCCCCTGGAACCAGTGTTCCGGGGGCTCATTCCTTTTGGGGAAGGCACATGGATACGATGAGGTTTTCCAGGATCAGCTCAGGGGAGACGCTGCTGCTCTTTAGCCAGATATCGCCGGTGCGAATGGTCTCGTGGAATTCCTCAAGCCTGGAGTGTGAAAAAGCTTTCGCCTGCTCGGCATACTGGCTCAGGACCTTCGGGTAGAGGTTGAGACGACGCCCGAGCTCCGAGGTCGCCATTCCCCGTTCCATCCCGTCTTTCACCTGCCAGATCAGGCGCACCTGGCGCGCCAGCAATCCTAAAATCGCCAGGGGCGCCTCACCTCCAAGAATCAGTTTTCGGAGGGCGGTCAAAGCCTTGGATGCGTCCTTCCGACCCACCAGGCGCATCATCTCAAAGGACGTGAAGTGCCGCTGAAAACTCGCAACCTCATGGACTTCCCCCAGGTCGATGGTCGCCGTTTCGCCCACATACAGGATGAGCTTCTCGAGCTCCTGGCCCAGGGCCTGCTCGTCCAACCCCACCCATTCCGTCAAGAACGCGGCGGCTCTGGAGGTCAGTTGTTTTCCCTGCTGTCTGGCGCGATTCTGCAGCCATCGGGGCGCATCCCAGTCGGTGAGGGGGGCAAACCTCACCACAACCCCCACCGCTTCCACGGCTGCTTCAAGTTTTTCCATGCCTTTGGCGTGATCGAGCGTGAGGACGAGACAAGCTGTGGGAATCGGTTTCTGCAGGTAGGCGAGAAGCAGCTTTTGCTGGTCTTTGGCCCAGGTCTCGATGTGTTGGACCAGCACTAAGCGTTTCTTCCCGAACATGGGCAGTGTTTCCAGGAGAGCCACGACCCGGGAAGCGGAAACCTCGCTGGCCCTCAGCCTCTCACCATTGAATCGCCTGGCACTCTCAGGAACAACGGTTTGCAGGAGCTGCGACCAGGCCTCTTCAATCTGCAGTTCGGCGTTCCCCACAAAGAGGTAGACGTCGGCAATGACTCTATTTGCGAGGTGCCGCTGGAAATCGGTAGCCTTCATGCCGTCAGAAGTTGCTCATGAACCGGTCGTGGATCTTGATGGACATCTCCCGGGCCAGAAACTCCAGAGCGAGGTGACGGTTATCGTAGGATACGATGGGGTCCAGGTCTGCGGGATCGGGGTTCTGGCCGTAGACGCGCGAGTCCGTGAACTTGGGATCGCGCCAAATGACGGTGCCCGTCCGGGCGTCCTCGCAACGAATGTCCAAAGAGATGTAAAGCCGGGCTTCCAAGGTGAGGCGGGTCTGAAAGCGTCTCTCAAACGCCCGGTGAGCCACTGCACTGGTGTAGATCTGCGTGACTCTGCCCTTGAAGACCATCTCGGCATGTTCCACCGGCACGACCTGGATATCTCGCCTGGCCATGAATTGTTTGCGCAACTCCCCTGCGAACATGCTTCCCAGCTCGGGCTCGGAGGTCATGTTCTCGAAAACCGGGATGGCCACCCTTTTGAGTTCCGGTCGGGGTCCCTGGCCCTCACCTGAAAAATGGTATCCGCACCCGCTTCCCAGGAGCAGGGTGAGAAAGGTCAGAACGGCACACTGAATGGACCTGAGCAAGGCGACCTCCTGGCTGAACAGCGGACGATCCCTGGAATGATCCTCTAAACAGGGATGGGTGGTGGTAAGGCAATGACCATCGATCGATTGTCGGTTCTGCAGACCTCGGACCACTCATCAAACCACAATGTTGATCAATTTTCCCGGAACCGTGACAATTTTCTTGATTGTCCTGCCGGCCACAAACTCCTGAATCCTTTTGTCTTCCACCGCTGCTTTCCGCATCTGCTCCTCCGTGGCGTCAGCAGCGATGAGCAGGCGACTGCGCAATTTCCCGTTCACCTGGACGACCACGAGAACCTCATCAGCCTTCAGGGACTCTTCCCGCCATGTGGGCCAGGGAGTCCCGAGGAGGCTTCCAGAGTGGCCGAGCTCCCGCCAAAGCTCTTCCGATATATGCGGAACAATGGGTGAAATGAGCAGCACGACGGCGTCCACGGCTTCTCGTACCACGGGCCACAGGGCTTCATCATCGGGCCTGCTGTCGAGGGTTTGGTAAACCTGGTTCACCAGTTCCATGACAGCCGCGATGGCGGTGTTGAAATGAAATCGGTCCCGAATGTCCTCCGTCACCTTTTTGATGGTCAGATGGGTCTTGCGATGCAGGCCAGCCAGCTCTTTTCCAATGGGTCCATTCCCGTCGTACGGAACAGCCTCCAGCAGGGAGCGCTGATGATCTGACACCAGGCGCCACACCCGGCCCAGGAATCGCGAGGCGCCTTCGACGCCCTGCGCACTCCATTCCAAGTCCTTTTCGGGGGGAGCGGCAAAAAGACAAAAGAGCCGGACCGTGTCGGCCCCATAGGTCTCCACCATTTCGTCGGGATCCACGACATTCCCCTTGGATTTGCTCATCTTCGAGCCGTCTTTGATGACCATTCCCTGGGTGAGCAGATTCAGAAAGGGCTCGTCTGCCTCGAGATAGCCGAGATCCCGCAGCACCTTGGTGAAGAACCGGGAGTAGAGCAGATGGAGCACCGCGTGCTCGATGCCTCCGATATACTGATTGACCGGCATCCAGTACTTCACCCGCTCGAAATCCAGTGGGGACTGGTCGTGGTCGGCACAGGCGAAGCGGGCGAAATACCACGAGGACTCGACAAAGGTGTCCATGGTATCCGTTTCTCTCCGACCCGGCCCCATGCAACGGGGACAGGCAGCCTTCACGAAGGGTTCGTAGGAGGGCAGGGGAGAGGCCCCATTTTCCAACATGGCCACCTCGGTGGGTAAGACCACGGGGAGGTCTACCTCGGGCACCGGAACCGCGCCGCAGGAATCGCAGTAGATAATGGGAATCGGCGCGCCCCAGTAGCGCTGGCGCGAAATCCCCCAGTCGCGCAGCCGGTATTGGACCGTCAGCTCCCCCAGCCCTCTCTCGGCGAGAGATCTTGTGATGGCCTCCCGGGCCTCGGCTGAAGTCAGGCCGCTGAAGGCTCCAGAATCCACGAGCACCCCGTCCTCCTCGTCCGCCCGGCTCATCTGTTCGGACGCGACGGCCTCGGCCTCCACGGGTTTGATGACCAGCTTGATCGGTAAATCATATTTCCTGGCGAACTCGAAGTCGCGCTGATCGTGGGCCGGCACGGCCATCACCGCCCCCGTCCCGTATTCCATGACGACGAAATTGGCCACGTAGATCGGGATCCTCTGCTCAGTGACCGGATTGATGCAGAAGCTTCCCGTGAACACTCCTTCCTTCTCCAGAATATCCGCTTCCCGGTCACTTCGCTTGGCCAGCTTGGCCTTCTCCACGAACTCCAGGACGCCGGCTTCCTCGGACTTTCCGCGGCACAATTCACCGACCAGGGGATGCTCCGGGGCGATGCTCATGAAAGTGGCGCCGAAAAGGGTGTCCGCCCGGGTCGTGAACACGGTAAGCTTGCCTTCAAGCTCGGCCAGAGGAAAATGGATCTTGCTTCCGAAGCTCTTCCCGATCCAGTTCTGCTGCATGGTGAGCACGCGCTCGGGCCAGCCTGGCAGCTTGTACGTGTAGTCCAGAAGCTCTTCGACATAGTCCGTGATTCGAAAGAACCACTGCTCCATCTGCTTCTGTACAACCATCTGATCGCATCGCCAGCAGGCGCCATCCTCCACCTGTTCGTTGGCGAGCACCGTCTGGCAGGTCTCGCACCAGTTGACGTAGGCGCTACGCCGGTAGGCCAACCCCTTTTCGTACATCTTCAGAAAGAACAGCTGCTCCCATCGGTAATAGGCCACATCGCAGGTCGCGAATTCCCTGGACCAGTCGTAGGAAAAGCCGAGCTTCTTGAGCTGGCTTCGCATGTAATCGATGTTGTCGTAGGTCCATTTGGCCGGATGAGTCCTCGCCTTGATGGCGGCGTTCTCGGCCGGCATCCCGAATGCATCCCATCCCATGGGGTGCAGCACATTGTATCCCTGCATCCTGAGGAACCGGGCCACCACATCGCCGATGGAATAATTGCGCACGTGCCCCATGTGAATGCGACCGGACGGGTAGGGAAACATCTCCAGCAGGTAGTATTTCTCCCGGGACGGGTCCTCCCGGACTGCGAAAAGCTTTTCCTGCTCCCAGACGTTCTGCCATTTATTCTCGATGCTGCGGGGCGAATACTTGGTGTCCATCGGCGTGTTCGATTTCTTTCGTTCTGGAGTTTTTTTGTATTTTCAGCTCGTTGACGGGGCATGCCCCAGCATGTCGGATCTTGTAGCACATGCGGTGCCTTTTCGCAACTCGGAGGCTGAACGGTAAGTATTTGAGACAGTAAAGGAGTGGGGGGCGAGATGGCAATGCAGGAAGCGACGTGAAGACTCGCTGATAAGCAGCGAAATGTGGCAAGAAGAGACTGCGAGGCGTCCACCAAATCGAAGGGCGCCTCGCTGGAATTCAAACAATCATATGAATGTCAAGCGATTTTCCGGCTTGTGTCGAGAATTCCACCACGGGTGCTCACGGTGACCTGCTCGATGGGAACGCTCTTGCCCGCCACCTCGAGACCCTTCTTCACGATCATCCCCAGCGCCGAACAGCAGGGAACCTCCATGTCCACGACCGTGACCCGCCTTACGTCCGCATTTTTAAAGATCTCGGCGAACTTCTGGACGTACTCGGTCGGATTGTCGAACTTGGGACATCCGATGAGGACGACCTTGCCGGCCAGGAAATCCCGATGGAAATCGGGATAGGCCACCGGAACACAATCGGCTGCCACCAGCAGGTCCGCTGATTTCAAAAAGGGGGCGTTAGCGGGTACCAGGCGGAGTTGAACAGGCCAGTGGGAGAGGGCCGAAGGCGATTCCCCTTCCGCCCTGGGGGCGGCGGAGTCATTGCAGACCACCTCGAAGGTTCGAATCTGTGCCGATGGGCACCCGGCATGTGCCGGGGCGCCTGCTTCGGCCGGACGCTGTTTTTCCCGCTCCTTCAGATAGTGCTCGACGGCCTCCGGGTCGAATTCCTCCGATTCCCGTTCAATGATTCGGAGTGCCCCCTGCGGGCATTCACCCAGACAGGCTCCCAAACCATCGCAGTAGGATTCGGATACCAGCCGGGCTTTCCCGTCAACGATCTGGATGGCGCCCTCTGCACAGGACAGCACACAAAGGCCGCATCCATCACAACGTTCTTCATCAATTTCAACAATTTTCCTGACGGCTTTCATGGCGTCTCCCCACTATCGTCTCAAACATTGACTTTGAGGGCTTCCCTGGCCAGGGCTTTGCCTGTTTCCGTGAGAAAGCTCTTCTGAATGATCTTCTCAATCCGCTCGGATTCCATCGGCTTCTCTTTGCCGTTTTCTTCCAGGTTCACAATAAGGTCGGCATCGTAGAGGCACTTGAAGTTCGTCGTTTCCTCATCGCGTGGATGATGGTGATGGGCAATGATGTCGCACACCTCTTCGATCAGCTCCGCCCTCGCCCCCAGTCGATCCAGGATCTCACGGGCGATGGGCGGCCCCTCCTCTTCCTGGTAGCGTGCTGCCGTGCTCTGGTGCTTGCGTTCTGCCTCTTTGATACCGATGTCGTGAAGGTAGGCGGCTGCGAGCACGATCCCGGGATCACCCCCTTCCGCCTTCACCATCTGCTCGGCGTAACGCGCCACCCGAGTGGCGTGCCCGATGCGTTTGAAATCCTGCTTGAAGTACTTCTTCATCTCAATGGCGATGCGATCCCGAAGCAGATCCTCACGCTGAGCCATGAGTTCGGGAGGGAGGTCTCCTAGACACTGGGACGCGAACTTGCAGTATGAGGCACAACCGAAGTCCATTTTCGGGTTTACGAACTTGTGCCCGCATTTCTTGCACTTCCGCGTCGACTCATCCTTGAAGAACTCTACCTCGTGTCCGCATTCCGGGCACCTGGCTTCGAAGATGGCGCCGGGTTCCCAAAATCGGCTGTCCTGTCCCGGGCATTTCATGGGATTCGCTCCTGTCTCATGAGTCAGCAAAGCTCTTGAAATCTCAAGCACGCTCCAACCCATTGATTCAAAGACCATCGATGGTTGAAACGCGGAGGAAAGGCCCTCGAGGGCCGTCCTCCCGTTCCGGTCCATTGCGCTCTCAAGACCCTCAACCAAGGATGGCTTTGAGGTCCTCGTCAGGGGTCGTGATGGGCTGAATGTTGAAATTCTTGACCAGCACATCCAGAACATTGGGAGTTACGAACGCCGGCAGGGACGGACCCAGACGGATGTTCTTGATGCCAAGGTAAAGCAGGGTCAGGAGAATCGCCACCGCCTTCTGCTCGTACCAGGAGAGGATGAGCGAGAGGGGCAGGTCGTTCACACCGACGTTGAAGGCCTTGGAGAGGGCAACGGCGATCTGGATGGCCGAATAGGCATCGTTGCACTGGCCGATATCCAGGAGCCTCGGAATGCCTCGAATGGACCCCAGGTCCTTGTCGAAAAAGCGGAACTTGCCGCAGGCCAGGGTGAGGACGACGCAATCCTTGGGCACCTTCTCGACAAACTCGGTATAGTAGTTCCGGCCCGGTTTCGCGCCGTCGCAGCCGGCGACCAGGAAGAAATGACGGATCTCCCGATCCTTGACCGCGTTGATGACGGTTTCGGCAACACCCATGACCGTGTTGTGGCCGAATCCGACCATGACCGATTTGCCGTTGGAGTCTTCCGTGAACCCGGGGAGCGCAAGGGCTTTCTCGATGACCGGGCCGAAATTCCTGTCGCTGATGTGGGGGACATCCGGCCATCCCACCAGGCCGCACGTAAAGATATTCTCCTTGTAGGCCAGCTGGGGTTTCTGGATGCAGTTGGTCGTCATGAGAATGGCGCCGGGGAACTCCGCGAACTCCCTCTGCTGATTCTGCCAGGCCGTGCCGTAATGGCCGTAGAAATGCTCGTACTTCTTGAGGCTCGGGTAGCCGTGAGTGGGGAGCATCTCGCCGTGGGTGTAGACGTTGATGCCCTTGCCCTGGGTCTGTTTGAGCAGTTCTTCAAGGTCTTTCAGGTCGTGGCCGGAAACCAGGATCGCCTTGCCCTTTTTGGCTCCGAGGGGGACCCTGGTCGGAGTGGGGTGCCCGTAGGTGCCGGTGTTGGCGGCATCGAGAAGCTCCATGGCCCTGAAATTGATTTCACCGCACTTGAGTACCAGGCCGAGCCACTCGCTGAGATCCAGCTCCTTCTGGAGCCCCGCTGCCAGCGCTTCCTGAACGAAGGCATAAACCGCATCGTCCTCCTGGCCCAGGATCTGCGCGTGGTCGGCGTAGGCGCACACGCCTTTGATGCCGAAGAGCAGCGTGTGCTGCAAGGAGAGAATATCCGGGCTCACGGAGCTGTCCGCCTTGAGTCCTGCCTTTTCACCCTGGGCCACGAGCTCATCCAGCGACTTCTCGGGCTTGAAAGTGACCGTGGGCTGACTGGTGTCGATCTTTCCGCCGGCTGACTGGACTCTGGCCGCCAGAGAGTCGCGAAGGTCCACTGCTTTATAAACCAGGTCCGCGATGCGGCGTGCATCGAAGTTCACGTTGGTCAGGGTCGAAAACATGGCTTCATTGATGAACACGTTGACGTCATGATCATTGATGCCGACCTTCCGGCCTTCGAGGGCGTTCAGGGAAAGCCCCCTCAAGGCGTAGACCAGCAGGTCCTGCAGGGCCGCGACATCCGGCTGCTTCCCGCAGACGCCCATCTTGACACAGCCTTCACCTTTGGCGGTTTGTTCGCACTGATAACAGAACATGATGATTCTCCTTTCTGTGGCTGTCATACCCAGCTTTCTGAATGCTCAACAACGGTAGCTCGAGTATTTCAGCAGATCCCTCAGGATCTCCTCTTAACTTAATGATTACGATTCTCTTCGGCCCTGATTCAGGTCAATCCGCTTTCCATCTCGTTGAATTCCGTTCTCTTTCGAACCTCTCGATCCGAAACCTCCCAAATCATCCTCCTCCAACCCGGCAGAGGCTGACCTTGCCCATCACCCGAAACAGGATACCCCTGCGCCGTTGAATGCAAGATAACGTTAACGGAGAGTATTCGCTTTGACCTGTGTCAAGCTGGGGTGGTATTTTTTCAAGAAACCCATAAACCCATCTGACGAGGATTGAAGGGATGAGGATTGCCGAGCGGATCGCCAGGATTGGCCTTTTCGAGGGGCTCCCACGAGAACAGCTGGAAGAGTTGAGCCAGATCGTCGTGGAGCAGAAGTTCAAACGGGGTCAGTCTCTGTTTTCCGACGGAGCCAAAGCCACGGGGATTTATGGGATCGTCTCAGGCAAGGTGAAGATCTACAAGATATCCCTCGATGGGAAGGAGCAGATCCTCCATATTTTTGGGGAAGGGGAGTTCTTCGGTGAAGTGCCCGTTTTTGCCGGCGGCAGCTATCCGGCCCATGCCGAAGCTCTGGAGGACAGTCGTTTCCTCTTCTTCCCGAGGGCCGAGTTCGTGGCTTTGATCCAGAAGGAGCCTTCCCTGGCCATGAACATGCTGGCCATCCTCTCACTCAGGCTCCGGCGTTTTACGCATCTGATCGAAGATCTCTCCCTCAAAGAGGTGCCGGGGCGTTTGGCGGCCTACTTGCTGTACATGAGCGATCGGAACAGCAAGTCAAGCCGGTTGGAGCTTGATATCACCAAGGGTCAGCTGGCAAGCCTGCTCGGAACGATTCCTGAAACCCTCTCCCGAATTCTGGGGCGCATGAGCCAGCAGGAGCTGATCCGTGTCGAAGGTCGGAAGATCGAGATCCTGGATCGTGAGACCCTGGAGGGACTGGCGGCCGGGGAGAAGCTGGATTGACCCGGCACGTGGTGCTCGCTCGTCAAGCTACCCGCAAAGATGTACCTGCTCTGACTTTGGCCGGCTCCTTTTCAGGATCGTTCGGGTTTTCCAATAGGCAGCAGCACCAGAGGCTTCTCATCCTCCCGAAGCTCGAGCACTCTCGAGACTTCATCATCTTTGAACGCACCGATGTGAACGGTTCCGAGCTCAAGGGCTACGGCCTGCAGACAAACATTCTGTGCGGCATGCCCTGCTTCTTCGTGTACATAACGAATGCCCCGCTGCCCATACTTGCGGGTGGTCCGCTCATAGACGGCTGAAATCACCAGCACGGCTGAAGCCTCCACCATGGCGCTCTGGCTCAGCGCCGCCGTTCCCAATGCATTTCCTACCTGACCCGAAACACGGCGGACGACGCTGTGGGACTTGGGGAAGTAGCGATAGACGCCCGGTTCCAGCCCATCCACCTTCACGGCGACCAGGTCCACCTCAAGCGGGTAGAGTGCGCCGGCCGACGGTGCAGTCCGCAAGCCCGCTCCCAGGGAAATTCCCTGAGCAGCCCAGAGGAGTTGGCCTGCATTCTCCAGGCTCAGGGGAGCGCGGGCAAAGTGGCGAATGGACCTCCTCAGCTGAATAGCGGTTTCAAGGGACATGCTTCCCTGGGTTTTTGGCTCCGGCAGCTTGATCGTTGGGGGCGGTTCGCCTCCCCATGCCGAAGGTCCCACAACCAGGAAGCCCAGGCCCAGGGTGCACCCTACCAGCAGGAGCCAGGAGAGATGTGACAGAAAGATCGGTTTCATCGGCTTTTCCTTTTCTCTCAATGGGTTGCCTGCGAGCGAGCGCAGGCCATCGATGCCATGAAGAAGAGTCATCTCAAGTCGATTTATACATGGACAACTTGCTCCCGCCCCGAAAGGGTTGAACGTCCAATTGCTTCTTGACAGAGGTTGAAGACGCGTGGTAATCAGCTGATCTTCTTGAAGTCATGAGCAATGGGCCGTTAACTCAGTCGGTAGAGTATCTGCCTTTTAAGCAGAGAGTCGCGCGTTCGAGTCGCGCACGGCCCACCAATAAATGCCTTGACAATACAAGGGGCGTTCGTTAAAAGCCAGCTTGTTTTGAGTCCCCATCGTCTAGCCCGGTCCAGGACACCGGCCTTTCACGCCGGCAACACCGGTTCAAATCCGGTTGGGGACGCCAGCCAATTCAAGGGGTTAGCCCGACAAGGGTTGACCCTTTTTTCGTTCTTCCAAGCCTATTTCGATGTCAGACAGAGATTCCGTCAAACTCCCAACTTTCAATTAATGGTGCGCGGCGATATTTAACCATTCAAAAAACTCCAGGCCAGGACTGCTCTTAACCCGTAAAGTGAGACGGGACAAGGTTTGCCGTGCCGTGTCGCATGTTGGCATGGAAACCCAAAACCAGATCAAACGAACGTTGTCGCGGCCTGAAGTAATCGAGCACATTCGTTCGATGCTCGATGAGAACGGCCACATGAACCGAACAATGGTCGCGGAATGCGTCTGCGAGCATTATGGGGTTGTAAGCCGGAAGCCCGGAAAATTCCGTCATGCCCGCTGATGATCTTGTCGGAAGGGCAGGTGGTGTGGAGTTGGACCGGAAGTTCAAGACACTGAGATGGCTCAAAGAAATCATACTCTGATCGTTGCTCGGAGGCTCGAAGGCGGCGTCCAGTTGGAGACCGGGGGCGATCGGAGCTCAAGCAGCACGCCCGCCGGGCTCGCCGCCGCCCGCCATCGATTCAGAGGCTGCAGCGATCCCCAATAGCATTGTCCTTTCCCTCGAAAGTCACTATTCTCCTGAAATATACCTACTGAACCAGGCCTATTTAGAAGAAATAAAGTAATGGAGGCTCAGGTGAAGGATCTTTTCGATCGGACTGAGGTGCTGCAGGTGCTCCATGGATTCAACCCCTGGTGGTCGGCGAGACAGAATCCGGTGCACGAATTCAAAAGGTTTGCCTTCGACGCCTGTCGAGTTTATCGGCTAGCCCCTTTGTGTTTTCTGCTATCCTGTTGCATGCTGCCGCTCACCCTTTCTGATCGATCAACAGGCCCCGCAGCGCGTTGATCTTCTCCCTCATATGGAGAAGATCGTCCGAGGGGATCTGGCGGATGACCTCCCCGGTCCTGTTGTCAATGACATGTACTACAGTATCCTTCGTCCTGTAATGGACGCTAAAAGACAGCTGGATGTTGAGCGTGTCGAGATAGGACTGAGCTTCCTCCAGCAGCTTCCGGTCGACCGGTTTGCCGGTCTCCCCTGGATCTCCTCCGCCCGTATTCTGTTCCCCGGCCTTCTTTTCCGGTCCGAGGGCTTTGGCCACTTGGGTTGTTTCAAAGTTCGCTGCGGGGTGAACGCATGAAGAGGCTGACGAATTGCGGTCCTGAGGCATCCATGACTCGGCCACAGCGGGTTGCACTTGCCGGAGCTTCGCTTCCATGCTGAACTCCCCTGTTAACGTTATAAAAAAGCCACTACATTTGTCGAATCGGTCACGGGAAGAATTGTCTTGAAAGAGTTTTCCTGCTCTGGACGATGTATTCCTATGGTGGGATCGGCCTCAGACCTGGACCATGGGTGTGCACTTCTTGGTTCGCCTCTCTGGTTTACCATCCCTCGAGTGGATCGCCGGTCATTCATGGATCGTTACCGAAGCGATCCGGTTTTGCGGGTTGGTACCCGTGGCCAGGGAGAAGCAATACGGGTCTTCAAAACTCCTTCTCTTCGTTCGACGTGGTCCGGAGGGGCATGAGCACCTGCTTTATGGATGCACTCCTGCCTGCCCGGCGGCCGGTGCATGCCAGATGCTCGGACTGCGGCACAGACGGTATGGCCCCGCTCAGCCCACCTTACGGGTGAGCTTGCCGAGGTCCTTGATTTCGAAAAGGAAGCGCGATGGACCGCCGAATGAGCTGTAAAAGCTGCTGCTCCTGAGGATGGGAGCTACGAGGTAGAGGTTCCGCTTGGCGCGTGTGGCGGCGACATAAAAGAGCCGGCGCTCCTCTTCGATGCTCTCCGGCCTGGCCATCGAGTAGGATGACGGAAGGCAGCCATCCACCAGGTGAATGAGGAAAACCGTGTCCCACTCCAACCCCTTGGCGGAATGAATGGTGGACAGCACCAGCCGTTTGTCCCTCAGAGCGTCGGCCGTTTCATCCAGCCCGCTCTTCTCGGGCGACTCGAGGGTGAGGTCCGAAAGGAGCTTGTCCACGCTCGTGTAACGTTCGGCAATGTGGAGGAGAGACACCAGGTCGTTGGCGCGGTCCTTGTAATCCTCGTAATTGTCTCGAAAGTAGGGCTTGTAGAATTCGAGGATCTTCCCGACAATGGCGGGCAGGTCCGATGGATCGGCCCTCACTTCAGCGGTAAGATCGTAAAGACTGCGGAGCTCCTCCGCGAACCGTTTACGGGAAAGATCTTTCGAGATGAGGGCATTGTACCCGAGCCCCTCGTCCACGGCCATCCTGACGATTTTGCCCGCCGTGACCCCGCCGATGCCGCTGGCCAGCTTGAGAACCCGGTGCCATGCCACGGAATCCATGGGATTGAGGCAGATCCTGAGCAGGGCCAGAACGTCTTTGATGTGAGCGGCTTCCACAAACTTGATGCCCCCGTGCTTGACGAAGGGAATCCCGTGGGCGGCGAGCTCCACTTCGAGATCGTTGGAATGCCAGCCGGACCGGAACAGAACGGAAATGTTTCCCAGCCGGGCGCCGTTCCTCAGCATCCCCATGATTTCACGGCACACGAACCGCGCCTGCTGATGTTCGCTTTTGGGCCGAAAATAGAAGGGCTTGGCATCGGTCACGATCTCCGAAAAAAGGTGCTTGCTGTATTTCTCCCTGGCCTGGGCGATGATGGCGTTGGTCAGGGAGAGAATGCCCTGGCCGCTTCGGTAGTTCTGCTCGAGCGTCGTGACGGTGCAGCCGGGGAAGAGCCCGGGAAAATCCATGATGTTCCTGAAATCCGCCCCCCGGAAGGAGTAGATGCTCTGGGAGTCGTCTCCCACGACCATCACGTTGCCGTGCTCAGAGGCCAGGAGCCGCACGATTTCAGCCTGGATCCGGTTCGTGTCCTGGTACTCGTCCACCATGATGTAGCGATAGGTATCGGACAAGCGGATGCGAACCGGCTCCTGCTGCTCAAGGAGCCGCTTCAGGTTCACGAGCAGATCGTCGTAGTCCATGAGGGACCGCTCCAGCTTGTAGCGGCCGTACTCCTCCGACACTTTGCAGATTCCATCCGTTTCGGGAGCGAACTGCGGGTATTCCTCCTTGACGACCTGCGCGATGGGCTTCCCGGTGTTAACCGAGCGCGAGAGGATGGTCATGAGGGCCTCCTTTCGCGGGAATTGGGTTTTCAGGCGGTGGAAGCCCAGTTCCGTGCGCAGAATCCCGAGGATTTCCTCGGCGTCCGTTCGGTCCAATATGGTGAAGTTGGGGGAGTAGCCCAGGTGCCCTCCATAGCGGCGCAGGATCATGTTCCCGAAGGAGTGGAACGTGCCCCCGAACACGTTGCCGCAGCGCTCATCCAGGATCTCGCTCGCACGGTGCATCATCTCCTGCGCAGCCTTCCGGGTGAACGTGAGCAAGAGGATGGAATGGGGCGGGATTCCCTGTTCGACGAGATAAGCCAGGCGGTAGACCAGGGTTCGGGTCTTGCCGGTTCCGGCACCGGCAATGACGAGATGAGGACCGTCCCGGTGGACGACGGCTTTGAGCTGAGCTTCGTTGAGCAGGGCCGCGTAGTCGATGGCCTGATTGGCGGCCGGCTCGGGGCTTGTTTTCGTCTTCTTGGGCGTCATTTCTCTCCTTGAGAAATCCGGCTTCGATGGAATCCGGGTCGCGCGCCGGCGAATGATCCAGACAGAGCAAATTTGGGCTTCCGGAATGCTGCGACATTTCAGATCTGAGGATATCATCGGAGGAAGCGCAAGCACAAGGGTGGGATGTGCCGACAGGTCGGGATGGGCTCCAACACGTACACGAGGGGGGTTGGCACAGAGATCAAGATCCCCTCGTTCTCTGGAGGCGTTCCAATCAGCTTCGGGAGGGGGAATCAGACGTCATGGTCGGGCTGCTTCCCTGCCATCACGGCCCGATCCTGCAGCTTCATGATCTCCTGGCAGCATGCATTCTTGAAAGTGTAATCGAGGCCGTTGATGTAAACGAGGCTCTTGTCCTGGATGAACTCCGCCGTGGGATAATCCCGGATCACTCTCCCCTGGTGCATCACGATCGTTCGCCGGCAGAGGAGGGCAATGACGTCGATGTCGTGACTTACCAGGATCTTGGTGGCTTCCAGCGGCCCCAGGATCCGGCAGAGCAGTTCCTCACTCTGTGGGTCCAGGTTGGCTGTCGGTTCGTCCAGAATGAGCAATCGAGGGTTCATGCTGAGGACCGCCGCCAGAGCGACCCGTTTGCGCTCGCCGGCGCTCAGATGATGAGGGACTCGTTCCCCAAAGCCTTCCAGGTGCACTCGCCGGAAGGCCTCTTCCACACCCATTTGGATTTGAGCGGGTGACCAGCCGAGCCGCTGCGGGCCGAAGGCCACTTCCTCGTGGCATGTGGGGCAGAAAAGCTGGTCGGCAGGGTCCTGAAAGACCAGTCCGATCTCACGCCACAGGTCCTTCTTGAGTCTTCCCTGGACCGGATCTCCGCCGAAAAGGTAGATGCCTTCTCCCTCCAGGATGCCGGCCAGGCAGGAAACCAGCGTCGATTTTCCGGCGCCGTTTTCTCCCACGACGGCCACACTCTCCCCTTCCTGAAGGGCGAAGTCGATGCCTCGAATTCCCCAGGACCCATCGGCGTAGCGATAGGAATAGTCCTTCAGGCGAATGAGATCATCGGGGACCGACTGTTCCGGTGGCTGTTCCGAGTCCCTGGTCACCCTCGGAACGGAGTCCTGCGGATGGGCATGCCCCGAGGCAAGATGAATATGGCCATGCGGAGGTGGATGTTCACCGTTTTGACGGCAGCAGCTGAATCGAAAGGTGAAATCGAGGCCGTGATCCCGCAGGTATTCTTTCTGGGACACCAGGTCCTGCATGGAAAAATCGTGGTGAATCCTGCCTCTCTCGAGAACCACGGCCCGCGTGCAGATCTGGTAAAGAAAGAAGAGATCGTGGCTGATGCAAATCAGCGTTCCCTGGAAATCCTTGAGCAAGTCCAGGAAGAGCCTTTCCTGTTTGGGATCCAGATTGGCCGTGGGCTCATCCAGCACGAGAATCTGAGGGTCCATGGAAAGAACAGTGGCCATGGCGGCCCGCTTCTTCTGGCCGTAGCTCAAGTGATGGGGGGCCTTGTAGCGGAAGGACTCGAGCCCTACGGCCTCCAGGGCCTTTCGAACCCGGAGCTCCGTCTCTTCAGGAGGCAAACCCTGGCGGTGAGGGCCGAATGCGATGTCTTCATCCAGGGTGTTACAAAAGAGCTGATCGTCAGGATCCTGGTACAGAAGGCCTATCTCGAGGCGAGTCCGGCAGAGGTGCTCTCCTTCCAGAGACTTTCCCTGGAACAGAACCTCGCCGCTGGCCGGCCGAAGGAGGCCGTTCAGGTGCTTGACCAGTGTGGTCTTCCCGGCGCCGTTATGGCCGACGAGCGCCAAACGGTCGCCGGGATAAATGCGGAGATCGATGGAATCCAGAGCTGCGCTGCCGGCCGGGTATCGAAAGCACAACCCCTTCATCTCGATGAGGGGAGGGATCCCGATGTCGGATGCCGTTGAAAAGGATGCCGACTGCGACGGGAGCCCCTCACGATTGGCCGGTTTGGGTAGCACAGCCGGTTTCTCCAGAAGTACAGAAAACCTTGGGGATCCGAAGGCAGGCGGAATGATCCAGGGAACGGCGCCGCATATTTGGGAGCCGGCATCCTGCCTGCATAGCACACCCCATGATATCAGAAATGAAAGCACATGCCAGCGAGCAATGAATAATCCGCTTCGGGTCTGGTCAGGCCGCCCTTGACCCCCACATCCAGGTCCAGCCATTCCGTCACCGGGAAGATGAATCCACCCAGAATGAAGGCAGCCGGCGTGTCGGAAGTTCGGTCCGTGTTGGCCTCAACTCCGACATTACCAACGATTTTGACCCATTTCGCCACTTCCCATTCTGTAGCGAGGGAGACATGGTAAAGGTCCTTTCTTTCATCGACCTTGTTTTCGTTCCGCATATAACCGAGATTGAAATGGAAAGCCCATGGCTCCCATTCCTGGGTGGCGATGAAGAACGCAGTGGCTCCCACACGGCCGGTGCCCAATCCACGATCGTCATCGCCGGTGGGGAAGGTGATCCCGGGCTTGAGCGCGAGGCTGAGACCACTGCATTCGTAAAACCGCCATTTCACTTCGAACGACATGTCCCCGATCCCTTCCTCGCGGTCGCGAGAGCCTTCTTCCTCAGATCTCGTGAAAAGGAAGGGGAGAGTGAGCACGAGGTCCACCTGATCGATGAGCCCGTATGTCAAGACGGTTTCGATCTCGTGCTCGTTCTCTTTGACGCCTTCATTCCTCTCATGAGCGTACTCATAATTGAGCTCGATCTGGACACTTCCTTTTCCGACGGTCCCGGCGTCGTCCGTGATCAACGGATGAGCCGCCCGCGATGGATTCACCAGCAAAAAGACAGTGAGCAATACAACGGCTGCTCCAGCGAGGTTCTTTCCCATCTCGAATCTCCTCCATAAAGCAGTTCCTCATAATCCTTCGGACCAGCCTGAACAATGAAAAGGGGCACGTCCGATGGGCCGGACTTCAACCTGAAACCCGAAACTTTCCCTAGCAGATGGGGCGGTGTGCTGAATTGTGGGATACGCATCCAGAACAAAAAAAGCCACCGAAGCCCAAATCCCCTCTGGAGGGTTTCCCAAGCCTTCGTGGCTTTGATGTGCTTTACTTCCGTTGGTGATGCGGCAGGCAGATCGTGAAGCAACCAATCACTATTCAGAACGGTTGTCAAGCGAAGATTTCGGGCGGAGATTTGGTGGGATCGACGGAAGCCCAGGATGACCTCGGCGAGCCCGAATTTCCCCCAATTGGACGTTGACAGCCGGCCTGGTCTGATCTACTAAGACATTCAATGAGGGTTGAAGCCCTCGAGCTCGAATGAATCGGGCAGGTCGGGCAGATCGATTTCGCGGTGTTCCAGTTTCAGACAGGTCAGTTGCGTCCACAAGATATGGTCACGAAGGCCGGCGTCCCTATGCCGGCTTTTTTTTCGCGGGGGCTCTCGCAGCTTGCGGCTGCGCTGGGGCTTCTTGCAGAAAGGGAGAGCTTTATGCGAAGTGGACTCATGGGATTTTTTTTCATCCTTCTCCTGTTGACCGGTTTCATTCCCGTGGCCCACGCTCATTTTGGGGCCATCATTCCGTCTGACGACATCGTCACACAGGAGGATTCAAAAACGCTTACCTTGGAAGTGAAGTTCATCCACCCCATGGAAATGCACTACATGGAAATGGAGAAGCCCAAGCGGTTTGGAGTACTCCACAAAGGGAAGGTTCTGGACCTCCTGGGCAGTCTGGAGAAGACAAAGGGTAAAAGCGCAGACCAGCAGGAGGACTTCACCTTCTGGAAAACCCAGTACACTATCAAGAAGCCCGGCGACTACACCTTCTTCGTGGAGCCCGCTCCTTATTGGGAGCCGGCGGAAGACAAGTTCATCGTGCACTACACCAAGGTGTGTGTCGATGCGCTGGGGTTGGAAGAGGGCTGGGACGACCCCGTGGGGCTCGAGGTGGAGATCCTCCCCATGACCCGGCCTTATGGGTTGTGGACGGGCAACGTTTTCACCGGCCAGGTTCTTTACAAGGGGAAACCGGTTCCCAATGCCGAAGTCGAGATAGAATATCTCAACGAGTCTCCGGAAAACAAGAGCGTGGTCAAGGCGCCGGCCGATCCTTTCGTGACTCAGGTGGTGAAAGCGGATCGCAACGGTGTTTTCACTTATGCCATGCCGAGAGCGGGCTGGTGGGGATTTGCAGCCTTGAGAGATGCCACATGGAAGCTCAAGAAGGACGGCAAGCCCAAGGACGTTGAAATCGGAGCGGTCTACTGGGTACGGACCGTGGACATGAAGTAGACGGGATGCTTGTTTTTGCTTATTTGGGTTTTTCGGATTGACGGACCATCTCAAAAGCCGCTCATGCTGTTGCCCCTCTGGTAGTGTGGCTCCAGAGCTCCTCGAATGACCTGGATTCCCACCTTCACGGGAATGACGATCAGCGAGGTTTGAGCCATCGATAAGATCGTCCGCTGATGGGCGGGGAAGCCGGGCAGGGCAGGAGCGAGCCATCAAAGGAGTCGTCCCATGAGATCTACAACTTATCGTTCACTTTCAATACTACTGCTGCTTACCTTACTGTGGGCGACGCCCTCGTTTGCGCACAAGGTCAACATCTTTGCGTATGTTGAAGGGGGCAAGATCTATACGGAAAGCTACTTTCCCGATGGAAAGCCCGTCGAGGGCGGGATTATTGAAATCCTGGACAGCCGGGACCAAAAAGTCGCTGAGGGAACTACGGACAAAGAGGGGAAGTGCGTCCTTCCGGTTCCTAAGAAGGACGATCTCACGGTCGTAATCAACGCGTCCATGGGGCACAAGAATACTTACAAACTGAAGAAGAGCGAGTTGGGAGAATAGGGATGCTCTCCAGGCGTTCTGTGCGGGTGATGGGGTTTTGGGCCGTGTTGGCCGTGTGCTGCTGGACGATGTGGAGCGGCGTGCCGGCGAGTTTCGCTGCGGATGAATCGTCCGTACAGCCGGAGGTCACCGGATCAGGGGCGCCTGGCGACTGTCTGGAGCTGGCCAGGCTTCTGGAACAGCAGAAGGCCCAGCTGAGCCGTGAGCTCGGGCAAATCAGACGGGAGATGGGCCTCCTTCGTGAGGATTTGGGCAAGCCCGGCCTGAAGGAAGTGCTTGCGGGCATCGGCTACATCCTGGGGTTGGCCGGAGTTGGGCTGTACATCCATTGTCGGAAATCCTCCCGGAATCGCTGAGACGCAGATTGGAGGCATTTCCGCCTGTACGATTGGATACGGTTCGGCGGGGGACTGGAGAGAACGACGATGCACATCTCTGACGGGGTGCTTCCTGCACCCGTAACCATTGCAGGTTTTGCCGCGAGCTTTGCCATTGCGGCATGGAGTGTTCGCAGGACCGATCCGGAAAAGCTACCCAAAGCTGCAGTGGTGACGTCGGCCTTCTTTGTGGCGTCCCTGATCCATGTCCCAATGGGTCCCACCAGCGTTCATCTGCTGCTGCCAGGTCTTGTTGGAATTCTCCTGGGGGATGCGGCTTTCGTTTCCATTACCCTGGGAATCGTTTTGCAGAGCTTTCTTTTTCAGTTTGGCGGCATCACAGCCATTGGGGCCAACTCCTTCATGATGGGCGTTCCCGCTCTCATGGCCGGGTGGGCCTTTCGGCTTCTCAAGGGGACATCACTCGGTCGGCATATGGCTGCGGCTGCCGTTGCAGGCGGGGGATGCGTCATCCTGGCAGTGGCCATTCTGGCCGCACTGCTGTATACGGGAGGAGAGGATTTTCTGGGGGTAGCCAAGATCGCAGCTCTGGCACATTTGCCTGTCATCGGGATCGAAGGCGCCGTCTCTGCATTTACCGTTTCATTCCTCTTCAAAGTGAAGCCCGATCTGCTGGGATTGGATCCGGCCGTGACTTCCTCCTGATGGCAATGGGTTGAACGACGTTGAGCAGCACCGGCACACTCGAGTTCCCCCTGTACTATCTCTTCCTCCTCCTTGGAGGACTTGGGGGACTGTGGCTCATCAGCGCCCTGGCGGTTGGGCGTCGAGCCCGTCAGAGTGCTGCCTCGCTGGATGAATCCGAAAAGGATTGGTCTGTTCCCACTCTGGATTCCCGGGGGCGCAATGAGTCACCCTTTCATCACTGGGACCTGCGCATCAAGATCGTCTCGCTCTTTCTTTTCATCCTTTGTCTCTCCGGGCTTTCGCAGCCACAAACTGCCTGTCTGGCGCTCATCATTGGGGTTGGCTCCATTGCCGCAGCCCGTCTGCCCCTGCGCCGGTCCCTTCGCCGCATCTCGGCCATGGCCGCCTTCCTTGGAATGTTCCTTGTCGTGTTGCCGTTGACGGCACCAATCAAGGCAGGAGACACGGTCGTTGTGTTCGAGCACCTCCACTGGCTGACCTTCAATGTTCGGGGTTTCAATCTGGCGGTGGTCATCGCACTCAAAGCTTCGGCCATCGCTCTGCTCGTCGAGCCCCTTCTCGCTACGGCTCCCTTCTCATCTTCGGTACAGGCCATGGCTCGCCTCGGGCTGCCGGAGACCATCTGCCAGATGCTCCTCCTGGCCCACCGCTACATTTACGTCTTCCAGCACGAAGCGCAACGCATGCATCGAGGGATGCGAGTGCGTGGATTTCGGAAGCGATTCGACCTGGAGACGCTGCGAATCCTGGGCAATTTTCTGGGGATGCTTCTCGTGAGGAGCTTCGAGCGAACCCAGCGGGTTCATGATGCCATGCTGTCCCGCGGCTACAATGGCAAACTGCTCTGGACGGTCGCATTTCGTGCTACCGGCACGGATTGGGTGAAGGGCGTCTCGTGGGTGGCGGGAGGGATAGGCCTCCTGGCGCTGGATCGCCTCTGGTTTTGAGCCACTCGGGAGAGGCCGGGTCAGAGCCCATATTCCAAATCAGACGGGCTGTCCTCCCAGTGGGTTGTCCCGCCGCGTCCTTCTTCCCTGAAGACCTCTTCCAGGATTCTGCCCTGCCACGAGGGGTGAGGTGGGATCTTGAGGAGTTTCGCAAGCGTGGGGGCGGTGTCCAGGACGCTCACCCGGGTGGTGAGCGTGATCCCGTGGCGGATATCCGGCCCCGACGCGATCCACGGCACGGTGAGCACCTCGGGCACGGGATCGTGATGGGATCGCTCGACACCCCCGTGATCGCTCATGAGGATCACATGGTAGCGCATGGATGATCCGATCCTTTCGATGGCGTCCAGGAGCACGCCGACGGCGCTGTCGGCCGTTTGAACAGCCTTCAGATAGGCGCGTGACATGAATCCATGGTCGTGACCCGCAACGTCCGCATTCCCGAGATAGACGAAAGCGAATTCCGGTAAGTAAGTCGTGATATACGCTGCAGATGCCCCGGCAATGTCCAGATCACCATGCGGAAGGCCCAGGTTGGCCGTGAAGTGCAGGTGGTCCAGCGATCCGGCCGGTGCCAGGTCCCGCAGCGGCTCCCAGTTGCAGAAGACACAAGTCCTTTTCCCCGCTGCCTTGGCTTTCTCGGTGATCGTGATGGCGCCCGGGAGTGGCATCGGTCGCATGAGGTTTTTGGTGACGCCGTGGTGCTCCGGAGAGAGTGATGTGAAGATGCTGAAATGAACGGGAAGCGTGGCCGAAGGCGTCACGGTTCGGGCCGAGAGAGTCGAGACTCCGCTCCCCCGCAGGGCGTTGATGTTGGGTACCGCAGCCTCGGAGAGGGCGTCGGGCCGACACCCGTCGATAACGATGAGAATGGCGCCACGGGATGGAGTGCTCCGGATGTTCATGGCGCCCTCCCTGGAGAAAGCGTTTGTCTGAAAAGTGGATTCCCTTTTCATCCGTCGTTTTGACTGCAAGCCCATGGAGGTCCAATTGGGGGGTGGCACGCTCCGCCATGTTGTTCTGACTGTTTGGAACCACCTGAGGCAGTATCCCGTTTCATGTCCAGTACATGGAGTTCTGGACCGCCCTCACGAGCCGCTTCATGTCCTCGGGGAACACATTCCCGATGTTGCCGATCCGAAACGTGTCGGCATGAGTCACCTTTCCGGGATAGATCACGAATCCCTCGGCTTTCAGCCGGGAATAGAACGACTTGAACGAGAAATCCGGATGCGGAGGATTGAAAAAAGAGGTGATGATGGGGGATCGGCAGGGTTCCGGGAGTAGACACCTGAAGCCCAGCTCCTCCATTCCTTCCACAAGCACCCGGTGATTTTCGACGTAGCGCGTATGACGGGCTGCAACGCCGCCCTCTGCGTCGAGCTCGCTCAGGGCTTTGGAGAAGGCTCTCACGACGTGGGTCGGTGACGTGTATCGCCATTTGCCTCCCTTGTTCTCCATCTCCCGCCATTGCTGAAAGAGATCAAGGCTCAGGGACCGTGCACGCCCCTCGCATTGCTCCAAATCCTCCCTTCGGGCGACGACGAACCCGAACCCCGGCACCCCCTGAATGCACTTGTTGGCGCTCGAAATGAGATAGTCGGCTCCGATGACTGCGGTATCCATGGGGATGCCCCCGAAGCTGCTCATGGCGTCCACGATGAAGACTTTCCCGTGGGCTTTGGCCAGGCAGCCGATGTCGGCCACGGGGTTGAGCATGCCCGTGGTGGTTTCGCAGTGGACCACCGCCACATGGGTCAGGTCGGGATGTTTCTTCAGGGCGGATTCCACCCGATCCAGGTCGGGAAATCCTACCTCGCCAAAGTCGAGCATCACCGTGGGAATCCTGAGGACATGCGTGATGAGGCCGATTCGGTCTCCATAGTGGCCGTTGGCAATGACCAGGATCTTCCCCCATTCCGGCACGACGCTGCCAAGGGTGGCTTCCACAGAGAAGGTTCCGCTGCCCTGCATGAGGACGGTGGTGTAGGCGGGCTCGGGGGTTGCCAGGGCCACCAGCTTGGAGCGAATATCCTGAACGATGCGGTTGTAGTCTTCATCCCAGGTGCACCAGTCGCGCAGCATGGTGGCCTTGACCGACTTTGTTGTAGAAAGAGGACCCGGGGTGAGCAACAGATAGGGGTTTTCCGGGAGCTCATCGATGTTCATGGGGATCCTTTCTCAGTTTTGCGGCAATCCATCGGGGAGTCTCGCTCCGCTTTCGACTTCCGTGAGGCTCGCCTCGATGATCTGCATGGCCTTTGCGAGCTCCTCGTCCGAAATGGTGAGGGGCGGAGTCAGGGTAAGCACGTTTCCAGAGGAGACCTTGAAGCTCAGGCCTTTGGCCAGGCAGCGGTAGAGGACTTCATCCGCTTCCTCGCGGGCCGCAGCTCCGCCAGGGAGTGTGAGCTCGACCGCCAGCAGGAGCCCCAGTCCCCGCACATCGCCTATGAGCGGGTGCGATGACTGCATGCCCGTGAATCTCTCAAGCGCCAGTTGCCCTTTTTCCGCGGCCCGCTGCAGCAGTCTTTCTTCCTCGATGCAGTCGAGGGTGGCCAGGGCTGCGGCGCAGGCCACCGGGTTCTTCTCATGGGTGTAATGCCCCAGGGCGATATCCCCCGCCACGTTGAAGGTCTCTCGGGCGATGATGGCCGCCAGTGGGAAGACGCCACCGCCCAGCCCTTTTCCCAGGATCAGAATGTCCGGCACCACATCGAAGCATTCGCAGGCAAACATGCGCCCCGTCCGGCCCAGGCAGACCGCCGTTTCGTCCAGGATGAGCAGGGCCCCGTGGCGGTCGCAGGCGCTTCGCACGCGCTGCCAGTAGCCCGGAGGCGGCAGGTCCACCGTCGTGCAGCGGATGGGCTCAGCGATGACCGCCGCCACGTCGCCTTCCTTCTCCAGGACGTATTCCACGAACTCCGCGCATTTCAGATCGCATTCGGGGCACCCGCCGTGCGGCGCCCACCGACAGCGGAACGGCTCCGCCGGCGGGACATGCTCAGTTCCCGGAAGCAGCGGGCCGATGCCTGCACGGAACTGCGCATCCCCTCCCACGGAGATGGCGTCGAGCGAGGCCCCGTGAAAGGCGCCCCACATGGAGACGGTTTTGAAACGACCCGTCACCACCCGGGCCAGCTTGAGGGCCATTCCCACGGCTGTGGTGCCTCCGGGAGCGAGCAGGACCCGGTTAAGGTCGCCGGGAGCCAGACCGGCCAGCCTGGAAGCCAGCGCCACAGCCGGTCGATTGGCGTACCTTCGGGGGCAGAAGGAGAGGGTATCCAGTTGATCTTTGACCGTCTGGATGACCTGGGGATTGCAGTAGCCCACCTGGTGCAGGCTGTTGCCATGAAAATCCAGGAAGGCTCTTCCCTCCAAGTCGAACAGAGTGGCCCCCTCCACACGCTCAAGGACGTTCAGGCAGGGCGTCGAAAGGGACTGGTGCAGGAAGAACCGGGCGTCCTCTTCCAGCACTTCTCGAGTGGATCCGGAGATGCAGGTCTCGATCCACCATTCCCGGCCCGGAGACCGGTTGACGTCCCCCTCCGTCGTGGCCAAAGTCTTGTTGGGAGGCATGTCTCCTCCTCGAGAAAGCAGATAAGTTGATGGCTTGGCCGTGCCCAGCTCCGCCATGCGGGACTTAAGGTGATCATATTCAAGTTTCGTCATCCCCGCATCCTTCCTATGAAAAGCCGTGCACAGCATCACTCCCGCGTGTTTCTGGCGGGGGGCCAGGGTCTTGAGAAACCTGTATTCCCGCCAGTCAGGCCAGGTTCGGTCGCAGAATCAAGGTCGTTCCCCTGATGCCAGCCTGGTGTGGATCGCCTCGAGCACATCCCGGCACTGGCCGATATCCTCCACCACGTAATGGGCTCCTTCGGCACGGAAGCGGGATGCAATGGCCTCGAGACGAGCGTCGAGCTCTTCGGTTGACAGGAATTCCACTTCTTTCTGACTTAGCCCCAGGTCGCTCCCGGATTTGGTCAGGGCGACCGTCCACATTCCCGCATTGAGGCCCTCCTGGATGTCGCTCACCGTGTCGCCAATCTTCACCATGGCCGCCATGGGATAGACCTCGAGCTCGACGGCGTTACGGTAGCACATGAAAGGAGCGGGTCGTCCCTGGGGGACATCCGAAGATGTCACCACACAGTCGGGTTGATAGCCCCGGCGGCCCGCCTCAACGGTGAGCACTTCCATGATGGGGCGGGTATAGCCGGTCGACGAGCCGATCCTGATTCCGCGGGCTCTGCAGTGTGAAACGAATTCCAGAAGGCCGGGCACTGGGTCTGAATATCTGACGATGGTTTCGACCATGAGGGGCTCCAGGCTTGCATACATCCTCCGGATATCTTCCTCAGAAATGCCTTCACCCTTACGCTGCCTCCACCTTTCGAGAACGGTGTCCATGCGGCACATGGCACGCAGGTGGTCGATCTTCCTGAGCCCCATGGGTTCGCGGGCCTCCTTTGCGGTGACTGACACTCCTTCCCGGTCGAACATCTCGACAAAGGCGCCGACCGGCCCCATGCAACCGTAATCCACGGCGGTTCCGGCCCAGTCGAGGACGACCGCCCGGAGAGGGCCGCTGTATGACCTGTTTCGAGCGACTGATTCCATGGACACCCGTTCCTTTGCATCCCAGAGGGTCATCTTCTGGCCCATTCCTGGGTTCGCCTCTGAACCCCTCCATTGATGAAACCGTAGATGCAGCGCACCAGAATATTCACGCCGACGATGAGCATCGCCATGGCAGCGGCTGGAGCGATGTCCCCCGCGTCATCCATATTGGCCACAGCAACGGATGCCAGCGGGATATCCGCGCTGTAGAGAAATATCACCGCCGAGACCGTGGCCATGGAGTTGACGAAACAGTAAATCGCGATTTCGAGTGTGGCTGGGAGGCAGACCGGCACAGTCACGCGGACAAAGGTCCTGTAGAACGGGACTCCCATGGACTCGGAGACGGTTTCGAATTCCCGGTCCAGTTGCTTGAGAGCCGTCGTGGCCGTGAGGAAGCTCACCGTGTAAAAATGGACCACATTGCTCAGCACCAGGATTCCCATGGTGCCGTAGAGCGTGTTGAAGGGGTTGGGAATGTCCCATCCCATAACGGACCAGGACGGCGTGTTGAAGAAGAAAATGTAGCTCAGGCCGATCACCATTCCGGGCAGGGCCAGGGGAACCAGCGAGAGCATGTAGGAGACCTGGCGCAGCGTCCTCATTCCTCGGCTTTTCTCAATCAGGTAAGCGGACCCGAAGGTCATCACCGTTCCCAGTACCGCAGAATAGAAGCTCATGCGGATGCTGTTGAACAGGGACCCGATGCCTCCTCCGCCCATCTTGCTGAAATTGTAGTGGTCCAGTCCCAGAGAAAGGTTGTAGGGCCAGACCTTGACGAGGGAGGCGAAAAGCGCCGTTCCATAGAACCCCAGGATGCCGAGGGCCACAGCGGAGCAGAAAGCCAGCGCCAGGATGTCACGAATCCCCGAAGGTTTGGGGACGAGCGGTACGGATCGGGCTGTCAGCGCTGAAAACTGCCGTCTCTGGCAGATGCGATCCGCCACGAAGGAGATGACGGTGGGAACCAGGAGAACGGAGCTCACCACGGCTCCCATGATGAAATTCTGCTGGCCGATGACCTGCTTGTAGATATCCGTTGCGAGCACGTTGTATTGTCCGCCGACGACCTTGGGCGCGCCGAAGTCCGTAAACGCCAGAATGAAGCAGACGAAGAAGGTGCTGAGGAGTCCGAACTTGATGCCGGGCAGCGTGATGGTGAAAAAGGTCCTGAACGGAGTGGCACCAAGGGATTCTGAGGCTTCATAGAGGCGGGCATCCGTCATCCGCAGGGCCACGGAGAGAATGAGGACGGCTTGGGGGAATGTATAGAGAATCTCGGCGAAAATGATCCCGAAAGGCCCGTAAAGCTCGACGGGGACGCCCGGGATACGCCCGAAGAATCCCTGGGAGATGAGCCCTTTCTTGCCAAAGAGATAAACCAGTGCGATCCCGTTGAGCAGCGTGGGCGCAAAGAGGGGCGTCATGACGACGCCCTGAAAAAAGGCTTTGAAAGGCATGCAGGTTCGAGTCAGGGCATAGGCGAACAGGAAGCCCAGAGTGGTGGATCCCGCAGTCGTCAGCGTGGAAACGCAAAGACTGTTGGTGAGGGAAGAGGAGAGGGCGGGGGTGCGGAAGTAGACCAGGTAGTTCGAAAGTCCTGCAAACTCTCCATCCGCCGTCAGGAAGCTCTTCCAAAGGAGCTGGGCCAGGGGAAGAAGGACGCAGCAGACCATCCAAATGCATGAGAACATGATCAGGGCGCGGCGGAGCCAGGCATCGACGTCCAGGGTCCAGGTGGAGGGGCTGTCTGAAGAGTCTGTTCTGCTCAGCATGGGGATCCGGCACGCCGTTCAGGCGGCATAGACCAGGAGTCGATCCGTCGGAAGATCGATGTGGATGCGGGACTTCTCGCGTATCCGGAGCTTTCGGACTTTCTCGGCTGCTACGTCTGCCTCAATGGCGGAGATTTCGGCCTCGTCCAGCAGGAGATTCATCTCCACGCGGTAGTTAGCGCCGCGATACTCAAGGCGACTCACTTCCGCCGTCAGCAGATTCCTGGATGCTTCGCCGTTCTGGCGAATCAGGATGTCTTCGGGTCGAATGGCGAGAGTGGCCGGTGATCCTTCAGGAACCGGGTTCGACTCCTCCACGAGAAGCCTCAGGCTGCCCTTGCGAAAGACACGGGGGGACTCCTTCACGGCGTCCCGAATGAAATTCATGGAGCCGATGAAGGAGGCCACGAAAGGGCTTGCCGGCTTGCTGTAGATTTCGTCCGGTGAACCGGCCTGGAGCACACATCCTCGATCCATGACCAGGATGCGATCGGCCATGGCCAGGGCTTCCTCCTGGTCGTGGGTGACCATGATGGTGGTCAGCCCCAACCGCTGCTGGAGAGACCGAACCTCCATGCGTAGCCTGGCCCTGACCTGAGCGTCCAGAGCGGAAAGCGGCTCGTCGAGGAGGAGCACAGCGGGTGAGGGAGCGATGGCTCGGGCCAGGGCGACCCTCTGCTGTTGCCCCCCCGAAAGCTGTGAGGGGAACTTGCGATCCTGCCCTTCAAGACCCACCAGAGCCAACAGCTCCTCGACGCGCTCTTTCAACTGGGATTTTCCGTAACCCCTGGTCTGGAGGCCGTAGGCAATGTTCTGGGCTGCGGTGAGATTCGGGAAGAGGGCATAAGATTGAAAGACAATCCCCACATTTCTGTTGGATACCGGCAAATGGGAGACGTCGCGCCCGTCCAGGAAGACCTCGCCGCCGTCTGGCCTCTCCAGCCCGGCAACGGCTCGAAGCAGCGTGGTCTTCCCACAACCGCTCGGTCCCAGAATGCAGAGGAGCTCCCCGCGATTCTGGGCAAAGGAGACTCCGTCCAGCGCTTTGAAACGTCCAAAACGCTTGGAGACGTTCTGGACCCGCAGGTATTCCACTGGCGTCTTCGATAGAATACACTCTGTCATAGTTGTCTTCCTTGCGGGGCGCAAAGTCCAATCCCTCGACAGCAGGAGGTCTTTGAGGTCGAGGGACTATTTCTTGGGTTCGCTCTTGCTGTCGTAGCGCCTGGACCACTCGGTCAGAATCGCGTCGCGGTTTTTGGCGGCCCAGTTCAGATCATTCTTGATGAGCTGCCTGAAGGGATCCGAAGGATATCCCTCGGGAATCGGCTCACCCGTGGGGTAAGCCGTCACCGGATAGACTTTGGCGTAGACCTTCATCACTTCGGGACTCAAGGCCCAATTCAGGAAGGCCTCTGCAGACTTTTTGATGGCGGCCTTCTTGATGAGCGCGTTGGCTTCCACGTCCCAACCGGATCCCTCCTTGGGAAATATGGTTTCCACGGGCTCACCCTTCTTCTTCTGGATGATACCGCGATACCCAAAGGAGATCCCAATGGGGAATTCACCTGCACCCGCCATCTTGCAGGGCTTGGATCCGGAGTGGGTATACTGGGCGATGTTCTGGTGAAGTTGATCCAGGTACTCCCAGCCCTTCTTCTCGCCCATGGTTTGGAGAATCGCAGATACCGTCAAAAAACCCGTCCCTGAGGATGCGGGATTGGGCATGACGATCTTACCCTTGTACACGGGCTTCACCAGGTCGGCGAGGGACAACGGTATGGGCAGGCTCTGCGCCTCGGCTTCCACCGTGTTCACGCAGAATCCGGTCTCCCAGGCCTTGATGCCGACCCATCGGGGGGGATTGGCTGCGTCGCGCAGGGTTGGATTCACCTTCGGCAGGTCCTTCGGAGCGAAGGGTGCCAGCATCCCCGCTTGATCGCACACCAGGAGGCTTGTGGCCGCCAGGCCCCACACCACGTCCGCCTGGGGGTTGTCTTTTTCAGCCAGGAGTTTAGCTGTGACGATGCCGGTGGAGTCGCGCACCACCTTCACCGTGATGTCCGGATGAGCCTTCTTGAAAAGCTCCAGGTAGCCGGGGTACTCGTCATCCTCTAGAGCCGTATATACGATCAGCTCCTCTGCGTTCACCATCCGAGTCATGGTTGCGAGGGGAAGAAGCACGAGGAACATCATCAAGAGTCCGAACTGTCTGCCCTTCGGGCGCATGGCTCACTCCTTTTTTGATGGAAGTTCATTCGGTTGGGATCCATTAGACAAAGATATTCTGGAGGTTTTGACCATCTCAGGCTTTTGTTACAGGTCAAAGACGTTTGTGTGACGATTGTGTGAAGGGGAATGGTGCTCTTTGTGGCGAGCGGGAATCCGCAGGGGAAGGTTGGGGATGGCTGTTTCTGTAATCACCGCAGAGACGCAGAAAACGCCCGAGAAAGACCATCAACAGGAGTCATCAGGCAATCTCTGCGGTCTCGGCGCCTCCGTGGTGATCAGGAGGTCTTTCCGTATTAACGCGCTCACCTAATCGTTTCGAATCTCCCCCATTTCATCCCGGGGCAGGGGCAGAGGGCGGTGAGCTTGGCCGGCGCGATGGGAGCCGGTCGAGCGAGCGGCCGATGCGAAGGTTTGCATCCGGGATGCATCCCCCCACTCGTCCGTCTCCGCTTCGTTGATGGGCGCCCCCTCGGGAGACTTCTGTGTTTTGCGGAGCCGCCGCAGCCACGACCTTCCAGAGGATCCGTCGCCCTCTTTCGGCGTCCCGACCAGCCCGATGAGCTCCTCCAGGCTCAGCCTCATCTCTTGGGCCTGGGTATTCATGGTTTCCGAGGCGGCTGCTGACTGCTCAGCGCTGGCAGCGTTGCGCTGCGTGATGCCGTCCACCTCCGTCAGGGCCCGATTCACCTGCTCGATACCGGAGGCCTGTTCTCCCGTGGCGCCGGCGATCTCCTTGACGAGACCTCCCACCCTCGAAGAACGTTGGTTCACATCCAGAAAAGCATCTTTGGCCTTGCCGACGATGGAGCTGCCCTGCTTCACCTTCTTGATGGTCGTCTCGATCAGATCCGCTGTGCTTTTGGCCGCTTCTGCAGCACGGATGGCGAGGTTTCTCACCTCGTCCGAAACCACGGCGAATCCGGCCCCCGCTTCACCTGCCCGGGCCGCCTCCACCGCAGCATTGAGGGCGAGAAGATTGGTCTGGAAGGCGATCTCATCGATGGTTCTGATGATCTTCGAAGTCTCGTCGCTGGCTCGAGAAATCTCATCCATGGAGTCGCCCAGGGCGCCCATGGATTCTTCGGCATTGGCCATGGCCTGCTCCATGTCCGTCATGAGTGTCTCGGCTTCCTGGGCGTTTTGAGCATTCATGCGGGTCATGGAGGACATCTCTTCCAGGGAAGAGGATGTTTCCTCGATGGCCGCCGCCTGCTGGGAGGCTCCGTCAGCCACTTCCTGGCTGGAGGAGGCCATCTCGGAGGAGGCACTGGTGAGCTGGTCCGAGACGTTGGTCAGAACCTGAATGACCCGCTGGAGCGGACGGGAGATGGATCGAACGATGAAGACCAGGCCGAGAACCAGCAGGGCTGCGGTCCCCATGATGCAGCCCATCACGGTCAATGAGCTTCGCTTGACGTTGCGGTTGAGGCTTTCGCGGCCATAGCCCAGCTTGAGACGGCCAAGGACCTTACCGCCGGCATCTTTGATCTCCCGCTCGTAAAGGGTGAGGTTGGAAATGTCCTTGGGTTCTTCGCTCTTCTTGGTGACAACTTTTCCCTTGCCGTCATAAAAGACCAGAAAGCTGACATCCGGGTCCTCGGTGGCTTGCTGTACGAAACCGTCCAGGGAGGGGTAGTCATAGTTGTCGAGGTAGGGCGCGCTGATCTTCTGCATGAGATTGGCGAGGGACTGCGCGCGATGGTCGATCATGGACGCAATCGTCTTTTTGTAATCCATTACCATCAACATGCTGGTGGCTCCCAGGAGCACAACGGTGAGCAGAACCGTGGGAACCACGATACGAAAGCCTATCTTTCTGGATTTCCGAATTCGCACTCGATGATCCTTTCTCAGGCACCAACCTCAGTGGGCCGCCCATTCACGAATCGGAGACGGCAGGCGGCCCACCCGCCGGGCTGATGACTGCTTGCCTATCGGGACGTGTACTGGCGTCCTTCCCCATTGATGTACTCAATAAGCTTGGCGACTTCGGGGGAAGGCTCGCCTCGCGTGATCAAGGTGATGGGTCTGCCGACTTCGGGGATCTCGGGGCTCGAGATCGTGTCGTCCACGAGGGAGATGGGACCCAACCCCACAGCACCCGGCGTGCCCTGAACCTTCTCCTTCACGTCGGCGGCCGTGGTGGCCTCCATCATTTTCTGAGCATACGGTTCGTCGTCCATCATTTGTTTCTGGAAGACGGCCTGGGTGCCGGGAATCTTGCTTCCAAGAACAATGACGATGGGCAGGTCCGGGCCGCCCACTTCCTTCCAGTTGGTCACTTTGCCGGTGAAAATGGATTTGAGCTGATCCCGTGAAAGGGTTGCGATTTTGACATCCTTGTTGGCCATCAGCTTTACGATGTCCTTACCGATGACTCGATGCTTGTAGACGCTGGGGTCAGCCACAGGGGAGCCTTCCTTTTCCATCATCTTCATCCAGTCACCGAAGGTGATTCCGCCGCTGGCGGCCTGGACTTTGCCTTGGTCGAGGTCTTTCAAAGCCTGGACGGGGCCGCTGCTGATCAGATTGAGCTTGAGGCCGATGGATCTTTCCATGGGGTCCTTGATTTTCGCAAAAACGTTTTCCGTGGGTGCGGCGCCTGCGCCAACGATGACTTCTTCAGCTCGGCTGATGGCGGTCAGGGAGAGAGTGACCGCGCACAGGACCACAAAAGCGATGATTCCTTTCCTCTTCATTGTTTCCATTCCTCCATAAACTATCTATTTTAGAAAATGGGTTGCTTCAGATGGAACGACCGTCCCCTGAACGGCTCTATGCAAAAACCAGGCAAAGAGCATTTCAGATCTTGAGTTCCTCAGGGCACTGATCATTTCCGGGTTCAGGGTAGTTTTCGGTTTTCCAATAACAGTTCTTGACTGCAAACTGAGAGCACTCATTCAATATAGATGACCTTACACTGTCGTTTTCATTTCAGTAGATAGAAATCTCGTTTCTGGTTCCTGGTGCATCGCCGAGGTGGAAATGCGAAGCCTGGCAGCCGGTGGTGTATTCAGAGACTTCTTGACCTTCGTTTTGGTGGAGTCCTGGTCATGTCCTCGAGTAAATGGAGAGTGGTAACCTTCAATGTCAACGGGATCCGAGCCCGTCTGCCCGTACTGGTCGAATGGCTGTCGGAGCAGCGCCCCGATGTGCTCTGCCTGCAGGAGATCAAATGCGTTGAAGAGAGATTTCCGTCGGATCCGTTCGCCGAAATGGGCTACACGATGAGGGTTCGCGGACAGAAATCTTTCAATGGCGTGGCCATTCTGAGCCAGCGAGAGCCCGAGGTGGAACTGCGCGGCTTTGAAGACGGAGGGGACGATTCGGAGGCCCGGTTTCTCGCTGTCCACGTGGACGGCGTGTGGGTGGTCAACACGTACGTACCGCAGGGACGGGACCCATTGGATCCTGCGTTTCAACACAAGCTGCAGTTCTTCTCACGTCTGAAGCGTTGGTTTGCAGGCCGCTTTCGACCATCCGATTCCGTGATCTGGACCGGCGATATCAATGTGGCCCCGGAGCCGATGGATGTTTTCGATCCCGAGCGTCTGGACGGGGAAGTGGGATTCCATCCGGCCGAGCGGGAGGCGCTGAGGGGGGTCATGTCGTGGGGATTCGTGGATGTCTTTCGCAGGCTTCACCCGGGTCGCAAGCAGTTCACTTTTTGGGACTATCGCCTTCGCGGCGGGTTCAGCAGGAACCTCGGCTGGCGAATCGACCACATGCTCGCAACGGACCCGCTGGCGGCCGTTTGCCTGGGATGCGAGGTCGACATGGGGCCTCGTGCGGCGTCGAAACCCAGCGACCACACTCCGGTGTGGGCGGACTTCGATCTTTCCGGGATGGCCTGAACCGTCGGAGACCCTACTTCCCGCACGGAGCATGCGCCCCTCTTGCACAACCGGTATTTGCGGGATAGAGTAGCGGTCAAGGGCTACCCATACTTCCACGCGTCGAGTGCTCCCATGCGTCCGGAATTCCTGATCTTCACGCCAGCCGCCCTGTTTTGGTCCTGGTTTCTTTTCACCGCCAACGATTTCAGGGGCCAGCGATAATGATTACATCCAGTGCCGCGAGGGATTCCGAAGCCGTGGAAAGCGAATGGAGCATTGAGACCGAGGCACGCCTCTGGAGCCAGCAGGTGGGGCACCTCTTTGCTCATGCTCCAGTCAACATGCTGGCGACTTTGATCAGTTCGCTGATTCTCGGGGCTGTTCTCTGGTCCGTTGCCGACCACGGCGTCCTGGTTCTCTGGATGGTGGTGAATGTAGGTCTTCTCATTCCCCGCTACCAGGTGGTGCGTCGGTATCGTCATGCCGACCCATCATCGCAACGCCTTCCTCACTGGTACCGGCGTTTCGCCGTCCTTCTGGGGTTTTCCGGGCTTGCCATGGGTTCGGCCGGATTTTTGCTCTTTCCGTCGGAATCTTTGATCCATCAGGTGTTTGTAATCTTCATCCTGGGTGGGATGGTTGCCGGGGCCGTGGGCGCATTCTCTATCACCCTGGGTGCTTTTCTGGCCTACACAGTCCCCGTGCTCCTTCCACTGCTCGTTCGGCTGCTCACTCTAGGGACAGCCGCACATGCTCTCATGGCAGGCATGCTGCTGCTCTTCTTCGTGCTCATGATGCTCAATGCCCTGTCCATCGGGCGGGCTACTCGCAGCTCCTTCACAGCTCGCCAGGATCATCTCTCGCTCATCGACTCCCTTACGGTCGAGAAATCCAAGGCCGAGGGCGCCGTGGAGGCCCTGAAGCGCGAGATGTCCGAACGGTTGGAGGCTCAGAAGGCCCTGCTGGCGAGTGAACAGCAGTTCCGCATGCTGGTGGAGACACTCAATGAAGGCCTCAGTGTCGTCAACGAGCAGGGAACCATAGACTATGTGAATGACAGGCTTTGTGAAATCGTTGGTTATGCCCAGGCCGAGCTCCTGGGAAAGCCCGTGGCCGACCTCTTCGAAGAGCCGTTCCGTCCGAGATTCGAAGAGGCTTCTTTTCAGAGGAGAATCAAGAAGCGCACGTCCTCGGAGATGGAGTTGGTGACACCGAAAGGGGAGAGGGTCTCGATCCTGGTATCGGCATCGCCTTTGTTTGACGACTCCGAGGTCTTTCGCGGCGTCATCGCTGCCATCACGGACATCACCTATCTGAAAAAGGCCGAGCGGAATCTTCGGGAGTCCGAAGAGAAGTATCGGATGATCTTCCAGAGCTCCCCCCTCGGCATCATTCATTTCGACGGTCATGGGGTGGTCACTGCCTGCAACCCTGCAATGGGGGAGATCGCTGGTATGGACCCCCATAAGTTCATCGGCATCAGGCTTCCCGACTTCCTGGAGGACGAGGCCATGAAGACGGCCATCGAATCGTGCCTGGCAGGCAAGCAAGGCCATTACGAAGGTCTCTACCAGTCCGTTCTTGGAAGACGGTGGAGCTATCTCAAGGCGAGCTACGGGCCGATCCTGGCTGAAGACGGGGCCGTCATGGGAGGGATTGGCGTCATTGAGGATGTGAGTGATCGCAAGCGCGCCGAAAAAGAAATGCAGGACCAGCTCCGTTTGCTCCAGACCCTTATCAACACCATTCCAAATCCGGTCTTTTACAAAGACATCAACGGAATCTATTTTGGATGCAATCGAGCCTTTGAAAACCGCATGGGACTGAAACGTGAGGAAATCATCGGTAAAACCGTCTTTGACATACTGCCTCACAGTATTGCCGAACCCTATGACGCCATGGACAAGCATCTCCTCGCGAACCCGGGTGAGAATTCCTCGGAAGGAGTGCTGCTCTATGCGGATGGCTCCCTCCACAGCGTGATCGTCAACAAGGCAACTTTCACGGACGCCGAGGGGAATGTGGCGGGCCTGGTGGGTGTTGATGTGGACATTACCGATCGCAAAAGGGCAGAGGAGGAGCTGCGGCGGGCCCATGGCGATCTGGAGATACGCGTCGCACAGCGGACAGCGGAGCTGGCCAGGGCCAACGAGGAGCTCAAGCTCGAAATCTCCGAGCGGCAAAAGGCGGAGGAGGCGCTTCGGGAGAGCTCCGAGAAGCTGAAGCTTTTTGCCTATTCAGTGGCGCACGACCTCAAGAGTCCGGCCATCGGAATCTTCGGCCTGACCCGTCTTCTCCACAGGTATTACAGTGATCTGCTGGATGAGAGGGGTAAGGGCTACTGTGATCAGATCCTGAAATCCGCTGAACATTTGGCGGCCCTGGTTGATGAAATCAATGCCTACGTTGCGGCCAAGGAGGCTCCGCTGAGGCTGGAAGCGGTCAATGTGCGGGAAGTCCTCCAGATGGTGCGCGACGAGTTCTCGGCCAGGCTCAGGCTTCGGGAGATCCAGTGGCTCGAATCCACGGAGGGTAATGTGGTGCGGGCCGACCGGCTGTCGCTGGTCAGGCTGCTCCGCAACCTGGTGGACAATGCGCTCAAGTACGGAGGAGATCCACTGACCGAGATTCGGATTGGCTGCAGGGAGTTGGAGGACTCCCATCTCTTTTCGGTCAGCGACAATGGTGTCGGAATCAGCAGAGAGGACAAAGAAAAGATATTCGGTGTCTTTCAGAGAAACAGCACCTCCAGGGGAACCGAGGGCACGGGGCTCGGGCTGGCCATTGTGAAAGAGCTCGTGGATCGTCATCGGGGAAGGGTCTGGGTTGAGCCCGGAACCGAAGGAGGGACCACCTTTTTCTTCACGATTGCCAAGGACCTTTGAGAGGCCGCCGATCGGAGGGACCAGAAGGCTGGGAGTGGCTTCAGCATGGTGGGTTTTCCCGGGCAGGATCCGTTGATGCCCGGAGCGAAAGCGGCGGACCAATTCAGCCCCGGGCATCATGAGCCTCAGACAATATTGGCCTTTTCCAGCTCCTTGAGCTGCTCCTTGCCAATTCCCAGGTATTTCATAAAAATATACTCATTGTCTCCACCCACGGGACGGCACATCCACTTGACCCTGGCCGGGGTCAGGGTCATTTTCCAGGGCGGGCATTGGAAAGCCACATCGCCGTAATACGGATCCGTTCCCTTGTCGAAGACTCCGCGCTCCCACCATGCCTCGTCTTCGAAGGTCTCCTTGATGTCTGTCATCTTGGCTGTGGCCACGATGCCCGGTCCTCGACGGTTGAGCACGTAATCCTGAACCATGTCCAGGACTTCGTCACTGGTGTAGTTGACGGACCATTTCTCAATCTCCCTGTGAATGATGGGTTGATTGGCCTTGTTCAGGCGGTCGAAAATGGTCGGGAACTGAGCACGCAGTTCGGGGTTTTTCATGATGTTGGTGAGGCCTTCCCAGTTCGGGTCGCTGAAGCCGGCGATGAAGCTGTAGCCGTCCTTTGTCTTGATGATCGTGTAAGGGAAGACGGCGCTGTCGTAGGCCCCCACCAGACCTCGAAGCTGTTGAACGGTGTGGTAGTATTGAATGTGGTAGTCGCAGAACCGCAGTTCAGCATCGGGAGGGGCCACATCCACCATCTGTCCCTCGCCGGTGATGTGCCGATAGTGAAGGGCCGTCAGGATACCGAATGCCGCCCAGGCGCCGCCGGCATACCATCCCATCCAGTTGCCTTCCTTGGTCGGAACGGTCCACGGCTGAGGTCCTTCCTCCTCCACGGGCTCACCCGTAACGGCCATGACGCCTGATCTGGCCTGGTCGCATATGTCATAGTCGGGTTTACCGCACCCGGCCTCGGGGCCAAAATGGCCGTAAGTGTATATGCTCGCATAGATGAGCCGCGGGTTGATCTCCCTGAGAAAGCGGTAGCTCAGCCCCCACTCATCCATGACTCCCGGTTTGAAGGCTTCGATGACCACATCCGCCTGGGCCGCAAGGCGCCGAAAGGCCTCCTGACCCTCGGGCTTGTTGAGGTTCAGGGTGATGTGAAACTTGTTCCGGCCCTCCATGAGATAGCCCAGTCCCGTCCCCTTGACCATGTATCCGAAGGGCGAAAACTGCCTGGCGATATCCCCTCCGGGCGGCTCAATGCGGATGACGTCGGCGCCAAATTCGCCCAGGATGGAGGAACCGAACAAGGCCCCGATGTGCCCTTCGCTGACATCCAGGACCAGGATGTCGTCCAGGGCTTCGGGTTTCAGGTGGTTCTTCTTGGGATCGTCTGCATCGTGTATCCAATCGACCCAGGTTCGATCGGCTTCCACGGGAAAGTCTTCGAAAGGCAGCACAGTCGTGATCTTGGGTATTGTCATGAGTGGTCTCTCCTCGCAATCGGTTGGAATGGTTTTTCTTTCGGATTCTAGAATATGATGCCAGCCTTGCCATCCCAGTCCGCGGGTGGTTTTCTTCCGGGAGGATTCTCCACCCATTTGCCAATGATCTTCTTTTCAGCCAGAGCCTGGATCTGGTAGGTGCGAAGCCCCAGGAACTTGCGCAGGATGAATTCGTTGTCCATTCCGACCGGCTTGTTGGCCCATTTATGTCGGGCAGGCGTCTTGGACAGCTTGGCCGGTGAACAGACTTCGACCATCTTGCCATAGATGGGATCTTCATATTCGAAGACAGAGGCCCGAGCACGGAAGTGCGGTGATTCATATTGCTCTTTGGCGTTCAGGATGGGGGAAGACGCAAATCCATATTTCTCACCCAGCTGATCCACTTCGGCCACGGTCTTCCCCTTCGCCCATGCCCGGATGATCTCCAGGAGGGCCGTCGCGTTCTCGTCCTTCAACCGGACCTGAAGATCCTTGAATCGCGGGTCTTCGGCCAATGCAGGGTTGCCCATGGCCTCGCAGAGTCCCTTGAATTCCTCGGGTCTGGCTGCCGCGAGAGCCACGGGACCATCCTGGCACATGAAGACATCGGACGGACAAATGGCGAGATCCCGGTTTCCGGTTCTAGGACGATTGTATTTCTCGAGGTAATAATAGATCCAGCTCCAGTCCAGCAGGCGCATCAGGCCTTCCCCCTGGGAAAACTCGATGAATTGTCCCCTGCCCGTTCGATCACGGTAGTGCAGGGCGGCGAGAACAGCCGTGGCGCCCATTTGCGCTCCGAAATAGTCCCCTATGAATACGCCGGTCTTGAGTGGAAGACGGCCGGGGAAGCCCGTCGTGGCCAGGAGCCCACTGATGGTCTGGGCCACGGCATCATAAGAGGCACGGCCTTCGGCGTAGGCACCCCACTGGCCGAACCCGTTCAAGGCGATATAGATGATTCGGGGATTGATCTCCTTCAGCTGTTCGTAGCCGATGCCCCATCGATCCATCGTGCCGGCCCGGAGATTCTCGACGACGACATCACAGCGCTGGGCCAGACGCCGGAAGATCTCGGCCCCCATGGACACTCGAACGTCCAATGCCATATGGTACTTGTTATGGTTCTGGGGGAACTGACCGATGCAGGCGTTCTTCCAGAATTGCCCGTAGGGCGTGACGGAGCGCATGGTGTCCCCCGCGCCCGGAAGCTCGACTTTGATCACTTCCGCCCCGAATTCCCCGAGATAATCGGGCACTGCGGGTCCCAAAATGAGAGTGGCCAGCTCCAGGATACGAATACCGCGCAGCGCTTCAGGCTTGGCAAAGATTTTGGACACATCAAACTCTTGATTGGTCCAGGCTAGATAGTCCTCTCGACTCATGTGACCTCCTGATTTTCGGATAGGATTTCAAATGGGAACCCTGGGTGCTTCCTGGGCAGTCTATTGGCTTCCTCACCTCCTTCCGAGAGTTTTCGAGCCCATTTCGGTTCTCCTGAATGCTTCGGGATGCGTTCACGCACGTGCTCGGCATGATGCGCTGAATCGAAGCAAAGTCCCGCAATGGATTTCCATGAATTTCGAAAAGGCAAAGAAAGAATCATTACGGGCGGGCAAGATCCGGATCCCGGAGTCGCTGAGAGCTTGGGTCAGCAGGAGAAGTCGATATGGAAGAGCCAGTCGTGAAATCCGTTTCATTTCGAGAAACGGGAATGCCGATGGTGCCCGTCGTGTTCTCCATTAGCAAAAATGTTTGAGCACGTCAATAAATCCGAATGGTATCGGCAGGCTACTCGGATCGCATGGACTTGTAGGCATTGATGAGGCCGTTGGTGGAGGAGTCGTGGGTCGAAACGGGGGCATCATCTGCCAGTTCCGGAAGGATTCGACCGGCGAGCTGCTTGCCCAGCTCGACTCCCCACTGGTCGAAGCTGAAGATGTTCCAGATGACCCCCTGAACAAAGATCTTGTGCTCGTAAAGCGCGATAAGGCTCCCCAGAGTGCGCGGGGTGAGCTTGCGGAAGAGGATGGAGTTGGTCGGGCGGTTGCCTTCAAAAACCCGGAAGGGCCACAACCGCATGATCTCTTCCTCGGATTTCCCCTCCTTCCTGAGGTCCTGGATGACCTCATCCCGCGTCTTGCCATTCATCAAAGCTTCCGTCTGGGCGAAGAAGTTGGACAGCAGAATCCTGTGGTGGTCCCCGACCGGATTGTGGCTGACGGCTGGAGCGAGGAAATCACAGGGGATCAACTGGGTGCCCTGGTGGATCAGCTGGTAGAAGGCGTGCTGACCGTTGGTCCCCGGCTCTCCCCATATGATGGGGCCGGTCGAATAGTCCACGGGACATCCCGATCGATCCACGGATTTGCCGTTGCTTTCCATGTTCCCCTGCTGAAAATACGCCGCGAAACGATGCATGTACTGGTCGTAGGGCAGAATGGCCTCGGTCCTGCTCCCGAAGAAGTTCGTGTACCAGATTCCAATCAAGGCCAGCAAGACCGGCAGGTTTCGCTCGAGGGGCTCGCTTCTGAAGTGCTGGTCCATCTCATGGGCCCCCTCGAGAAGCTCAGAGAATCTCTCGAAGCCAATGGTGCAGGCAATGGAGAGGCCAATGGCGGACCAGAGAGAATAGCGGCCGCCCACCCAGTCCCAGAATTCGAACATGTTCTCGAGATCGATGCCGAAGTCGGCCACGCGCTCCCTGTTGGTGGAGAGGGCCACAAAATGCCTGGCGACATGGGTCGGGTCTCCCGCACGATCCAGAAACCAGCGTCGGGCCGAGAAGGCATTTGTCATGGTTTCCTGCGTGGTAAAGGTCTTGGAGGCGATCATGAAGAGGGTTGTCTCGGGGTGAAGGTTCCTCAGAGTCTCAACGAGGTGGGTCCCGTCCACGTTGGAGACAAAATGGGCACGGGTCCCCTCTTTCCAGTAAGGGCGCAGTGCTTCGGTCACCATCAGCGGCCCGAGGTCGGATCCTCCAATGCCGATGTTGACGATATCCCTGATCCTTTCGCCCGTGTATCCTTTCCAGCTTCCAGAGAGGATCCGGCTCGAGAACTCCCGCATCTTCGCCAGGACCCTTCTCACGTCTGCCACAACGTCCTGGCCGTCCAGTTGGAGGGGGGAGCTCACGCTGTTCCTGAGCGCCACATGGAGAACTGCCCTGCCTTCAGTCTCGTTGATGCGCTCGCCGGCGAACATCCTTTCAATGGCATCACCGACCGCCGTTTCCCGGGCAAGCGCCAGGAGGAGGTCCAGAGTCTCCTCGGTCATCCTGTTCTTGGAGTAATCGAGCAGGATATCGTTGAATCGAACGGAGAATTTCTCGAACCGCCGGGGATCCCTGGCGAATAGCTCACGCATGGAGACATGCTTCAGACGGGCATGGTGTTCCCGAAGATCGGCCCAGCTCCTGGTCTTGCTCGGATTGACCTTCTTCAACATCGGCTGCCTCCCTCCCTGAATGGCCTCTCAGACGAGTGCTGTCAGCGCTTGAGCCACCCGATTGAATCCCTCTTTGAGATCCTCCATGGACAATGCGTATGAGAAACGCAGGCAGCGGTCTTCACCGAAGGCTCCTCCGGGCACCACAGCCACATGTGCCGACTCCATGAGATAATCCGCTAGATCCAGTGAATTCCGGATGGGGCGGTCCCCAAACTTCCGCCCGAAGTAGTGGCCGAAGTTCGGAAAAACGTAGAAGGCGCCGGCCGGCCTCGGGCAGGTGATGCCGGGCAGCTCTGCAAGCCGATCCATGACGTAACCGCACCGCTCCTGGAAAACCTTCACCATTTCCCGGACAGTTCCCGTACGCTCGCGAAGTGCGGCCACGCTGGCGTACTGAGCGATGGACGTGGGATTGCTCGTGGACTGGCTCTGAATCTTTGTGGCCGCTTTGATGGCTCCGGCATCCCCCAGCAGGTACCCGATCCGCCACCCCGTCATGCAAAAGGTCTTGCTGACCCCATTGAGAATGAACGTGCGAGCCTTGAGCCTGGGCTCAACCATGGCGATATTGGCCCACTGCTCCCCGTTGAACAGGATGCGGTAGTAAATGTCGTCTGAAACGACGAGTACATTCTCCCTGGGCACGAGAACCTCAGCAAGGGCGGCGAGCTCGGATGCACTGTAATGAGCCCCCGTCGGGTTCGAGGGGCTGTTCAGGATCAGGAGCCGGGTGCGATCCGTGATGGCGGCTCGAAGGTCTTCGGCCCTGAGCTTGAAACCGGCTTCTTCCGGGCAGGGGACGATGACCGGCTTCGCACCCGTGAGGACGACCATGTCCGGGTAGGAGACCCAGAAGGGTGAAGGTATGATCACTTCGTCACCGGGGTCCAGAAGGGCCTGGAAAAGGTTGTAAAGCGCATGTTTGCCGCCGCAGGACACCAGCACTTCCTCGCGCTCATAGGAAAGACCATAATCGCTCTGAATGACCTCTCGAACCGCATCCTTGAGTTCATCGATTCCACCTACGGCCGTGTAGCGCGTGTGGCCATCCCTGATGGCACGGATGGCGGCTTCACAAATATGCTCGGGAGTGTCGAAATCCGGCTCGCCCACCCCAAAGTTGACAATATGCACTCCCCCGGCTCTCAATGCTTTCGCCTTGGCGTTGATGGCCAGTGTTGCCGATGGTTGGATGCGTGTCACCCTTTCAGCAAGTTTCATCCTCTACCCCTCTCTCCATATCCCGCTGGTCATGGGAATCGTATTTAACGTCCACAAGGAACAGTCCGTGGGCAGGCGCCGTCATGCCCGCCCGTCGCCTATCCTTACTGTCCATAATCTCGAAAAACCCCGCCGGGCTGAGCTTGCCTTTGCCCACATCGACCAGGGTGCCCACCAGATTCCTGACCATATGCCTGAGAAAACCATTCGCCTCAAAGAAAAAGATCCAATGGTCAGGGTCGGGGCGATTCATCTCTGCCCTCAAGATATGCCGTTCGGTCGACTTGACCGACGATCCAGCAGCCATGAAAGCAGAGAAATCGTGCATCCCCACTAACCCCTGGAGGCACTCCCGAACGGGCGCGGCCAATAGGCGCTGGCGAATCTGCCACGCGATGCACCTCTCCAGGGCTGAAGGTGTCTCCCGGTTGAGTATGTGATACTCGTAAGTTTTGCTGCTGGCCGAAAACCTGGCGTGAAAGGAGTCCGCCACTTCCTCGGCTTCGAGCACCACAATGTCCGCAGGCAGAAGGCTGTTCAGTCCCTTCTGAATCTCCCGGGGTTTCAGGCGTGTTCGTGCATAGAAATTGGCCACCTGCCCCCTGGCGTGAACTCCGGCATCCGTCCGCCCTGACCCCCTCACCCGAATGGGGCCCCCCAACATGATCTCGATGCGGGACTCCAGGACTTCCTGAATCGTGAGGACACCCTCCTGCCTCTGCCATCCATGGTATCCCGATCCATCGTATTCCAGGACAAGCTTGAAGTTCCGCTTCTTCTGAAGGTCATGATGGCCCATTGGTGCTGCTAAGGTTGCCAGGGAGCCGCCGCGAGCCCCGCCGTTTCGTGCAGTCCGCACATGAGGTTCATATTGCAGACGGCCTGACCCGAAGCCCCCCGTGTCAGATTGTCGATGACCGATACGACGACCACGCGCTGTGTGCGGGGATCAACCCGCCAGCCGAGGTCGCAGTGGTTGCTGCCTCTCACCTGCAGGGTAGAGGGAAACTCACCCTTCTTGCAGAGCCTCACAAAAGGGGCTTCGTCGTAAAAGGCACGAAATGCTTCATCAATCCTTTCAGAGGAAACCCCTGTCTCGAGGGATGCGTAAACTGTACTCAGAATCCCGCGACTCATGGGAACCAGGTGGGGAGTGAAATTGACGATGAGAGCCCTCCCTGCCAGCCTGCCAAGCTCCTGCTCGATTTCGGGCGTATGCCGATGCTCGCACACCTTGTAGGCTTTGAAACCCTCGTTGACCTCGCAGAAATGGACGGCGAGAGAGGCCCCTCGGCCGGCTCCGGAAACGCCTGACTTGGAGTCGGCGATGATGGTTTCGGCCCGAACCAGCCCCTGCTGAAGCAAGGGTGCAGCCGCCAGGATGATGCTGGTAGGGTAACAGCCGGGATTGCCCACCAGTCGCGCACGGCTGATGGCATCCCTGTAGAGCTCAGGCAGACCGTACACGGCTTCGGTCAAAAGCTCCGGTGTTTTGTGCCGTTGATACCAGGCCTCGTATACGGCCGGGTCGCGAAAGCGGTAGTCAGCGCTCAGATCGACGACCTTCACGCCACGATCCAGCAATGCGGGGACCATGTCCATTGCAGCCTGATGGGGAAGGGCGGTGAAGACGACATCCGCGTCCCGTGTGAGGATTTCGGGATCGGGCTCCTGAAATACAAGATCGAAATGACCCCTGAATGCAGGGTAGAAATCGTCGAGCCTTTGTCCCAACTGCGCTCTGGAGGTGATGGTCGTGAGCCGGGTTTCCGGGTGCTGGGCTATGATCCGAATCAGTTCAAACCCCGTGTATCCCGATGCCCCTGCTATGGCGACGCGTACCATATTTCCCCTCCTCATGATATGCCAAGGCAAAAAGGGCACGGCGCTTAAGGCGCAGTGCCCTCTTTCTTTCAAAATCGGTGTCTCTGTCAATGAGGTTATGGATAAGACGGGCAGTTCCGACGAATCTTCAATGACGCATCAGGGCAAGTATTCCATCGGCATCTTCACCCACCCGGGCTCCACCGCTGCCTCCGGGAGCAGCAATGGTCACTCCCCAGCAACAGGATTTTCCCCATCTGTCCAACACCAAGACAATCATGCGCCGAATTAGCGTTTCGAATACTGGAACCGGGCACGCGCACTTCGCCTGCCGTATTTCTTTCTTTCCTTCACCCGAGAATCGCGCGTGATGAAACCAGCTCTCTTCAAGACTTCCCGAAACTCCGGGTTGAATTCGAGCAAAGCTTTGGAAATTCCATGACGAATAGCTCCGGCCTGTCCGGATCCGCCGCCGCCGAACACATTGACCATGACATCCAATTTGCCGTAAGTGCCCGTGAGAACCAAAGGCTGAGCAATAACCATCTTGCTGGTTTGCCGGTCGACATATTCATCCATGGATCTCTTGTTGATGGTGATCACACCCGATCCAGGCTGGAGCCATACGCGTGCCACTGCTGATTTTCGTTTTCCCGTTCCATAGAAGCGCTGTTCGGCCATCACTGTTCAATCTCCTCGTGCATCCAGGTGAAGCTTGAGATTCGCCTAGAAATCAACCGTCACAGGTTGCTGAGCTTCGTGTGGATGCTCGGTTCCTCGGTACACCTTCAATTTCTTGATCAATTTTCGTCCCAGCCTGTTCTTGGGCAGCATTCCCCACACAGCCAGGCGGATCAACCGTTCAGGATTGTCCTGGTTGAGCTTGCGAGCAGAGGTTTCTTTCACGCCTCCCATGTAGCCACTGTGTCGGTAATAAACCTTCTGGTCCCATTTGTTGCCCGTGAGCCGCACTTTGTCCGCGTTTACGACGATCACGAAATCCCCCAGGTCCACGTGAGGCGTGAATTGGGGTAAATGCTTGCCCCGCAGGCGGACAGCGATCTGTGTAGCCAATCGCCCGAGAATCCGGTTTTCAGCGTCTACGAGGATCCATTTGCGTTCATTTGCCTGAAACTTGGCACTGCTTGTTTTCATGGATTGTTCTCCAGAATGAATATGTCAAACCTAAAGCCCGTAATCTATAAGGGAACCTCCCTATGATGTCAAGACAGTAATTCATGCTGACTGTGAGCTTGTTTCGGGATGGACCTCCCAGGCGCAATCAGTGAAACACGGGGCCTCAAGCAGGATGCCGCTCAGTCCAGGTCTTCTTTTTCCCCGCTGCTGTAACTCCGACTTCCTCCGAAGGTTCCCAGCCCTTGCAGATTGACTGTAAAAGCAATGCGATGGTCCTTCTCTTCTTTTTCGTACGCCACGCCGATGGCCCAGCACCCGTGATCATACCGAAAGCCATATCCATGGGCATAAAGGTGGTCCTGATCGATGGAATAATCGTGGTAGGTAAGCAGGTAAAAATTCCTGAAAAGTTTGATGTTTGTCCTGGCGATGATTTCGTCGACTAGCGATTCCCTTCGGTACTGGTAATCCACGCGCAGCCTGTGACCCAGGCCGCTGTTCAGAACCATGTAGAAGTCGTGAAGCTCCATGCTTCCACGATCCGGCGAAAACTCGGCATCGTAGGAGAGGGTCACGAACTTCTTGGGTCTCACGTCCAGCCTGAACCCGATGTCGGTGACCCCTTTCTCTCGACTGCTTTCCAGGCGGACGTCGGGGTCGTTCACGGGAACCCGTTCGAAATTATAGCCGTGCAGGACCTGAAGTCGGGCTATCTCGTCATAGCTGATCTTCTCGTTGCCTTGTGCATCCGTTTTGACGGATTTGCCCGTCAAGAATGTCGAAAAGCCATATCGGATATCGTGGCGAGAGGGATCCTCGTCAAACCGATCGAACAGGGGAATGTCGCCTTCAATGGGTTCGGGGACGTACTCATAGAGGAACTCCGGGCGGATCGAGTGCTGGAATGCCTGATAAGATCCGACCTGCAATGGGTAAACTCGGTTCAGACGGCTGTTCATCTCGAGACGCAGATCCGTGAAGAACCGACCCTGGGAGGTGGCGGGCCGATCGGGCCTGTCTTCCTCCCAGTCGACCCAGTAGGAAGTCGCACTCACCCCGACAGATGGCTCTACATTCAAAAACCTCTTGAGCTGGAGCGGCAGGTAAAGCCTGGGAGATGTCTCCAGGCGATTGGCACGGTCTCCCTCACGTCTCCAATAATTCGTGTAAGCGGTATTGAATGTAAAATAGAGGGGAAGATCGTCGATCCACTTGGGAATGACGCTGTAGGCAAGGGCCGGGATGCGCTGCAAGGTGAATTCGTCGATTTCCTTGTCCTGCTGATCCCAGTAACGGGTGTCCATGCTGATGAGACTCGATTCCAACCGTTTTTCCAGATAAAGACTGGATTCGCGGGCGAGGGTGTTCTCGTCATTGATGACTCCGCGCCCGAAGTGCTCCCGGAAAATCTTGTCCGAATAGTCGACTGAGGCCGATCCGCGTTCGAATTCCCGCAGGAAATTGCGGTCACTGACGAAGTCGAGGTCCAATTTCGCATCGATTTCCCAGGGTAATTCGAAAGAATGCCTCGATCTCAACCAGAATCGATCGCTACGAATGAATGGGTATTCCTGCTCCGCCAGGTGAGCCGGGTCGGCGTGGTCGTCCAGGTAGTTGAACATCCAGATCCCTTCTCCCCATGTTTCGTTGTTGATCCGGTATTCGATGCCGCCCATAAATCCGCGCTCTTCCATGTAGCGGCCGAAAAAGGTCGCATCCATGTCCTGGCGGATGGCCCAGTAAAACGGGATTTCTCCCTGCAGACCGTTGAGATCGGAATATCCTCCCCAGGGAAGCAGGAAACCCGATTGCCTCTTGCGATTCAACGGAACGGCCACAACAGGCAGGTAGAGTACGGGCACTCTGCCAATCCAGAACGAGGTGTGTTTAGCCCATGCCGTCCCTTCGACGTTGATCTTCATGGTGCCGTAGCGGATCCTCCAATCTGCGCTCTGAGGATCGCAACCCGTCACGAAGCCGCTCTTGAGCTCGTACTCGGTTTCGCCCGTCTTCTGGATGTTCTCTCCCTGTGCGTAGAGCTGATTGGTGGCGAAATAGGTCAGTCCCCCATCAACCCATCCGGTCTCCTCATCCAGATTCCAGATCACGTGCTCCCCGCGGAGCCAGTCGTTTCCGTATTTCAGAAGCACGTTGCCCTTGAGCTCCACGACACGTTTGCCGGTGTCCAGCTCAGCCCAATCCGACTCGATGTAGCGTCTTCCCGAGATGATTCGAACATTGCCCTCAGCCTCATAGATCTTTCTATTCTGGTCGTATGACAGCCTTTCGGCATCGATGGTCCAGGTTCCGCGAGCCTCAGTGACAAGAGTGCCGGTGCCGACGTGGTCCTTCAAATCCTCCTCGGCCGCAGCAGATCCGAGCAAAACGACCGCAGACCACCCGATGAATATGATCACAAAGCCCAAGGTTGCGAGGGAATCCCGCAGGCGAGCTGAACGGATGCGAAGCATGGTATCAATGCCCTTCCATTGATAGTGGCCGTTTATCCGGAGACCGGGCGCCTCGATTCGCAAGGCTGTCAGAGCACGACCCACCAGCCGGTCCCAATCCCTTGATTGCAGAGTCCAGGCGAAAAGAAGACCGTGCATTCATGGGGCGGAACCTCCTCAACTTCTCTCCCGCCCCCCCGGGACTTCGCCCGTTATTCATATGGCAAGGGTGTGCTCTCCAAAAAGCTCTTTCACTTCACCGGCGAAATACAGGGAGCCGGTGATGCAAATGGCATCGCCCGGTGCCGCCATGGCCCTGGCTTCGGCTATGGCCGCACTGGGATCACGAATGACATAATGCTTCTGAACGTATGGACGGGCCATCCGTTTGAGGGTCTCCGGCCGTTCCGCCCGAGCATAACGAGGCTGGGTGAAAATGGCCGTCTCAGCAAGGGGCAGCAGCCTTCTGAGAATCCCACGAGTGTCCTTGTCAGCCATGATGCCGATGACCAGATGAAGCTTTTCGAAAGCGAAGCACGACTTGAGCGCCTCTCTCAGGCTCTCGGCACCGTGTGGGTTGTGGGCGCCGTCCAGAATGATGAGGGGGTTTTCCTGTAACACCTCAAGCCGCCCGGGCCAGCTCACCTGAAGCAGGCCTTCCCTGATGGCTCCGTCTTCCAAAATGAGAGTGTCCTGCGCCTCAAGCACCTCGAGAGCAGCCAGTGCCAAAGCCGCATTCTGATACTGATGGCTGCCTTTGAGGTTCAGCTCCAACATTCGATACCGCTGCTTCATCCCATGATACTGGAATGAGCCATCGGGATTTCGGCGCACGCGGAACTGCGATCCCAAGCTGTAAAGTGGAGCATTGTGACCGAAGCAGGTGGCTTTCAAAATACCTTTTACCACCGGCTGCTTGACGCCTGTAATGAGTGGTATGCCGTCTTTGATGATCCCCGCCTTTTCACGGGCTATGGACGCGAGGCTGCTGCCCAGAAACTCCTGATGGTCATAGGATACGTTCGTGATGATACATGCCTCGGGCCGTATGACATTGGTCGCATCCAGCCTGCCCCCCATGCCCACTTCGATGACGGCCCAGTCCACCTGCTCCTCCATGAAGTACTGGAAGGCCATGGCTGTCACCATCTCAAAGAATGTGGGAGGCTCACTTTCGTCGAGCACGGAACGGACACGCTCGAACACCTCGAAGATACGGCCGATGGCTGCCTCCCTCTCGTCGATCCGAAATCTTTCCGTAAATCTCACGAGGTGAGGTGAGGTGTAAAGCCCGACTCTGAAGCCGTGATGCCGCAAAATGCTCGAAAGCATGGCGGCCGTGGATCCCTTACCATTAGTGCCCCCGACATGAATACACCTCAGGCGGTGTTCCGGATTTCCAAGGCGCGACAGTATCTTCTCCGTAGAATTCAAGCCGAATTTGATGCCATGCTTCTGCAAACCATAGAGGTAATCGATGGATGCCTTGTAGTGGTTCGGGACCGAGCTCTCCATTTGTTTTCCCATACTCCATACCACAATGATGATGCCGAGCTTCTGAGTATACCGGCCCTTTTAGCACACTTCATTCCGATGCGAAATGTCTATGTGATGAACAAACAGAAGAGGAAAGAGGGCAGGGACCTCAGAAAATGGATGTTGTGGGAAAGGCACGGGGTGGTGAGGACCGATAGCTCCTCACTCGCGGTTTGAAAAGCAACGGCCCAAGCCGGCGGCACGGCTTCCGGGCCACAGGGCGGAAAACCGAAAAAGGTCCTCGTTCAAACCACTTGAAGCATGGATCTTGACCGCGAGGGCTCACTCGCAGAGGGGCACAGCAAACCGGCCACGGTCTCAAGAAGCCTGTCCCAGCTCAGGGGTTTGGATAAAACCTGATCAACACCGCTTGTCGTGAGATCATCCTCTTCGTATTGAGCTCCCCAGCCGGTGATCAGAATGACCGGTAGATGCGGATCCTTAGCCTTGGCCCTTTTGGCAATATCCCATCCGCTCACCGACGGCATCCCGAGATCCGTCAGGACCAGGTCAAAATTCTCAGACTCGATGAGCTGCAAGGCTTCCTGCCCATCGTCCGTTGACGTGACCCGATGCCCTTTCAGGCGCAACATATCTCTCAAAATCTCCAGGATTTCCGTATCATCGTCGACGACCAGGAGCCTGAAGGAATCCGGTGCCGATTTGGCTTCGCAGGTCTCCACTGCCTTTGATGGAGGGGCTGCCTTCGGCAGGGAGATCACAAAAGTGGATCCATGGCCGGGAGTGCTTCGAACTCGAATCTCGCCATCGCTCCGGGCAATCAGGCTCCACGAGACACTGAGCCCAAGACCCGAATTGCCCACCCCCTTTGTGGTATAAAACGGGTCGAAAATCCTCCCCGAGACTTCCTTGCTCATTCCAATCCCCGTATCTGAAACTTCCACGATGATCTGGTCCTCCCAAGGCTTGCATGAGAGAGTCATGACCCCACCTTCCGGCATGGCCTCAACGGAATTGAAAACCAGGTTCGTGAGCACCTCCCTCAGGTCCGAAGCACTGATGGAGGCGAAACAGGCGGGATGCAGATCCAGTTGAAATCGGATGTTCCGCCCCGAACGCTCCATGGCGTTCTTCCAACGTGGCCGCGTCAGCTCAATCACATCGGAGATGGCCTCGCCGACGTTGACCGCTGCAGGAAGCATCTGAGAATCCTTGGCCCGTTCGGTGAACTTCTGAAGCCTTCGAACGGTGTTCGCTCCGTCCTGGACCGCCTTCTCGATATTGTGCAGTCGCCTCTGGATCTCATCGTCGTTTATGCTGGGGAGCATCAACTGGATATTCCCGAGAATCGCCATCAAAAGATTGTTGAAGTCGTGAGCCACTCCTCCCGCCATGATACCCAATGCGGCCAGTTTTTCGGTCTGGATGAGCTTTTCCGCCAGAGAGTTACGCTTGGTCATGTCATGGATGACAAGCAGGAAACCGCTGGTGATTCCGGATTCACCCGACAGACGCACGAGATTGACGTCGGCCTGGTAGGACTCTCCGTCCCGAGTCACCATGGACACGTCCGTGAGCTCCTGGGTCTGGGAAGTTGATGCCTGTTTCAGAAGCCCTTCAAAATCAGAAGGGTTGGCAAACAATATCGCCGGAGATCGCCCTATGAACTGGGATGCGTTGAGCCCATGATGCCGTTCGACACTCTGATTGACCTGTACGATGATCCCTTCGGCATCCAGGAGGCAGATACCCTGGGGGGTGCTTTTCATGGCCTGTTCAGGAAGTGGAGGACCTTGTGGCATCTCCGACAGATCGGGCTTCGCATGGGTCTTGCCGTTCTTGATGTCAGGCCCCAGGAGATTCTCCGAAAGGGAGGGCTTTGCGGGAGTCCGAGCCCCGCATAGAAAAAAACTGATGATCCGGCTGACGAGCTCCCAGTTTCTCCGTGCCTGATTCGAAAAGCGACGGGGATGAGCGGAGCTGATGTTAAGGACACCCAAATCGTAAAGGGGAAGGCATACCATGGAGACCGGTGTAACGGTCGCCCCGTTCTTGGGCGGAATGGGCTCGCTTGTACTGTTTTCCAGGAAATAGGGGGACTGCATCTGATAGACGCGCCCCGCAATGCCCTCATTGGGGTTGAAGGACAAACTGGGGTTGTGATTCCTGGCACTTCCCCCCCCCAGCAGATCATCCAGACCGTATGCAGCTTTGAGACACAAGTGCCGGGCGTTCGGATCCCATAAGACGATCGAACAGTTCTCGAAATCTGTTTCCTCAATGATGATACGGACAAGCTTGTCGTAGATCTGGTCGACCACCGGTTTCTCCGACTCAACGGTAAGCAGCTCAGCGAACCGCTGGATCATGCCAAGGAACCGATTCGACTCCTCGTCACGCTCCTGTGAATTCAGGAGACCTATTCGCAAAATCTTGCTCAATGTGTCATCCATGAGTGCTCCGTCATCTCAGCAAAGTCCAAAGCTGATCTACTTCAGCCCATATATCCTGCAGCTTCCTGCGGGATGCCTCCCATTCGGTCTCCGGGATGAAAAGGTCCCTGCGATAACCAGAGGTGATCTCGTCATCGAGCAGGTCGGGCCTCTCTTTGCTGTTGACCAGGATGTTGGCGAGGGCCACAAGCTTCACTTCGGCTTTGAAAGCCGGGCTCTTCTCCGGGAAATGGTGAAATTCCATAACCATTTGGAATACCTCGGGCAGATTCCAGCGAGTCGCAAGCCACTTACCCACCACCGTGTGAGTCAACCCATACTGAAGCTCAGCGTACCACAATGGAATCGTTCCTTTTCGAGACAGTCTCCAGATGGCCCGGTAATGATCCTGAAGGGAGGACGCCATGGCAACTCGTCCCAGATCGTGAAACAGCGCAAGGATATAGGCTTTTTCAGGGCTGACCCACGGTCTCGTGCGAGCCATTTCACTGGCTACTCGAGCGGTGGCCAGGGAATGCTTCCAGAGCCTTTCTCTCTCCTGCGGTTCAATGGAATTCTGAGTCGAGCACATATCCATCAGGAGGGCGCAAAGACAAAGGGATTTAACCTGCTCGAACCCGATCAGGATCATCGCCTTGGCAAGGGTTGGCACGTTCCCCCTCATGCCATAATAAGTGGAGTTCGCAACCCGAAGGATTCTTGCGGACAACGACTGGTCGTATCGAATGAGGCTCTCCATTTCCTCTGGTGAGGCTACCTCATCATGGATGATCTCGACGAGTCGTTGGAGCGACCCTGAAAGGGAAGGCAGGTCGCGAATTCGGGCAATTCTGCGTCGGACTTCCTGTTCGTTGGGAGAACAAGTGGACATCTGTGTCAGTGGCCCCCGGAGGACATACCTCTGTAGAGAATTTCAACCACCCAAAATCAGTTTCAAATCATCTCGCAGCTCGGTATCCACATAGGTCGGCAGGAATATAATAAACATCAAAACGTTTCTGATTTCTATGACAATATTGTTACATCTTCGTGACAGGCTCCCATCCAAATTCCATTGAGTGCGAGAATCAGCATCCTTTCTTCCACACGCCCCCCACACATCGCGGCGCAGAATCAGCACTGGTCAATGGATTGGGTAACAGGGGAACACAGCCGATTGATATCACACATCAAACATTGAGCTCCTCGCCAGACATTCCTGTACGGGCACCCTGCAATGCCTTCGGGGATCCCGTCCACGGATTGTCCCACGAGTTTTGGAAGTCGTCTCAATGCAGCCTGAGGGTTTGAAAAAAATAAACTTATTAATTATAGCCCCATAAGGACGCTAGCACAAAGAATCATGCAAGTCGATAATTTTTTGACACATAAACCATCACGTCAGAGGCATCCGGTTCCCGGCTTTTCAATTCATTATGGAAAGAATAACCCCCAAAGATTCAGGGAATTGCTGCTCTGTCAGGACTTGACGGCAATGGGCACGCGTCTGTCGAGTGCATTGGCAAAGTCATGAAGAAAACGCGGATCATCAAGAGAAGAACTCAGTTTCGTCGGCTCCGTCAAATTCCTGGCCCTGCCCCCTCAGTGATCCTGACGCAAGTCTTCGATGTGGTCCATTGAAATAACCGTCTTGAAGGAACCAGGTTCCTTGAACTGGATCCGAACCGGCACTCCCAGTTCCGTAGCAAGTTCTGAACCTAATCGCAGAGAGGTCTGCTCCATCTCCTTGATTTCGTCAGAGAAGATGACGCTGTCCACACCAAGCCACACTTCGAGATAGTCCCGCCTCTGCGTCTCGCGAACACGAAAGCGACACTTCTCGGGCTCATGACCCAGGATGCGCTGAATGTGTGTCCGAACCTGCTGCTGATGTATCTTGACACCGCGGATGACGACCGCTTCGTCCGTACGCTCCCTCAGCCATTCCATTCTCCTGAAAGTGCGCCCACATTCGCATGAACCGGTCATCAGGCGAACCTTGTCACCGGTCCGGTACCGTACCAGTGGAAAAGCCCGTGTCGTGAGCGTCGTCAGCACCAGTTCACCCGGCGTACCGTCCTCGACACAAATCCCGCTTTCAGGGTCGATGACCTCCGCCAGGAAGTGATCTTCACTCAGATGCAGGCCGGCCCGTTCATCACATTCGAAAGCCAGAGCAGGTCCGGGTACTTCGCTCAGACCGTAGTGAGACCAGGCTCGGACATGCAATCGCTCTTCCAGTTGACTGGACATGTCCCGATTTGGAGCTTCTCCCACCAGGATCAGGGTTTTCAGAGCCAGAGCATTGGGGTTCAGGTTGGCCTGGAACAACAGATGCGTCAACTCAGCTGCCGCCGACGCCGAAGTGACCAAAACCGATGTCCTGTAATCCTTCAGGATCATGAGCTGTTTTTCAGGAGGCAGAATCGTCAGAGGAATAACACTGGCCTCGATGGCCTCGGCACCGTCCTTGTATTCACGTCCCCAATTGGTCAGCCCAACATCCAGGTGGATTTGCAGGATATCCAGGCCCGAGACGCTGGCTGCGGTAAGGGCCCTGGCGACCATCTCATGCCAGACGGCGAGATCCTGCTTTGTGTACCCACTGACCACGGGATTGAGGGAGCTTCCCTGAGCGGTGTGGATACGCACCACGTCACGGAGGGGGACGGCAAACAATCCGTAAGGGTAATGCTCGCTCAGATGACGTCGATGCGTAAATGGAACATGGGCCAGGTCCGACAAATTCTCTATCTGCAGAGGATCGACTCGATTCTCCATGAACTGATTGCGGTAGAATGGGACGTTTTTGTACGCGCGGTTCAGGGTGCTCTGGAGCCGCTCCAGCTGTTGCTGAGCCCGTTCCTCCAAGTCAAGACACTCGACGCCAGGATTCCTTATGGGCATTGTCTAGGCTCTCCCTTCACAAAACTCCCGATAGTCACGACCCAGGTACGCGCGCTTCACATCCTGATCGGCGAGCAGGTCCTCGGCCGCCCCTTCCAGTACGATCCGTCCATTCTCCAGGACGTAGCCCCGGTCTGCAATCTGAAGGGCTGCCCTGGCATTCTGCTCCACCAGAAGCACCGTGATTCCCCGCTCTTTCAATTGAACAAGAGTATCAAGAATCATGCGCACCAGAAAAGGGGCCAGTCCCATGGTCGGTTCGTCCAGGAGCAGAAGTCGGGGGCGCGCCATCAGCGCGCGGGCTATGGCAATCATCTGCTGCTCGCCCCCCGACAGGGTGCCTGCGGGTTGCCTGGCCCTTTCCCGCAGAATGGGAAAAAGCTCCATGACGGCTTCCAGATCATTCCTCACCGCTTCACCCTCACCCCGCCTGTATCTCAAATAGGCTCCCAGTTTCAGATTCTCAAGGACTGACATGGGAGGGAACAAGAGTCGCCCTTCAGGAACCAGGCACATGCCGCGCTTGACGATGGCCTGGGGTTTAAGTCCCTTCATGGATTCCCTGTGGAAAAGAATCTCTCCCTCCCATCGTGGGATCAAACCGCACAAGGTCTGAAGAAGCGTGCTCTTTCCAGCACCATTGGCGCCGATGAGCGCGATGATTTCCCCGGCGCGGACTGAAAGGCTGACACCGTTGATGGCCCGAATTTTCCCATAATAGCATTTCAAGTTGCGCAACCGGAGCATGGTTTACCTCTGAAAATTTCGAGCCCAGCCTGGAACCGGGGAATCCGGCCCCATCTTGCCCGGATCAGTCTTTCCCCAGGTAGGCGCATATGACTGCGTCGTTGGATTGAATCTCGCGAGGAGTGCCTTCAGCCAACCTCCTGCCTTGATGCAGAACCAGAATGCGATCTGAAACCCCCATGGTCAGACTCATGTCGTGTTCAACCAGGAGGAGCGTGACGCCCCGTTCACGTATCTTGACCAGCAATTCCCCGAGTTGACTTGTCTCGACTGCGTTCAGGCCCGAGGCCGGCTCGTCCAGCAGCAGCACTTTGGGATCCGATGCAAGGGCCCGTGCGATTTCGAGAAATCGCTGCCAGCCAAAGGGAAGATCCGAGCTCCTCTGGCCGGCCAGCTCGTCAAGGCCCGTGAATCGGAGAAGCTCCAAGGCATGCTCCACAGCGCCGGATTCCTCATGCTTCACACGTGGCCATCGGCCTATGGCTCCCCAGAAGCCGGAACGCATGCGGGAATGGTGCCCGACCAGCACATTCTCCAGGACACTCATGCTTCCAAAGAGCTCAACGTTCTGAAAGGTACGTGCGATGCCCATTTGCACAATCTGGTGGATGGCCATCCGATGGATGGGATGCTTTTCAAAGAGCACGCTGCCTTCATCGGGACGGTACAAGCCCGTGATGATGTTGAACAGCGTGGTTTTTCCCGCTCCATTGGGGCCGATGATCGCATGAATGGATCCGGGACGAACCTCCAGGGAGATGTCATACAGAGCCTGGATTCCCCCGAATGACTTCGATATCGATTGAAGCTCTATGATGGACTGGGGCACGGTGTCACCTGGTTTTGGATCGCTCATAGAAGTCCACGATTCCACGTACGAGCCCCTGCGGAAGGAAGATCATGATCAGCATGAGGATCAAACCATAGACGAGCATTTCGTAATCCAGGAAAACGTGCAGCCATTGAGGGAGCAGGGTGATCACCGATGCTCCGAGGACTGAGCCCCAGATGCTGGCCATTCCACCGATGACGACCATGGTGACCATGCGGACGGAAGTCATGAAATCGAAGGAATTAGGGCTGATGAAGTTCACCATGTGTGCGTAAAGAAACCCCGCAACGGCAGCGAAGACCGCACTCAGTACAAACACATGTATCTTGATGCGGCTTGTGTCGATACCCATAGCGGCTGCAGCCTGTTCGCTGTCATGAATGGCCCTGAGAGCTCTACCAACCCGGGAATTGATGATTCGCCCACACACTTCGAAACCGACGAGGACGGTTCCCCAGACCAGAAAATAGTATGCCGTGCGGGAGCTTAAGTCCACGGGCCCCAGCGCGAGGGGCGGAATCCCAACCAGTCCCGAGTCTCCACCTGTGAATCGGCTCCACTCCCGAAAGAAGATGAAAACGATCATGCCGAAGCCCAGTGTGCCCATACCCAGATAGTATCCATGCAGCTTCAAGATGGGCAGGGCCACCAGATAGGCCACAGCAGCCGTCAGGAGAATCGAAACCGGCAGGGTCAGCCAGGGGGACCATCCGAAGTGAACCGTCAGGATGCCCGTGGAATAGGCTCCGAGCCCGTAAAAGGCCGCATGCCCCAGGGAAATCTGCCCCGCATATCCCATGAGCATGTTCAACCCAAGGGTCAGCAGTGTGTATATGCCGATAAACGTCAGCACCTGCAGGTGATACGGGTTGCTGATGAGCAGTCCCCCGACAACGATGGCCGCCCCCAAACAAAGGTTCTTCATGTCATCGCTCTTGCCGATCGATCACTTCTCAACATCGGTCCAGTGTCACGGTATCAGGCTTCAGGATTGAATCTGCATTCCAGAGGGAATCAGAAACGATGGATGGCACTCTTTCCCAGTATTCCGCTGGGTCGCATGTAAAGGATCAGGAGCAACAGCAAGAACGCGATGGCATCCTTGAGGCTCGAAGAAATGAATCCCACTCCCAATGACTCCAGTATTCCCAGCAAAAGGCCACCCAGGACCGCCCCCCACGAGGTGCCCAGGCCCCCCAGCATCGCGGCGCAAAAGCCTTTGAGACCCAGCATGGTTCCCATATCGTAGCTGCTCATGGTAATGGGCGCTATGAGGATGCCTCCCAATGCCCCCATGGCAGCGCTGACCGCAAATGCCAGGAGGGTCATGCGCTCGGTGCCGATGCCCAGAAGAGCAGCAGCTTTCTTGCTGATGGCGCAGGCCTCCATGGCCTTGCCGGTCAGAGTCTTTCGATAGAAAAACTGCAGGCAGGCCACCACAAGAAGGACGATCGCCAATATCCAGACGCTCTGGGGAAGCAGCACGGCACCCCCAATCTCGATGGGAGCGTGCTTTGAGAAAGTTCCAACGCTGTGAGCGTCCTTTCCCCAGATCATCATGCCGACCCCTCGAAACAGAATCGAGGCCCCCACGGTGATGATGACCAAGACAATCGGGTGGGGTTTACGTACACTGCCAATGGCCAGGCGCTCCAGGAGGATGCCGACGGCTGCGACTCCGACGACCGACCCGGCGAACGCTACCCCCAAGGGCAGCTCAAATCCCTTCCACAGGGAAACAAGGCTCAAGGCCCCCAGCATCACGAACTCACCCTGGGCGAAATTGATCAGCCCGGTGGCGTTGTAAAGCATGGTGAATCCCAGGGCGATCACTGCATAGATGGCGCCACTGGTCAAGCCCGAAAAGAGATATTGAAGCAGTTCCTGCATGTTTCAGATCTGTCAAAATAACAAGAACGGTCCATGTTGAAAGTGGGGACTCGGCATCGACCAAAGGCTTCCTCCTCGTCCCCACACTTGATCCTGTCTGCTGTCTACCATCCATGGAAAGGACGGCATCGCCGGCACCTGCCCAATGGGAAATCGCGGGCAACCCTCAGGGAGCCAGCAGCTCCCACTTCCCGTCCTTGATCTGGACCATCACAAAGGCATCCTGTCCCAGTCCATTGTGGTCGGTGGCGGAAAAATTGAAAATCCCGCTGATGCCGACATGCCCGGATATCTTCTCCAGTGCCGCCCGGATCTTCTCCCTGTCGCCCCCCGAGCCCTTGAGGGCTTTGGCCAGAAGGTGCATGGCGTCGTAGGCGTAGCCACCAAAACCTGAAACGGGCATCTTGAATTGCTTCTCGAACTCCTCGATATAGCTCTTCAGAACAGGTTTCTGAGGGTCGGAATCCGGCAGCTGGTCGGCTACAAGGATCTTGCCCGTGGGCAGAATAATCCCTTCGGCGGCATCCTGTGCCAATTCAATGAATTTGGGCGAAGCAACCCCGTGGCTCTGGTACAAGGGGATTTTGATGGCCAACTGCTGAGCATTTCGGGCCACCACGGCCGGTCCGGGATTCGTCCCCCAGCAAATGATCGCATCCGGTTGGGCGGATCGGATCTTTGTCAACTGAGCCGTCATGTCGGTATCTTTTCCGCCGAAGGACTCCGCCTGGACCACTTCGATCCCGAACTGGGCGGCCTGGCCGGTCAGCTGCTTCTTGCCGCTCTCGCCGAAGCTGTTTTCAACCGTCAGAATTCCGACTTTCTTGATGTTCTGCTTCTTCATATGGCCGTAAATGGCCGCGACCGCCAGAACATCATTCTGCGCAGTCTTGAACACATAGGGCTTAACGGGCTCGGTAATCTCGATTCCGGCAGCGCAGCTGATGAGAGGGACCTTGTTGCTCTCCGCCAGTGGAACCAGGGGAAGCGTCGTCTGGGTCAGGCTGGGTCCAATGATGGCCAGCACCTTTTCGTTGCTGATCAGCTCGTTGGCTCCCAAAACAGCCTTGTCCGGAATCCCCTCCGTGTCTCGGATCACCGCTTCCAGCTTGCGGCCGTCTATGCCTCCCTTGGCATTGATTTCGTCAATGGCCATCTGAAGACTCTTCTTCTCCGGATCCCCCAGGAAAGACGTGGGGCCGGTCACCGAAAAGAGCCCTCCAATCTTGTAGGTCTCTTCGGCAAAACAGCCGGGCAACGAGAAGCTCATGACGGCCGCGAGCTGCACCATCACCAGGGCCAAAACCTTCATTCTGCAATTCATAACTCTTCCCCCTTCCTGGTCAGTGGAAGCCGCCATCGAGAAAACCCGACCCAATCAAAACGATTTCTCACTCCCGCCCCAAAGCAGACGACCGGATGGGGCGAGAGCTCAACGAAGCTCGGGGGGATGATGAATCTTTCTGCACGGGGATGAGAAACCGCTTGCTCAGTACGGGGGCTCCATGCCGACTCCCGGCAACGCCCTCTTGGGACTCTCCTACACACGTGGCCGACTGCAGTGGAACGATCACATGGCATACAGCCTCTCACCCTCGATGACCGTCACTCCGTTGGCCTGCAGAACCTTCACCGCCTCATCCAGGTTGTCGAACCTGAAGATGATCACCGCGTTGCTTCCGCTCTGCTGCACAAAGGCGTACATATACTCCACATTCACATTGGCTCGGTTGAGGATGTCCAAAATCTTGTGCAAGCCGCCCGGACGGTCTTCCACCTCCACGGCGACCACATCGGTCTTGCCGACGGTGAACCCCTGTTGTTTCAGAGCCTCTTTGGCTCGTGCGTTATCGTTGACAATCAGGCGCAGGATGCCAAAATCCGACGTATCCGCCAGGGACAGGGCTCTGATGTTGATGCCTGCATCGGAGAGAATCCTCGCCACTTCGGCCAGGCGCCCCGCCTTGTTCTCAAGAAAAACCGAAATCTGTTCGACCCGCATGTTCTCCTCCTGTCCGTCATGAACTAAATCTTGCGGTTGTCGATCACCCTCTGGGCCTTCCCCTCGCTCCGCGCAATGGTCTTGGGCTCAACCAACTTGGTCTTCACGGAGACGCCGAGGTATTCTTTGATATTTTTAGAGATCTTCTTTTCAAGGCTTTGCAGCACCCGCACCTCATCCGAAAAGGCGTGCTCGCCCACCTCAACCAAAACCGTGAGCATGTCCAGGTTGCCCTCGCGGTCGACGATGAGCTGATAGTGAGGCTCCACCTCCTCGATTTCCATCAGGACACTCTCGATCTGCGACGGGAACACGTTGACTCCGCGAATGATCAGCATGTCATCGGTGCGTCCGCTCACCCGATTCATCCGTATATGCGTCCGTCCGCAGACACAGGGCTCCGGATTGAGCGAAGTGATGTCGCGGGTGCGGTAACGAATGACCGGGAATGCTTCCTTGGTGAGCGATGTGAAAACGAGCTCTCCCGTCGAACCCGGAGGCAGCACCTCTCCCGTTTCGGGGTTGATGATCTCTGGGATGAAGTGGTCTTCAAACACATGGAGTCCCTTTTTAGCCTCGATGCACTCGATGGAGACCCCGGGCCCCATCACTTCGCTGAGGCCGTAAATGTCTATGGCGTCCAGGTGCAGCTTCTGTTCGATTTCGAGGCGCATCTGCTCGGACCAGGGTTCAGCTCCGAAAACCCCCGCTTTGAACCGCAGCTTCTGGAAGTCCACTCCCATTTCGGCCGCAACTTCAGCCAGATGCAGGGCGTATGAGGGCGTGCAGGTGAGAAGGGTCGGCCCGAAGTCCGCCATGATCATGATCTGTCTCTTGGTGTTGCCGCCCGAGATGGGTATGACCGACGCTCCCAATCGTTCGGCCCCGTAATGAACGCCCAAACCGCCGGTGAAAAGGCCGTATCCATAGGCGTTGTGGATGATGTCTCCACGCGTGGCGCCGCCCGCTGCCAGTGCCCGCGCCATGAGCTCGGACCAGGTGGCAATATCCCGTGAGGTGTAGCCGACAACTGTGGGCTTGCCCGTTGTGCCCGATGAAGCATGGATACGCACCACATTGTCCATGGGAACTGCAAACATCCCGAAAGGGTAATTGTCTCGAAGATCCTGCTTGGTTGTGAATGGAATGCGGGCCAGATCATCCAGGCTCCTGATAGCCGCTGGCGCCAGGCCGACCTCGTCAAACTTCCTTCGATAGAAGGGCACTGTGGCATAGACTCGTTCAATAACAGCCTGCAGGCGCCGCAATTGTATGGCTTCCAGCGCCTCCCGAGGAAGTGTCTCGAACTCGACATTGAACATCATGACCCCCAAAACCTCCCGATTCAAAAGCTGCTTCTGAGCAAAAAAAAAGCTGTGGGCGGAATCCACAGCCTCAAAATCACACCATGGGCTCCACTCGTTCGGCCCCCCCATGGTTCAGTGCGCTCGCGCCTCAGCCTGGGCTGATTCAACATCCCATGAGCGGGCCACGAAAGGAGCAACCCGCCGAAAAGCGAAAGCCGCTGAAATATAAGAAACTATTCACTAATGGATCCTCACAAATGGATTAGGTCAGGTGTCCGCTCAATAGCTAAATCTTGGAGCGGTGTCAAGGGATTTGTCTTGACAGGAAATGGCTTCAAGCTCTGCCGCCCGGCCAGTGTCAAGATCCTTGCGATGCTGCGGCCCTGAGGCCGGCCAGCTGATCTTCCAGAAGCTGATTCGCTGGATAATCACCAACGGCCTTAATGGAAAGCTCAAGGTGCTCTATGGCCCTGGGATACTCTTTTTTGTCGCCGTAGAGGCTTGCCAGGACCCAGTTCAGCTCCCTTTCGGAAACCAGGGACAGTCCACCCTGCATGGCATTCCACTGGCCTATTGCCTGATCAATTCTGCCCAAAGCCTGCAACGTTACCGCAGTCTGGTAATGGGCCATGTTCCTCAGGATAGGATCCGACGTTCCATCCAGAACCTTCTGATTCTGGGCCAGAGCATCCTCATGGCGCCGCAAGCGGTAGAAGACTCGTGCCAGATCCAGTCGTGCCAGCAACGCCGCCACCCTTCCATCATACTCCTGGATGAACTTCTCAAGGTCGGGGATCAGCTGTTCCATGCTCTGGTCGTCAGCGGTGCTGAAGTCCTTGGGCCACTGCCGCATCAACTGCGCATAACTCGCCTGAGCCCGCGATTCCTGGCCCTTCAAATAGCTTTGCACTCCAAGTGCCAGCAAAAAGATGACGAAAACGCCGGCGGCGAACCCTCCGATCAGATTCCGATTCTCCTCGATCCACTCACGGAGCTGACCGATCAAGCCCTGGTCTGCCTGGACTGGCTGAACCGATTGCTTAGCTGTCTTCACTCTGGGAGGCGCCAATGCTTTCACTCCTGCTTTGTCATGACTGGCAGGCCGGTTGAGAGAATGCGAGGTGGCAAGCACCCTTCCAACGTCAGTCCCGGGCAGTCCCAAGGTCTCGATCGCAGACGCTCTGACCGTACCGCTCGATCACTCTCTCCACGATGGAAGTGGTCGAGCATTGGGGAGTCAAAGGAATCCTCGCGACCCGTCCCCCTCTCTGCTTGACCACGTCAGCACCCACGATCTGATCTTCGGGCCAATCGGCTCCTTTCACCAGGATGTCGGGCTGGATCATCTCAATCAAAGGCAGGGGATCCGGAGTGTCGAAGATGACGGCGAAATCCACACACTGGAGCCCTGCCAACAGCTCACTCCTCTCTTCTTCCCCCTGGATGGGGCGGAGATGCCCCTTGATCTTTCGTACGGACGAGTCGCTGTTGACACCCACAATGAGCACATCGCCCAATGCGCGCGCATCCTCCAGATAACGGAGATGACCCAGGTGCAGCAGATCGAAGCAGCCATTGGTGAATACCACCCGCACCGGTTGTCCGTCGCGCAGCAGGCGGCATATTGCAGCCACCTCCGCCGCCGATTTGATTTTGTCCCGGGCTCTCATTGAATGTAGCTGGATCTGCCCGGTTCGGCCGGCGCACCGAGTATCTCTGTTTCCAGTCTCAGAAGCTCCTGGTCGCTCATGTGGGGGTGGAGCTCAATGGCCTCCGCGTCGAGGGCATCGATCAGTCCCTCACGGTACATTCGCACCCAGAAAAGCAGGCTCTCACGGTTGGGGCCCTTAACCAATATGAAGCCGGGATCTTCTACGAAAAGGTCGCCCTTGAATATGCTTCTGAGCCATTGAAGCGCCGCTCGGCCGGTGCCCTTTCTCTTAAGGCCAAGCACTTCGAGGTGATAAAGGGTGATCTGTTTTGTTCCTTCACTGGATAGAGAAATGCTGATCTCGCCTCTACAGCAGTCCGCCTTTTCGAATGCCAGTGTTTCCATGGGGCCGAAGCCCTTGAGGATCGTCAACAATTCCTTGACGGAAAGGCTACCGTAAGCAGCTCTCCACACGGCTCCCTTCCATTCGATTTCTGCCACTTACTCCATCTCCATTCGTTCTCGTCATTTTTGGGGAAGACTTTTTGACTTTGGTGGTACAAGCGATCTTCTTCCTGGCTTCTCCGACGGCATAATGCAAATCTCGCTCCCAAAAGGGGCTCGGCGAGAGAATATCTGGTTCCCCGTCTCTCAGTCGAATGCGGAAGGAACTCAAAGGCGGTCTCTTTTGAGAGCAGTCCCTGCTCTCGAACAAGACCACTCAATACCGTTGACCTTTTCCAAGGACAATCGGATAAATGCCCATTGAATCCAGGTCCGGGCATAATTCATAAACCTTTGCCTTCACGCTTTCTCGAGTGACTGCTTTCTCCATGTATATATCCCAATGGGGCAGGAGGTTGAATGCCACAGAGAAACACCGATTGTCTCGGTCAAACGTTTTGTGAAGGGACTCAACCATCCACAGGAAAGCGCGGGAGTAGATTGTATCGTCTAGCCATCGTCTGGCGTATGGCCTCAAAAAGAGCCACACCGACCGTCGTCGCCAGGTTGAGGCTTCGCACTCTGGATCGATCTATGGGAATCTTGACCACGGCCTCTCCTGCTTCATTCAAGAGCGATGAAGGCAAACCGTTCGTTTCGGACCCGAAAAAAAGCCAATCGCCCGGCTCAAAACGAAAATCGAAAAGAGACCTGCGGGCATGCGTCGAAAAAAGAACGCATCGACCAGGCGGCAGCATCCTGCGAAGGCTCTCCAAATCGCTGTGAACCCTCATGGTGACCGAAGGCCAGTAATCCAGACCGGCCCGCTTCAAATGACGATCGGTCAATCTAAACCCCAAAGGCTCTACGAGGTGGAGCGGGGTGTGGGTTGCCGCACACGTTCTGGCGATGTTTCCTGTATTCTGGGGAATCTCCGGCCGGTAGAGAACCACCTGAAACGATGATCCATCCAACACCCATGGTGCATGTGGAGATTCTTCATGAGTTGAACCGGCGCCCCTCTCATTGCTGGGTGCGCACGGCCCGGATGTAATGATTGGCATAGTTTTCTTCGATGATGTAAACATCACCATAATAGAAATCAACATAACAGGCCTTGTGGTGGCCAGCTTCCGTTGAAGTCCAGCAATTCCGCTGGCTGCTGAAAAGCGGATCAATGTAGAGTCCGCTGTTGCGATCCTCTTCGGGAAGAATGAGCGTGGCGAGCTCCTCCCTGGTAGGATATCGCCAATCGTCAAAGCCTGCGAACTTGGATTCGTTCAACTTTTCAATATACCCGAAGCCATCCTTCCAGACCATAGGCTCTTCGGATGCTTTACGCTGCCACGCCAGACCGTTCTGACGATCCAGAACCACAACTTCTCCTTTTACCACAAAACGATCTTCCATTGCACCTCCTTTGCCACAGGATGGCGAATTGCCGCAATGTCAAAAGTCGAGACCCGGTTTGCACAGTGCACTTCACACCTCACAAGATCTGGATGTTTAGCACAGAATTTCCGAGAAACGAACATGAAAATGGAAAGGGAGGAGGGATGTTTGTGCAATGTTTCTCTAACGTCCGAGGGGACCGTCCCCATGGCGAGGAGCCAGAGAAGGTCGGCTGAAGCTGTTCTGGCAATCGCTTTGGGGGGGTATCACCCTGATTCAGAGATCCTGTGGACGTGAAAGGAGGCACATTATCATTTGCAGAACGCCGAGACCGACAACGGCGCTTCGCTCTCTTGGGGCCTGTGCCGGGACGCAGAGCCTTCAGATGTCCGTTTCGACCATTCCCGGCGCCAGGCACAGGCCGCTTCGACGGCGCCCTTTTCCAGTCAGCTCAGGCGATGGCGAAACATCCACACAGCCACCGAGAGGGTAATCAAGGCGATAAGGGTCAACGGCCAGAGATCGGGGGAAATGTCCTGGAGCGAAGCGCCCTCCAGAAACACTCGGTGCACGATGGAGATTGCATATCGCAGCGGGTTGAGAAGAGTGATCATCTGCACCTCCCGAGGCATGTTGGAGATGGGAGTGCTCAGACCCGAAAGCAGGGCGAAGGGCATGATGGTCAGAAAACTCCCCAGCAGGGCCTGCTGCATGGTGGCTGCCACCGAAGAGATCATCAGCCCCACACCCACCGCGGCGATCAGAAATACAAGCACTCCCAGGTAAAGAGTCCAGAGCGAACCCTGAAAGGGGATATCGAACCAATACAGGGCAACGCAGAGGACAAGGGTCGTCTGGATGAGACCAATGAGAATGCTGGGAATACTTTTGCCGACCATGATCTCCGAGGGACGCAGAGGAGTGACCAGCAGTTGATCGAAAGTTCCCTGTTCGCGCTCGCGGGCCACCGACATGGCCGTGAGAATGACCATTTGAACCAGGGTGAGCATTCCAATGAGGCCTGGAATCATGAACCAGCGGGTTTCGATGTTCGGGTTGTACCAGGCCCTCGGGACCGCCTGCACGAGTGCCGATCTACCACCCAGGTTCTGCCGCCAGGCATCGTTGAACCTTTCCGCTATGGCTCCGATATAGCTCAGAGCGGTCCCGGCCGTGTTGGAGTTGCGCCCATCGGCGATAACCTGGACATCTGCCGACAGGCCTCCAAGGAGCCGCTTCTCAAAATCCGGACCAATTTGAATCACGATGAGAGCCCGTTTGCTGTCGATCAGGGACCTGATCTGGCTCTGATTCAGCAGAGTGGCTACACGTCTGAAAGTCCCCGACCCGTCCAACTCGCTCAGAAACTGCCTCGAAGCCCCGCTGTTGTCCTGATCATAGACGGCATAGTTCACGCTGTTCAGATCGTAGGTTGCAGCGTACCCGAAAATCAGAGTCTGCAGAAGGGGAGGGACCAGCAGGGCGAAGCGGCTCCTTGGATCCTTGAGGATGGCCAGGAGCTCTTTCCAGATGAGTGCTCTGATGCGGCGGCATGCATCCATGTCTCAATCCAATTTCTTTCTGGTTTTTCTGAGGGTCAGGCTGAACAAGACCATGGCCATGAGCAGCATGGCGGCAGAATCCGCTATGAGGATGCTCCAGACGTTGCCGGCCAGGAACAGGGTTTGGAGAGCGGATACATAATAGCGGGCCGGCAGCAGATGGCTCACGACCTGAACCGCTCTGGGCACGCTGGCGAGGTCGAACAGAAAGCCCGAGAGAAAGAGGGCTGGCAGGAAGGTGGCGATGAGAGCGATCTGAGCTGCGACAAACTGGCTCCGCGTGGCCGACGAGATGAGCAGTCCCAGTCCCAGCGCCACCATCAGGTAGAGGGCCGATACTCCCACAAGGAGAATCAGTGAGCCTCGCAGGGGGACTTGAAAGAGATACCGACCCGCGCCGGCCGTGAGCAGCAGTCCTCCCATACCGAGCAGGAAGTAGGGGACGGTCTTCCCAACCAGGATTTCACCCGCACGAATGGGGGACACGAAGAGCGCCTCCAAGGTGCCGCGCTCCCATTCCCTCGCCATGACCAGTGCCGTGAGCAGTGCCCCCGTCAGGGTCATGATGAGCACAACCAGGCCGGGCACCAAAAAATAGTGGCTGTCCACGGCTTCATTGAACCACATGCGGCTCTGGACCCGCACCGACCCCAGGACCGCGTCCTGCTGACCCCTTGACAGACCGGAGGTCCACGTACCGAGGGCGCCCTGAACGTAACCTTCAATGATCCGAGCCTTATTGGCATCGACGCCATGGACGATTACCTGAATCTGCGCTCGGCCCGAAGCGAGCTCACGGGCGAAATCCTGGGAAAGGTGAACGATGCCGTCCACTTTCCGTGCCCGCATGAGATCCGTCGCCTGCCTCATGGAGGTCACGGTCGTCACCTTGAAGTAATCTGAGAGCATGAACGCCCCCGCGAGCTGGGTGGAGTCGGGGGACTGGTCTTCCAGAACCGCTGCCAGAGGAACCTGCTTCACATCCAGGGAAAGGGCGTACCCGAAGAGCAGAATGAGGAACACGGGCAGGACCAGGGCGATGGCGATGCTGCTGGGGTCCCTGAGGACCTGGAGGATTTCCTTGTGGATGAGGGTGCGGATGCGGCGCGGACTCCCGCGCCACCATTCGCTCTTTTCCCCTCGACGGCAAGGGCTTGACATAGCCGGCTCCTCAGGCCGCGTCATCTCCGGAGGCAAGGCGGTGCTCCTCCACGATGGCGATGAATGCGTCTTCGATCGTCGGTTCGCGATCCCGAGTGTCCCCGGCTCGTTTCCGAATGTCCGCTGGAGTCCCTGTGGCCAGTATCCGCCCGTCGACCATGATGACCATGTGGTCGCAGTATTCGGCCTCCTCCATGAAGTGCGTGGTGACAATGACCGTGACCCCCTGGTCGGCCAATCCGCTGATCCTGTGCCAGAACTCACGTCGGGCAAGGGGGTCCGCACCGGATGTCGGCTCGTCCAGGAAAAGGATTTCGGGTTGATGCATCAGGGCACAAGCCATGGCGAGGCGCTGTTTGTAGCCGCCGGGAATCTGTCCGCTGGCCAGGCTGCTGAATCGCTCCAGGCCGAAATGGTGCAGCGCCCATTGAATGCGCTCTCTCTTTCGCGAACCCAGGAGCCCGTAGGCGCTCGCAAAGAACTCAAGATTCTCCATGACCGACAGGTGCCCGTAGAGAGAGAACTTCTGAGCCACATATCCAATCCTCTGTCTGGCCGATGCACGGGCAAATCGCAGATCCATCCCCGCCACGCTCAGGGTGCCGCTGCTCGCCGGAAGAAGTCCGCAGAGCATGCGAAAAGTAGTGCTCTTGCCTGCTCCGTTGGGTCCCAGAAGGCCGAAAATCTGCCCTCGACGAACCTGAAAGGAGACGTCCCTGACTGCGTAGAAATCCCCGAATCGCTTGACCAGGTCACGGACCTCCACGACCACTTCGTCCCGATCTCGGGAGACCCGTTTGCCCTTGGCCGTCCCCGGCCTCCCATCTTCCCTTTCAGTCGCCAGAGGAACCGGCTTTGTGGAGCGGCGCACGAGAATCATGAACCCGTCCTCAAACCTTGGTTTCACCGGCTCGGGAACCATGCTCGACAAAGGAGATTCGAGGTCGGGCAGGTCCTTTTCTGTAATGAATCGCACGCGGTTGCCTTCAAGGGTCGCATCCACCACGCCCGCCTCGCCGGCCAGGCGAGCCTGAAGCTGGCGGGGTTTGACCGGGGCGGGAGCTTCCACACGATAGGACCTTCCCTCGGCCACCTCGATGATCTCGGACGGGCGCCCTGTCGCCAGCACCTTTCCCTGCAGAAGGAGAACAGTCCTGTCGCACCGTTCCGCCTCGTCAAGGTAGGAGGTGCTGAGGAGCACTGTCAATTCTCGTTCCTTAACCAGACGGTAGACGATTTCCCAGAGCTCGCGCCTGGAGAGCGGATCTACGCCGACAGTGGGCTCATCGAGAAGAAGGAGTTCCGGAGTGCTCACGAGGGTGCAGGCCAGCCCGAGCTTCTGTTTCATCCCTCCGGAGAGGCGCCCGGCCAGACGATCCATGAAACGTCCCAGCCCCGTCATCCGCATGAGCTGCGGATAGCGATCAGCCCTTGTTTCGGGTGAAATCCCATGGAGGTCGGCGTAGAGATCCAGGTTTTCCTGGACGGTCAGATCTTCGTAGAGCCCGAACTTTTGGGGCATATAGCCGATGCGGGACTGCACGGCCTGAGGCTCTGAGACGACATCCAGGCCGAGGACCCGAAGGGAGCCAGCCCGAGGCGTAAGGAGACCCGCCGCCAGACGAATGAATGTTGTCTTTCCGGCGCCGTCCGGACCGACCAGACCCGTGACAATTCCACGGCCTACGGAAAGGGTTACATCCTGGAGCGCCCTGATCCGCTCTGCGGGGCCGCGCGAGAACTCCACTTCCAGCCCCTGGCATTGGAGCACCTGAGATTCCAGTGACTGAGTCTCCATCAATGTCGCTTCCGGCTGCCGGCTCTGCTGTCGCCACTTGCCGTGGCCTCACTCTGGTTCAGCGGAATCGTGACGGTGGCAGGCATTCCCAATCGGAGCTCATCCAGGGGGTCTTTCATGAAGACCCGGACTTCATACACCAGCGAGGTACGCAGTTCCGTAGTTTCCACGGACTTGGGAGTGAAGGAGGCAGAAGGTGAAATGAAGCCGATCCATCCCTCGTATCGCTTGTCAGGATAGCTGTCCGTCGAGACGGCTGCCCTCATCCCGGGACGAATTTTACCCAGGTCTGGTTCGGGCACATAAGCACGCACCCACTTGGGGTCGACAACTGCGATGGAAAAGACCGGCCGTTGAGGAGATGCCATGTCGCCAGGCTCCAGAAGCCTGTTCTGGATAACACCGTCGGTGGGGGAGGTGAGGGTGGCATCGGCCAGGTCCCGTTTGAGGAGGACCAGATTCGCCTCGTTGGCTCGAAGGACGGCCCGGGCCTCAGCGATGTCCTCCTCGCGGGGACCGAGGATCGCCAGCTCCAGCGCCTTCTCATTCACCTGCAGCTTTGCCCGCGCCACTTCGAACGCCGCCCGCGCGTTGTCCAGGTTCTGGCGGCTGGTGGCACCTCCCAGAGCCGTTTCCTTGAGCCTTTCAAAGGTCCGGCGGGCATTCTCAAAATCCGTCTGAGCAGCCTGCACATTCGCCCGAGCCTGTTCAATCTCCTCGGGACGGGTGCCATTCTCCAACCGGCGAACCACCTGGCTCTGGCCTTCGAGGCGAGCCTGCGCCTGTGCCACGGCCGCTTCGAGTCGTTCCGCATCGAGGCTCCCGAGGACCTGGCCCCGCTTCACGCGATCTCCCTCCTGAACGAACAGCGACTTGATGCGTTCGCTCCCGTTGAACGCGAGGTTAACCTGCCGCAGATCAACATTTCCGTAAATCAAGATCTCGTTTCTCTTGATTTCCACAGGCCGGGTGAACCACCAGGTGAAAACAGCCGCCCCAAGGAGAATGATCAACAAGACGAACGTGAGGCCCCTTTTCATGATTTCCTTTCCTCCCACAAGGAAGATACCATCTGCGCTGAAGGAGTCAAAAGTCGAAAAGTACTAACAGCATCCAGGAGCAATTTGGTATGCTCCACCAAAGAGGGCACACTCCGGCATTGTGGGTGGTCGGCCCGATAACCTGTGGACCTTTGGCTGATTGATTGAAAGCTTTTCAGGGCTTCAAGATTTGGAACATGACGATGAAACTGCTTGTCGCTCTTGCGGTATTTTTCATGATGGCGGGTTTCACCTTCTATCTGGCCGGTACTCAAAGAATCCACGCCTTCGTAACGGCAGTCCTGCTGACCTTCTCCCTTCTCTCGGGGTTTGTCATCGCCAATTACGACTGGCTGGAAGGGATGCGCTTCGAAGTGCCGGGTCTCCAATTGTATCAGGACCAAGTGAGAAAGATACGGGAAGAGGCGACCCAGGAACTGCGCGGTGAGGTTGAAAAACAGAAAAGGGACCTTTCGAACCTGCTGGCCGAACATGCGGATCTTACCACCCGGCTGGAGGCTCAGAAGAAAAGCATAGAAGCTGTTCTCGACTCCACTCGCTCTCTGGAAAATGAGCTGAAGGAGAAGGAGCAGGCCCTGAAGGACCTGGCGGCACGCGCTGAACAGGCGAGGGACCACATGGTGGCGGTTCAGGGCCAGTCCTCTGAGCTTGCACTGATGCTCACCCGAATTATCTGGCTTCAGTTCCAGGCCGCCAATCAGCAGACTCCGGAGCGCGCCGAAGCCGCAGTCAGGCAGATCATGGACGGCCTGGATGAGATTGTCGGGCTGGTGATCGCCGATCCCCAGGCCAGGAGCGAGTTCGTTTCGGGAGTGATGGGCTCGCTGCCGCCTCCCCAGCGCTGACTCCGGGGTCACGTCCTCGGATCGTCGGATGGGGACTTCCGCCATTCGGCCTTGACGGTCGTTCCTTCCCCAACGGTGGACTCCAACGTGAAATGCCCCCCGGAGAGCTCCGTTCGCTCCCGCATGCTCGTGAGACCAAGGCCCCCTTGCAGCGTTTCGTCCCAGGTGACGCCCTGCATTGCGAATCCGTCGCCATTGTCTTCTATCATGAGCACAGTGCTGTCCCGGGAGCCACCCAGGGACAGGGTGACATACTCGGCCCGGCTATGCTTGGCGACATTGTGGAAAGCCTCCTGAACCACCCGGAAGATGGTGATCTTGAGAGATTCCGGGATTTCATCTTCATCGATCTCGATCACGCGCTCGATGTGGATGCCTGGATGAAGCTGTTGAAATTCCCTGCAGAACCATTCAAGGGTCTTCAGGATCCCAAGGTCGTCCAGCATGGAGGGACGAAGGTCCGACATGATCCGACGCGCTTCCTGGATGGTATTTTCAGTCACGGAGATGAGCTGCTGAATGGCTGTCATCAAGGGGAGACCCTCATCCGTTCTGAGCAGGATCGACTGAAGAAACACGGCGATTCCCGTGAGTGATGAACCGATGCTGTCATGCAGCTCTGCCGCAATGCGCTGCCGCTCCTCCTCCTGGGCGGTGAGCAGGCGGCCGGAGAGCTCGCGCAGCCGAGCTTCAGATTGTCGCAGTTCCAATTCATTGCGCTTTTGACTGGTGATATCGATGCCGAGCTGCAGGATGAGAGGCGTGTCGTCTGTATCGGTGAAAGGATAGCTGTGCATTCGGAAAGTGCGTCCGATCCTCGGCAGTGTCCACTCCCAGTTATGGGGCTGCTGTTCCAGAAACACCTCCTTCGATCGGCATTCGACGCAGGGTTCCGAACGGTTTTGCAGAACACTGTAGCAACGGCGTCCCGTCCCTTCTCCGAACGTGTGCACAAAGGAGCGGTTGGCGAAACGGATGACATAGTCGGCCGAGTGGAGAAACACAAATACCGGAAGGCTGTCCAATACTGAATAGAGTCGGGAACGTTCTGAAGCGAGGGCCTGCTCCACGCGCTTTCGCTCGGTAATGTCGCGGCCGACCGCCTGGAGCTCGACGACCTCCCCTTCTTCATCGAAGATGGCCCGGTCCGTCCATTGCTGCCAGCGAACTCCTGCGGGTGTTTTCACGGGATGCTCGATAGTGGAGACGGGGTTGTCTCGTGTCAGGCACGAAATGTGTCTCATGAGGCGTTCTTGCTCATGTCTTGGCACGTGGTGCCAGAACTTGTTGCCGAGGAGGAGCCTGGGCTCTTCCCCAAAATAGCGGCAGTAAGCGCCGTTGACAAAAGTGAGGGTCCCGTCCGGTTTGAACCGTGAGATGAGCTCGGTTTGATCCTCCACAATGGCCCGGTATCGCTCTTCGCTTTTACGCAGAGCATCTTCCATGCCTTCACGCTCGGAAATGTCCACACCCAGGCCCAGGAATGCGCACTCCGATCTCTTGGGCCTCGGCAGCGCTTTCCATCGCCACCTGAACTGCCGCCAAGCCCCATCCCGTGTGATGACGGGACCCACATGCTCCATGACTTCGGATGTGTCGCGAACCTGCTCGAAAACCCCCAGCGCAGATGCGCGTTCGGCCTCGGGCACGTAGGATTCGACCCAGTCAGTCCCTTTCAGTTGCTCGAGACTGTAGCCGGTCGCATGCTCGAGGAAGCTGTTGGCGTGAAGCACCCTCCCTGCCGGGTCCAGAATCAGGACAATGGCCTGAGCAGCCTCGATCAGGCTGTTCACCAGGTCCTTTTCATCTCCAAGGATCTCCGTAAGGACCGCCGCATCGATCTCGGCGTATTTTCCGCTTCCGCCCCGCTGTTGTGGCAAGCCTGAGCCGACTCCGGCGTGTGCGGCCTTCCCCTGCTCCGTTTCACCATGCCGAATCTTTGTGACGCTGAGGCGTTCCACTCCCCGTGTCCCAGTGAAGGCATGATAGCCCAAGGCTCCAAACGTCACACCCGCCAGGATCGACAGGAAGCATAAAGTCCAGCTCTGTTCGCTGAACCACAGAAACCGCAGCACGACGAACAAAAGGCCTATGAGGAATGCTGCAGCCAAAGGCAGAATCAAGGGGTGGGGCACGGCAGATCCACTCTGAGATCTTCGCGCTCCAGCTTCCATAGCGTCTCGTGGTCTGACCGGGCAGTCTGTAGAGAGCTTCATCCTTGCCGCTCGTAAATCTGCAGAACCCCAAAAAGTTGAGGCCTGGCAATTGGTGATACGATCCCAACACCGCAACCTGTGGCGGCCCGGCGAATGTTCTGAGCCAACATAGGCGTCCCGGAGCCACCGTCCGGCAAGGAGCCCGGATCTGTCAAGGGTGACTTCGGCTTCCTCTTCGCCTAATTAGCAGATTTGCACAGTCAAGGCCATGTATTTGTTCCATCCGGCACAACACGGCCTCTTTAGCCGCTTCAGACCTTGTGCATCCTGCTGCGGAGCCCCGAGTTGCCCTCCAGATCGTTCGTCAGCAATTGAGCGCTTTCCTAAGCCAGCTCTTCAACGGGTCGTTGATGGCATAGACGCCCACGCCGGGCTTGCGGCCGCCCTCATCGATGGTCGCCTGGATCAGGTCTTCGGGAGCCCTGATCTTGGCCAGTTCCTCGAAGTCCCGCACATCCCGGCGAACCAGTGTGACCTTCAGGGGAACTTCCCAATCATACACTACAAAATAGTAGGTTTCCTGATCGGGGTGGCTCAAGAAGCTCTCCTTTCGAGACCATCCCGTTCCCCATTCAAGATAGGTCTCTATGGCGATTTCCGGGGTCATGTCCCAATTGATCGCTTCGATGATTTCTCTGTGGTGCTTCAGTTCATCCAGATCCCACACTTTACCCTCCTCCACTCGCCTCTCTACGGTGCTCAGCTCCGGGATCACGTCCTCATTGCGACCCTCCATACGGGTCGTCGAACGATGAAGATGAGGGGTGTCTACAGCCAAGACCCGCGCACTGATGTGCAGGATCGAGCAAAAAGTTCCAATGATTCATTTCTGACATTCTCAACGTGCAAACTAATGGGGATTGTGGTTCGTGCAAGGTCCTTTCCTGCTGATTGTTTTGCACCCGCAGCCGGGGACGACAAGAAGCGGAGGAGAGGAGGTCCGCGGCAGGTGCCTGAGGTGGAACGGGTGGTTATGTTGCATCAAGCAGGAGGTTTTTCTCCGAGCCGGCGTCACCAGACGACGGCCCGGGAGGGGCTGCAGAGCGGGCCGACACCCGCCCTGTGGCGTCGCAGACGTGGAAGCGGGAGATTCTTGGGAATTTCGCGGGAGCATCGAGAACGGGTGCGGAAAGGAGCAGAAATGAAGCTCAAGGGCAAGCGTGTTGCTGTTCTGGTTGAGAATCTCTATGAGGATTTGGAGGGTTGGTACCCCATCCTGCGACTTCGCGAGGAAGGGGCGGAAGTGGTTGTCGTCGGCCCCGAGAAAGGAAAGATCTATCATGGAAAGCATGGCTACCCCATGCGCTCGGAGGCCGCATCCCGTGAGGTGTTCGGTGATGCCTTCGATGCCGTCGTCGTTCCGGGAGGCTATGCCCCCGATATGATGCGGCGTGAGGAGAGCATGGTGGATTTCCTGGCGACAGCCTATCGCAAGGGCAAGATCGTAGCGGGGATCTGCCATGCCGGCTGGCTTCTCATCTCAGCCGGGGCTGTACGCGGGAAGACCGTCACCGGTTTCTTCGCCATCAAGGACGACCTGGTGAATGCTGGGGCCACTTTTGTGGACCGCGAAGTCGTGGTGGACGGCAATGTCGTGACATCTCGAAACCCCGGCGACCTTCCGGCTTTCCTGCGAGCCATCATCGAGCTCTTGGAGAAGTAGCAGCATGCCCCGGTCTCCTGTCGGGAGTCATCGTTCGTCCGACAAGGCTCACGCCCGCCGATCAGCATTTCCGATCGCACCAGCGATTTCAGCCGGGAGACGCTCTGCCTCACTGTTAAAATTTATCCCGGGGCCCCGGGGGGGAGAGTCGATGGGAATCACGAATTCCTGGTGGCTCCACCCTGTTCGCGCTTCACGCCGATCTTGGCGAAGATTCTCTGCTTGATCTGGGCATCGAAGACCTCCCATTTCTGCTTGAGGAACTCCTCGCTTTCGCCGCCCGACAGGAATCCCATGGGAATCTGGAACCCGCCGGCCGTCATCTTTCCCCCTCCGTAGAATCCCCCGGCAGAGTCCCTGCCCAGGACCTCTTTGATGAACTCGTCGGGATCGAGGGTGATTTTCAGGGTTCGCATGGAACCGACGAGCGCCTCTTCGCGATCGGGACCGGCCACGATTCCGTACACGATGGCCGTGTGGATGTTTTCTTCCGTCACCAGGAACTCCGCTGCCTGAGGAATGGCATCCCGGTCCTCGGTCCGAAGATAGCCGATGCCGGCCACTGAGAAGCTTTCGACAGTGACCCGGTTTCCCAGGGCCCGATGAATCACTTCCATCGTCTGCTTGGATCGAGCCTGGTTCATGATCTGCTCCAGCAGCTCCGCATCCCGATAGCGGCTGAGGAACTCGGCGGCGTGAAAGTCTTCCGGGCAGGCCCTGATCAGGCCGTTGGTATCCGTGAGGATTCCGTGGGTGAGTGCCGTGGCGACCATGACATGCTCCCGTTTGGACTTCTCCAATTGGACCATGCCCTGCTCCAGGTATTCTGCATAGATGGTGGCCGTGGCGCCGAAGTTCCGCCGAATATCCATCGCAAGCGGCGCCAGCCGCTGCTGTAACTCGTGATGATCCACCACTACAAGCGGCGGAACTCCGGCCCTTTCCAGCTCGCGAACGATTTCTTCCGCCGTCGTGCCCTGGTTGTCCACGAAGACGGCACCGGAGTATTTTTTGAAATCCAGGGACTTGCCGAAGCGCTGCAATTCGATCCCCAGAAGCTTTACCAGGGCCATATTCTGCTGGTGGCTGATCTTCCCGCAGTAGACGATGTCACACTTGATGTCATAGATGGCGCTGATGAGCTGGTGTGCAACGGCCGAAGAAATGGCGTCCGGGTCCGGGAAGTCCTGCAGTACAATGATATGCGTCTCTCCACGACGGGCCTCCAGAATCTTGGCGATTTCCATCCTTGCCTGATCGTCATGGTTCAACATGCATTGCTCCTCCACGATGGCACACGATTGCTGTACATATAACATACGCCCGGTTCAACTTCACACTATCCATCGGACGATTCGTATCTTCTCATCAGACCGGAAACATCGTTTGGGCAAATCCCCTCACTACCCCTACCCCTACCCGCAATGCCGTTGATTTAAGGGGTGGCACGGGCTAAGCGAAGCTTGCCCGTGATCGAGGAGGCCAGCATGGGCAAGCTCCGCTCAGTACAGGCCAACACAATTGAGTGTCCACCTCTCGAGTCGTCATTCCGGCAGTGTTTTGGCCGGAATCCACAAAAAAGCTGGATGCCGGCTTAAAGATTGCCGGCATGACGAGCGGCGAAATGGACATTCTTTTCTGTGGAGGTGTACTTAGCCCATGGCACCCAGCTACCCAATACCCTGTGAGCTTAAGTCAACAGCATTAACCCCTACCCCTACCCGTACCCGTACCCGGCCTGATTCTGTGCGAGCTGCCGTTTGATGTATGGGGTGCAGGAGGCTGTCCGAGAACTGTCATTTCGAGCGACAGCGAGAAATCTCGTTCATCGCAACACCACGCGTTTATGAGATTTCTCTCTCCGTTCCACTCCGCTCCGATCGAAATGACAACAAGGTCTTCCCGGACAGCCTCCTTGCAGAAGAGGAGAAAGTGGAGTTTTGCGAGCGCATCCTCGAGGATTCGATCGAGAAGGGCCATGGCTTTCAAAGTGCCGGGCCATCCTCGTTCGGTACGACAAGAAATCTCAGAACTACCTCGGTTTGATCCAACTGGCCTGCGCTCTACTCTGGTTCCGCAGGCTTTGCGCACTGAAGGAATTCTGAGATAGTTACTTAGTAGACGCTTAGCCTCCTCAGCCCGCTTGGTCTTCGCCCGCTCCTCTTGATAAGGAGCGCGGCAAGGTGCGGTGTCCTTCCATCAGTAGATCGGCCAGCATCTCGGTTGTCCTCGGTGCTATCTCCTTCACTGCCCGGTGGACCTGCCCGGTATTCGGGTACTGGCCAACATTGGCCTCGGACATTGACCGGAATCGCCGGACCAGCTGGAACCGAAACCCCGGGTCAGACGCGAACCTTCTCGGGTCATGCTCCAACATCAGGAAAATGGCACCCACGACAGCGGCACGCTGAAGAGCGCCGAAGTCCCTGTGGACTGTCGGAAGTTGTCTTGCTGCCTCAACCTTGTGCGCGTCCATGGGCCTGCCGTTATTGTGGTAGTCACCGACGATGCCCTCGGCGTGGTCCTGGAGTATCTCCTTCAGCCGGTCGAGCCCGGTTCAGGAAGAGCCGATGCATGTAGCTAGCCATCTGCATGGCTCTGTACTTGGCTCTCGTGAGATGGCCGGTCCTCAGCGGATGACGAATCTCACGGAGTCCGAAACAGAACGCAGATCCGCTGGGGAGACAATCCTGAAAGGTTAAAGTGAGGTGATTCTTATGAGGTGGTGCGAGGTCGCATTCCGGCTCACGGTCAGGCTCCTTTTTGTACAGTCTGCTTGTACAGGCCATGCCCAGACCGTGATTGAAATGAACTTCCTCGTTGATGGTGGAGGCGGCGGGAGTTGAACCCGCGTCCGAAAGCATTCCACTTAAGCCTCTACATGCTTATCCCGGGTTCTGAGTTCTCGCCTTTGAGGTCTCCCCTCGGGCAGGATACCTCTCAAGCCAGCCTGCTGGATGTCATTTTCAGAAGCACAGGCGAACTTCTGAGAACCATCCCACTGAGTCGACGCTCCAGTTGGTCCCGTGGGAGAAGACCAGTGGAACGGCAGCCGCCTAAGCGGCTACGGCATACGAATAATCGTCTGCGTTTGTGTTTATTCCCAACTGTTTAGCGAGCAGTCAGGACCTCGGCATGCAGCTTAAATTTCTCTACCCCCGTCGAACCCGTTTCGCCCCCTCTGCAAAGTAATATCAACCGTTCTCAAAATGTAATCGTTTCTCGAGTGCAGTCAAGATATAAAATGAAACGACCTCGATGGAAAGAGGTCAAGGACATTTCAATTGCTCGATGATGCTCTCAGAGGCCCTGTTAAGGGAGCTTTCGGGGTTATATGATGCAGACTGCTGCAACTGATCCGGTTCCGCGACGCGCCAATGGGAGACGATCCGGCAAGGGATTCCTCCATTCCTGTCAGGGAGGCTTGGCATTGGGATATAAATCATCACGACTTGAACTCACAACGTGGACAAAAATCATTTGGAAACAACTTCGGAGAGAGTCTGAATGAAAAGGGTTAGAAATGTAGCTTTGAGGCTCCTCTTCGTCGTTCTCGCCTTTCTGGTTCTGCTCGGGGCCTTGGAGCTTCTCCTTCCAAAACTGGTCAATCTGGATGCGGTACAGAGGACGGTTTTCGATGAGCTTCACCAACGAATCCACTGTGAGACGGATTACAGTAAGATTGATTTCACTCTGTTTCCGCGGCCTCATGTGATCGTGAGGCAGGCGAGGCTCTGGCGTCCTGGCATCTTTGACGTTTCCATGAAATCCATGACCCTGTTTCCTGAGCTCCTGGCTTTGTTCTCGGGGGAGCTCCGCATCCGCGAGATGCAGTTTCAGAAGCCGGACATCCAGCTTTCCTGGCCGCTCCCATCCCCTGATCGGCCTGAGGATGACGGTCCAGGGACTTCGATGCTGGAGAGACAGATCTCTCGGCTTGCCGGCATCGATCCGCAATTGGCCTTACATTTCGATTTTCTGAGGCAGACACCCGTTGCACCGCGTCTCAAGATCCAGGATGGTCGAGTTACGGTGACCCGCGAAGGGGAATCCCTTTTCGTCTTCGAGCATCTTCAGGCCCATGGAGTACGCAGTCCGGGTCACATCGAATTTGTCCTGGGAGGCGAATCCAGCATATGCGAAAAGATTTCCATCCAGACCTCCATCGACCTGACACAAGGGACCCTCAACGGTCAGCTCATTCTTGTCGGAGCGAAGCTCGATGCTCTGGGATCCTGCCTGCTGGAACAGACGCCCGTCCGCATGGGCGCGTCGCCCCCATCGAGGATAGCCCTTGAGTTCGCCTATCACCAGCACAAGGGCATTGACTTAACCCTTCAGGGCGAGATTCCGGATCTCACCCTCCAAAAGGGTGATCGGACCATCCGGTTTTCCGGGGCCAGATTTGACGCAGGACTTGCGTTGCAGGGACATACGGCCCGGTTGACCCTGAGCTCTTTGAAGCTGGACGAGCCTCGACTCATCGCCTCCGGAGCTTTCATTTACGAAGGGAAGGGCAGGGAGATGCGGGTGGAAGTGGAGGGCAGAGGGGTCGATGCGGCCGGGGTCCGAGCGGTTGCATTGGGGCTGTGGGAGGAAGAGAAATCGGTTCGCGAGACCTTTGAGGTTGTTCTGGGGGGAACCGTGCCGGTCATTCGCTACACGGTTCGAGGGCGCACCTTCGAGGATCTCAAAAAGCTCGAGAGCTCCGTCATCGAGGGGAATATGGAAGGCGGCATTATCTATATTCCTCCCGCAGATCTCGAGGTCGTTGACGCCCGGGGGGATGTGGAGATCGTCGGCGGAATCCTCGATGCCTGGAACCTCAAGGGGCGCTCCGGGGAGTCCCGGGCGCTGGACGGAGTCCTCAAGCTGGCTCTCAAGAAAGACGCCAACAAGGACGGTCCCTTCCATCTGGACCTGCAAATGGATGCAGACTTGAGTCGGCTCCCCCCCGTGTTGAACAAGACGGTGAAGGATCGGGAATTCTTGGAGGAGCTGGCTCAGATGCAAGATGTCGGGGGCCACGCGAGAGGCAGACTGGTCCTGGGAGAGACGTTGAAAGCCGTCAAGACCCTCGTTGAGGCCCGGGATTTCGAGCTCCATGGGAGCTACGATCGAGTTCCCTATCCGATCCATGTGAAGGGAAGGGGGCTCAGATACCACGGAGATACGATTTCGATTGAAGGCCTGGAGGGCGCAGTGGGTCAGAGCACTTTTGAACCGCTGAGGCTGGCGGTTGACTGGGGCGATTCATCGCAGATCACGGTTGAATCGCGCAATCCGTTGCGAATCCTTCTTGACGAGGTCTATCCCTGGTTGACTTCGTACCCTGGTATCAAGAGGGCGTGGAAGAGCATGGAGTCCCTCGAAGGGAAGCTCCTGATCCGTGAAGGCCTGCTGGAGGGGCCGCTGACGCATCCCGATCGATGGCGGTACAACGTTGTGGCGGATACCGAAAACGTGGTGATGCGGCACACTTTCTTTCCGGATTCCGTTATCGTCAATTCCGGGCGCATTCAGTGGACTCCGGGCAGCCTGTCGTTCAACGAATGTCGGAGCAATCTGCTGGATGCGGCCGTGACGGTATCGGGCAGTCTCACACTCCAGAAAGGCGATTTGTCGGCAGCGGATCTCGCCCTCAATGGGTTGATGGCTTCAGAGGCGATCGAGTGGGTGTCCGATCGCGTCGACCTTTCACAGGAGTTTCGGGTTCGCGGGCCTGTCTCGCTATCCAACGCCCGTTTCACGTGGCTGAGAGACCGCCGCACCAGATTTTCAGCCGGAATCCTTCAGAACGGAGGACCACGGGTCGATCTGAACGTCCGATGGCAGCCGGATGAGTTGAATATAGCCAGTCTGAAAGTGAAAGATCGGGTTTCCGAGGGAGTTTTCTCCGTGGTGAGGAAAGGAGGGGGAATCGACCTCACTTTTGAAGGTGCCCTCAGCGGTTCCACCCTGGATCAGCTGCTTATCCGAAACACGCTGCTTTCCGGCTCCATGCGGGGGGGCTTTCAGACCACCATCCTTCCGGACGAGCCCATGCGCTCGACGGCAAAGGGGGCTGTGGAGGTGACAGGCCTCAAGATGGTGTGGAAGACGGCATTCCCGGTGGAGATCAAACAGGGCTCGCTCCAGGCCGAGGGGAGCCGGCTCAGTGTCCAGTCTGCTCTGCTCAGCCTGGAAGGGAGTGACCTGAATCTCAAGGGCGCCATCGACTTCTCCCCCGAGGGATATGTTCTCGATATGGACCTGGCGGCGAACCAGCTGGTGTGGGAGAAGCTCAAAGAGCTCAGGGAGAGAGAATTCGAACGGCTGGAGAACAAGGGTGACGGCCGTGCTCTGAAGGGAGCTCTCAGGGTCAGGTCGGATCATCTGTATTGGGGGGTGTACCATTTTGCCCCGGTTGAGCTGACGGTGGACATTCGCCCTGAGGGAGCGACCTTCGACTTTTCCAGGGCCTCTATTTGCGGGATCTCCTGCCCCGGCAGAATCGAGGTCTCGCCGCAGGGCGTTCAGCTTGAGACACAGCTGACTGCACAGGATATGGAGCTGGACGAGTCGATCCTCTGTCTGTGGGACAAAGGGGGACTTATTGACGGTAAATTCCAACTGCAGGGAGCACTGTCGGCCGGAGGAGCGGATGACGATCTGGTCTCTTCCCTGCGCGGGAAATTCGACTTCCAGGCGAAGGACGGAAGGATCCTGCCCATTGGATTCATCGGGAAGGTTTTCTCCGTTCTGAACATTACGGAGATCTACCGGGGCCAGATTCCGGATCTCACCAACAAAGGGTGCGCGTACGACCTCATCACGGCTGCAGGTACAATCCAGGACGGTGTCCTGTCACTCGACAATTCGGTCGTTAATGCGCACTGTATGAAAATGGTATGGAGGGGGACCGTGGACCTCAAGGCCAAGAGGGTGGACATGATCCTGGTCGTAGCCCCCCTGAGAACAGTGGACAGAATCATCGATAAGGTCCCGATCCTCGGCGGCATCCTCAATGGGAGCCTCATCTCGTTCCCCGTCAGGGTTTCAGGGGATTTGAACGACCCCGATGTGGTTCCCTTGTCGCCATCTGCCTTGGGGTCGGGATTCATCGATTTCCTGAAGCGGACCATCATGACCCCCTATCGCCTGACGGAGCCACTTCGCTGAATTCGTTCTGGGCAGGATGATGCCCGTCAGGGCGATGAACGGTGGTGATCGACCATGGAAAAAAAAGTGTTTCGAATCCGCGGCATGTGCTGCGCTCAAGAAATCGGCTTGCTCAAGCAACGAGTCGGTCCCTTGGTGGGAGGAGAGTTGAACCTCAGCTTCGACCTTCTCGCCAGCAGGATGACCGTGACGGTAACGGATGATGCCGTCAGGGATTCCGATATCCAGAAAGCTGTGGCAGCGGCGGGAATGGAAGCCGCACCCTGGGATGACACATGCCCATCGGGCGTCTGCTCCGTGGGAGAGACGCTGTGGCAGAGGCGTGGCCTGCTGACACTTTGCATTTTGAGCGGCCTGGCGATGGTCTCGGGTGTTGGCATCCAGGCCTTCCATTCAGGGAGTCTCATTGAGGCTTTGACCGAGGGTGCCCAAGGGGAGGTCGGACTGCACCCCGTGGCTCTCGCCTCTTACGTGGGAGCCGTGGTCCTGGGCGGGTTCCATATCGCTCCCAGGGCTTTTGCCGCCGCCAGGGCGCTGCGCCCCGACATGAACCTTCTCATGGCTGTAGCCGTCCTGGGAGCCATGGGGATCGGGGAATGGTTCGAAGCCGCGTCGGTAACCTTTCTCTTTTCTCTTGCTCTGCTTCTGGAGTCCTGGAGCATCGGTCGGGCTCGCAATGCCATCAAGGCTCTGATCGATATCTCTCCTGGCACGGCTCGATACATCTGTCCGACGGACGGCGATATCGAAGAGGCTGCGGTGGATGAAGTGCCGGTGGGGGCCACCGTGCTGGTTCGTCCCGGCGAGAAGCTCCCTTTGGACGGAGTGGTCACCAAAGGTTCCACCTCTGTGGACCAATCCTCCATCACGGGTGAATCCATGCCGGTCAGGAAGGGCCCCGGCGATGAGGTCTATGCCGGGACCATCAATCTGGACGGTGCCATCGAATTCCGTTCGACTCGCCAGTCCTCCGACACGACCCTTGCCCGGATCATCCACATGGTGGAGGAGGCCCAGTCTCGCCGTGCTCCGACGGAGCAGTTCGTGGAGAGATTCGCGCGCATTTACACGCCCCTCATGCTCGGAATCGCTTTCCTCATCGCTGTGGTCCCGCCGCTAGTCCTGGGTGCCGCCTGGAGCTCCTGGTTCTACCAGGCTCTGGTCGTTCTGGTCATCGCATGTCCCTGTTCGCTGGTGATCTCCACTCCTGTGAGCATTGTAGCCGGTCTGACCACCGCTGCACGAAATGGTGTCCTCATCAAAGGCGGCGCATATCTGGAGGCGCCGGCCTATCTGAGGGCCGTTGCCTTCGACAAGACGGGAACATTGACTCACGGACGTCCCGTCGTTCAGGAGATCATTCCCCTGAACGGACACACGGAAGAAGAATTGCTGGTCCGAGCAGCGGCTCTGGAGACCCACAGCACCCACCCCGTTGCAGGGGCCATCTTGAGTCTGGCCAGGGCGAGGAATGTGTCCTATGCGCCCGCGGAGTACCTGGCCGTGCTTCCGGGGTTGGGGGCCCAAGGGGTCATCGACTCGCGGACCTACTGGATCGGGAGTCATCGCCTCCTGGAGGAGTGGGGACACGAGACACCCGAGGACCACCGACTGGTCGAGGAGCTCGAAAATGCGGGCAATTCAGTCGTCATGATGTGGACCGAGGATCATTTGTGCGGGATGATGAGCATCACTGACGAAGTCCGGCCCGAAGCCCCTTCTGTGGTCCGATCTCTAAAGAAGATGGGGATCGAGCGGGTGATCCTCATCACCGGTGACAATGAGCGGACGGGAGAAGCCGTCGCAGCGGCCACAGGCGTTGACCGTTATCAGGCCGAATTGCTGCCGCAGGACAAGGTGGATGTGGTGAGCCATCTGAACAGCAAGTACGGGCGGGTTGCCATGGTGGGGGACGGCGTCAATGACGCACCGGCCATGGCGGCTTCAAATCTGGGAATCGCCATGGGAGCCATCGGAGCCGATGCGGCTATAGAGACCGCCGATGTCGCCCTGATGTCGGACGACCTCACCAAACTCCCCTGGTTGATTGCTCATTCGCGAAGGACGTTGGGTGTCATCCGGCAGAACATCGCTTTCTCTCTGGCCGTAAAACTGCTTTTCCTCGCTATGGCGGCAGGAGGTGTTGCATCCCTGTGGAGTGCCATCGCAGCGGACATGGGGGCATCCTTGACGGTCATCTTCAATGGGCTGCGGCTTCTGCACAGAGGATCCGAGCCGAAGGCGGCAGCAGCCTGATCCGGCGTTCCACGAGGGTATGCCGCCGCCACAAAAAACTGCCGTGCCGAAAGGGCTGCGAGCCCCATCAGCAGATCAAAGGCCCGAAGTTCACATCATACCTGTGACAGAATGCCTGCCAGTCCAGCCGATGCTCCTGCGTTCCATACTGCTCGACAACATAAGCGGCAGCGACCGTACCCATTTGGCAGCAGGTCTCCCAATCCACCCCCAGAGAGCGCCCTTTGAGGACTCCGGCGCGAAAGGCGTCGCCAGCCCCGGTGGGGTCGAGAACCTCCTTGACGGGTATGGCCGGGATCAGGATCTTCTCACCCTTGCGATTCAGAATCACTCCCTGCGGACCTTGAGTTGTGATGACGATCTCCACGTTCCGGTACAGGTCCTCCATTCTCCAGCCTGCGATCTGGAGGAATTGTGAGAGCTCGTATTCATTGGAAATGAAACAGATCGCCCCCTTCACAGCTTCTCGGATTTCTTCACCATTCCAGGTGTTCAGGCTCTGGCCGGGATCGAAGAAGAAGGGGACACCCGTTTCCCGTGCTTTTATAGCAAAACCGAGCATATCCATCTTGTTTCCCGGACCGATGAGAATCTGGGTGGAGTCCGCTGAATCGTTAAGGGGCGGGAGTTCAGCTTCATACGCCATGGCGCCGGGGTTGAAAGCCGTGATCTGGTTGTCGTCCAGGTCGGTGGTGATGTAAGCACCGGCCGTGAGAACCCCCGGTATCTGTTTGACCCAGCGATCCGAAAGGCTGTTGGAAGCCAGCCAGTCGCGGTAGCGACTGAAATCGTCGCCGGCCGTGGCGACGATGAGCGGGTATTCTCCGAGTCGGCGCAAAGTGTAGGCGATGTTTCCGGCAGTGCCGCCGAATTTCTCCACAAGTCCATTGATGTTGAAACAGACGTTGAGCACATGAATCTTATGAGGTAGAATGTGATCTGCAAAACGCCCGGGGAAATTCATGATGCGGTCATAAGCCAATGACCCGGAAATGAATGTTCGCATGCCGATGTCTCCTTGGATGGTTTTGAACTTATATCCCTGAGAAAGCCGACGCCCTATCCCCAGCATCGGGCAATATAGACAATGTGGATTAACCTTAACATGGTCTTAAGATTCTTAAGATTCGCTGTGATTATCCCGAATATCCCCTCACTGGCGGTTGAATTCTGATCGGGTTTAGCGCCCGATATCGGGCGGGCAAAAATCTCTATGATACAATCAGTGTGGCGTAAAGCTAATTCCGAATGCGGGAACCTGCCACCTCGGCAGGTCCTGCAGCATGGTATCATGAACTCCAACATGATCAGAGGGTGCGAGTGATGAAACACAATGTAGGCCACAGTTTTTGGAGGAGCGTGAGTTTCGGGCTTTGCTTCACCTTGGTCCTTGGGACCTCCTTGGCGTGGAGCGGCCCTTTGAGGCTCAAAATGACCGACGGAACAGCCGTGGAGGTTCCCTACTACTGGGAGGAAAATGCCGAGTTCAAATTCGAGATCCCCGGCGGTGTTGCAGGGGTGCCCAAGGTGCAGGTCGCGGCTGTTCAGGAAGTCGTTGTGGACCGGGAATTCGATCCCCAGGTTCTGGCGGACTCCGGTGAAGCAGAGGCCAGGTCAGAGCAGATGAAGATCCTTCGGGATCTGATTGCTGCCACATCCACGGGGACTGCCATGTCCGAAAAGCTGACTCCCGAAGAGAGCCTCGAGCTTCTGAAAGCAGGGCGGGGGATGGACGGGGACGTCCGCACACGAGAAAAGGTTCACGCGGCGTTGTATGAAGTCCATGCAGATTTCTCGGAGCTTGTGAGGATTCCGGGGACAGGACTCCTGATCGAGATGAGAAAAGTCGTGACCAGCCGGAACGACCTGCGACAGAATGGCTTCACGCTCAACCTGTACGATGGGGAGGGCAGAGTCATTCAGAGACAGTCGTGTCAGGTGAATGAACTGGATATGGATCGCAAAGCCATGAAGCAGCTGGGGCTGCGGGGAAGAGTTTTCACCCTGATGGCCTCGGTGCGCCCCGATGAGCGGGTCAAACGCTATGAAATCACCGTCGATCGCCGCTGATCTCCGGATAGGCGCCACCAAGCCTTGGGTTTTGGCTTTCTATCCACAGGAAGCACCCTTATCGTCTCTCCGCGGGCACGCTCCATGGTGCCGGTCCGTGCCGCTTGGCCGCTCATGATGGATTGGGTGAGCCCGGCTTCAAAAAGACCACAGTCGCCCCCCATCCCCCTCGTGAGTCGTCCGCCTGCCTGAAGGAGGCCACGAGGGGATGGCGTTCCAGGATCGCCTGGACTCGACGTCTCAATTGCCCTGTTCCCTTGCCGTGGATGATCCGAACTTCTTCGAATCCCTTTTCGAGGGCGGCAGCCAGATAGTCTTCCAGGAGCTCCTTGATCTCACTGGGCCTGAACGTGTGCAGGTCCAGTGAGTCCTCTATGGGGACTCTCACGGGGTCTTCAGGGAATTCCTCGCTGTCAAATCCCTCTTCTTGGCCATCGAATGTGTTCGAGCCGTTCATGATTGCATCCTTTTGGGGGTTGCGGACCTCGGAGCGAGGTCCCGCAGTCAGGCGATTTCCCAAGGTGAAGCCTGAAGCGCTGCTCATGATCCCTCAAGCCGTTCAAGAATCGTCCGGGCACAGATCTCGGCTCCATCCGTCCTGATTGTCGGGGGGCGGGCCGAGGCGCGCCGGATCTCAAGGATCGCCTGCTCCCAGTTGCCGGAATACAGGTCATCAGGGGATATGAACGCAATGGGAAGGCGCCGTCGCATGTTATCCACCAGTATGGGGTATTCGGGAAAGACTCCCCGGTCTGTGTAGATCATCGGAGTACCGTGCGCCAGGCAATCGGAGACAATTCCATACCCGGGTTTGGTGATCACGGCGTCCACTGCCGCGATCGCGTCTGTATAGGAAAGGTCGAATCCATCGAGACAGATACCGTTGGAGAGAGTGTAGCGGAGGGGGTGTTTGAAGAGGAACAGGGCTTCCGGAATGATTTCAAGTGATCTCAGAGCCGACCCACTCAAGTCCAGATCTGCAAAAGCAATCAGGTAGGCGGGCTGTTGCGGGTGGATGCCGAGCAGCTTGCGGGTCTCCGAAGGGTGGCGACCGGCGCGGCGGGCAACCAGGGGAACATCCATGCGCCGGGGGCAGGCAGAGCAGTCGCCGTGCATGGGAAGCTGAAGCAGTAGGTCGCAATGGCCATAACATTGGCGAATCCACTCCATGACCTTCCGCCATCTCGGGTCGTGCTCGACATACGCCGAATAGATCCAGTCCCAGGTGAAGTTCCCGATCCCCAGGGAGGGGATGCCGCAACGGTCGGCTGCAAGAAAAGCCACGAAGGGAATATCGGCCACCACGAGATCAAAGGACTGGGCCTTCAGGAATTGAGCTTCCTCTGCCAGCAGTTGTTCGGCCCCGGCTTGCAGGTTGATGAGGTTTGACAGAGTGGAGGCGAGGTCGAATCGGATGCTGTCCAGCTGAACCAGGCCGATATCGAGGCGCCTCCTGCGATAAGGCAGTGAATGTCCGATGTTCTGGGCCACCAGGAACTCGGGGATTTCGGAGACGATGGTGACCTCCACACCTGAATTCATGCGCAGCAGGCTTCGGATGACTTCAAGGGATCTCACTGCGTGCCCATAGCCATGGGGAGTGATATAATAAGCCACCTTTCGGGTTTGTGCGCTCATCCTGATCCTTGATTGCGTTGATTGCCGTCGTCTGCATCAGTCTTCACTTATTCCCTCCGCCTGCTCAGAATAACCCGGGATCTCAAGGTTTGCGCTGCACATCGGCATCGATGTGTGATATTTCCTTCGAAGCACTCAGCAGGGCCTTCTGCAAATAGATGTGTGAAAGCGAGGCATCCATGAGAGAGCTCATTTTCGGCAGCATCCGTTTTCAAAGGTCGCCGTAGGGTCGCATCAAGATAAGAGCGCCACAAGGTCCATTCCATAGTCAGGAGCGAACATCAGATGCCCAGATTGCGTCCCAGCTGGCATGAGTACTTCATGCTCATCGCCAAGATCGTCAGCAGCCGGTCCACCTGCAACTCGCGTCCGACCGGAGCGGTCATTGTCAAAAGCAACCACATCCTTGCGACCGGGTACAATGGAGCCATGCCCGGGGCCGCCCACTGCATCGACCAGCCCGACGTCGACGGGAATCCCTATTGTTTCCGAAGGTTGAGTGGTGTGCCCGACATCGATAAATACAACTTCTGCAAGGCCTCCCATGCCGAAGCCAACGCCATCGCCCAGGCGGCACGTTACGGCATCGGCATCGAGGGTGCAACGCTTTATACCACCCTTGCCCCCTGTTATGTATGTCTCAAGCTCGTGGCAACGGCTCGAATTCGAGCAGTCTACTATGAGCACATCTACGAATCCATGGCTCCCGAAAGGGACCGGTTCTGGAAGGAAGCGGTCCGAGAGTCCGGGATCCAGGTGTTCGAACGGCTGATCATCTCTCCGACCACCTACGAATATATTCTTTCAGATATCACGAATATCACCTCGCGTCGAAGAACCCAGGCAACCGACTTCCTGTCGACATCGGGAGGAGAGCGACTGCCCATGGATGAAACACACTGAAGACTGCGGCAGACGAAGGTGGCCTCTAAATATTGCACAGTCTTCTTCGATCTTGGCAACACGCTGCTGCGACCGGCAGGCCCGCCGGCTCGCAGGATGCTCGGGGAGCGGCTGAACCTTTCCGAAAAGGAAGTCAAGCTGGCGGGGCGACTGATCATGACCCGGCCGCATCAGAATCCCGAAGCGATGGCAGCCGAGTTGTCGCATATCCTGCCTGCGAAGGACCCTCGCCATGTCCGGGAGGCAGTATGCGGCGTCTGGCTCGAGCAGATGGAGCGGGTGGCTCTTCACCCGGATGCCCTGGAGCTGCTGGACAGGCTCAGGGACATGTCCTGTCGCCTGGGTCTCCTCTCGAACCTGTGGGAACCCGTCTTCGAAGCGATTCAGGCCGGGACACCGGGGTTCCTGACTCGTTTCGACCATCTTGTTTTGAGCTGCCGTCTTGGCGTAAAGAAGCCGTCCCCCGCGATCTTCGAGGCGGCCGTCCGTGCTTGCGGCATGCCTCCTCACTGCTGCTGGATGGTGGGAGACAGCTATGAACTGGACCTGGAGCCCGCCATGAAAGCGGGAATGCACGCAGTCTGGGTCTTGAGTCGTCCGGAGGCCGAGAAGGAGTTGCTCGCCAAGGTCCTGAGGGGCGAAAAGCCTCCTCCCGACTCCGCTGTCGCAGAGCTCCTGGATCTGCCGCGACTCTTAATGCTTAAGCTTTCCTGACCGGAGGAGACATTAAATCGATGGAGATCCTGAAGTGGTTTATCCTGGTGGTATTAGGGCTTTCTGCCCTCACTCATGCTTTCTTCTGGTATGAGTCGGCTAACGGGCCCCACCGTGAATACCTTGAAAAACTTTCCCGGGGGCGGGTCTTATGGTGGGTCCTCAGGGGAGTAGCGTACGGTTTTGGCTCCCTTGTTCTGGTTTCACTCCTGTTTCCTCTTGGTCTGTTTCGTGCCTTTCGTTTTTCGGTGTCCGGCGAGGAGAGTGCGCTGCCTCCGGTGATTCTGGTACATGGTCTTTATCATAATGCAAGCGGTTGGGCTTTCTACCGTTATTGGCTCAGGCAATCGGGATTTTCCAGGGTTTACGCTTTCAGCTACTCGAGTTTCGGCACTTCATTTGACGAGATTCTGACCCGGTTGGAAAGGTTTGTTCGGGAGGTGGAGTCCCAGAATCCGGGCCGGCCCCCCGTCATGGTTGGCCACAGCCTTGGAGGCCTCGTCTGTCGAGCCTTTGCCGATTCTCCTGAAAACGTTGGGAGAATCGACGCCGTGGTCACGCTGGGGACCCCCCATCGGGGATCAAAGCTCGCTGCCCTCAGCTTGGGGAGTCTAGGGCAGAGCCTTCGCTTTGATGGACCTTTATTCAAGGAGCTGGAAAGCAGATCGGCCCCGGAGGGCAGTCATCGGCTGGCCATTTTTTCGCCCATGGATACCATGGTTCTGCCTTTTGAGGCCCTGAAGGCGAGGGACCCCGCCTGGAAAAATGTGGAGGCGGCGCCTGTGGGTCATATCCGCATGCTGTTTCACCGGCCGACGGCTCAAAGAGCCATTGAGTTTCTCCAGAACGCCACCCAATGAGGCCTCAAATTTAAGGGTTGAACCGGCTCCGGCTTGGTCGCGGCAAAACTCATGCGGCGGGGCGGAAGTAGATGATCCCCCGTTCAAGCAGGAAGCGAATGACTGCATCCACTGAGTCATCCAGAGAATGAGAGGTTGTGTCGATCACCAGGTCGGGGTTTTCAGGTTCCTCGTAGGGCGCTGAAATGCCAGTCATATTAAGAATTTCACCTCGCCTGGCCTTCTTGTAGAGCCCTTTGGGGTCGCGCTCTTCGCACACATCGAGCGAGCACCGCACGTAGCATTCGTAGTACGGCCAGTTGCTCATGAGGTTCCTCACGAATGCGCGGCTTTCGCGGAACGGAGCGATGAAGGCGGCAAAAACGAGCAGCCCTGCATCCACCATCAGCTTGGAGACTTCGGCGATGCGACGGATGTTCTCCTTGCGGTCCTCGGCGCTCAACCCCAGGTCTGCGTTCAATCCGGTTCGAATGTTGTCCCCGTCCAGCACGTAGCTTCGAATCCCATAGCGGTAGAGACGGGCTTCTACTGCATGAGCCAGGGTGGATTTTCCACTCCCGGAGAGCCCGGTGAACCAGATGAGGCCGCTTCGATGACCGTTGAGCACATGACGGTCGGAGCATTTTATGAGGGACTCGAAGGGGAAGATGTTCTCAGCCTTATGGAGCTCGTTCATCGTCTCACTTTCATGAATCGTGTGTGGGAACCACCACGCAATAGAGAACAATAAGTGATCGGGCACTCCCCCGATGCGGTCGAGGTCCTTTCCAATCTCCGTGCCTGTTCGATTCAGGCCGATCACTCCGTAACAATTGGGAGCACGTACTTGAGATGGCTGGTGCACCCATTCCCACATAGCTCAGATACTTCATCTTCCGGAGAATTTCAACGATCGTGGCCATTGAACCCCATCAAACCGGGTGTCACGGGCGAAGCCGGGCTCACTCATGTCACCGAACTCCCGTCCATGGACAAGCCCTGACAGAATCGTGGCACCCCTTGCGTCAAAAACATCGTCCCCCCGCCTTCCCGTCAAAGCTGGATGCGCAGAAGATCGTCCCTGGGGCTGATGCGCTCGATCTTCACACGGACCATCTGCCCCCGCTGAAGGGCGTTCTTCTCGGGAAGCGGCACGTTCGCTTCCATGAGAAAGTCGGGGAGCAGCACGTGAGCAAACCGGTCGTTCTGGTCCAGCACCACGGCATCCAGGGTGTGCAGGTCCTCCTGCTCCATGTATTTCAGAATCCAGTAACGGGTCCATTTTCGCTGAATCAGGAAGATCTTGGACTGGACGGCGGCCACGCGCGTGATCAGCTGTCGCAGATCATCTTCTGAATAGGGGTTTTCCTGGCCCAATAATAGATGCCGGATTTGGCGCTGCACCACCAGGTCGGTGTATCGACGAATGGGCGAAGTCGCCATGGTGTAGCTCGAAAGGGCCAAGCTGCAGTGGGGACGGGGCTGGGTATCCATTTCGGCGCGCGCGAAAAGACGGCGCTGGCGGTAGATGTGGAAGATCTCGTGCTCACTGGCGACCGGGTCGGTTTCAGGCTTGCACTCCGCCTGCCCCCTGTAAACAGAAGGGACGCCCCGCTCGGCCAGGAAGGATGCCGCCACAGCGTTGGCCGCGATCATCCATTCCGAGACCATGACCTGGCTGGGACTCTCCTTCTCATAGCGGGACATCTGGATCATGCCGGCTGGATTTACATGAACGTGTATCTCGGGAAGAGGCAAAATGATGGCGCCGCGTTCGATCCTCTGCGCCCTCACCTTGATGGCCAGGTCGTACAGGCCGGCAAGGACCGGGTCCCGGGCGAGGCGCTCGTTGACATCCTCGTAGGTCAGCTGCTCGCGGATCCTGATGACGCTCAGAACGATTTCACGCCCTTTGACGGCCCCTTCCGAATCCAGCGTCAGAAGGAAGCTCATGGCAAATCGGTCTTTTCCCGATTTGAGACTGAACCACTCTTCCGATAGCACCGGGGGCAGCATGGATATCCGTCCATCGGGAAGATAAATCGAGCTGGCCCTCGACTCGGCCTCCTGGTCCAGGACGTCTCCCGGATCGACGAACTCGGCCACATCCGCAATGTGGATCCCGACTTCATAAGTCCCGTCCTCCAGGACCCGAAGGCTCAAGGCATCGTCGTGGTCGCGTGTCAGGCTGCTGTCGATGGTGAAAGCGTCCAGATCTCTCAGGTCCCGCCGGGACGAAGCATCCCAGCGCACAGCGAGGTCGGCCGCCGCGACGGCGCCGGCCCTCGAAAGCACCTCTTCCGGGAAGTCCGGCGAGATATTCTGCTCGTGCAGATAGAGATTCTCGTCTTCCCTCCAAATGCCCAGGCGAACCAGCAGACGAAACGCCGAGCTGGATACGGGCGAAATATTGGCTCTCTTAAGCAGCTCCTTGACGAAGGCGGCGTCGGGGGATTCCTGGCCGAATAAGCAGAAGCTCTTGATGCTGTCAATGAGCCCAAGGTGCTCATCGGGAATCCCCGGTCGGTGCTTTCGGTTCCATACGGCCTGAACCCAGTGGGCGCCGCTCTCGATGCGAGCTTCCTTCTCCGCCTCGCGCACGATTTCCACGCGCCGCTGCTCCACCTTGTCCTGAGGGCGCGCATGGAACAGGCCGTCCTTGAACTGGAAGTAAAGCCGGTCGTAAAGCAGGACGCGCTGCACCGCCGCCACGTGATGATCCGTGAGGGATTCGCTGAACACGAACTCCGCAAGCCCCCGGATGTCGTAGCCTTCGCTTTCCGATTCGAGCAGAGACCAAAGCTCCTCCACGTCAACGAGCTGCATGAGGCCTTTGCGGGCGGCCGTAGCTCCCTGGAGCCTCTTCACCTGTTCATCGCGGCTGAGGTTCAGGTCGAGGGTTTGCGTGGAGACATGAAGAATGCGGCTCTGGGCGAGGCTGATCTCTTTGTTGTGCTCCGTCAGGATGGCCAGCCGGCTGCCTTTCAAGGCCGTACAGATCCCGCACAGGATCTGCCGGTTCTCGAAAAACTCAACGATGCTTCCCGGACCGATTTCCGGCGGTGCGACCGGGTTCATGAGCGGTCTCCCAATCGGGCCAGCCCTTTCATCTGCTGAATGTAAGCACCAATGCCCGAGGCCATTCCCTCGGCCATGCGGCGCCGAAATTCCTTGTCATTGAGGCGCGCCTCTTCACGCGGATGGGTGATGAATGCGGTTTCAACCAGGATGCAGGGCATTTCGGCACCCAGCAGCACCCAGAACGGAGCCTGCTTCACCCCCAGGTCGCGCACCTCGTCGTACTGCTCCTGTCGAAGCCCTTTGACGATATGGGCCTGAACCAGTTTGGCCAGCTGCGAGGACTCCTTGATCTTCGTGTTCATCAGGAGATCCTGAAGGATCTTTTCGAGGTCGCTGATCTGCTTGGTGGACGTAGCGTTCTCGAAAGCGGCAACCCTCGCGGATTCCTGGTCTTTGGAGAAATCGAGAAAGTAGGTCTCCGTGCCGAAATACCTCGGGTCGTGGTGAGCATTGGTGTGAATCGAGATGAAAAGATCGGCTTTCTGGGCGTTGGCCATGGCCGCCCTCGCTTCCAGGGGGACAAAACTATCCGAAGTCCTCGTCAGGGTGACCTGACAGTTCATCCTCGACTCCAGGACCTTCTTCAGCTCCAGGGCCAGCGCAAGGGTGACGGTTTTTTCATAGACGCCGTTGGGACCAGTGGCTCCCTTGTCTTTGCCGCCGTGTCCCGGGTCGATGACGATCCGCTTGACTTCGAGACCGAGCTGCCGGGCCAGGCTGGGCAACCTGGCGGTTTCCACGGGCGGGTGTGGCACTTCGGCAGGGGGGGGAGCCGGGAGGGAAGGCGACCTGGTGCCCTGAACATCGATGATGAGCCGGTGGGGATCCGAGAGGGTGAAGATTCGATAGCGCTCGAGGGTGCGCGCGTCCAGCACCACCTGGGTGATGTTGTCGTCGGCCTGCCTGGCGCTGACTCCCTCCAGAAAAGGATCGGTCGTCTTCAGATGAGCTTCCATCTTTGGATTCACGACGCAGCTTCGGAGCGACAGGATGATCTGCGCCGGCTTGTCCGGTGACGCGCCGGCTGCCGAGGCCTGTTCCTCAAAGGTGACTGGCCCGCTGGTGTAGAGGGCGACCCTCGTGTAAGATTCGCCGGACCACGCCTGAATCCGCTGCAGCTCGGCTACCGAGGGGCAGGGGGGCGGTCCGGAGCCTGGCTCCGCCCGTGTGGAAAGCTCCTGCCGCTGCTCCACCGGCGGTGAAAGGGCCGGTTTGGCGGCCGGCGTGCTCGATGAAATAGTGCCTCTGGAGACGGCCACCTGGTGGGGGATGTCCGGTTCTTTGAGGTCCTTGCAGCCCGACTCGCGCCTCAGCTGATCCATCATCTGGTTGGCCTTGGCCCTGGAGTCGCCCCTCGGAAAGAAGAGCGCGACTTTTCTGAACTCGATGAAGGCCTGCTGGGGGTCGACCGTCATGAGGATGACCCCTCTGAGGTACTGGGCATCGTCGGCCAGGGGGCTGTTGGGATGTGCCTCGACGAGCTTTTTGTAGGTGCCGAGAGCCGCCTGCAGATCCTGATCGGTTTTGCTCAGATCGAACAAGTGATGGTGGCACTGGCCAATGAGATAAAGGCATCGATCCGACACCTTCATCTGCGCGTCGTCACTCAGGATATCGGACAATTTCCGGATGCATTGCCGGAGCGCTTCCGCCTTGCCCTGAGGGTCCTGTATGCCGAAGGTGCTGCGATACATGTCGCGGACGACGCCGTAACGTTCTTCGATGGTTTGTGAGCGGCCGGCTTCAGGAAACCCGAGAAGGAAGCAGAAAAGCAGGCAGAATGCCGAAGACCTCACGAACATTCCAGCTTTTCCTCCCACAGGGAGAGGCCTCCTTTTCGGAAAGAGGGGTCCGCCTTTCAGAAATCGCGGCGATATCAACATGCTGAGCTCTTCACCTCTTTCCAGTTGAGGCTGAGCTTCTGCTCTCGGGAGCCGAAGAATCAGGATTTCGGCGCCTGATCTGCTCTCTCAACGCATAAAGCGTCTGCAGGGCCCCAAGCGGGGTCATCTGATCCATATCGAGGCCCAGGATCTGATCCCGCAGCCATTCCAGAGAGGGTTGAAAGAGCCCGAGCTGCAGGCCTGTCTCTTTCTCCTTCTCTCGTCGTCCTTTTCTGCGGGCGCCTGACGAGACAGGGGCCAGGAAAGATTCTCCACGCTCGATGCGCGCCAGGATGTCCCTGGCCCGTTGGGTAGCTTCCGGGGGCAGCCCCGCCAGCTGAGCCACCTGAATGCCGTAGCTGCGGTTCACTCCACCGGGTACGAGCTTGTGGAAGAAAAGGATCTCTCCCTCCCATTCCTTGATGGCCACATTGTAGTTCTTGACCCGGGAGCGCGTTTTGGCAAGCTCCGTCAACTCGTGATAGTGGGTGGCGAAAAGCGTCTTGACACCCACGCCCCCCAGGTCGTGCAGATACTCGGCAACGGCCCAGGCGATGCTCATGCCGTCGTAGGTGCTGGTGCCTCGCCCGATTTCATCCAGGATGATGAGGCTCCTTGGAGTAGCCTGATGCAGGATGTTGGCGGTTTCCTGCATTTCCACCATGAAGGTCGACCGCCCCCTGGCCAGATCGTCCGATGCCCCCACGCGGGTGAAGATGCGGTCCACGAGCCCGATGCGGGCCTCGGAGGCGGGAACGAAGCTCCCGACCTGGGCCAGGAGGACGATGAGGGCCGCCTGCCGCAGGATGGTCGATTTGCCGGCCATGTTCGGCCCGGTGATGATGAGCAGCTGCTGCTGATCCTGATCCATCTCGAGGTCGTTGGGAACGAAGCTTCCGGGGTCCAGGAACCGCTCGATGACCGGGTGGCGTCCGTCCCGGATGGTAATGACGCCCGAGCCGTCCAGGACCGGGCAGCAGTAGTCCATCCTTGCCGCCGTCTCGGCCAGGCCGCACAGGCAGTCCAGCTCGGCCACGGTGTCGGCCATGGATTGGATGCGGAGGCTCTCGCGAGCCACCGTCCGCCGGAGATCCGAAAAGATCCGCTGCTCGAGCTCCAGCCGCCGCTCGTCCGCCTCGAGGACCTGGGTCTCGAAGGTCTTGAGCTCTTCCGTGATGAACCTCTCCCCGTTCACCAGGGTCTGCTTGCGGATGTACTCGGCAGGGGCCGAAGCCAGGTTGGCCTTGGAAATCTCGATATAATACCCGAAAACCTTGTTGAAACGGACCTTGAGAGAGCCGATGCCCGTCCGCTGCCGCTCGCGGGTTTCATACTCGGCCATCCAGCCCTTGGCGTCGCGGCTCAGGCGGACGTAGTGATCCAGCTCTTCACTGACTCCGCTCCTGATGACGCCGCCCGAGTTGAAAGTGAGGGGCGGCGGGTCCGTGATCGTTGCTTCGAGGGTCGCGGCCAGGTCAGCAAGGTCGTCCCATCCTTCGAGCAGCTCCTGCAGGCATCGCCCCGGCAAGTCACCGGCTGCCGTCTGCTCAATCCCGGTCACGGTTGTGGCGAGCCAGCACTCAATGGAATGTCGGATCTCCGGGAGCAACTGGAGGGATCGTTTGAGCCCAGCCAGATCCCTCGGAGTAGAAAGTCCCGTGCTGTTGCGTCCGTTCAGCCGCTCGAGGTCACTCATCTTTTGAAGGCTGCCTCGGATCTGAGCGCGCGTCTGCGGCTGCTCGACCATCCGCGCCACCCCCTCCAGGCGGCGCTCGATCCGATGCCGGTCGAGGAGGGGGTAGCGCAGCCACTGCTGCAGCTTGCGGCCCCCCATGGGTGTGAGGGTCCGGTCGATCACATCCAGTAGCGAACCCTTGCGGCCCTGGAAGCTCGACGACTGGAAGACCTCGAGATTGCGCAGGGTGGCTTCGTCCAGCACCATGTAGTCGGACCGGCTGTAAGGGGTGATCTTGCGGATGTGCTCGCAGTCTCCGAGGCGGTTGACCCGGATGTAAGCCAGAATGGCTCCCGCAGCACTCACGGCCAGGTCCATCCCCTGAACTCCAAAGCCCTCCAGGGAATGAACCTTGAAATGGCGAGTCAGCTCGTCTTCGGCCCGGCGGGGGTCAAAATCGTATGAATCCGGGTGCGTGACGACGAATCCCGAATGGCGCTGGAGCGCACTCAGTGGAGCGGGGAGGGAGGCATGCGGCGCCAGGAGCTCCTTGGGCGCCACCCGCTGGATCTCGTCTGCAAGAGCCTCGGCGGTCTCAAGCTCGACAGCGCGGAATTCGGCGGTTGAAATATCCAGGTAGGCTAGACCAAAATGATCGCCACGCGTTGAAACGGCAATGGCCGCGAGATAATTCGGCTGATTGGCCGTCAGGTTCTGGCTCTCCAGGACGAGCCCCGGTGTGATGACGCGGGTCACTTCGCGGCGTACCAGCCCTTTGGCTTTCTTGGGGTCCTCCACCTGCTCGCAGATGGCCACTTTGTGGCCGGCGGCGATGAGCTTCGGGATATAGGCTTCAGCGGCGTGGTAAGGGACGCCGCACATGGGAACGGGATTCTCGGAATTCCTGTCACGTGAAGTGAGCGTGATCTCGAGGACTCGGGCCGCTTCCACGGCGTCTTCCATGAAGAGTTCGTAGAAGTCCCCCATGCGGTACAGGAGCAGGGCCCCGGGGACCTGCGCCTTGATCTCCAGGTACTGCTGCATCATGGGGGTTGGCTTGGGGATGGACAACCGGGCCTCTCCTGATAACGATTGAATGAAGCTCTGGAACGACTGCAACCCTCGATGGCCGCCGCAACGGGCGGCTTCTGAATTACTTATCATAATGTCGCTCGCCAGAGGAACGGATTTCTACGGTCTCAGGTCTACGGGGGATCGGGGAGAATTCTGGAGGCTGCTCGGACTGGGGCGCCGGGTGGTCGCAGATCACGGCATCCCGCAGGTCAGGTTCAGATCCTGCGAAATGGCGGGATTCTCCCGCGCCCCCTGGATCAAGTCGTCCAGTCGGCAACGAATGCCGGAGGAGGCGTTGCTTAAAGCTCGGGATAGAGCACGTCCCTGCAGTCCGGGCAGATGGTGTGCGTGATTCTTGATTGGGTCTGGCGCTCTACATAGAGATCGACCGGCCACCATTTTCCGTTCTCGTCCCGTATGCGTTTGCAGCCGCTGCAGATGGGCAGGAGGCTGCGCAAGATCTTCAGCTCCCTGATGAGCTTGTCTTTTTCCGACAAAGCGTCGGAGAGCTGCCGGATTAACTCCTCCTGTTTCTTTTCCGCTATCTTCCGGTCATTGATCTGACGTGTGACACCCACGATCTTGAGAGAGCTGCCGGCTTCTTTGACGAATCGCGCCTTGATTTCAAGCCAGCATCTCTGACCATCCTTGTTGATGGATTCAACCTCCAATACCCGACTCGTTCTGGCTCCCTGGTCGAACTTCTTCTTTTCCTCCTCCAGGACAGCTCGAACTCTGGCGAAGGACTCGGGGGTCAAACGATCCTTGATGGTGAATCCAAGGATCTCCTCCACAGTGTAACCGCTGATCCGCTCAATGGAGGGTGTCATGTACTCATATTTCAGGGTCGTCGCGTCCAACACCCATATGGCGTCGAGCAGATTGTCCGCGAGGACGCGGTACTTGCCTTCCAATTCCTCGATTTTTTCCTGGAGCTTCTTGGACATGGGATTCACCTGGCAGTTTTCCTGACTATTTTCAGGCGCTCGGTCTCCGCTTCGCGGGAAAGGAGATCCATGAATCGGGAGCGATCTCAAACCGGGCCCCGGATGGTCGAACTGATCCACGCCCGGCACATTACCATCAAGCGCATTGAACGAACATTATTTACCCGCATGGACGATGCCCGTGTCCACCGAACGGAAAAGAGGATTCCCCCACAGAACCCATTCCGTGCTGCCCTTGGACACCGCTTGCATTGCTAGAAATCGGAAAGTTCCTCATGGGCCATGAAAGTTGCTTTGTCATGGCCCGCAATCCCCATGACACGACCATGCCCCGGAATCAGCTCCGTGTACCCGTTGCCCGCCAGCTTCCTCGTCGCTCCCGGACTGCGCTTTGCGTTTGTGGAGCCCAGGTCTTTGCCCTGTGCTTCCTTCTTGGGAGGCAGGGCAACGTTGGCTGCGCCTTGGCAGACGAAATAGCGGCCCGACTTGTCTTCTTCAAATCGCATTCGATATCACGGCCCGCCGGATCGCATCTCCCTTCTCCGACTCCTTCGGAACCTCCATGAGGAGATCGCCCGGTGCTCAGGCCATGGAGTGGTTTGCAACCTTTGTTCCATGCTGCTGACCTTCGTCGGCCGGACTGCCCCACGATGCACGGCTGCATTGAAAGGAGCAGCTGAATTTGAGGCCTTCTGGGAGGCGCACAGTGCGGCGGTGCGGAGGTCCCTCCGTAATGACGGCCCCATTCAGTCAATTGACGGATTTTCCCCCCTTGAGCGTCTGGTGGACCTTTTCGAATGGGCCTTGATTCAAGTTGAAGGGGCGTGCTAGAATCCGCTTCCGATTTGCTGGCGTAGCTCAACGGCAGAGCAGCTGATTTGTAATCAGCAGGTTGCGGGTTCAAATCCCATCGCCAGCTCCAGGAAAATCAAGGGGTTACGGTCGAATGACGGTAGCCCCTTTTGCGTTGGGTAAGCATGGGGTAAGCAGATGAGTGAAGATCATCCCCCACTTTCACTCCGCCTATCCAAGCCCTTTCGCGAGGAATTGATCGCAAGCGAGGATCCGCTGAGACGCAAGGGCAACGCCAATGGTCCGCTCAATGTGCTCCACGAAATCTGTTTCGGCAGGGGTATCACCGATTAGGGGGATGAGGGCCGCTTTTCCCGCTGCTCATTCAATTCAAGGTTGGCGACAAACGCTTGCGTCACATTTTCAGCATGATCAGATTCGCATTGTTTTTCGAATTCGGCGTAAGGCACTGAGAGTTGTCTTCGGTGGGTTTGATTCCCATGTGCATCACGTGGTTGGTGTAGAGAGGGTTCCGCAGTGCACGGTGATAGGCATACATGGGGTTGTCCCGAAGGCAGGCGTAAAGGCCAGAGGATCTTGCGAGGTATTCTTCCTGGGCGCGAGCCCCATTCAGAAATCCGCCGCCGGGATGCGTTGCAGAAGCAAAATTCAGCGCTGCAGGACGATGCCCTGAATCGAGCAAATGTTTTGCAGCCGAAAGAGTGGTCCGGTTTTCAACGGAGATTCGGGTTTGAAAGTAACCAAAATGTCTTTCCGGCAGTGACGACTCAGGCGGATAGGAAACCGTGCCTTCCACGGAGCGTTCAATCAAGTCACCCAAGGCAACGGTTTGCCCCGAGGGTGCGTTGTATTGTCCCGCCTCGGTTATCTGAACGGCTTCCCGTCCATAGTGAGCCGCAAGCTCACGTGAAATTCGAAGATCGGAAATCTTCATGGCCTGTCCTCGAGACGTTTCAGCGCCCGGTGGTTCGCTACCGCGGCCTCCAGTACCCTGAGGTCCCTGTTCCTTCCGGTGAAATTCCTGGTCTCTCCGATGAGCTTCCTGGCTTCTTCGTGGGATACCCAGCGAATTCCCTCTGTCTCTGTGTCGAATGACCCGTCGGTTCTGAGCGGCGCCATGAGATAGCATTGGTTGACGGTCGTTCCTCCTTCAAAGTTTCCCTCCACGTCGCCGATGATCCTCGCTTCGACGCCCGTCTCTTCGAGTACTTCCCTGAGTGCGGCCTCTTCCGGAGTCTCTCCCGGAGAGGGCCTTCCCTTCGGAAAGGTCCAGACACAGCCGTCGAATTCTCCTTTCGGCTTCCGCAGAAGCACTCTTCCCAGATCATCGAAGATCACTCCGCCATACGGTGTCTTTTTGGCCATCGTCAGTCCTTTTGACTGATCCGCCAGAGGCTCGCCCACACATCGTGGTAGATGTGGGCCCTCCCATGCCCTTGCTCTCTGGCCACTGAATTTTTGAAGTTCGAGTAATCGATATCCAGTGCGATCCTTTTCAATGCTTCCGAAAATTCTTCGCGGGAAACCCGGGCACGAAACTGATAATCAGTTCCCTCCCCCTCCACGATTTCACCAAGCTGGGGCAGATACTTTTCACGGAGCATCTCAAGATCACGGCGAGCTCTCGAGCGCACAGTCAGTTGAGCCTCACCTGATTTCTGAACCACACTGAAGAATCCGAAATTCGTGATCAACCACATATCTAAAGTTCTCCTCGTCCTCTACAAAGGGATGCATTACGGTCGGGCCGCCCTCAATCGAGAGTCAGCCCTCTTCACATGGCTGATGCTCAACCTTTTCAAGCTCGCTCACCTGAAGCATGAGCTCTCCAAGCATTTCGACTTTCAGCTCCTCGGGCTCAATGACACGAACGTGGGGAATCAATCGGTAGAGCCAGTATTTGACTGCCTCGATGCCCGTTGTCACAAACCGCACCTCGATACATCCATCAGCGAGCTCCCTTGTCTCTTGCGTTGGATGCCAGATCCTGCGCTCGATATGGGATCTTATAGGCCTGGCTGAATCTCGGCACAACCTTTACGGACTCCCCGTCGAGGTAGCTTCCGAAGCCTTTGGAGAGCTGTTCTCCAACTTCATCTGCAAGGATTTTCGGGAGGAAGGTCCGGTCCAGCACCTGCCGTGCCTTGATTCCGTCCAAAGCGAACGTGCGCCACCCGTCGCGAAGGCGGCAATAGCCCCTCAAGTTCCACAACCCATCCGGTGTGAAGAATAGATAATAGGGTTCCACATCTCCATTGGTATTCTTCTGTGAATGGAGGCTCACGCAGGACATCCGGACAAGCCTTTCTATGGTCGTCCTGGAGCTCGGGCGGCACTGTGGGACTCTCGCCAAGACGTTCCGCTGGGGAACAGCATCCATGCCGCCTGCCTGAGGAGGTTTACCCTCTGTGTAACGCCTTCCCGATCGACTTCGGGCGTCATGTGACACCAGATCCCAGAAGAGAACCTTCACCGTCGCACGCCGACGGTTGCAGAATACAAACAGGTGGCCTGAGAATGGGTCCAGCTCCAGTTGCCCTTCCACCAACACCGAGAGCCTGTTGATCTCCTTTCTCATATCCGTGCTGCCCAGAGGCAGGTAGACCTGCGTTTGCGATGGCCAACCGATCATCGCCATCGTTCCTCAAGAACTCGAAGCAGCCGATCCAGGGTCTGTTCATCAATGCCACGCTCGATCTCGATCTTGTAGCGACTGTCCGCCATTACCCGCACTCTTGTTTGGGGTGGGTAGGCAGACGCAGGGGAAAAGTGGGCACAAAACCAGGGAGTTGGCGTGGGTCATGAAAATCGGCGGGTGCCCACGACTTATTGATATTCTAGGGAGCTGTCGGTCTGAAAAACCGCGTGGAATCTGGTTCTGATTACAGAAAATTACTTCAAGTGTGCCTGCTGAACCAATATCCAAGTCATGGACGTTGTCCGTGGCGAGGGTAAAATGGGTTACCCAACAGAATTGCTGCGGCAGCAAGACCTCAAGACCGTGATGCGCACTCCGCTGCGGGACTCGATCACCACATTCCTGTACTACCCATGCAAAGCACGGAGCACTCCTTCCGGGTCCCGGGCGATGACTGTCAGATAGGCGCGAGCCGCTTGATCCGGTGCAGTGCGCCCCTGCTCCCAGTCACGCAAAGTGCCGAGAGGAATATGATAGCGAGCAGCAAATTCCTGTTGCGTGATGCCCAAGGCCCGCCTCAGCGCCTTGACGCGGGGAACGCGCCGGGCCGTCCGCAGCTCTTCGGCGTTCATGGGCCTGGCGTCGGGATCGGCTGCCGCAGCCTGCTCGATTTCTTCTTCTGTCATCGAGCGCATGGTGGGTTCGGGAAACGGCCGTTCACCACCGTCGCTCAGCACCTCAACTACCGTGCCGTCAGAGCGAATTCTCGCGATCGTAGTCGTCCCGCTCATGCTTTTCCGCCCTTCGTGCAGAGATAATTCGAATGCGCTCTCCACGCTCGGTGTAGGTCACATGGAGATTTGTGCCTTCACACATGCCCAGCAGGTTGATGCGCTCTTCAAGGTAGACAGGGAGCAAACCGGTGTTATCAACAATCATCTCGGCGGGTTCGTGCGCAACGCTTTCAGCCTCGGCAGGATATCCGTTGGAGGCGTATCCTGAAAGCCTTTTTCTGGTACATTTTCTCCAGGATCCCGACGTGCACATCGGCGTAGTCATAGGGCCGGACCTCTTTCTTCTTTTTGAACAGATGGGGAAGGACAAACCGCCCAGGCCAAGGCCCTGTCGGGGTGCAGCAGGGCCAGGCGCTCTGGAATGCCACGGAACTCCCTTCATGCCGGTCAAGCGCGTGCTGCCCGCTTGCGTCGTTCGTATGGCTGCAACGTCATCCTACCAGTCAGAAGGTTTGGGGACCTCACCGTGGCTCAGTCCCAGGTAGCCGGAGATATGCTCAACGTTCGTCGGTCCGTCTGCTGCAATGATGAAAGCTTGATGGTCAGGATAAACGTTCCGGTCCTCATCATAGTTTGTGGAGGGACACTCCCAAACACAGAAGTGAGTCACCGGGAGGGTGTAAAGCCCAAGATCCCAATGGTTCACGAAAACCGCAAACACCGGGGGCTGGGGTACGTCGCATCCAATGAGTTTCTTGCTTCTTTGCATCTTGTTCTCCTCCCTTCTGAGTGCTGGTCGACAAATGGTCTTACAGAGCCGAGGCGGGTCAAATAAAATGACGGCGAAGTGGGCCTCGACTAAACCGAAGTTCCATAAATAGAAATGCATAATATATTGATATGGCTGACAAATC
>CAZLCS010000002.1:0-250493 GCA_964557955.1 uncultured Syntrophobacteraceae bacterium
CTCGATGAATTCCCCTTTGACCGTCTTTTCCGAAATCTCGATCGGCATGGATTTCTCTTTTCGCGCTATGTGGTTGATAGAAAGAAACTTTTATGCGAATGCTCAGCGGGAATCATATTCCTGCGAGCTCCATCTATCAACCCCTGAATCGTCTTCATGCGGTGAAGTCCAGGGCCGCGCCGGCCCATCTCAGCCGAGATGCTCCGTGGGCGGCTCTCAGCGAGCGTAAGCCTTTGCCCCTTCTTCGTAAAGATCCCCGCCGTGGGCATCGTTGGCAACGATGACCGGAAAATTCTGGACCTCCAGTTTTCGAATGGCTTCAGGACCCAGCTCAGGATATGCAATGACTTCAGCCGAGAGGATGCTCTTGGCCATGAGCGCTCCCGCACCGCCAATGGCCGCGAAATAGACGGCTTTGTGCTTCTGCATGGCTTCCTGGACGGCATCATTGCGCTTGCCCTTGCCGATCATGCCTTTGAGGCCCCGTTCGATGAGGGTCGGGGCGTAGGCATCCATGCGGTAGCTGGTGGTAGGTCCCGCCGCGCCGACAGCCTGGCCGGGCTTGGCCGGCGAAGGTCCGACGTAGTAAATCACCTGCCCCTCGACGTCGAACGGCAGGGGCTCTCCAGCCTCGATAAGCTGGATCAGTCGCTTGTGCGCTGCATCGCGCGCGGTATACACGATTCCATTGAGAAGGACACGGTCTCCGATGCGCAGTTTGTCCACATCTTCGCTTTTGAGCGGCGTCGCCAGTATGATTGCCTCTTGCATGCTTGATCTCCCTCTCCTTACAGTTCCGTTTCCTTGTGCCTCGCCGCATGGCACTGGATGTTCACAGCGACCGGAAGGCTGGCGATATGGCAGGGCATCATGTTGATATGGACCGCGAGGGACGTGATGCGCCCCCCCAACCCCTGGGGGCCGATTCCGAGGCGATTGATCTCCTCGATCCAGTCCTTTTCGAGCGGAGCCAGCTCGGCATCCGTGTTAACGCTCCCGAGGGGCCGCAGCAAAGCTTTCTTGGCCAGGAGCGCAGCAACCTCGAAGGTTCCGCCGATGCCGACTCCGATGATCGTAGGAGGACAAGGGTTGGGACCCATCTCCTTCACCCGCTGGATCACAAATTCCTTCACCCCTTGGACTCCCACGGCGGGAGTCAGCATGGTCACCCGGCTCATGTTCTCGCTGCCGCCCCCTTTGGGCGCAAAGATCAGCTTGAGGCGGTCTCCCGGGACGAGATCCACGTGGATGATAGCCGGGGTGTTATCCCCGGTGTTTTGCCTGGTGAATGGGTGGCAAACACTCTTTCGGAGATATCCTTCAGCATAGCCCTGCCGCACACCCTCTTCGATGGCATCTCTCAGAGAGCCTCCCACCAGATGTACCTCCTGGCCGATTTCCACAAACACTACGGCGAGGCCCGTATCCTGACACATGGGGATCCTCTCATCCCTGGCGATACGCGCGTTCTCGACCAGATGCCTGAGAATGTCGCGGCCGGTGGGAGATTCCTCCTGTTCGAGTCCTCGTTCGAAAGCTTTCAGGACGTCCTCACCGAGCTCCATGTTGGAACGGATGGCAAGGTCCTTGACGGCCCTGGTGATCTCGCCAACGTGAATCTCTCTCATAAAATCTCCTTTTCTGCGGTCATGATGCTCCAATGTTGGTCCTCCGCGATAGGGGCCTGGCTGGGGGAACGGGTCTTTGAGCTGGCATAGAATGCCGCCCCGCCAGAGCTTGCAGCTCTATACGCCAACAAACCACACAGATTTACCCCCAAAGAGAAACAGAACCAGTTAGTCTTGGCCGGAAGAAGGGCCAGGAAGCACGCGAGGGCACAGGTGCTGCAAATTGCCTGCTGAGGCCGGGAAGGCCAACGACGGCAGAACCCCAGCGGAGGATGCAAATCCAATGTCCCGTATACAGCGTTGTGCAAGCGAGCTTGTACCGTTTGATCTCCAAAAATGAGCTTCAGCATCCATCGGGGAAACTGAAAACAACCCAGCAGGCCTTTATTATACGGCATGACCTGTTGTCAAATCATTTGATCGATCATAAGGCAGCCACCCGTCTCCAAATCGTCCCATCCCGGCCATTGGTCAAGGAAGGATTTGATTGAAATTTCCGCTTTGTATTTTCATGCATTCTGGAATCAGATTTGTGGTATGCTGATTCAATGAATCCGGACGGAGTCCCCGGAACTGTCGAACCTATTCAGAATGGAGCGTGTTTTTCATGAAGATCAGAGTCCTTGGAGCGTCAGGGTCGGAGACTCCGGGGCATCGTTCTCCTGCTTTTCTTCTAGATCAATCCATCCTCTTCGATGCCGGAACAGTCGGAGAGGCCATGGACGCTCAAGCTCAGTCTCTCATCACCCATATCTTCCTCACTCATGCGCATCTGGACCACATCAAGGCCATCCCCTTTCTCGTGGACAACATGGTGTCCACTCGCCCAGAGTATCAATTGACCGTTGTGAGCGGCATCGAAGTGCTGCACGACCTTCGCTGCAACATCTTCAACGACCGCATCTGGCCGGATTTCACACTGCTTCCCAATAGCGCCACCCCCGTCCTGCGCTATCAGGAAATCAAGAATGGCGAGCCCTTCCATGTGGGCGGCTATTCCATCACGGCAACACCCGTCAATCATGCGGTGCCGGCCTATGGTTACCTGGTCAGCAACGCTTCTCGGGATGCCTTCCTCTACACGGGTGATACGGGGCCGACGGATTCCATCTGGGAGCGCACAGCTGGTCACCGGGTCAAGGTGCTCATTGTGGAAGTGTCCTTTCCCAATGAACTGGAGCATCTCGCCCTGGCCTCGGGCCACCTCACCCCGTTCCTGCTTGGGCAAGAGCTTGCCAAAATGCCGGCCGTTCCGGAACGGATCTTCATCACCCACCTCAAACCCTTTCACAGAGAGGTCATTGCAGCCCAGCTCCGAGATCTGAAGGGATTCACCGTTCACATACTCGAGGATGAAAACGAGCTCATCATCTGAGGCTGGGGGTCGGAAGCAGGCATCTGCTCCGAGTAGCTTCAAGTTTCTGGTTTCAAGTTTCTAGTTGAAAGCCGGCCCCCATCATCCTTTTCATCGTTTAGGGTGGCCCGAAGAGGCATTTAGGACTGCTGTTTTGGACTGGTGGGGTTTTGTGGCCAGGTTTGCCGTCAGATCCGATTGTTTCATTGAGTTGAGCTCAAGGGGGTCGTAAGGTTGCCAGAAGGTCCAGAGCAAAACCCATCGTGCTCGAACCTCCTGGCTGCGTGTAATCACTGCAGTAAACGCTGATTCTCCAGAGATCGTCCCCTTCAAATGTTCGTTGACTCTTCACCGCCGATGATCTTGTTCAATTCAACGATAAGCTTCCCTTCGGCAGGCTTGCACTGATCGCATTTCAGAACATGATCCAGAAAAGCGGTGATGTTCCAGCCTTCGTAAGTCCTGATGCGCAAATCCACCAGGTCGCGGCCGCACTCGAGGCGAATCATTTGGGCTCCTCCCCTTCAGGTCCTTGCCACTCCCATCCCCGATAGGCAACAAGACCATGGGGGCAAGAGACCTCGGAAAGAGGCAGCTCACCCCCGGCTGCAGACCAATTTAATGCAGCTAAATTCTTCGGCTTGTCGAGTCTATGGAATGGGCCTCCGCACACATAGTGGGGCTTCTATAGCACAGGTCCTGGCGGGAGCACCAACCAAAACCTGCATGATCCCAAGATTTTTTTTGGCATCGAGCTTCTAACTCATTGCTGACACTGATTATATGCGTTTCGCGGCTGTTATACTCGTTGAGGTTAGGAAGGTGCCACAAGATCTCATCCTCCACGGGCATATATACAACTCACAGGTATGAAGTCTGACCGGGTCAAAGCAGTACCTCGTGCGCCTATGGAGCATCCTAAACAATGAAAAGGCTCATGGGGGACTGGTTTTCAATCAGGAACTCGAAACCCGAAACTCGAAACTTTTCAGAGGTGGGGTGGAGGGATCGAGTCCGGCGGCCGGCTCGGGAAAGCAGAGCATGCGACCGGACTCGTCGAGCCTTATTTCTTGAGGAGCTCCCGGGCGATGATCAATCTCTGGATCTCGCTGGTTCCCTCGTAGATGGAGGTCACCCTCACATCGCGGTAATGCCGCTCCACCGGAAAATCCTTCGTATATCCATAACCGCCGAGCATCTGGATGGCATCGTAGCAGGCCTTGTTGGCTGATTCCGTGGCGTACACCTTGGCCATGGAAGCTTCCTTGGAGTAAGGCCTGTTCTGATCCTTAAGGAACGCCGCACGCATCAGGAGAAGTCGCGCGCCCTCCAGCCGTGTGTAGTTGTCGGCAATCATCCACTGGATGGCCTGATTATTGGCGATGGGAGTGCCGAATTGTATGCGCTCCTTGGCGTAGCCAGTGGCAAAGTCCATGGCCGCCAGTCCAATTCCAAGGGCCATGGAGCCGATTCCGATTCGCCCGCCTGCGAGCTCCGCCACGGCGATGCGGTAGCCATCGTTGAGCTTGCCCAAGAGATTATCCCTCGGGACCCTGCAGTCTTCGAAGATCAGCTCGTTGGTGCAGGATGCGTTCTGCCCCATCTTCTTCTCGTCTTTGCCCACGATGAACCCCGGAAATGACGGCTCCACCAGAAAGGCGCTGATGCCCTTCCCTTTCGGCGCGTCTTTGTCCGTCACGGCCCAGACTACGAAAACACCTGCATACTCAGCGCTGGAAATGAAAATCTTGTTGCCGTTCAGTACCCAGTGGTCCCCGTCCAGGAGCGCCGTAGTGCGCATGGCGGCCGGGTCCGACCCCGCACAGGTCTCGGTCAGGCCAAAGCTTCCCGCCGGATACTCTCCGCTGCACAGCGGCGGAATGTATTTCTGTTTCAGCTCCTCGGACCCCACCACCTGGATGCACTCGGCCACCATGTTGGTGACCGAGGTGGTTACCGTTGTGGAGGCGCAGCCGCGGCCCAGCTCCGTCATGGCGAGGGAGAACGCCACAGCGCCCGCACCCGTCCCGCCGTATTCCGGATCCACGTTGAGTCCCATGAACCCGAGCTCGGCCAGCTTCTTCAAGTTTCCCTTGAGGATCTCGCGGTTCTTGGTCTCGTCGAGCTCGGCCGCCACCGGCTCCAGCTCGCGCTTGGCAAATTTGGCAGCCGTATCCTGTATGATTTTTTGTTCTTCAGTCAGTTCAAAATCCATGAGTGTGATTCCTGTCATGCCGAGGCCGTCATTTGTAGTCGTAAAAACCGCGTCCCGTCTTCCTTCCCAGCCATCCGGCCTCGACGTATTTTCTGAGGAGCGGGCAAGGGCGGTATTTGGAATCGCAAAATCCGTCGAAAAGAGTCTCCATGATAGCGAGACAGGTGTCCAGACCGATGAGGTCCGCCAGGGCCAGTGGGCCCATGGGATGATTCATGCCCAGCTTCATGACCGTATCGATGTCTTCTTTCGTGCCCACGCCGTGATAAAGACAGTACACAGCCTCGTTGATCATGGGCATCAGGATTCGGTTGGCGATGAAGCCCGGATAGTCGCTGGATTCCGCAGGGGTTTTCCCAAACTTGATGGAGAGCTCCCATGTGATCTTGAAGGTTTCGTCGGAAGTGGGGAGACCCCGGATGATCTCAACGAGCTTCATGACCGGCACCGGGTTCATGAAGTGCATGCCGATGACCTTGTCGGGGCGTTTCGTCTGCGCCGCAATGCGTCCGATGGGAATCGACGACGTGTTGCTCGCCAGAATGGCTTCCGGTCGGCATATTCCGTCAAGATCCCTGAAAATTTGAAACTTGATGGGCTCATTCTCCGTGGCGGCCTCGACCACATAATCTGCGGGAGCCATGTCGCTCAGGCTGGTCGTGGTCTTGATGCGTCCGAGGACGGCATCCTTATCCGCTGCCGTCATCTTGCCCTTTTCCACGTTCTTGCTCAGAATGTTGGTGATATTCTGCATGCCGCGCTGAACAAACTCGTCCTTGATGTCGCTCATGACGACCTGCAGTCCGCTCATGGCAGCCACCTGGGCGATTCCATTTCCCATCTGACCGGCGCCAATGACTCCAAAGGTTTTCACTTCCATGGGCTGATGCCTCCTTTATCCATAGGAGTTTCCATATCGTTCGCTTCCATTTGTAACCTGCGCATTTTCACAAACCATCGGATCACACCATAGCGAGAAGGCGGTCCGAGCACTTGGTTCCGAGCAGTCCCTCATGCCCCTCCGGGCCACCCTGAATGACGAGAAGCTCGAGGGGCACGGGTTTTCAACTGGAAACTCGAAACCCGAAACTCGGAACTTCTCGCAGCAGTATTGCGGTGATCATGAGACGCGGCACCCATCAGCGCCTGACAGCCATGGCCACCGCTTCGCCGCCCCCCAAGCACAGGGAGACGAGTCCCCTTTTCTTGTCCTGGCGAATCATTTCGTACAACAGAGTCACCAGCAGCCGGCATCCGCTGGCTCCGATGGGATGTCCCAGGGCCACGCTGCCGCCATTGACGTTGACCTTGGCGGAATCCAGCTTCAACTCTTTGAGAGCGGCCACTGTAGACCCGCTGAAGGCTTCGTTGATCTCGTAGAGGTCCACGTCATCCGCTGAAATTCCCTCCTTCTGGAGGCATTTGGGCACAGCCCAGATGGGAGCCACCAAGACGTATTTCATGTCAATGCCGAACGAAGCCTGAGCGCCAACGGTCGCCATGATCTCACAGCCCATGGCTTCCGCCCTCTCGCGGGCCATCACCACCACCGCCGCAGCGCCGTCACTGATGATGGATGCGTTTCCGGCCGTCGTGACGCCGCCCTGTTTGAAAGCGGGCTTCATCTTGGAGAGCGTTTCGTAAGGCGTATCCTGGGGGCACTCATCCTTGCTGAAGATCAGTGGTGCCCCCTTCCTCTGAGGGATCTCGACGGGAACGATCTCGTCATCGAACCTGCCTGCCGCCTGAGCTGCGAGGGCGCGCCGGTAGGATTCCGCCGCATATCGGTCCTGGTCCTCCCGGCTGACATGGTATCTTTCGGAGCAGAGCTCGTTGGAGATCCCCATGTGGAAATCGTTGACGATATCCCACAGACCGTCATGAAGCATGTGATCGTGAAGCGTGCCGTCACCCATCCGGTAGCCGAATCGGGCTTTCTTCAGGAAGTACGGAGCCATGCTCATATTCTCCATGCCGCCCGCCACCACGATGTCGGCGTCTCCCACCTGGATGGCCTGGGCCGCCATCATGACGGCTTTGAGCCCCGAACCGCACACCTTGTTGATGGTGACACACTCGACCTCCCACGGCATGCCAGCCTGAACGGTGGCCTGTTTGGCCGGGTTCTGACCGTAGCCGCAGGGGAGCACGATACCCATGATGGCTTCGTTCACGTCTTCCTTTCTCACGCCTGCCCGTCGAAGAGCTTCCTCAATCACGATGGCGCCGAGCTTCGTGGCCCCGAGGCCGCTCAACGTGCCATTGAAGCTCCCCAGCGGGGTTCGGACGGCACTCACAATTACCGCTTCTCGCATGGTCTTCTCCTTGTGCAATAGCTGTCACGTCAACCGAAGGATTTGGATTGTTGGAGGCTCTTGTATCAAAAAGAAGGGCCCTTTTCAAAAAGAATGTGATCAGATCAAACAACATGATAGAGGCGATGATGCGACTATTCGAGCTTCTGGAGCACGTCTTCGGGAGAGAGTCCACGGATGAGCAGTGTTTTGGAGCGCGACTTCAATCCCTGAAGGATGCTCACCGAGGAGCGGGGGATGTCGAGCATTTTGGCCAGGAAGCGGATGCACTCCTTGTTCGCCTCACCTTCCACGGGTGGGGCCGTCAGCCGCACTTTCAGGCGGCCTTCGTGCATGCCGGCGATTTCATTCCTGCTGGCTCTGGGCTGCACGTAGATCTCAACGATGGAGCCTTGTTCCGCCTCCCGAACTGCAGCAAAGGTCGATGGCATGGGGTCATCCTTCAAAGAAGCTGAGCAGCTGGAATCAGGCAGGCTGCTGTCAAAAACGGTTGTAGATAAGCTTATAGCGCATTATGCTCTCCCGAGCCATGAAAGAGATCCCATATTGAAAGCAGCTGGCGATCTCCAGGACGCATATTTGATTTCCAGTGCGGCCAGGCAAAACATCCCGGGCAATCTCCGGATTGGATCGTTCGGGTGCGGCATGGCGCTCAGGCAAACGGTCGGGAGTGTGCATTTGAAGGACAGGAAGGTGCTCGAAGCAAGGAATCTCCGGAAGTCTTTCGGTGAATTCGTTGCCGTTGAAGATGTGTCTTTCGAAGTTCGCGGAGGCGAATGCCTCGGGCTGCTCGGACCCAACGGAGCCGGTAAAACCTCCACCATTCAAATGGTTTACGGGTTCTCCCCCATGACATCGGGAACCCTGGAGATCTTCGGCAAGGACATGAAGTCGCACTGGAGGTCCATCAAGTACGGCATCGGAGTCTGTCAGCAGGAGAACAACCTGGACCCGGACCTGACCGTCCTGCAGAATCTCAAGGTCTTTGCCTCCTACTTCGACATTCCGTCCCAGGAGGCGGAAGACCGAGCCGCAGAGCTTCTGGACTTCATGGGTCTGGAGCACCGGGTGGACTCCAAGGTCACCGAGCTTTCCGGAGGGATGATGCGCCGAGTGGTGATCGCTCGGGCCCTCATCAACCGCCCCGAGCTCCTCATACTGGACGAACCGACTACGGGCCTCGATCCCCAGTCCCGGCACCAGGTTTGGGACCGATTGGAATCCCTCCGCTCCCAGGGCCTCTCCATCCTGCTCACCACCCATTACATGGACGAGGCTGCCCGTCTCTGCGACCGGCTGATCATCATCGACCATGGACGGGTTTTGGTCGAAGGACCGCCGGCGGAGCTGGTCAAAGACCACGTGGGCCGTGATGTGGTGGAAGTCAGAAATCCCGGGGAGGAGCTTCGGAGCTACGTGAAGGAGCTTGGACTGAGACATGAGGATCTGGAGCATCGGCTGATCATCTACGGTGACGAAGGGGATCGTCTTTTTGAGCGCATCGGCAAGATTTACTGCCGAGAAAACTGTATGTTGAGGACGGCCACACTGGAGGATGTATTCCTGGTGCTCACCGGCCGGGAGCTTCGCGAATGATGGCATTGGGACACATTCACATCAGCCGTCGGTTTTTCCGGGTCTGGCGGCGAAATCTTATTGTTTACCGAAGGATCTGGAAGGTCAATTTCCTGCCTCCCATTCTCGAGCCCCTTTTTTATCTTCTGGCCTTCGGGGTGGGGATCGGTTCCTTCATCGAGTCCATTCCCTACAGAGGGGAAGTCATCCCTTACATCTCGTTCATCGCGCCGTCGTTGCTGGCCATCAACATGATGTACAATGCCTTTTTTGAAAACACCTATGCCTCCTTTGTCCGCATGTACTACCAAAAAACTTTCGACGCCATGCTGGCCACCCCCCTTTCACTGGAGGAGGTGATCACGGGGGAGATCGTCTGGGGAGCCACCAAGTCGCTCATCGCTACGGCCATCATGCTGTCGGTGGTGAGCCTGTTCGGTCTGGTTCATCTCCCCACGGGGCTGCTGATCCTTCCAGTGGCATTTCTTGGCGGGTTTGCCTTCGGGTCCGTGGGCATGATCTTCACGGGGATTCTCTCCAGCATCGACCTTTTCAACCTTCCGATTTTTCTATTTATTACTCCCATGTTCCTTTTCAGTGGAACGTTCTTTCCCGTAGAGAGTCTTCCCCAGTGGGCCCAGAGTCTCACCGTGCTGCTTCCCCTGACCCACCTGGTGACGCTCACCCGTGACCTGTGTCTCGGATTTCCGTCCGTTGCAGACCTGTGGGCCGTGGTCTATCTCACAGGCCTCTCCGCCCTGACTTTCCCCGCAGCGCTCTTCGTCATGCGGCGGCGGCTCATCCATTGACGGAGAGCACAGGGATTCCAGCCCGTACATGCCGGTCATGGCGCCGGGGAAGACGGTTCGACCCGGGAGGTTGGGCTTGCTTTCGACCCTTCGCTTGTCTAGAATTCACGCCGTCTGAATGGATTGCTTCCAACGGTCGTGCAGTGATCCCATGAGAAAAGTGTTGACAACTGTTCTGGTGAGCGTGCTCCTTCTTGGAATCATGGGGCTCATCGCGATGTTGGTGCGGCCGGTCAAGGAGGCAAGCATCAGCAACATGCAGGCGGTGCGCAACCAGGGAAACCTGGAATTGAGCTTCAGTGTGGAAGACTGTTTCTCACCCAAAATGGAGGAAGCCATTCTCAGTGGGGTCCCGACGACGTTCCGGTTTCGTGTCATTCTGCAAAGGAAGAAGAAATTCCCGTTTCTTCGAAAAGCCATCCTCGACATTGTGCTGGAGCATACTATCAAGTATGACCGGCTGAAGGACCAGTTTCGCATCAGGCTGCCCGAGCAGTCGGACAACGAAGTCGTGGTGAAAGATTTCGAAGAGGCGAAAATCGTTATGAGCACGGTCCGGAATCTGCGGGTTATCCCACTATGGCGCCTGTCCGAATCGGGTTCCTATCAACTGCTCGTAAAGGCTGAGCTTTCGAAATTTCATCTGCCCCTGTTCTTTCGATACATTCTGTTTTTCTTATCACTGTGGGATTTTGAGACGGACTGGGTGCGCACATCCATAGAGCTCTGAACAAGGATGCCGCACCACGGTTCCCGAGCTCCCTAACCTGAAACCCGAAACTCGAAACCCGAAACTGTTCCCATGGATCCAGCAAACACCCAAAACAACACCCGAAAGCGACGCCGGCGCTTCATCTGGACCGCACTGACGCTTGCCGTCATCCTCTACTTCGGGGTCATGGAGGGCTGGTTCTTCCGTCTTGAATCCGATGTGCCGCTCACGGGAAATATTCTCTTCGCTCTCGTCAACCTTAATGTCATCCTGCTGCTTCTCCTGACCTACCTGGTGCTTCGCAATATCGTCAAGCTCATCTTCGAGCGGAAGCGAAACATCCTCGGCCACAAGTTGAGAACCCGCCTGGTCATTGCGTTCGTGGGGCTGACCCTCATCCCCACCCTTCCCCTGTTCTGGCTGACCACCCAGTTCATCTTCTCGAGCATGGATCACTGGTTCACCCAAAAGGTGGAGCATTCCCTGGACCAATCCATCTCGCTCATGAAAGACTACCTTGAATATGAGGGCGAGGATCTCCTGCGGGACTCCCAGCTGGTCGCTCTGGATCTTCTGGGCAGCCCGCTTTTCCAAACGGAAGATTCTGAGCTCCCCGGCACGATACCTCCCCACCTGCTCGGCCAGTACCAGCTGGACGGCATTTTTGTGTTCGGAGCCAATGGCAAGCTCCTCATGCAGAGCCGCAGCCCGAACATGCCCCAGATCCACACGCGTCGCATTCGGCGAATCCTGATGAACGATGTCTCGGCGCCGGTGATTCCCTTCACTTTCGCCAACAAGCGGGAGGGACTCATGGCGCGGACCCCCATCCGTCCCGAGCTCGTCTCCCATCCCGATGCGATTGGAGAGGTGGTGGTGGTTGTAGCCCTTCCCTCCTCCATCACCAGCAAGTTTGCGGCCATCACGGCCGGCTATGAAGATTATCTCCAGATGAAACTTCTTCATCAGCCGCTCAAGATGAGTCACTTCATCACGTACTCCATCGTCACCCTGCTGGTCATCTTTGCAGCCATCTGGTTCGGGTTCTTCCTGGCCAAAAGCCTCACGGGCCCGATCCAGGCCCTTGTGTCAGCCACGCGCAGTGTGGCGGAGGGTGATCTGAACGTCGAGCTGGACTCGGACCGCAACGACGAACTGGGCATGCTCATCGGTTCATTCAACACGATGGTCCGGGATCTTCGCGAAGGCCGCGAGCAGCTGGCCAATGCATACGCGGCTCTTCAGCAGAGCCATATCGAGCTGGAGGACCGGCGTCGGTACATGGAGATCGTTCTCAGGAATATTGCGGGCGGCGTGGTCAGTGTGGATCAGCAGGGGCTCATCATGACCATGAACAAGTCCGCCGAGGCCATTTTTGGTGTAAAGGCCGAAGAAACCCGAAGACAGCACTATTCACGTTTCCTTCAGAGTCCACACCTCGACATCGTCAGATCGTTCATGAATGCCCATCGGACCACCAGACAGCCATACCTTGAACAGCAACTACATGTCATTGTGGGCAACCGGCCCATGGTGCTTCTGATCAAGGTGTCAGTGCTGCAGGATGAAGCGGGGAGCTCCATGGGAGTGGTCATCGTGTTCGACGATCTCACCGATCTCGAGAAGGCACAGCGCATGGCCGCGTGGCGGGAAGTGGCCAGGCGCATCGCCCACGAAATCAAGAACCCTCTCACGCCTATTCAGCTTTGCGCTCAGCGACTGCGCCGAAAGTATTCGAACCTTCTCGACGGTGAAGATTCCGTGCTCAACGAATGCACGGACACCATCATCCAGCAGGTTGACCACATGAAGCTCCTGGTCAACGAGTTTTCCCGATTTGCCCGGTTGCCGCGAGCCAATCCAACGCCTTGCGATCTTTCTCATATCGTGCGGGAAAGCATTGCCCTCTATCGGCACAATTATTCCCATATCAGCTTTGAGGTGGAACAGAACGAGGACTTTCCGCTCCTGAATTTGGACGGCGATCAGTTCAAGCAGGTGATGATCAACCTTCTTGATAATGCCATTCATGCCCTCAACGGCGTGGGTGGGACGATTAGCGTGAAACTTTTTTACGACCCCATCCTGAAGATCGCGCGTCTCGAGTGTGCCGACACGGGGCATGGGCTCTCATCCGAAGACAAGCTTCGCGTTTTCGAGCCGTATTACTCGAAAAAGGAGAAAGGTACCGGACTCGGTCTCGCCATCGTGGCCAGCATCGTCGCAGACCATCAGGGCTTCATCCGAGTACGCGACAATTCTCCCCGCGGCACGGTGTTCATCATCGAGCTGCCGGGTTGATTCGGGTTTCAAGTTTCAAGTTTCAGGATTTAGGTTGTGGCTCGAGGCTTGAGGTTTCAAGCTTCAGGTGACGGGTGGCCGGTGTCGGTGTCGGTGGGGCGGGTTGATATGAATCTGTGTGTAGAGTCTCTGCCATGGTGCCGCCATCCTGCAGGGGCCGGCAAGGTCGAGGGAGGCTAAAGAAGACAGCCAGTGGAAATGAAGCCTAAAATTCTTGTGGTGGATGACGAAGCCAGCATCCTCCAGTCCCTCAAGGGGATTCTGGTCGATGAGGGATACCGGGTGAGCCTCGCTCGCACGGGCGAAGAGGCGCTGGAGGAGCTGCGCAAGGACGTCCCGGACCTCGTGCTGCTGGACGTGTGGCTGCCGGGAATGGACGGATTGACGGTACTCGGGGAGTTGCGCCAGACCCACCCCCACCTCCCGGTCGTCATCATCTCGGGGCACGGCAACATCGAGACCGCCGTCAAGGCCACCAAGCTCGGGGCTTTTGACTTCGTCGAGAAACCCCTTTCCCTGGAGCGCATTCTGGTCTCCATTCAGAATGGGCTCGAGCTCACCCGGCTTCAGGAAGACAACCGCATATGGCGCCAAAAGGCCTCCAGTAAGGTCCGAATCTCTGGAAAGAGCCAGGTCATCGAGGCACTTCGTGAACAGGTTCAACTGGCCGCCCCCACCAACGCCACGGTGCTCATCACGGGCGAAAACGGAACGGGCAAGGAGCTTGTAGCCCGCATGCTCCACGACCTGAGCCGCAGAAGCCATCGCCCCATGATCGAGGTGAACTGTGCTGCCATTCCCGAGGAACTCATCGAAAGCGAGCTCTTCGGCCATGAGAAGGGCGCTTTCACCGGCGCCCATGAACGAAGAAAGGGACGATTCGACCTGGCCAACGGCGGAACTCTCTTTCTGGACGAAATCGGGGACATGAGTCTCAAGACTCAGGCCAAAGTTCTGCGCATCCTCCAGGAACAGGTTTTCGAGCGCGTAGGGGGATCGCGTCCCATCCAGGTGGATGTGAGGATCGTCTCAGCCACGAACAAAGAGCTTCACAAGGCCATCGAAACCGGCCAATTCCGCCAGGACCTTTACTACCGCTTGAATGTCATCCCCATCAATGTCCCGCCGCTGCGAGAGCGCCTCCAGGATATCCCTGTGCTGGTTCAGGACTTCGTGACCGAGATGGCATACCAGACGGGAATGGGCAGGAAAGAGATCGACGAGCGGGTTATTGACCTCATGCAGCAATACCACTGGCCGGGCAATGTGCGCGAGCTGAGGAATTTTGTTGAACGACTCATCATCATGACCCCGGGGCAAATCATACGCGCCGAGAATCTGCCCAAGGACTTCCTGAGCCAGCTCAAGGAGCCGCCTGCCGACAACGATCCGTTTCGATTCACGACTCTCCGGGAAGCTCGAAACGCCTTTGAACGCGAATTCCTGATGCGAAAACTCGAAGAGAACCAGTGGAATGTCTCCCTCACTGCATCGCAAATCGGACTGGAAAGAAGCCACCTCCACCGCAAGATGAAGGCCCTGGCCATCGTCGAAAGCGAGGATTCTGCAGCCGGAGGTTGATCTATGGGGTGCGAGCCCCTCTGGGGTCAAACCCCTCAATTCAATATATCAATAATCCGCCTATTGGACTATCCTGGCTTCTTAGGAGTCGTTGCCAGTTGAGGAAAAAAGGAGGGGATTGGGTCGAAACCCATCATGAGGGGGGCTCTATGAAGGAGATGCTTAAATGGATCGCTGGAGCGTTCCTGGTTATCCCGGCATTCGTATTTTTGGGGTCTTATACGGCCGCCCCGGCGGAGCAGAAAGCCGGTGTGGCGGGTCCCAAAAGGTGCGAGGAATGTCACGAGCAGACCATGAAGGACGTGGGGAAGACCTCCATGGGACGTCTTTTTCTCAAGCACCCGAGAAACTCGGCGCAGGAAATGGCCTGCGAAGCCTGTCATGGTCCCGGTGAGGCCCACGCCGAATCAGGAGGCACTGAATTCGGAGGTATGGTTCGTTTTCTGAAAAACAGTCCGAATCCGGTCCGCGAGAGGAATGGTGCCTGTCTCAAATGTCACCTGAAAAAGAAACTGCTGTTCTGGGAAGGCAGCCCCCATGAAAGGCGCGACCTGGCATGCACCCAATGCCATAAGGCTCACACCCGGCCGCAGGACATACCCAACCGAGCCCTCCTCTCGCAACCCAGGGCCATCGATGTATGCGCCGAATGCCACCGCCCGGAGGAAGCCCAGCAGATGCGGTTTTCCCATCATCCCCTTCGAGAGGGGAAGATGGATTGTTCGAGCTGTCACAACCCGCATGGCACACCTTCCGAGAAGCTCGTCAACGCCAACTCCCTCAACGATCTCTGCTATCGATGCCACATGGAAAAGCGGGGACCTTTTCTGTTCGAGCACCCTCCGGTGATGGAGGACTGCTCCAATTGCCATTACTCTCACGGGAGCAATTACCCGAGGCTGATGAAGGTCCCTGAGCTCCGGATTTGCCGCCAGTGCCACGTCAATTTTCACACACTCAACGCCGCAGGGGTTTCACCAGGGCATGTTGTGGGCCGCATCTGCACGGATTGCCATTTCAACATACACGGCTCCAATTATCCCACAGAACAAGGCCGTTGGTTCCTGAGATAAGGAGGGTGTCATGAAGATGGGACGTCATGCATTCATGATTGCTGTGGGGATTGCGGTTCTGGTGTCAGGTTTTGGACAAGCTGTCGCGGAGACATCGTTTTATGACTATAAGGTTCTGGGCGAAGTGGAGCTCGGATTCAGGGCCTTTCTGAACAGTCCTTCGGATGAGTCACTCGGAAAGATCGAGGAATACCAGGACCTCTCGAACCCTTTTCTCGGAAACATGCACCTGCTGATGCTCAACAAGGATGAGAGCTACCTGGTGGAATTCCAAGCGAGCAAGATCGCCGGAGAAGACCAAAGCTACTTCCTGCGCAGTTCAAGGCCAGGCCTTTTTGAATTCCGTTTGGGGTGGGACCAGGTCCCTCACATCTATTCAACCCTCTCTCCTCTCAAGGATGAGATCTCGGTTCGCTGGGACAGCGCGAACTTTGCCTTCTTCTTCACACCGACTCCGGAGTGGGACCTCGGAGCCGAATACACTCTCACGATGAAGGAGGGCGATATCCCCAAGGGACTCGCATTGAGCTTCCCGCCTGCCCTGAATTTCAAAGAGATTCTTTTGCCGGTTGAGATGCGGCAGCATGATGTAACCCTTTCGTCAGGACTGGCGAAGCAGAACTATCAGCTGCAGTTTTCCTACAACCTGGCACTCTTCGACAATGCCGATTCCTACAAAGCTGTGCCGCAAGGAGGGGGCTTGTTCGACCCCCACGCCTCACTGCCGCCGGACAGTGTCGCGCATACATTCACCCTGGCCGGTGGACTCAACCTCCCCTACAAGACACGCATCAACAGTTCCCTGTCCTACAGCCTGAGGCTCCAGTCGGAAGACTTCATCTCCGGGCCCTTCACGCCCCCTGCCCAGGGCGATTTGGATGGCCTGGTGAATATCGTCAATTTTTACTTGTCTGGAGTGAGCCGTCCCGTCGATCCGCTGACTCTGAAAGCCATGTACCGCCTCTACTATTTCGGAGACGACAGCGACGAGATCGACATCCGCGATGTCCTTTTCGTGCAGAGTCTCCGTGCCGAGAGGTATCCTTACACGAAGCACACGGCCGGATTGAACGGCCAATGGAAGTTCCGGTATCCAGTGTCCCTCAACGTCGGGTTCAACTGGCAGAGGTGGGAGCGGGATGCAGATGTGCGGGAGGTGGCTGCCACGGACGAATACATCCCCAGCATTTCCGTAGATTACACGCCCCTTTCGTGGCTTCTCTTCAGGGTTGGATATTCCCACTCCACACGCGTGGGATCTGATTATCAGAATCTCGGTGTCGCGCAGCGCGACGTGCAGCAGAGGCTCTTGCGCAAGTTCTCCATGGCTGACCGGGACCGGGACAAAGTGGAGTTCTTTGCCGAGCTCACTCCTTTCAGCACCCTGACCTTTTCGACGAACTTCGGCCTTGCCCTCGACGATTACTCCGAATCCACGTTCGGCCTGCTGGATGATCAATACTGGGCCGCCGGTGCGGACATCACCTGGAGACCCATTAAAAGACTGGCCCTCAGCGTAGGTTACCTGCACGAGGATTACCATACACGCCAGCAGTCCGGGCTTGAAGTGGATGTCGACCCGGGACCTGCACTGACAACCGATGACTCCGTGGACACTGTCACTGCTGGAGCGAGCATCTCCCTGATCCCCAGTAAGCTCGATCTGGACCTGAGGTCGAGTCTGTCCTACGCTACCTCCGACTTTAACAATCCGAACCTCCCCGATTTGAAGAATGCACTCATCAGCAACAAGGCCTCGCTTCGCTACCGTTTCACCGAGCACTGGGCGGCGAAGCTAGGTTACATGATCGAGATTTTTGAAACGAGCGATGCCTATACGGAGACCATTGCACCGGATCCCACGATCTTTGTGGACGATTTTTATGAAGATGGCACGGCACACATCATCACCTGCTCCGTTAGTTATCGTTTTTAGCTCGACACCGCCGATATCCCTGGTGGCTGAATCCTTGAAAAATGGGGAGCAGGGCTCTGGAGTCCTGCTCCCCATTTGACGTTCAATCAATCACGGAGGACATCGAGGAGTCGATATGAGATTTCCCCTCCCCAGGTCTGTTCATCCGTGACGCTTGCAAGGCGCCTCCGCCTGTTACTTCGGGAGACTGCCGTCATCAGAAACTCATTCCCCCAATCTGCACGGTGCATGTATCCGTGGCGCGGTGCCTGCCGTTTCTGACCGTCAGCATGAAAGTGACCTTCCCTCCGTCCCGTCCCATGAGAGGCGCCACGAATGTAGTCTCCATGCCCTTCCTGTTGGAAAGCTTCAACCTGGGACCTGCAACCTTTCTCCAGGAATAGGTCATGGAGCCGTCTGCGGGCGTAGATGCCGCCGCCGTCAGGGTGACGACATCGCCGGGATTCACGATCAGGTCCGGACCGGCGTCTGCAACGGGCTGTTCGGCCGACTGGCTCGATGCGGCGTTGACCGCCACCACCACGTCGTCTCGAGATTTCAAGCCGCCGTCATCCATGACCTTCAGTCTGAACGCAAGCCTGGCTCCTCTTCTTTTGACAGGAGCGGTGAAAGTGGGGCTGGCCGCCGTGGGATCGGAGAGAGTGACAGCAGGTCCACGAGTCTGTTTCCATTGATAGGACACGATCACGCCATCCACATCGGCAGAGCCGCTGCCATCCAGGGTGACGGGCTCATTGGCATTCACAATCTGATCCAGACCGGCATCCGCGAACGGCGCCTCGTTCGCCATGGTTGAATCCGTTCCACTGACATTGACGATGCAGATGTCCGAAGCCTTCTGACCCGCGTCATCGGTCACGGTCAGCTGGAAGGTCAGGGCCACTGCAGTGTTTGCGATGGGCGCCGTGAAAAAGGGACTGGCTTCAGCCGGGTTCGAGAGTGTCACGGGAGTCCCATTGAGCTGGTTCCACGCGTACGTCAGAACGCCCCCGTCATCCGTGGATCCTGTCCCATCTAGAACGACCTGAGCTCCCGGTGCGACCTGCTGGTCCTGGCCGGCGTTGGCGATGGGGGTTGTGTTGCCTGTACCCGCCGGATTCACGTTCACGATGCAGCTGTCGCTGGCACTGAGACCGCCATCGTCCGTCACCGTGAGCTGGAAGGTAAGCGCCACAGGAGCAGTCACATCGGGTGCCGTGAACGTCGGCTGGGCGACGGCGGAACTGGAGAGAGTCACGGGAGTTCCACCGGTCTGTTGCCAGGAATAGGATACGATCGTGCCGCTCGTGGCCGTGCCGCTCCCGGTCAGCTGGACCGTGGTACTTGTCCCCACAGTCTGGTCCGGGCCGGCATTGGAGACGGGCGGCTGATTGGTGGGAGGAGACACAGAGGGCTGCACCGTGACGATGCAGGTATCTGTGGCGGTAGCGCCTGCGCTGTCGGTAACAGTGAGCTGAAAAGTGATGGCGGCTGGTGCGGTAACTACCGGTGCCGTAAAGCCGGCCTGGGCCTGGTTGGCGTTGGAGAGGGTGACGACTTGAGTTCCTGCAGACTTGACCCATGCATAGGAAGCGATCGCCCCATCGGGGTCGCTGGAATTGCTGCCGTTCAGAACGACCGTGCTGCCCGAGGTCACCGTCTGATCGGCCCCCGCGTTGGCCACGGGGGCTTGGTTGGTGGTCCCACCCCCTCCGCCATGACACGCGGCACAATTTGTTCCCATCGATCCATTTGCTTTTGCATAAACGCTAGGTGTCACCATTGCAAAGATAGCTACGGCCAAGGTCAGCATAACGGTCACTTTTCGTATCATTCAAATCTCCTTGAAACGTGTTTACACAGCACCTTTCTAAGGTGCACGGCCCCTCATATCGGGGCCTCACTTCGACCTGTCAATGGACTTCGTTCAGCTTCTCAAATCAGACGTACAACCGTCAGTTTCTGGAAATATGAGGAGCAGACTGATTGAAGGCTCAACAAAGTCTCACTTTTGGTATCTCTTTTTTTCCCTCCTTTCTCCATCCCCAGATCTTATGGGAATTATTAGTTGATACATTAATCATTCTAATAACCTATCTAATTCCATAGAATCTATTTGTTTTCATATAACCACACTGATATTATTAAGTCACAAGAAAAATTTACCTGGGTAGTAGAAGACCTAGGTGAGCTGAGATTAAGTATCTATTATTAGTAATTTTGGCCTAGTGCAGTGTTGGCTCTCCAGGCTGCTTCGCCGTGTCGGGTGTGCGACGCAGGGTCTCTCCCATGCAAAGCGGTATGCCCCCCTGAGTTCCCGGGACCGGTAAGCCACCGGAGAGCTCGCTCATCCACAACAGGTGGCATGATGCTTGCCTCTTCGAATCTCTCTTGATCGCATCGATGAATGTCGGGGATTTCGTTGAAGACACACAACATGGGAGCTTCATCGTGAGAAGTGTAGGGACGCGGTTTCTCATCCCTTTTGGATTGCTTTGCATCGCCGTTTCGGCGTTCGTCTTTCACCAAGTTTACGAGTCCAGTCGCAGGCATGCCAATGAGCTCATCAGCCAGCAGGCCGCCGTCGCGCTGGAATTCAACCTGGCCATTCGAGACTATGCAGCACGCAGGATCCGGCCGGTCATGGAGAAGCTGGTCGACCACGACACATTCATTCCGGAAACCATGTCCACGTCTTTCATCTCCAGGGAGATATTCGAAGAAGTCCGAAAGAAGCTGCCACAATACGTCATCCGTTTTTCATCCGACAATCCGCGAAACCCCATCAATCTGGCCAATCCGGACGAGCGTCGAATGATCGACTTCTTTCGTCAAAATCCGGGTCTTGAGTCCCGAACCGAGGAGATCCAGATCAACGGCAAGCGGTACCTGGCCCACTTCACGCCCAAATGGATGAAGACCGAGTGCATGCGCTGTCACGGCGATCCCCAGGACGCTCCCGCTGACCTCGTGGAGCGCTATGGGTCGGCTGCAAGCTTTAACAGGAAGGTGGGAGATGTCGCGGGACTCGACACGGTGGCCATCCCGGTGGAAGCGACGAACGGACCGTTTGTGTCCGAACTGCGCTCACAGTCCTGGATTCTGGGTACGGGGCTCATTCTCCTTTTTGGATCCATCTTCATTGTCTTCAAGTTTGTCGTTTCACGCCGTCTCGAGGAGATGGCCGCCCACTTCAACGAGATTGCCGCCCACAAAGAAAGTCCATGGATGACGCCGGTTGAGGTCAAGGGGAACGACGAAATCAGCGTGCTGGGCCGCGCCTTCAATAAACTCCTGGAACAACTTCGCACTACCCATGCCTCGCTGGAGCTCCGGGTCCGGGAACGTACGGACGAACTGAGGAGTGCCAATGAACGACTGCACGAAGAACTGGCTGAGCGTCAGCGTGCGGAGGAAGCTCTCCGTCTGACCCAGTTTTCCGTCGAGCACGCGGCTGAGCCCATTTACTGGATGGGACCCGACGCCGGGATCATCTACGCCAATGAGGCCGCCTGCCGCACCCTTGGCTATTCCAGGGAGGAGCTGCTCTCACTTTCGGTGCCGGATATCGATCCCCACTTCTCGGCAGACACATGGTCGGCCTCCTGGGAAGACCTCAAACGAAAAGGATCCCTGGTTTTTGAGTCCGTGCATCGCCGCAGCGACGATACGACATTCCCCGCTGAGGTCCATGCGAACACCATGGTTTTTGGCGACAGGGAATTCAGTCTCGTCTTCGTCAAGGATATCAGCGAACGAAAACAGGCAGAAAGTCAGCGGAGGGTTTTGGAGGCCCAGCTCAGGCAGGCACAGAAAATGGAAGCCATCGGGACTCTGGCCGGCGGCATTGCCCATGACTTCAACAATATCCTGTCTGCCATCATCGGTTATACGGAGATGGTCCTAGCGGAACTGCCCGAACAGAATGGCGCACGTGGAGACCTTGAACAGGTCCTCAAGGCGGGCTACCGAGCGAGGGATCTGGTGAGGCAGATCCTCGTCTTCAGCCGCATGGAAACGAGAGAGACGTACCAGAGGGTGGATGTCGCCCGGGTTGTCGAGGAAGTTCAGAGATTTCTCCGAGCTTCGCTTCCAACCACCATCGAGATCAGAAACCACATCGGCAATCGGAAGGTCGCTACCATGGGCGACCCGACCCAGATTCACGAATTGCTCATGAACCTCTGCACCAATGCGGCCCATGCCATGGAAAAGGATGGCGGTCTGCTCGAAGTGATCCTCAACCATCGGAACTTCGAAGCCGACGAGGCCTCTCTCCCCCCTGGCATGGAACCAGGGCTGTATGTGGAGCTAAAAGTCACGGATACCGGGAGCGGCATGGATGTATACACCATGGATCACATCTTCGAGCCTTATTTCACCACCAAGGAGGTGGGCAAAGGCACGGGGTTCGGCCTGGCGGTGGTTCACGGGATCGTGAAGCGGCACGGAGGGGCTATCACGGTCCAGAGCGAGGTGGGAAAGGGAACGACTTTTAGCGTCTTTCTACCTGCAGTGCCGGATCGTGCTGCTGCGCAGGAAGAAACTTGCGACCCGCTCCGGAGGGGGACGGAGCGCATTCTCCATGTCGACGATGAGGAGATGCTGACTGTCGTCGTCCAGAGAATGCTGACACAGCTCGGCTACCACGTGACCAGCAGCACGAGCAGCCTGGAGGCCCTGGAGCTCTTCCGCCAAAACCCCGAGCAGTTCGACCTGGTGATCACGGATTACACGATGCCTCACCTGACCGGGGCCGATCTCGCAGGCCAGCTGCTGACCATTCGATCAGATATCCCCATCATCCTGTGTACGGGATTCAGCGAAAGGATCACGGAGGAAGGCGCCCGTAGGGCAGGCATTCGAGAATTTGCCATGAAGCCCCTCAATATGCAGAGCGTGGCCACGATCATCCGCAGGGTCCTGGACAATAACGGCTCCAATCCTTCAGCAGACGTAGCTGCCGAGGGCAGTTCGGAGGCAATCGTCAGAATGACGAAAGAGGGCTGCAGCCTTCCCGGTCTGACTAGCGACTGAAAGCGGCTTGACACATGCCGGGAACGATGGTACATGGGAAGACGCTCGTCGGGACGTGGCGCAGACTGGTTAGCGCGCTTGCTTGGGGTGCAAGAGGACGGAGGTTCAAATCCTCTCGTCCCGACCAGTGAAACTGAAACTGAGAAGAAACGGATAGGGACGGGATGAGGAAAAAGGGCCGCATGCAGATGCGGCCCTTTTCTTTTCGAGCCCAAGAATCCAGGCGTTCAGCCTCAGTAGACGATTTCCTTGGCGGCCACGCCCACCTTGCGTCCCAATTCGTAGCAGGCCTTGAGACTGTCAGTGTTGGGGGCGAATTGGATGCGTGCACCCGGCTCGATCACGTTGAACTTCATCTCGTGCAAGGCATCTGTCATGATCTTGACCGCCTCGCCGCTCCAGCCGTACGAACCGAAGGCCGCGCCCACCTTGTTGGCGGGCTTGAGACCCTTCATGTAGCACATGATATCCGCCATGCTCGGGAGTATGCCGTTGTTGAGGGTGGGAGATCCCAGCACCACCGCTTTGGAATCCAATACTTCCGTCATGACGTCGCTACGGTGATTCACCTTCATATTGAAGAGCTTGACGCTGAGCCCCGCCTCGATCAGACCATCGGCCACCGATTGCGCCATGGTTTCCGTGCTGTGCCACATGGTATCGTAGACCACAACGGCCTTGTCCCTGGCGATTTGTCTGCTCCACTGGTCGTAGGCAGCAATGATCTTGTCCGGATGGCTGCGCCAGATGAGTCCATGATCCGGAGCGATCATGTCGATCTTGAGCCCCATCTTTTGCACATTGGCGAGAAGCTTCTGAACCAGCGGCGAGTAAAGCAGCAGGATGTTCGCATAATACTTGGCCGCATGCGGGAGCAGTTCGTTGACGTCCACCTGGTCGTCAAAGCGCTCACAAGTGGCCCAGTGCTGCCCGAAACCATCGCTCGACATGAGCAGCTGATCCTCGGGCACATAGGATACCATGCTGTCCGGCCAGTGAAGCATTCGAACTTCAATGAACTGAACACTCTTCCTGCCCAGGCTGATGGTCTGGCCGTTGTCCACCACCTCGTAAGGCCAGTCGGGACGATGATAATGTTCCAACAGCGCCTTCTTCCCCATCGACGAACAGATCACCTTCTCGGGCTGGATCATGTCGATCATGATCGGAAGCGCCCCGGAATGGTCCATTTCGACATGGTTGACAATGATATAGTCAATCTTTTTCAGGCTCGTGAGCTTCTGTATGTTCCGTATCAGATCATCCAGGAACGGCTTCTTCACCGTGTCCACCAGGGTGATCTTTTCGTCCATCATCAGGAAGGCATTGTATGTGGTTCCTTTGGGAGTCGAGTACCCATGAAAATCGCGAATGTCCCAATCAACGGCGCCCACCCAGTGAATATCTTTCTTGACTTCAACAGGCTGCATGGATCTCCCTCGCTGTTCCGGTCGATTTCCTACCAGTTTTCTCCAAGCAATTCATAGTATGCCCTGGGGTGAGCACAGGCGGGGCAGAGGTCGGGGATATCCTGCCCTTCATGAAGGTAGCCGCAGTTGATGCAGCGCCAGACCACGGGAACGGACCGCTTGAACACCCGGTCGCCCTGGATGTTGGCCGCCAGATCCCTGTATCGCTTCTCGTGCTGCTTCTCAGCCACTGAAACGGCACGGAAGACGTCGGCTATTTCCAAAAAGCCCTCATCTTGCGCCACCTGAGCAAATTCAGGGTACATTTGCGTATGCTCGTAGTTCTCACCCTCCGCGGCAGCCTGAAGATTTTCCAGGGTCGTTCCGATCACTCCCGCCGGAAAAGCCGCAGTCACCGTAATCTCACCGCCTTCGAGGAACTTGAAAAAGCGCTTGGCATGCTCTTTTTCCTGATTGGCGGTTTCTTCAAAGATGGCGGCGATTTGAACAAATCCGTCTTTTCTGGCCTGACCTGCAAAATAGGTGTACCGGTTTCGAGCTTGCGACTCGCCGGCAAAAGCCGCCAAAAGATTCCCTTCGGTCTTGCTTCCCCTCAAGCTTGGCATAAAACCTCCTTCAATGGCTGGAATTGCTGTCCTTAACAGTTGGATTGCCCCCAGAATCTTCAGTTGCTCCCTGACAGCCAGGGCATATCCCCAAAAATTCGAGTCTCGCATCGAGGATCTCGAAACCACCTGCATCGTCGACCAGCTCATCCAAAATCGCAGACGACCTGAGCTCGACATCTTTCAGCACCCCACATCGCACACAACGAACATGGAAATGCGGCGAGGGTTTGTGGTCGAATCGCCGTTGAACACCGGAAAGATCCAGCCGCTGAATAGCTCCCTGCGATGCCAGAGCCTCCAGATTCCGATAAACGGTTCCCAGACTGATTCGGGGCAACCGCCGCCTCACCCGTTCATAGATTTCATCCGCCGTTGGATGCGAGCGGGATGCGCGTACCTCTTCGAGAATCGTACGCCGTTGAACGGTCATGCGAGAAGTACGTTGTCGTGACAAAGCGATCTCCTTCGAGCAATTGAGACGCATTACTAATAAAACAAATTATCCGGTTGTCAAGGCTGCTCCGTTCCACTAATTGGAGTGTGCTGCTCTACCCGTTGATTTCCGCTGTCCCGAGGTTCAGTATGGATTTCTGGCTGGGAATGGCCGTTTCAATCAATGAAAGAGAGGGGTGGTATGCAACATTGCTGGGAGCTTCTTTCGGATCGCAGCCCCGGCGGGATCCATGAACTGATGGAGATCCTGCTCCAGAATCGGGCCATGGAACCCGGTCACCTGAGCTGCAAGATAGGCGATCTCGCCAGGTATGCAGCCATGAAGGGAATCGACGAGGCGGCAGCGCTCATGGCTCACCATATTGTCCGGCGAAACAGGATTGTGCTGGTTTCCGACTATGACTGTGACGGAATTACCTCTCTCGCTCAGATGTCCCTGTTCCTGCAGGAGATCGGCTACGCCGACTTTCAGACCTTCATTCCCCTCAGAGCCGAAGGCTACGGTATGCCCTCGCGGGCAGTGGAAGCCCACCCAAGGGCATCTCTCTTTGTAGCCATGGACTGCGGAACGCGCGATTTCGACTCGATTTCCCTGGCGCGTCGCAAGGGAGTCGACTGTATCGTCCTCGACCATCACGAAGTTCCGGAAAACGGTACGGCTCCGGCCAATGTTCTGGTGAATCCCAAGCAGCCGGGATGCCCGTCTCTCTTCAAGGAGTTTTGCGCATCGGGACTCACGCTTCTCTTCTTGACCCGCCTGAGACGGGCTCTTGGAGACAGCCTCCCCCGCCCCAGACTGGGGGGCAAATACCTGCAACTGGCTGCTCTGGGCACAATCGCCGACATGGTGCCGCTCATAGAGGGCAATCGCATATTGGTGCATCAAGGACTGGCGTCCCTCAACGCAAAGGCATCCGCACCTTTTCGCCGGCTGCTGGATGCTGCCGGCCTGGGCGGCAAGCACCTCACCACCCACCATGTCGGTTATCAACTCGCCCCCCGCATCAATGCAGCCGGCCGGCTCGCACATGCGGGAATGGCCTATGACCTTTTCATGTGCCAGGCCGAAGACCAGGGCGCCCGACTCGCATGGGAGCTCAATCGGCTGAACATCCAGAGGCAAGACCAAGAGAAACGAATCATGGACGAGATCCGAAATCGGCTCGGAGCATTTCCCACAGGACGTCGGACGCTGGTGATCGGGGATCCGGAGTGGCCTTTGGGCCTCGTCGGTATCATTGCATCCAAAATCCAACAGGAGCTTCATTCGGGCCCCGTAGTCGTTCTATCCATCGACCCGGCCACGGGAATCGCCAGAGGCTCAGCCCGCAGCATTCCCGGTCTGGACATGCACCACACTCTCTCTGAATGCGATAACCTGCTCATCAAGTGGGGAGGCCATCGGATGGCGGCCGGCCTGACCCTGGAGGAACAGCTCATCGATCAATTCGCCTCCAGACTGGAGGATGTCGTGTCCTTCCAGCCCGCAGCACTTTTTCAGATCCGAAGACCCGTTGACGTGTGCATCAATCCGGATTGGGTTACCTGTGAGCTCGTTCAGGCCCTGAAGGAGCTCGAACCGCACGGGATCGGCAACCCCGCGCCGACATTCCTGGCTCAAAACTCACGGATCCAGGCGACAGGGGTTTTCGGGCAACATCGAAACCACCTTCGAGTTTTGCTCGCGAATCGGGTTCGCGGAATACTCTGGCGTGGCGTCGAAAGACCCGACCTGGCCCAATGGCGGAACGGAAGCTCCCGCGATGTGATCTTCCAGATCTCATGGGATGACTACCGGAATGAGCCCGTCTGTGACATCAAAGACGTGGGCAGCATGAGATCCGCTTGAGTCGATAAAGACTCCGACAGCAACGGCAGGCAGGCAACGGTTCTGTTCAGTGTGCTTCCCCGGGCGCATTTTGGGCCATCAGGGTGCGCAGGACATCCTCCTTTCCAATGATCCCGATGAGCCTCCCCTCGTCAACCACCGGAAGAGTATGGTACTTTTTCTCAACCATCAGGGTGGCGATTTCCTCCAGGGGTGTTTCCGGACCGACGGTAACAGGGTTTTCAGTCATGGCCTGGGACACGCGGATAGCGGCGATCTTCTGCACCTCCTTTTCCAAATCGCGCGGAGATTGCAGAGGGATCAGACCGCCTAGCATGGCGAACACCGATGGAATGGGCACCCTTTTCTGCTGTGCAATGAGATCACTTTGACAGATAATGCCCCGGAGACGACCTTTCTGGTCCACGACAGGAAGTCCGTTGATGCGCTTTTCCAGCAGCAGTTGTACGGTTTCGGTTATTCCCGCTTCAGGTGAAACCGTAATTACATCCCGGCACATGATGTCCTTGGCCCTCAGCATGAACGTCTCCCCTGTCATGAATGATGAAGCTGGCTGTGTTGTTGAGGTCCCGAGCTGTTTTGACGGCCCTTCAGACGCCATGGGAAATCCCTTTGCTGAAATGCAAAGGAGGTTCCCAGACCGTCTTCAAACCATCCAGCACCCGATCCCGGTCCGAAGGAGCGCGAGAGACTGCAGTCCCACCTCAACGATTGTCGCATGGGAAATCAAAAGCCATGGGCCTCTCCCCCCACTCCTGGATCGAACTTATACTATTTTTTGAGGCGTCCCGAAAGCTCTGAACGCGCCTTCACCTCGCAGCTGCAGGAGCCCCATCATGGCAAGAAGGTTTCAAGTCATCCAGGGAGGAAAAGACAGAGAAAAGGGACCCGGTGAACATGGTCCCCGTCTCTTCCGGGCATATTCCACAGGTGATTTTGCCAAGGGTGATTTGATCTACACTGAAGTCAAGTTCAACTGGTACTGCCTGGACCGAACAGCTGCCCACATCGATTATTCCACAGCTATTGCGGAATATGCGGCGCTGGGGGATCGTGAGCGCAGGCATCTCGAGCGCACGATCGATCGCTACTTTTCAGAGACAGAAGTCTGGCAGCTGCGCGATTATCTGGCCTCGATCTTCAGCCTGGGGCTCGAGGTGGAGGAGGTTTCCCTGCCCATCAGAGAACGGAGCTATCTCTTCGAAGAAGGAAGCTCCGTCATCTATGATTTCCTCGAACTGTCGGAACGGGAGAGCTATGACCTCCCCTTCAAGGTTTGGGGTTACTACACCCTCGCCCATTCTCTGGCTGCTCCGTCAATGCAGAGCGGCATCGAGCTGTTGCGAAAGGCCTTTGAAGCACTCAGGCTTTCCATGGCATTCTCGGACGATGATCTGAGTCGAGTCTTGAGCAGAATCTATCGTGAGGATGGGCTTTTCGTCAAAAGGCGCGGGGATCCTTGAATTGCCAACGCAGAACAGCATTCAAGGAGAGCGATGGCCTCTGCCTCGATGCATGAGAGGATATGGCAGCAAGTGACAGATGAGGATGTCGATCTCTTGTGAACGGTCCGCTCCGGAATGGATCTCTCAATCGGCGGATCCCTCATCCTGAGATCCTCAGGAGCAGCGATCCGCGAACGAGATCAGGTGGAAGAGGCGTTCTCGAATCCCATGGGCACATGCAGCAATCCGATGGATCGGATGATCTCGAGCTGCTCCCTCATCGCCTTCGAGGTCCTCTCCAACACTCCGACCGCTTCTTCGCCAGGGATCCGTTCCATGAGACGCGAACCGGCAACGATGTCCTTCGGAGCTCCCCGTTCAGCCAGTTGCTCCGCATGGGAGCAGGTTTCTTTAAATCTTTGAAGCAACTCATATTCCTTCACGGGAATGAACGACTCGATCTCGGCATAGGCAACTTCAAGATGGCCACGCAGATCGCTATCGGGATGCAGAAGCAACTCCTCCACAATGGCGGATCGGATGTCGTGCCTGGGAAAGGGCAGCTCGGATTCGCTGCGGATGGGTGATTTGAGGCATTCAAGGGTATTGAGATAGGAACTGATGATCTGCTGTCGCATGCCAGAACACGAAAGATCCACTGCACTGTCTTTCCTGGCATGACACGCTTTCCACAATGGGCTGAGCTCTGCACCCCTCATCACTTTACGGATGAATTCACCAGGTGCACGATGCTTCGCCTTCTCCCGCTTTTGGGGGTTACTTTCCGCCAGCTTTCTGAATCGTCGCATAGGCCACTCACCGGTCTCAGGCTTAATTCATGGGTACAGGAAGGACAATCAGGGGCAGGCCCTCCGTCTGCTATGAGCAGCCTCAACTATATTCACGAAGCTGTGCATGTAAATAGGTGGAATACCCCATTTTTTGAAGCAGAACCCTACTCTCGACCGGTAGCTCAACCAACAAACCACGGAGGCGCCTTTCAGCAGCAGCCGTCCCATGCCATTACAGCCGAGCTGCACCGGACTCGAGGAAATCAAGACTGACCGCTTGGGATTTGTGGAGTGAGGGAGCCGGGAAGGAGGAGGAAAACCCGGCCCCCTCAGGAGGAGGAAAGAGAGGGTCTTTCCGTTTATATATTAACATGCGCGTCAAGGGGGGGCCTTCAGAAACCGAACTCTGCGAGCAGGGCATCCACTTCATCCTGTGAATGCACGGCCCCATCGCTTTTGGCGTGCGCAGGTCCGTACAGCTCATCTTTCTTCTTAACCGCTTCCCGTCTGACCTTGCCACCAAAGTAACTCACCAGCTTCACCAATTTGGCCTCCATTTCTTTCTGGGAGCTCACAATCTTGCTGATGATCTGCCCCGTGAGGTCCTGATAGCCCTGTGAGGTCAAAATGACGGCTAAATCCTCTTCGATTCGTTCAAAAGAGCTCCTCAACTCCCGGACCAATCTCGAATTCTCGCTCATACGCTGATGAGCGCTGTCCCCCATAGGTTTCAGCCGAGCGAAATGCTGCTCCAATTGCCTCAGTTTGGCCTGGTCCGCTTCCATCCGCTTCCGAATGGATTCAACATGATCCATGGTGGTGTTGGCGGCACTTTCCGTCAACTCGATGATGTGCTCCAGGCGATGCTCCGAATCCGGCAGCCTGTCTTCAACCATTTCCTTCAGCCCAGGGTCAAGCGTCTGTGCAAAGTTTCGCAGGGAGGTATGGAGGTTTCTGGCCATGGAGCCGATTTCATTGAACAGCCCCGTATCTCCCTGCACATTTGCCAGGGTCTCGAGGGCGGATTGAGCTTCTTCGAGGTCCCCTTCAACCAGGCACGCCATGAATGCATTGACCTCTTTCAAAATATCCTGCAACAGTTCATCGCCGTCCGAAAGCTGCTGAGTCAAAGGGTTTTCTGCATCGAAGGGGCAGAGCAGATATTCCACCTTCTCAAGGCTTTCTTTGGGCAGTTCAATGCGCGCGGTGTTTTCGTCGGGGCCGGGAGTCGCAATCAGTTTGCCAGCAAGCCGGCGCACCTCCTGTTGAGCGGGAAGAGCGGCGTCTGGGGTGGGCCTGGCCGGTTCTGCAGCCTGCTTCTGAACAGGCTTGCCGAGTGGCGAAGGGGGTTCTTTCGCAACCACGGGCGATTTGACATGGGCAGGATCACGGGGAGGAGGTACTGGTTTCTTCTGCGGTCTCTCAGCCTCAATGGCATCGACCGACCAGGACTGCTCACGACCAGCCTTATCCTTGCTCGAAGATTCGGACGTATAGGGAACTGACATCTCCAATGGTTCCACACCCAGAACCTCCAGGCACTCGACCATGGCGGCGCGCAATCCCTCCGCACTCGCATCTTCCATTCCCTTGCGCAGAACACTCAGAGCATAAGACAGCGTCGTCAAATGTTCCGCACCCGGAGAAGGAACGGAACCAAACTTTTGAAGCATTTTGCCGAGTTGCGCCAAACCCTTCGAACCCAGAGAGCTCGCAAGGGATTGGAACTCCCCGATGAACGTCAAGGTCTTGTCGATGGCTTGCTCAGTGGTGCATTCCCCCTTTTCGAGAGCGGCCATTACCGCCTCAGCACTCTTCACACTTTCGGTGAGCCTTTGCAGATCTGACTTTTTCATCCTTAATCCTTAACCCGAACCGGATCAGTACCGGCTCCGTCGACCCTCAGTCGAGCCAAAATCGACCCGACAATGCCCCTTTCACGGACAACACTCCATAGGAGTAGCTCAAAGAAATCCTGCTATGCAAAAAGGACGGAAACTTACCCCGTCCACGCGGACTAAACTCCAGATTCCAGGATGCTCCAGGAATCGGAAAATCAGAATCCTGTAGTACAAGAGACCAGCAAACCAGGCGAATCCTTACAAGAACAGGCAACTATTTCAGAAAACCATAGAACAGGAAGGACCGAGAGACAACCTGTTTGCGACACCTATTTGAGACCACCTCACAGACAATGGCAAGGGGTGCCGTAACTGTCAGTCGAGAACGATACGAGAGGCTCTTCATTGAGCTGGGCGAACTGCGCAAGGAATGCGAGTATCTTCGGGCAGCGGAGTCGAAGCGGCAGGAGCCTGAAACAGGTCTGAAAGCGGCAGGAGCCGAACTGGCGAAGACCAGGAGGCTCCTTCAGAGCATTCAGATGATTCCTGCCCGGCCAGCCCGGGAAGGAGCCGAAGAGAAAGGACTGCAGCCCAAGCGGCATCCCGAAAAGCACCTTTCATCAAAAGGACCCTGGTGGCAAAAGTGAACGTGCCATGACCTGCCAGGAGGCGGTGCCACCCACTTCGGAGTGAATCGTCAAAAGGATGACATTTACCTGGAGCTTTGAGGGGGCTATAATTTTTTTGTGGGCAGAATCCCAACCCTTTTGATCTGCGCTTTCCATCTTTACTCAAATCCTGAATCTCTGTGGAGTCTGATTTCCCGGGATTGTTGTCAGTTGCAGGCTCAGCGCGGTGATCATCATGAAGAGGCGCATTCCTGGTCGCATGAAACAGATGTCTTCTCGACGGCCATCAACCCTGCATGTAGTGAGCAGCGGGCAGGGATGCCAAGGCAGTGCCCCACCTCATTCAAAGGAGGAACCTGTCATGATGTGGTTTGTTCTGACCCCTTTCCTGGTATTGTGTCTGTCTGCCATCGGCTTGACAGTCGCCGAGGCGGTCGATTTCCTGCGAGCCAGACTCCCGGATTCCACCCATTCCCGTCAGCCGCCTCCGTGGAGGTCGCACCCCCCTCGCAAACAGCTATCCCTGCCGTCCTGACTGTTCTGATGAGGGCTTGAACGGAATCCGACACGCGGGATTTGGGTCCAGCCGCCGGTGGGAAGCGCCGCTGCCAGGCTGACGCACGCATACCCCGGCAACCTCTATCCACTCTGCAACTTGCCCGATGGCGGCGGCAAAGTGGCCTCATGAGAGGGACAAAGGCGGTAGACCTCGATTTCGCGCCGTCCCTTGGGAGTTTGGATTCGATCCACATAGGTGACATCGAAACCATCTTTAACCAGCTCATACGTGGGGCGGCCGAGGTACACCGTACCGGGGTCCGCCAGTGATTGAAGGCGGTATGCCACGACGACGGGTTCTCCAAGAACTGTATATTCCATGCGCTGTGGCGAGCCCAGATATCCTGCCACCACTTCTCCCGTGTTGACCCCAATCCGAATGGCAAAACGCTGATCCGCCGGCAGGCTCACCAAAAGCTTCTCCTGCTGCTCCAGCATTTCGAGAGCGCATTGAACCGCGCGTGACGCGTGATCGTCGCACTGAAACGGAGCCCCGAAGATCGCCAGAAGCCCATCTCCCAGATACTTATCGAGGGTCCCCTCCCACCGAAAGAGAACATCCGTCATGAGGGTGAAGTAGCGGGTAAGGAGGTGCGCAATCTCTTCCGCGTCCAATCGTTCACTGAGGAGTGTAAACCCCTGGATGTCTGCAAAGAGGATGGTCGCAGTGAGCTTCTCGGTTCTCAGAGCAAGCTCCTCCTGATTCGAACAGTCCTGGGCGATACGCTCGGCCACACGGGGCGACATGAACCGCTCCAGGTTCTTGCGCCTCAGCACCTCCCGGTAAAGCCTCTCATTGAGGGCTGCCTTCTCGATCCCTGAAGCGATCTGGTTGGCAATAACCGTCAAGATGATGAGACCATCTTCAGAGAATTGACCGTCTTGAGAATCCTCCAGATAGATGGCGCCGAGCACCTCACCTTCATGCACTAAAGGCGCGCAGAGCGCCGACTGCACGCCTCGTGACACCATGGTGTCGCTGGCCGAGAACTCCTCGCCCGTCAGGATCGAACGACGATTCTGAACCGCGTGCGCCACCATGCTCCGGCTCCATGGAGCATTCAGGGTTGCGGTCGGCATCTCCTCATAGCTGCCGTCAGGGTTCTTGAGAAGCAGCACCCCCGAGCGAGCCCGAACACTCTGGAGGATCAAATCCATTGCCGCCCGCAAGAAATCCTTGACGCTGGTTACGGTGATCAGCAGGTTGCTCAGCCTCTGCAGGATGAGATAGTTGAGATCCATCGTCTTGCAGAGGTCCAGAGGCCCCACCAGGAAGCCCTCCGGGTCCACCGTCTTCACCTGCTTGGACTGAAAGATCAGCATGTATTGGCCGATAATGATGGAATCGCCGTCAGCCAGAGGCACTCTTCTCACGGGACGGTCGTTGACAAACACGCGGTTTTCAGAGCCAAGGTCCTCGATGTAGAACATCCCGCCATCCTGAACGATGCGTGCATGGCGGCGCGAGACCGTGCGGTCGGGCAGATCAATATCATTGATGATCCCGCTGGCCGGGTGGTTTCGGCCAAGAGTCACCACCTCCTTTTCAATCACATACAGCTCTTCCTCATCGTCTTCTCGCCGTACGAGCAAAGCAGGCATCAGTTAGGGCCCCCTCCCCAAATCGAAAAGCAAGGATCCTGTTGACAAATCAATTCAGGTTTAATATTTTAGAAAGATCGGCGCGGGGTGGAGCAGTCAGGTAGCTCGTCGGGCTCATAACCCGAAGGTCGGAGGTTCAAATCCTCCCCCCGCTACCAAGCAAATTCAAGGGCTTAGAGAGATTCTGAGCCCTTTTTTATTTCCAACCTTTCTCATATGTCCATTTGGACTTTTCAGCCATTGAGGTCGAGAGTTTTGAGCAGTTCGGGGATGGCTGTCATCTCATTGGACCTCTCTATCGATGGCAGACACATCAGTTGACAAGAAGATCAGCAGAATCCTGACTCCGGCAAGGATAATCTTCATTCTTATCAGGTTCGACCTGATCTTGTTCTTGCTTCCTTTCTCTCCCAAAGTATCATCCCTCCTTTGTATGAACCTCAGCTCTCAATGGCCTTTGAGCCCTGCCGAACGTCTTGCCCCTGGCTCTCACCGAACCAGGCTGCTGCCTTTTCGTTGAGCTCCCTGAACTGGGAGGAAACCTTTTCCAGCTCAGCTTCCCATTCAGCGTTGGGGATTTGCCCCTCGGTTACTCTGAAGTAGACCTGCATCAAGGCGGTCATGCCGATGGGCTCAATGACTGCCTGTTTGATGCCCCACGCAAAGACCAGGGCCACAATCAGCGTAAGCGGTCCGGCCGCGCCCGGAAAAAGACCGACCAGTAGTGCCACCGGTCCGAGTACCAGCAGAAAGACTACAAGCGTTGCCGTCCAGATAATAATGGCCAGCCATACCGCGTTCCTGAGGAATTTGGTATAGTTCTGGGCATACAGGATGAGTGCGGTGCGGCCTCCTGCCCACGGATTATCGGGGCGGGTTTTCATAAGATAGGCGAGGATGACTTCGTCAAGATAAGTAAGGGAAAGGGTAATGATGGTATCCAAGAACTTCATGGCGCCGGCGGCGCCGGGGATCGGCAAGAGGCTGGTAATACTGAGAAATACTCTGTTGAAAGCCCGCAGGACGCCTTTGATCAACTGGTCCAGTCCAAAAAGCACGGCAGAGGTGGCAAATCGTTCCTGCACCTGACGGCGAGCGTACTCGATCTGGCCCATGCCGCGAGCGATATCTCGGCCTTTGAACAGCTCAACCAGAACGGCGATATGCCCGGCCTTGACGATGTAGAGCAGATACTCACGGGTGAAATACATGATGGATGAGGCAACACCAAACCCGACCAGCCCGCCCCACGTGCCTCCGGCCGCCGCATTCTTTGCGATGGCCCCTATGCCGTAGCCGATACCGGCCCCCACGCCGGTTATGATCACGAAGGCCAGAGTGATGCCGAAATAGACGAGAAAACGAAAAAGCAAGAAGGGTGCTGTTTTCATCAATAACCCCAGTACTTCACCGAAACTGAAATCCCTCACGAGCAGGCCCCCTGTGTTTGTTGTTCAATCCGTCAAGGTCCGCCAATTTGCATTATTGCTCACACTTCTCCCCCACATCGCAGCTTTGGTTGTCCTGTGTTTTTGGCGATTGAAAGGTAAACAGATACAATGGAAGCAGCTTTCAGGCTATTCAAGATTAGCAGTTGACAACAGGGCGTGTCAAATGAGAAGGCCCTGAATAGCCGGTGCGATCCAGAGGGTACAAGCGGAGAGAACCCCACCAGATGAGTGGCGTTACTGGCCTTCAAGTCGAACAGACAGGAAAACCAAGTCGGGAGCTTTGCATGCAGACAGGTGGACGCACCGAGGCAAGAATAGCATTGTCCGACTCCTCAAGGTTCAAAAGCCCCGTTGGCTACTAACAGTCCTTCATTTCAAAGAGTTCGTACTCCAGATCCCCGTCGGGGAAAGCAATGCCGCCGCGTGCTGTTGGAGGCACCATGATAGAACTTTCGGGGATCTTGAGCTCATTTCCTCAGAGCCCAACCGAAATATGGTTGTTTCCACGCAGAATCAATGGATAATGAGAATGTGACTTGTGACCACGAACCTTTCGGACTTCAACGGAAAAAGAGACCGAATGCCAAGCATTCAGGAAGCACTGCAGGTCTCGGAAGAGATCGGAGAAAAGCTGGATCCCCTGGCTATCATCCTCTTTGGCTCCGTTGCCAAGGGTGGGTCAGGAAACGACCTGGACTTTCTCATCGTGATTGAAGAACAAAAGCCTCTTTCTGAGGTCGACGAAAAGCTGCGCAACCTCAGAAAGAAGCTAGCCACAGCCGATCTGATGGAAGCAGACCCCCAAGGCTTCCCGAGACCTTTCTGGTTCCTTTGATCGCCTTCTGCGATACGGTTACCATTTCAGTCAGCTTTGCAGAAGCTCCATGCAACTTCTGCTGTGCTGCCCCCCCTGCCTGCCAGTCGATAGCCTCTCTTTTTGTAGGTGCATTGCCTACCTCAATCAAATAGCTGACAGGATATTGCCGGTAAACAGTGCAACCATGATTATAATTTCATGGATAATTTCATGAAAAGGGAATGAACCAGAAAGCATTAGACTCTCATTCGCCCCCCTATGGCCCTTGGCAAGCCTTAACAGCCAGGGAGGTCTTCGAGCCAGTAGGGATATTAAGTCAAAGAACAGTCAAGGGCCCTGACAATTTGTTGAATTCGGGGTGTCCGATCAGTGAGGAGTGCATGCCGATGAGCGAGATATTGCTGGGTAACCTGGTGTGGGTGTTGCTCATGATGCTGGGCATCTGGGTCGTGAGTGTACGGTTGAAGGATGTGAGCATTGTTGACAGCTTCTGGGGTCTGGGATTCGTGCTGATTGCCTGGAGAACCTGTCTGTTCGCGGACGGGTTTCCTCCGCGCCAGTTTCTGATCGTTGCCCTCACGACCCTCTGGGGGTTGCGCCTTTCAGCTTACCTCTACGGCCGAAAGCGCGGAAAACCCGAGGATCCCCGCTATGCGGCCATGCGCGAGAAGCGGGGAGGAAGCTTTTGGTGGATGAGCCTTTTTACCGTCTTCCTTCTCCAAGGGGTGATCCTCTGGGTGATTTCCCTCCCGGTTCAGGCAGGGCAGCTATCCATGTCTCCGGAGCGCATGACCGTTCTCGACAGAATCGGATTCCTGCTGTGGCTGGTTGGATTCATCTTTGAGGCGGTGGCAGACGCTCAGATGGCCCGCTTCAAAGCAGATCCAGCCAACAGGGGCAAGGTCATGCGGGCGGGTCTGTGGGCGTTCACCCGGCATCCCAATTATTTCGGCGAATCCCTGATGTGGTGGGGAATGTATGCTGTCGCCCTGTCCACTCCCTGCAGTGCATGGACGGTTATCAGTCCGCTTCTTATCACGTTTCTCCTGCTCAAGGTTTCAGGCGTGACCCTGCTGGAGAAAGCCATGCTGGAGAGGGGCGATGAGTATCGGGATTACATCGAGAGCACCAGCGCATTCATCCCGTGGTTTCCCGGCAGGAGGCGCCGATGAACATTCCCGTCCGAATTGCAGAGCAAGGGTGCTTGCCCGATCATGTGATCCGATGGGGCATCCGCAGGCTGCACGAGAAGACGCTTCGCGAGGAGAGGGCGAGCGACGTGGAGCGCGAGGGAGAGGCGCTTCGCAGACTGATTCATGGCATGCGCACCAGCCCCATCGCTCTCCACACGGAGCTTGCCAACCAGCAGCACTACGAGGTTCCCGCGGAGTTCTTCCGCATCTTTCTGGGGCCCCGGATGAAATACAGCAGCGGGTTGTGGAGTCCGGGAGCGACGACACTGGAGCAGGCCGAGGAGGCCATGCTGGCGCTCACCTGTCACCGTGCCGCCATAGAAAACGGCATGGGGATTCTGGAGCTGGGGTGCGGCTGGGGGTCGCTCTCCCTCTGGATGGCCGCCCGCTATCCGGCCAGCCGTATCCTGGCCGTCTCCAATTCAAAGGGCCAGAGGGAATTCATCCGGGATCGCTGCGCCGAGCACGGGATCCACAACCTCGAGGTCGTCACGGCCGACATGAACGAATTCAGCACGGATCGGGGTTTCGATCGCGTGGTGTCGGTGGAGATGTTCGAGCACATGCGCAACTGGGAGCGGCTCTTGGAACGCATTGCCGGGTGGCTCGAGCCTGGAGGCCGCCTCTTTGTCCATCATTTCTCACACCGGGAGGCGGCCTACCTCTTTCGAAGTGAAAGCGAGGAGGACTGGATGGGGCGCCATTTCTTCAGCGGCGGCATGATGCCTTCCGACGGCCTGATCCTGCACTTTCAGGAGCACCTCCTGGTGGAGGACCACTGGAGGGTGAGCGGCCGTCATTACTCCCAGACGCTGGAAGCGTGGCTCGAACGACTGGACGACCATCGACAGGAGGCTCTTGCCGTTCTGGAGAAGGTCTACGGATCATCCCAAGCTGCACTCTGGCTCAATCGCTGGCGGCTCTTCCTCCTCGCCTGCTCGGAGCTCTTCGGGTACCGGAAGGGAAACGAATGGCTCGTTTCCCATTACCGACTCAAGAGACGCGACCGCTAAAGCATCGCGTCCAGACTCACGTTGTAAGGTCGTGTGAGAACCAGCTGCAGGTCCCCGAGGCTTCGCGTTTCAAACGCCGCTTCACAGAAAGACAGGTAATAGAGCCACTTACGCTGGAAAGTCCTGTCGAAGCCGAGCTGCGCCACGCGATCCAGGCTCCCCTCCAGACGCTCCCTCCACTCCCGCAAGGTCCGGGCGTAGTGAATGCCGATGTTTTCAACGTGCTCCACCACAAAACGGGAGCTTCCGGCCATGGCGCCGCAGAGCGCACCGAGGGACGGCAGGTGGCCTCCGGGGAAGATATGCTTCTGAATCCAGTCGCAGCCTTTCCGGTACTGGTCATAGCGGTGGTCGGGGACGGTGATCGTCTGCAGCACGGCGATTCCGTCGGGTGCCAGCAACCGGTCGCAGCACCTGAAGAAATCCCCAAAGTACCGGTGCCCGACGGCCTCGAGCATTTCGATGGAAACGATCCTGTCAAACCGCCCTTCGACCTGTCGGTAGTCTTTCAGAAGGATCTCGACGCGGTCCTCAAGCCCCGCCTCCACAACACGCTGCCTTGCAAGCTTGTATTGCTCCCTTGAAATGGTGATTCCCGTCACGCGGCAGCCGGTCTCACGAGCGGCTTCAAGAGCGAAGGCTCCCCAGCCACAGCCGATTTCGAGCACATGATCGCCGGCTCCGAGGCGAGCTTTCCGAATCATGGCCTGCAGCTTGTTCCGCTGGGCTTCCTCCAGGGTCTCTTCGCCCGTGTGATAAATGCCGCACGAATAGGTCATGGATGCATCGAGAAAAAGGCGGAAGAAGTCATTGCTGAGGTCGTAGTGCTTCCCAATGTTGCGACTGCTGCCGAAGTGGCTGTTTTCCCTTGCGATATGGCGTAGGCCTTCCAGGAAGTTCATGGCGAGGGGCAGCAGCGTGCCTTCCTCTCGAATGGCATCCCGATTGATGATGAACAGCTTGAAAAGGTCGGTGACGGAGGGACTGTCCCATTCTCCCGCCATGTAGGATTCCCCCAGCCCGATTTCCCCCCCGAGAGCGACGCGGCGGAAGAATCCGTAATCGTGAACCATCAGGGTGGCCCCCGCATAGGGAAGCTGCTCGCCGAACAGCACCTCCTTCCCCTCCGGGAGTATGACCCTCAGCGTCCCTTCTCGAATGCGCGAAAGGAGACGGCTGACCCCTTCCATGAATCGCTTCTCGAGGAACGAAGGCAAATTTCGCTTGATCGTCATTGGGCTCATGGGAATCGGTTTCGTATTCACAGGAAGCCTCCTGAGAAAGAAGAGCCTCGCCGCTTGCCAGAGAATTCGCGGCATGGTGAGATGGGGGATCAACGGATGTCTGAAAAAAACACGAAGCTGGTTCAACGGAGTGAGCTCCAGGGGACTTCCTTTGAGCCGGGCCTCGAAGACGGTCTTTCCCTCTCGCTGGAGCCGCACGCTCACGTCAAGTGTTTTGGTGATGTCGCCAAAACAGAATTCGTAGATCCCTTCCATGTTGTTGAAGGGAGAGACATGAAAGCTCTTAGGGGCTGTGTAACGCACCGGATAATGGCCCCGAGGGGAAGTGGGTTCCTTCAGGACGTAAAGGTGGCGTTCGCCGAAGGTGTTGTTGACTTCGGCCACATGGCAAAGGGGTTCACCACGTTCACCAAAAACGAAATAGAAGCTTACGGGATTGAAGACGCGGTGAAAGTAACGTGCCGAAGTGACGAGGATGATCCCGCCGGCCTCTTTTTCACATCCGGCGGCCACCAAATGGGATTGCAGCTTTTCCCCAATGGAGCGTTCCGAACCATCCAGGTAGTCGGCATCGTGGATGGAGGCGGGCCTGAAGCAGTTATGGCCAAAGAGGGGCAGCGCACGATCCATCTTCGGGAGCTCCGACAGATCCAGGCCATAGACGTAGACAGGATAGCGGAATCGGTGGTGGACCGGCGAGAGCCGCGCATGCTCGACATGACCCAGAAAGAGACGGGAGTTCATAGGCCGACCCCGAAGTGCGCTGCCACGTCCAGCCCGGACCTGAATCCGTCCTCATGAAAACCGTACCCCATGTAGGCGCCGCAGAAGAAGGTATTTAGGTGACCGTTCAAGCGCCGCAAGGGCTCCTGGGAATCCATTGCCTCAAAGGAATAGAGGGGGTGCGTATAATCCAGGCTCCGGATGACCGAAACTTCGGGGATGGGCCGCGCGGCGTTGAGCGTGACGCAATAGTCTCTGGCGGTCTTGAGCTTTTGAAGCCGGCTCATGGAATAGGTCACGGTAACCGGCGATGCTCCTGCCCCGCTGCGCTCCCGGACGTAGTTCCACGAGGCGCGAGCCATGGGAAGCGGAGGCAGAAAGGATGCATCCGTGTGGAGCACGACCCGGTTCCGATTGTACTTCCAACGGGAGAGAAGGTTGATCTCCTCGGGATGAGGGTCCTCCAGGAGGTTCAAGGCCTCGTCAGCGTGGGCGGCGATCACGACCCCGTCAAAATCCTCCGAGCTTCCGTCCGGGAGCCGCAGAGTGACCCCGTCCCGGCGCCGTCGTATGGACCGTACCGCGCAGCTCACCCGCGTTTCTCCACGGAAGGATTCCAGGAACTTTCGAACATATGTCCGGCTTCCGCCGGGTATGAAATACCACTGGGGCCTGTTGCGCAGATCCAGCAGCCCATGATTGTCACAAAATCGAAGAAAGGACTCTGCGGGAAACTCCATCATGCGCGTTCTGGGTGTGGACCAGATGGCAGCCCCCATGGGGAGGACATACCACTGGATCAGCTGCTCCGAGAAGCCCTGCTGTTTCAGGTAGTCTCCAAGGTTTTTTCGGCGGAGGCTCCCCTCGACCAGGGATTTTTTCGAGAGCCTGTTGAAGCGCAGGATATCCGCGAGAAATGCCCAGAAACCTGGTTTCAAAGCATTGGCACGCTGAGCGAACAGCCCGTTCAAATCGGTCCCCGCATACTGAAAGCCCGTCGTGCGATCGTAGTAGCTGAAGCTCATGTCCGTAGGCTGGATCGAGACACCCAGCTGCTTCAAAAACCTCATGAAATGGGGGTAAGTCCGATCGTTCAATACGATGAATCCAGTGTCCACCGGCAGTCCTTGATCGGGTCCCGACGGCACCTCAACAGTGTGAGTATGCCCGCCGACGTAATCATTCCTTTCGAAAAGAACCACCTCATGGGCGCGCTGCAGCAGGTAAGCGGCTGCAATCCCTGATACTCCGCCCCCTACGACCGCCAATCTCCTCGATCCTTCATGCTGCATGGGGCCTCCTCAACTTCAAAGTTCGGATTCCCAACCGAATCAGCCCGGAGCTCCCGTCTCCACGCGGCCGCGACCTCATGTCCCGTGCCAAATCATGGCCCTATTTTCCAGCGTTCGGCTCAACCTTATATTGGTGGCAATTTATGTCGGAGCGGTTGCCTAAACAAGGTTTTGATTGAAAAGGATGAAAACCATGTTGCATGAAATAAAACTCTACGCCTTGACGTTGATTGTATTCCTTGCCGTGGATCTGACCTATCTCGGGGTCATCATGTCCGACTTCTACAAATCGGAACTGGGAGCGCTGGCGCGGAGAAACGGGGATGCCCTGGCCCCTGTGTGGTGGGCTGCTTTCATTGTTTACATTCTCATTCCGCTTGGCATCCTCCTTTTTGCGCTTCCCCGGGTTGATGGCGAGAGGTTGCTGGTCTCGGCGCCGGCATGGGGCTTCGTCTATGGCGTGGTGCTTTACGGGGTCTACGACTTCACGAACGTCGCGACTCTGGATCGCTGGCCGCTCAAGCTGGCGTTGGCGGACACTCTGTGGGGTGGCGTGCTCTGCGCTCTGGTGACGGGCTTCGCCTCTTTCGCGGATCGATGGCTGCGCTCCTGAGAGCACAGCAGGGAGCGCTCGGAGCGAACCCCAAGGAGCGAATCGCCCCATGGCCTCAGATCCGTCACCAATCGCCGACACCCGTGTCCCCTGGAAGGTGAAGCTCGCCTATGCACTTCCGGCCCTGGCCCTCAGCGTGGTCGGGATCCCGGTCTACGTCTACCTGCCCAAGTTTTACACGGATATCGTGGGCGTCCCGGCAACTGCTGTTGGGGCGATCCTGCTCGGCGTCCGTCTTTTCGATGCCGTCACGGATCCCCTGGAAGGATTCATCTCCGATCGGCTGAAAACGCCCTGGGGGCGGCGCAAGCCGTTCATACTGGGGGCTTCGGTTCCCCTTGCGGTCTTCATCACCTTTTTGTTCACTCCACCTGGCTTGGCTCCCGAAGGGGGAGTATGGTGGTTCGGGCTCGGCATCTCGGGGCTGTTCCTCTTCTGGACCCTGATCACCGTCCCCTACGAAGCCCTGGGAGCGGAGATCACGCCGGATTACGACGAGCGGACGGCTCTCCTGGGAATGCGCGACGGGTTCCTTCTGATCGGTACTCTGGTTGCCGCGAGCTCTCCCGTTCTCATCACCAGCCTGATGGATCTGCCCTCCGGCACAGACGGGGAGCGGGCCAAGTTCTTCTGGATCGGTCTCATTTATGCTCCACTCGTGGTGGCCGCGTGCCTGGGATGTGTCCTGCTGGTGCCGGAAAAGAAGGATGCGCATCCTCCTTCGTCCTGGAATCCTTTTCGGGAATTTTCGACGACGCTCGCCAACCGCCCTTTCGTGATTCTTCTCGTGAGCTACACGATCAGCGCTTTCGGGAGCAATCTGCCGGCAACCCTTATTCTCTATTATGTGGAATACGTCCTGCAGTCTCAGAAGGCAGATGCATTCCTGCTCCTATATTTCGTGACGGGGATCGCTTTCCTCCCCGCGTGGATCGCGCTTTCGCGGCGCATGGGGAAGAAGGAAGCCTGGCTGAGCTCCATGGCCCTCAACACGGGGGCCTTCGTGGGGGTGTTCTTTCTCGGTCCCGGAGACGAGGCATGGTATGGGCTTCTCGTCTTCTTTTCGGGCATAGGACTGGGTGGAGTGCTGGCCATCCCGTCGGCGATGCAGGCGGATGTGATCGACTACGATGAATCGGTCACCGGCGAGCGGAGAGAAGGGCATTACATCGGGGTCTGGTCCGTCGCCCGCAAGCTGGCAGCTGCGTTGGGTGTCGGGCTGGCCCTGTTTCTGCTCGGCCGGTCAGGCTACACACCCGGTGTTGAGCAATCACCCGACGTCGTGCTGATGCTCCGTGTGCTTTACGCCCTCGTGCCATCCCTCTGCAACCTCGTCGCTTTTACGGTGGCCCTCGCTTATCCCATCAGCCGGGAGCGGCACGCTGCGATTCTGGCGGCCATCAGGAACCGCTGAACTGTAAATCTCGAGCACTCCGGGACGCATCTCCTTCCTTGTGCACCCTCGATTTCAATGCTGTCTCAAACCTTGCTTCACTTTTCACATCCCGTGATTATCTTCATGCACATTTGAAAGGGCTCAAACAGGAGGTGGTCGACATGTTGAAGAATATAAAGGTCACAACATCTTTGATGGTTCTGACAATCCTTATCCTGGCTGTTCCGCCGGGAGTCAGCGCTCGGCTGATCGAGGGGGTCTATTTCACTCCCCGCATTTTGGCGTCCGAAGTCCCTATGGTTCTGAACGGGGTTGGCATGAAGACGCTCTGGAAGGTCGTGAAGGTAAGCGTTGCTGCGCTGTACCTTGGAGAGGGAATCAGTCCCGATGCGGTATTGTCGGATGTGCCCAAGCGACTTGAAATCGAATATTTCCACGCGATTTCCGGCCGTGACTTTGCAAAGCTGACCGAGAAGCTGCTCAGTGAAAATGTGGACACGATGACTCTGAGGAACCTGAGGCCCCGCATCGACCAGCTCAATGCCTTGTACCGTGACGTGAAGCCCGGTGACCGGTACGCTCTGACTTACATTCCCGGAAAAGGGACCCTGCTTTCCTTGAACGGAATCGAAGTGGGTGCAATCGAGGGCAGAGACTTTGGGACTGCGGTCTTCGCCATGTGGCTTGGCCAGAGGCCTCTGAGCGATTCCCTCAAGAAGGAGCTGTTGGGCCAGGGCTAGAGATAGACGCGGCGCGGGACCATATCTGGGGTGTTTACCATGGAAATAGATTTCCATGCATGGGGGTGAGCGCCGCGGATGCTCATGGCCGTTCTGCAGGGTTTTTGTGCGGGAGAGAGTCGTGTTACGATTTGGACTGTGCTGTGTTTTCAGTCGAGAATCCATTCGCTTTCGTCACATCACAGCAAAGGCCCTCTCCCCTCTGGGCCGTTCCCAGCAGCTGGCAAAGCTCTCCGAAATCTGTCTCGCCAACGCAGAAAGTCTGTTCAGTGCTGTACAGGCCGTGTCCAAAATGGGCATCGGGGCGTTTCGAATCCTCTCTCCCATCTTTCCCCGCTACACTCACCCCGATGTGGGTTACAAGCTTGACGATCTCCCCGATGCCGCCGGAATTCGGGGATTTCTTGCTCGAGTTGAAGATTACCGAGCGATCCATGATATTCGTCTGAGCTTCCATCCTGATCAATTCGTAAACCTCTCATCTCCCAAGGCTGAGGTCGTCGACAAATCCGTAGATGAGCTTGAATATCAGGGGCTGGTTGCAGGGCTGACCGGTGCGGATGTCATCAACCTGCACGGTGGCGGAGCTTTCGGCGACAAGGAAGCAGCCCTCCAGAGGTTTCGCAGGAATTTCGAAAAGCTGTCGGACAGGGTTCGCCAACGCCTGACTCTGGAAAATGACGATGTGATCTATACCGTCAAAGACCTCCATCCAGTGTGCGGAGACCTCGGCATCCCCCTCGTGTACGATGTCCACCACCATCGCTGTCATCCCGATGGTTTGACCGTTGAAGAAGCAACCGGGCTTGCAGTGGAGACCTGGGCCGAGGCGGGACGGGAGCCATATTTTCACATCTCGTCTCCCGAGCAGGGTTGGGAGACCAAGAATCCAAGGAGGCACGCGGATTATGTGGAAATGAGTGACTTTCCAAGGTTCTGGATGGACCTCACGGCGACCGTCGACGTCGAGGCCCGAGCCAAGGAATTGGCTGTCTTGAAATTGATACGGGATCTTGGATCGCTTGAATGATTTCGGCCAGGCACCACGACAAATGGAGAACGGGTCACAGCCCGCCCGTGTATCCTTTGTAGACGTGAAAATCCTTCAAAACCGCCTCATAGTCCTCACGAAGATTCTCGTGGAGCTTGGCGTTTTGCAGAGCGAGCCCACCAAACTCAGCCATGGACTTGGCAAATTCAGTCTCAGCAGCTGTAAACCTTCGCGGGGTCGACGTGTACAGGCGCAAAACACCGATGACCTGATCTTTCAGAAGCATCGGAACTGACAATATGGAAGCAATCCCCTCCTTGCGAGCTCGATCTGGGTATTGAAGCCTTGGATCCTTCGTGGCGTCTTCGATCCAGACGACTTCACCCTGCATGCTGCTGGCAATGCTGCGGTCCATATCGACGGGACCCTTCTTAAGATACGCCGCACTGAGGCCGCTCGAACTGGTCAGCTCAAGCTGCCGGGTTTTCGGGTTGAGAAGCCGAAGAGAGCATCCCTTCAATCCCAGTATCCGGATCGCCTTGCTCACAATCAGGTCGAGGATCTCCTTCACGTCCAGGGTTGATCCGACAGCCTTCGCCACCTCCGTAACGGCTTTGAGATAGGAAACCTCCTGTGACTTGTCCTCAAGCAGCCGTGCGTTTTCGATGGCCAATCCGCCCTGTTCGGCGAGCGAAGCCGCAAAATCGATTTCCGCCTGCCCGAAGACCCGCTCCTTGCTCGAATGCAGCTTGAGAACCCCGATCACCCGATCCCTCACTCGGATGGGCAGGGAAAGGATGGAGACAATCCCTTCGGCCCTGACCGCCTCGGGATACTGGATCCGAGGGTCCGTCCTCGCGTCTCTGATGTAGGTGACCTCACCGTGCATGGCGTCTGCAACGCTTTTGTCCGCCAGTACTGCCCCCTTATCGAAATATCGATCGCTCAGACCACAGGACGCGACCAGCTCCAGGGTCCCGGTGCTCTCATCCAGCAGACGAATCGTGCATCCCTTGACCTCGAGAGCCACGACCATCCCCTGGACCATGATCCTCAAACGTTCCTCCAAGGAGAGTGCCGTGTTCAAGGCCTTGCATACTTGACTGAAAGCATAGAGGCACCTGGCATCTCTATCCATTTCATCCTCCCTGTACCTGGGGTCAACCGAGGGCGATCATCTCACCGCCCTGTCACAAAACTTGCCACGGAGCCAACTCGCAGTCAGATGGTATAGGCCGGCGATCAAGATACCATATTGCAGGGGCCGACCGAAAGCATGAGAGTTCTGCCGTGCACGCCCAACTGAACCGGATCAACCGCAATCTCCCTGATTTTCACCGTAAAGCCCATGCCGAAGGCCGTCAACCTGTTTTTCAACCCCAGCAGCACTGGGGTTGGATGCCGTGCGAAATATTCTGTAACCTTTTCATGCTGACTTTCCACTACAAAGATGAACGGCTCAGTCAACCGGTTGCCTGCGGCATGATCTCGTACAATGTTGAAATACAAACCTCCAAGAGAATGAAAGGATTGTCTGATGAAACGCATCACACTTATGTTAGCCTTGTTTGCGTTTGGCTTCCTGGTGCTCGGGACAACTGACGCATCGGCCCGGTGGCATCGCCACGGTCCCAAAGGAGGAGACGCAGCGGGAATCGGAGCGGGTTTTATCAGATCGTTGGACCGGATGGACCTCTCCGTAGACCAGAAGCGACAGGTCGCATCGGTTCTCAAGTCCCATCGGGAGGAGATTGCACAGGAGATGACCAGCGCTGCTGAAGCCCGGGCTGCTTTGAGAAAGGCCATGCAGGCTCCGGTTTACTCGGATGAAGACGTGAAAGCAGCTGCTCGCACCATGGCGACACAACATGAGAGGATGATTCTCCTCAAGGCCACGATCATGAACGAGGTCCGCTCCATACTGACCCCTGATCAGAACGAGCGCATCCAGGAATTCGCCGGAAGACGGATGGGGCGTTTTCAGGGAACGGTGGATTCCAGATTGTCCGCCATGGACCGCTGGATTGCCGAGCACAGTGAATAGACAGCCTGCGCGGGGGCCCCCCGGTCTCCCGCGCTTTCGCTTATCACAGCCCCCATGACCATGCGGAATCGGACCCTTTCATGCTGGAACCTTTGAAAGATGGGCCACAGGACGCCGAAATCATCGGGCGTGTGCGAAACGGGGAGAACGATGCCTTTGAATCATTGGTACACCGCTATACGCCGATGGTTTTCGGCATCGTCTCGCGACACGCTCCTCGGGACAGGGCTGCGGAACTGGTGCAGGATGCTTTCGTGGAGGCCTTCCAGTCGCTCGGGTCCTACTCTCACAAGGCCCCCTTCAGCCACTGGCTCTCGCGCATCGCGCTTCGCTGCTGCTACAGCTACTGGCGGTCGCACCGGCGCAGCGCAGAGGTTCCCATGAGCGGGCTCTCCAAGGAATCGGAAGATTGGATGAATCATCTGCTGGCTGCCCTATCGCGGGAAGTCTTCGAGGCCGAAGCAGCGAGATCCGAAGCGGCGGAAGTCCTGGCCTATGCGCTGGGCAAGCTTTCGCCAAAAGACCGAATGGTCCTGACCCTGGTGCACCTGGAAGGGCACTCCATCCAGGAGGCCGCCGACCTGATGGGCTGGTCGGTCGTTTCCGTCAAGGTAAGGGCCCACAGGTCCAGGGGGAAACTTCGAAGAATCATTTCGAGCCTTCTTGAGAGAAGAGGATGAGTATCATGAAGGATCGACTGGAGGACGTCCTCAAGGTCGAAGAAGCGCTGGTCCGGCACCACAGGGGGTTGACTCCTGTGGAGCCGCCCCCGCTCCTCGTTCAAAAGACCGTGACTCGCCTTCGCGAGGAGTGGATAAGGTCGCAGGGGAGCAAGCTCAATAGTTCGCGCCTCAGCGGCCTCGTGTGGCGCTTTGCCATGGCGACCTGCCTGATCGCGGTGCTCATGGCCGTCTTCGGCATGAGATTCGATGTTCAAGCCCAGTATCAATTTGCTGAATTCATGCTGGATGACCCATCCGGCCTCGAGTGGGTTCAGGATTTTGAAGTCCTTTGAGCTCATGCTCAATAGCAGCAACATAAAATGTCCTTAACTTCAGGGAGTGCTACTCGAGTGAAAGACCTGAAATTATGGCTGGGGCTTTTTGCACTTTTTCTCTCCGGGGTCTGCGTAGGAGCCCTGGGTAGCTGGATGATTGCCGAACAGCGAGTGATGGACAGTTTCAGCCTTGAACGACCGGCTTTCCATCAAGCTGTCATGCGCAAGCTCACCCGGGAACTGGGCCTCAATGAGTCTCAGCGGCAGGAAATCGGGAAGATCATGTGCCGCACCCAGGAAGAGCTGAGAGCCCTCCGTGATCGCACCCGTCCTGAAAGGGATGAGATCATGAGACGGAGCCGTGAGGCCATGAAGGTCGAGCTTTCTCCGGATCAACAAACGCAGCTCGAAAAGCTCCACAAGAAGCTCCAGGAACGTCGGAGACACAGACAGCAGAGGCTCCTTGGCGAAGACGAATCCTGCAAATGAACCCTTTCAGGACCGTTGCCTGCTGATTTCTGCGGCTCGACTTCAAATGACATCGATTTTCAGAGTATACGAGTAAAATCAGATGAACCGCTCGCTCAAGCTGTCTTTATTCCTGCTCGTCCTGATCGGGACAGTGGGGGCTGTCCTTTACACTCTCTCCGTTAGCCGGAATAAATCCCCCTATTCCTTCCGCGCCAGTCAGATCAGAAGAGGGGACCTCCAGGTCACCATCAGCGCCACGGGTACAGTGCAACCCGAGGAACTGGTGGATGTTGGCGCCCAGGTGGCCGGAAGAATTGTCAGCTTTGGCAAAGACGATTCAGGCCGAGTGGTCGACTACGGTTCCCATGTCGAAAAAGGAATGGTTCTGGCCCAGATCGACGATTCCCTGTTTAAGGCTGATGTAGCCCAGGCTGAGGCTCAACTCGCCCAGGCGAAGGCGGGTCTTGAACGGGCGGAAGCGGACCTCCTGCAGCTTGAGGCCCGACTCGAACAGGCGACACGTGACTGGAATCGTGCTCGCAAGCTCGGCCCGTCCGAAGCTCTCTCCCAGAGCGCCTACGATGCCGCCCTCTCCGCCTACGATGTGGCCCGTGCCAACGTTGCCGTCGGAAAGGCGACCATACTGCAGTCCAGAAGCACCGTCGCCCAGGCTGCGGCAACCTTGACCAAAGCGAGACAGAATCTGGACTACTGCACCATCAGATCTCCCGTGAAGGGCGTTATCATCGACCGGCGCGTCAACATCGGCCAGACCGTTGTGGCCAGCCTCAACGCACCGAGCCTCTTTCTCATCGCCAAGGACCTCCGAAAGCTGCAGGTCTGGATTGCTGTGAACGAAGCCGATATCGGGAGGATACGTCCGGACCAGAGAGTCGTCTTCACAGTGGATGCCTTCCCGCAGGAAGTTTTCGAAGGCAGGGTCGGTAAGATCCGGCTCAACGCAACCATGACCCAGAATGTTGTAACGTACATCGTGGAAGTCAACACGGACAATTCGTCCGGGAGACTGTTGCCCTATTTGACAGCCAATTCGCGTTTTATTGCCGATGAGCGCCACGACGTGCTCATGGCTCCCAGCGCAGCTTTGAGATGGATTCCCAGGGCCGAGATGGCTCACGGTGAAAGCCTGGCAGCCCTGGAGGCTGCCTCCTCGCCGGGCGCAGCAGGACGCGGGGAAGCAGTCGCTGAGTCCTCCTCCCTCGCCACTCTCTGGGTCCCTGAGGGCGGAAAAGTTCGCCCCGTGAAGGTCCGGCGAGGAATAAGCGACGGTTTGTGGACCGAGGTGCAGGGGAACGGGATTCAAGAGGGCATGGAAGTCGTCGTCGGCGAGCAAACGGCCGGGAATCGATCGGATTCATCAGAGATGGTCAACCCGTTCGCCCCCAAGTTGCCCTGGAGAGGACGCCCACCGTCGCGATCGGGAGGAGGCCCACCGCCATGATAACGAACATGTGTGCGATGGTACGGGCACCTGTCCCACTCAATCCACCAGACCATCCCTCAACACTCTGGGAGCATGGCCCGACGGGCCGGCGGACGATCCGGAGCCAAAGACCGTGAAGCTCGTTGAGCTGAGAGACATTCAAAAGAGCTATCAACTGGGCGATACCGAAATGCCGGTGCTTTGCGGGGTTTCTCTGAACATCTCACAAGGAGAATTCGTCGCCCTCATGGGCACTTCGGGATCGGGCAAGACGACCCTTATGAACATCCTGGGATGTCTGGACCGCCCCACGTCCGGGCAGTACTGGCTGGAAGGGCGGGACGTGACTGCCATGTCAGCGGACGAGCGAGCCCTTCTTCGAAACCGGAAACTGGGTTTCATTTTCCAAAGCTTCAACCTGCTGCCGCGCACCAGCGCCCTGAACAACGTGCTGATGCCCCTCACCTACTCGGAGAAGAACCTGTCCGACGGCGAAGCGAGAAGGAGGGCTGAAGCGCTCCTCCATCGCGTGGGGCTGGGGGACCGCATGGGCTACGAACCATCGCAACTCTCGGGCGGCCAGCAGCAGCGTGTGGCCATCGCACGTTCGCTCATCAATGATCCTTCCCTGTTGTTCGCCGACGAACCCACCGGAAATCTGGACTCGCAGACCAGCGAAGAGGTGCTGCAGATCTTTCAGAAGCTTAACGAAGAAGGCGCCACGATCCTGTTGGTCACGCACGACGAAGCCGTGGCCCGCCATGCCCGGCGCATCCTTCGCATTCATGATGGGATGCTCGTTTCGGAGGAGGCCGCCCCGCCTTCCACTTCCGCCGATTCGGCAGAGGCTTCCATACAGCCGGCTGCGCAGAATGGAACCATGAGGTGGAGGCCGTCGCCTCTATCCGGTGCCCGCAAGACGATCCGCACTGCTCTCGGCGGATTGCGCCGCAACGTCATGCGCGCGGCCCTCACGACTCTGGGCATTATCATCGGTGTGGCAGCGGTTATCGCCATGATGGAAATCGGACGCGGCTCATCGAGCTCCATTCAGAAGACCATTGGTTCCATGGGCGCCAACAATTTCCTCATTGTGCCGGGCACGGCGTCGAGCGGCGGCGTCACTTTCGGAGCGGGGAGCGTCACAACCCTCACCCCGGAGGATGCAAAGGCCATCGAGCGCGAGGTGACCGGCGTCCGGGCGGTAGCTCCCATTGTTCGGGCGCGCACCCAGGTGGTTTATGGAAACCGCAACTGGGTCCCCAATGAGATCGCGGGCACCACTCCCGCCTATCTGGACGTCCGCGAATGGACCGTAGGAGCCGGGACAGCGTTCACAGACCAGGATGTGCGCAATGCCTCAAAAGTCTGCGTTTTGGGGCAAACCGTCGCACGGGAGCTTTTCGAGAGCGAGACGCCCCTCGGAAAGGAGGTGCGCATTAACAATGTGCCCTTCAAGGTTTTGGGGGTTCTCTCCATCAAGGGAGCCAATATGATGGGCATGGATCAGGACGATCTTGTGTTAGCCCCGTGGACCACCATCAAGTACCGCGTCACGAGCACTCCCCTGAGCAGCGGAAACCAGAGCAGTTCAGCAACCTCGGGAAGCAGCACAGAGCAGACCACATCCCGGAACCAGCTCTACCCGGGCTCCCGAGACAATCTGTATCCCGAACAGTCGGCAACCCAGGCGGCCAATACACCGATGCCCATCCGGTTCACCAACATCGACCGGATCATAGTCGCCGCGTCTTCGACGTCCGAGATTGAGACCGCGATCGATCAGATCAAGGCGCTCCTTCGTGAACGACATCGCATCCGTCCGGGTGAATTCGATGATTTCAGTGTCCGCAACATGACGGAAATGACCAGTGCCATGTCGTCCACGGCTGCGATGATGACCCAGTTGCTCCTGTCAGTCGCCTTGATTTCCCTGGTTGTGGGGGGTGTGGGAATCATGAATATCATGCTTGTCTCGGTGACCGAACGCACCCGCGAAATCGGCCTGCGCATGGCTGTAGGAGCTCGTCGACGCAGCATCCTCCAGCAGTTCCTGACGGAATCCGTCGTCCTCTGCTTCTGCGGCGGCGCAGCCGGAATCGTGGTGGGGCGGGGGGTCTCCCATCTGGTGCAGCTCGTTCTGCGATGGCCCACAGAGCTGTCGCTGGACGCCGTTCTTGCCGCCTTCGTGGTCTCGGCGACTGTGGGAATCGTGTTCGGATATTACCCGGCCTGGAAGGCCTCCCGCATGGACCCCATCCATGCTTTGCGCTACGAGTAACCCCCATCGCAATGGAACAGCTGAGCTCATGATGATGGATCGGAACACGCCGGCTAATGATGTCGAGTTGAGAGTATCCCGCGCTCGCTCCGGTCTCTTTGAAACACCGAAAACCATGAGAAAGATCGAGGCCACTTGCAGCATTGATATGAAGGACCAGAAGCTCCAAACATCCCTCTCCTTGGGCAGGCTCATGATTCGCAGCGTTTGTCTGACATGGCCTCTCTGCCTCGTTCTGATGGCGGGGTGTGCCGTCGGACCTGATTTTAAGCCGCCGCGGGCTGATGTCCCGACGGCCTGGGTGGGCGTACCCTCCTCCGCCACCGCTGCCGTCAGTACCGTCACCGCCGGCCCGCTGGAGTTTGTCCACTGGTGGAACAGCTTCGATGATCCGGAACTGACCTCTCTCGTAGAACGTGCCATTGCTGCAAACCTGGACCTTCGCCAGGCGACGGCCCGTATTCGACAGGCAAGAGCTGCGCGTGGCGTCGGGGCTGCTTCATTGTGGCCTTCTGTGGATTCTTTTGCGGGTTACACTCGCAGCGGTGCAGGCAGTGCGGCAGGCGCCGCGGGGAATTCAGGTGCTTCGATCGCCGTGGGAAGTCGGGAGACAGACTTATTTCGGGCCGGCCTGGATGCTCTCTGGGAGCTGGACTTTTTCGGCGGCATCCGGCGAAACGTCGAATCCCTTGATGCAGACCTGAGCGCCGCAGTGGAAGATCAACGAAACGTCATGGTCATCCTCACGGCAGAGGTGGCTCTCAACTACTTCACCCTGCGCGGCATCCAGGAGCAGATCGCCATCGCCGGCAACAATCTTGAAGCTCAACAGAAGACCATGGAGATCACACGGCAGCGGTTTGAAGCAGGCTTCGTGAGCGGGCTCGATCTGGCCAACGCCAGGGCTCAGGCCGCCACCACCGCGTCGCTCGTACCCTCTCTCGAGTCAGAGGCGCTCGAAGCCATCCACACGTTGAGCCTGCTCCTGGCACTGGAGCCCAATGCACTTGTGGAGGAACTGCAGGAAGCGGCTCCCGTGGCCCCCGTGCCTCCCGAGGTACCCATCGGGCTGCCTTCAGACCTGCTCCGGCGCCGCCCCGACATTCGCCGGACCGAAGCTCAGATTCACGCCGCCACAGCACGCATCGGCGTCGCCACGGCCGACCTTTTCCCCAGGTTCTCCCTCACCGGCTCCCTGAGCTTTTCCGGAGACACCCTGAGCTCCATGGCCAGCTGGAACAGCCGAGTCTGGTCCGTCGGTCCCGGCATGCAGTGGCTCATCTTCGATGCAGGACGCATCCGCTGGAACATCGAGGTCCAGAAGGCCATCCAGGAGCAGGCACTGCTGGCCTACCAGCAAACTGTGCTGACGGCCCTGAAGGAAGTCGAATCCGCCCTGGTCGCCTATGCCAAGGAGCAGGAACATCGCCGGCTCCTCGAGGAGGCGGTCGTACAGAATCGCAAGGCTGTTGCCCTGGCAAAAGAGCAATACTCAGCGGGGCAGACTGATTTCCTCAACGTTCTCTCGGCCCAGGGGGCCCTCTTCCTCTCCGAGGAGGCTTTCGCACGGAGCACCCGGGCGCTTTCCATCAACCTTGTGGCGCTCTACAAGGCGCTGGGCGGAGGGTGGGAGGGATGAGACCGGATCGGACGAATCAATCTCCGGCGGCGGAGATCTTCAAGTTGAACTGCACTGTGGGGCCAGGCTGTTGTTCGATGCCTCCATTCTTCGCTTCGTGGATATTACCCAGTTGCTTCAGACGGCTGAAGAATCCGGGAAACGCCTCGACCGGCATCTCAGCCGCCACCCATGCCCCTCCAGGATCGACGCTTTCATAGGCCTCGATCTTAACGACACGACCCTGAGCTTCCCCAATAAGCTGCCGGATTCTCTCCAGCGCTGAAGCGATCGCTTCAGGATATTCCGTCACAGAGGTTTGACCGTAATCAGCGTCCCGACCGGCGATTTCCGATCTTCCCCCCTCTTTCTTTCGGCTCCTATCGACCGGAATGGTGAGAGTCAGAGTCATCACCGCCGGCCTTGCTGCCTGCAGTGCACGCTCAGCCGGCGCCAACGCCGGCGCTGAGACATGAGGCTGCGGAGCATCGCTCAGGGTGCGGCCGTTCGCACCCTCACGCTGAACCGATTCGACCTTCGCAGGGGACTCGACGGATGGAGGAGCTCCAGGGGCCGTCGGATGAGTCATCTCTCTCGTTACAGCATGGTAGATGACCACTACCAGCAACGCACTGACCGCCAACCCCGTGGCCTCCAGCAGCCCTCTTCCACTGAAAAAGGCGGAGAACCGTTTCCCAGCCTTCATGTCGTCCCTGCGCCTCCCGAGACGCTCATGAATGCGATCGAGCAAATCTGCCGGTGCCTTCACCTGAGGGAGCGACCTCAGCGCATTCCATTCCTTCCAGAGGGCTTCGGCCTCATCGGCACAGGAGCGGCACTCCGCCACATGCGCATCCAGATCCCTCCTGAGTTGATCGGGAAGGTCCGAATCTGCGGATTGAAAGAGGATCTCCCTGACTTGATCGCAGTTCATCTGCGCTCCCTCGTCATGATGACTGGAGTTTCTTGTGCAGCAGTTGCCTCGCACGCGCGAGTCTGGACTTTACCGTACCCGGATTGTATCCCGTGATCTGGCAGATTTCCTCATACGAAAGCCCTTCAACATGTCGCAGAACCATGACCGTCCTTTGTTCATGCGGCAGCGCGTCCATGGCCTTCTGGAGCAGGATCTCCTGCTCTCTCCCGGTTAGGAGAGACAAAGGGGACGGCGACGGATCTTCGATTTCGGGATTCAACACTCCAGCTTCCTCCTTTGAATCCGCACCGAACCTGATGATTCTTCGCCAGAACCGGAATTCAGCAGACTTACGCCGGTTTCTGCAGGTGTTGACGGCAATGGAGTAGACCCACGTCGAGAACCTCGACTCAAGCCTGAATTGCTTAACATTATTGAATATTTTGACAAAAACTTCCTGAGCGCAATCATCTGCCTCGTCCCGATCACCCAGCAGGCGGTAGCACAGGTTGAATACGCGGTCCGCGTGTCGAGTCACCAGTCGATCAAAAGCCGGCCGGTCTCCCGAGAGGAAATCCCGGATATCGATGACATCCTCGTCTGATGACTGGTTTTCCGACGAGAGAACCATGGCTACCCTGTTGCTGACACCCTTTTAGACACGGTCCGACTCCAGGATGTTCCGCGGCCGGCGTAAGAAACCTTGAAACCGACCGAGCCATGATCGTTTCGGAGGCGAAGTTCACAAAACTGAGCGATCGGCTTCCAAAGGATAGCAGAAACATGCTAGAAAGTGACGTGGATATTCTCTGCCGATCCAATACTGACTGTCACTGGATTTCGACCGCTCGAACGAAAGTCCCGCATCCGGCCATGATCTTGGAAACGGCCTGGAATTCAGCCATGGCCGGAGGATCCGGTCCCATGGTTTTCTCATCCGCAGGACGAGTCGCGGGTCTGGTGAGGTGAAAGCGATGACCTTATTCGACGAATTGGATCAGGACATTGTCAAAAACATAGAATCCCTTGCCGCGACCAGATCGTATCCCAAAAACACGATCGTCATCAACCAGGGGGATGACAGCGACGCATTCTACCTGGTGCTGTCGGGCGAACTCCTGGTGCTGATTCTGCACGAGGACGGTCGTCAGATCGTTCTGGGCACCCTCCAGCCCGGCGACTATTTCGGCGAACTGAGCTGCCTGGACGGGGACGCGCGATCGGCAACCATTATGACCAAAGAGGCCTCCAAGTGCCTGGTGCTATCCAAGGATGGCTTCCACAACCTTTGCAGCGAGCACCCTTCCCTGATATGGGCCCTCATTCGGGACCTGGTCAGAAAGCTCCGAAAATCGACCCGCAAAATCGAAGAGCTTGCCTTTATGGACGTCTATGGGCGCGTGGCCCGATATCTGAGTGAGATACAGGATGATGACAGGGTCATCGAAAAGAGGATGACTCATCAAGACATCGCCTACGCCGTGGGAGCCTCCCGGGAGATGGTGAGCCGTATCATGAAGGAGCTTTCCGGCAGAGGGTACATTAAGCAGGCCAAAGGCCGCATCCAGATCCTCAAGAATCTCCCCTTCGACAACAAAGACTTCTGAGAGCCTTTCCAGCCATTATTCTGCCATTGCGCTCTTTATGCAGCTAGCGCGCCCGATGCTTCATTCACACTTTTTTCACCTCCCCACAAAAAAAAGACACAAAAGGTGAAAACCTCACAGTTCCTTCGTGAAGCCGTTCACTGAGATTCCCTTTCACTTCTGTCATTCTGCCGCCAACGTCGAAGGAGGGGTGAGACCGCAAGATACTGCGAGTCTGCCGGCCATACACGGTGAGAAGGTTCACCAAGGGTATTGGCAGGCGGTGAACCTCGCAGGACGGCCCTGACAGCCTCACCCGGAATGATGGATGTGCTGCTGAGAGGATGAAAAGGAGAACGACGATGAAAGCAATGAAGCGAATCGCTCTGGCAATGGTCATGATCGCAGTGTCCCTGGCGCCCGTCCTCTACGTCTCGGCGGATGAAAGCGTGGACAAGGAAGGATTTCAGAGGACCAGGATGGAAGCGGTGGTGGATCGTTATATCCAGAGCCGTGCCTCAAAAGCGGAGATGTTGGATTCGAGCAGTGAGGCCGTGAGGGAGTCAGCCAGGTTGTCCTGCGTTAAGGCGGAGTTCTGCAAGCAGAACCGGGACCGGCTGGTCAACGAGCTTCTGGCCGGTGGTTACGAGCCCACTCCGGAACAGGTCTATCCCTATCTCCAGAAGGCTTTTTTTGAGACGGACGGGGCCAAGATCTACGTCCGCAATCGTTAGGAGGCCGGGAGCACGGCAATACTCGCTTTCCATCCGAGGTCGAGAATGGATCCATGTTCACGCGAGAGGGTATCTCAACGGATCCATCCGACACGCAAACCTGCTGGATGGCCGGCACTTGCCAAAACCTTGCCTGAGCCGAGGCCGGCCATTCAGCAGATCATAGAAAGAGCTTCACAGACGCGCATCACAAGAGCAGATGGGGTTTCTTCGTTTTGAAGGGGAGCACACTTGTGCTAATTATCTCTTGATCCGGCACATGGTTTGTTGATGCTGTAAACGGAATGAGAGGTAAAGGTCAGCCATGAGAGTGCTCTTTGCTGCTCCCGAGAATGCCTGGGGTGGTTTTCTGCACCGAATTCGATCCGAGCTGCCAGACGTTCTTTTCGAGGCCACTGGTCGTTTTGAGGTGGATACCCTTGCGGGATTCGATATCCTGATTCCGACCATGACACGAATAACCACGGATGTGCTCGGGGACGCGGACTGTCTCAAGCTCATCCAGCAATGCGGTGCGGGACTGGAAGGTGTCGATATCCAGGCCGCTCGGGACAGGGGAATTCGGGTGGCCAATGTTCCGACAGACATCTCGGGCAATGCGGATTCGGTTGCGGAGCTTGCCATCTACCTGATGGTCGGCCTGTCGCGGGACTTTAAGGGTATGGCTCACAGCCTGGAGACGGGCAGAATGGGCGAACCGAGAGGCCGGGCCTTGAGCGGCAAGACCGTGGGCATCGTTGGAATTGGCGGCATCGGTCGTGCTTTGATCCGAAGGCTGCGCGGTTTTGATGTCCGCCTGATTGGCATTAAGAGGCGGGCATCCGACGATGCAGCGGATGAGCTGGGACTCGAGTGGATCGGAGGGCCGGAGGAGCTGAGCGAACTGCTTGGCAGGTCGGACTACGTGGTTCTGAGTCTACCGCTGACACCCGACACGTTTCATCTCATGAATTCGAATACTTTTCGACAAATGAAGCCCGATGGTTATCTCATCAATCTCGCCCGGGGCGGTCTGGTGGACCGTGATGCCATGGAGCAGGCCCTTGCGGAAGGAGCCATCGCTGGAGCGGGCCTGGACGTATTCTGGGATGAACCTCCCGATCCCCGTGACCCCATCTTCCAGTATAACGTGCTGGCCACGCCACATGTGGCCGGCTCCACAGACATCTCCGTCCGTGGCATCGTGAAGGTTGTGGCTGAGAATATCCGTCGCATAGAACAGAACCTTGAACCACGTTACACCGCTTGGTGACCGGAAGCGGCAAAGTCCGGCCGCGAGCCCATGCCGACTGCATCTAAAAGGCAGCTGAATGCCGCCATCGACGGCCCCCATCGACGCGTGTGCAACGACAATCCACATGGACGCGCGTGACGTAGAAGCCGATACCTCCCTCAAAATCCCCAGGGCACCGATGGGCTTGAGGGTAAGTCCAGGTCTGTTCCTCTACTGCCGCCGTCTGCCGCTCATTAATTTGCCGATGGTCGAGATCAACCTGCATTCCGCCTTCTTTGTCATCGTACTCCTGGCGGCGGCCCACGTTGAAGCAGCGGCTTTGAAGGGCATGGTCGTCTTCAATGAAACAGGGGGCCCGGCAGCGGCAGGAGTGGAGGTCAGCGCCAAGGGCTGTTCCGCTTCTGCCGTCACGGACGCTGAGGGACGTTTTCAGCTGGACTTTCCCCATCTACAGCCTGGCGACACCGTAGCCGTGGAAATCCATCGCGAGAACTATGAAATCGTCAATGATGTCGAACTGGAACAGGAATTGAGCCAGGATCCGGCCCGTTCAGTTGTGACCCTCCTCCTCTGCCGCAATGGCAATCGTAAGGAAATGGCCGGAAGGCTCTTTCGCTTGAAAGCCGGGGAGTCCGTTCAGGAACAGTTTGACCGGCGACTGCATCAACTCGAGAAACAGGAAGAGACCGGCCTTGCTGCATTGCCGGATCTTCAGAGGAGCCTCGACAGGGCCAATGGAATTGTCCCCACAATGGCGGAGGACTTAGCAGAGCATCTTTCCACAACGGCATCTCCGCGTGAGCGTCGAGCGCTGCGCCTCTTCCTGAACGGAAGACTCGAGAGTGCCATTGAGCTCCTTCAGGGCATCGTCAGCTCACCGTCCGTGGACAACGGGGACCACGAAGGGCGGGAATCGCCACGGCGCACCGAGGAAGCTGCCCGGCACTCCCGAATGACAGGTCATTTCCTTACACTGGCGCTGCGTTTCGAGGAAGCCGAACAGGCGTACGTTGCAGGACGGACGACAGCATCTGACGATCCGCTCGTGCTTCTCAGCTACGCTCATTTCCTCTCGGGCATGAATCGAGCCGAAGAGGCCCAGAAGTCCTATCTTCACTCCCTGGAGCTTTCCCGGAAGGGAGGGAACAAGGCCCAAACGGCAAAGCTTCTCCATGATGCGGCGGATTCCCTGAGAAGACAGAAGCGTGCCAAGGAAGCCCTGCCGATTTGTGAGGAGGCGCTCAAGACCTTCCGGGAGCTGGCAGTCTCCGAACCCGAGACTTACGACCAGCAGGTGGCCAGGACGTTGCACACCCTTGGTCTCATCATGCGGGAGGCAGAGAGACTTGAGGAGGCCCGGATCGCCCAGCTTGAAGCAGCTGATACCTATCGTCGTCTTTCCCGCGAAAACCCTGACGCCTACGCCCCTCATGCGGCGACGGCCATGAACGACCTGGCGGCGATCCAGCGGGCGCTTGGACGTGGCGAAGACGCTACGAAGTCCCTTGAAGAAGCCCTTCATACTTATCGGGGTCTCGCATCCCATAATCCATCGAGATACCAACCGGATGTGGCCTTCATCCTTGAGAATCTGAGTGTGTTGCATCAGGAGCGGAACCGAGCCAGGGAGGCGCGGAAGACTCTCGAGGAAGTGGTCACCGTGTACCGCCAGCTGGCCGCCCGATCGCCTGATCTGTATCTACCTCATGTGGCCCAGGCTCTCAACAACCTGGGATGGTTTCACCGGGAAAGCGGCCGCAGTAACGAGGCCAGAAAAGCCTTCGAAGATGAGCTGAAGGTTTACCGGGACCTGGCTGCCCGCAAACCGGGGACCTATCTGGCCTACCTCGCTCTTTCTCACATCCACCTGGCCCTTTTTCACCAGGAGCAGAAGAGATGGAAGGATGCCGCCAGGGCATACCAGGATGCCCTGAAAATCTACCGGAATCTGGCTGCATCCAAACCCGACCTCCACGCACCCTATGTGGCTCTGGCCTTGACCAGCCTGGGAGACCTGTACCGGGGACAGAACCAGGTCAAGAGCGCCGGAAAGGCTTACGAGGAAGCGGTGAAGACCTGGCGTGCGCTGGCGAAACGGGATAGCAAGTCGAACGGGGCCGAGCTCGCTGCAGCCTTGAACAGGCTCGGAGCTTTCTACGGGGATCTCCATTACGTTGAAAGCGCCCTGAAAGCTCACGAAGAGGCCCTGCAAGCGTACCGTGAAATCGCAGAGACCTCGCCGGGGCTGCATCTGTCCGAAATGGTGCGGACGTTGAACAACCTGGGAATCCTTTACCGCGAGCTCAACCGGCTGGAGGACGCCGGCAGGGCTTACGAAGAAGCACTGAAGATTTCGCAGGATGCACTCCCCAGCCATCCGGATATTCATGAACCCCTGATGGTCATGACGCTGAACAACCTGGGCGCTCTCCAGCGTAACCGCGATGGAGGAGAAGAGGCCTTGAGGACCTACGAAAAAGCATTGCAGATTGGCAGGAAGCTCGCCACCAAGGATCCCGGCATTTATCGTCCTTACGTCGCCATGACGCTCAACAACCTCGGCATCCTCCAGCGGGATCTGAAGAAGTGGCAGGATTCCCGAAAGACGCTGGAGGAGGCCCTCTCCATCTATAGCGACCTGGCAGGAGGAAATCCCGGCACGTTCGCTCCGGACATCGAGCGCATCCAGTCCCTTCTCGACACCATGGCCACGCAAACCCACGAAAGACCGGGCCACTGACCCGCCCGACGACGGGAAGGCTGCCCGAGAACTGGCATGTCGAGCGACAGCAAGAGCTCTGTTCCAACGCATCGAGGATTGAACCTCTCAGGAGTTGTCCTCCATGGCGGGAAGGTGGATCTCGAAGGTGGTGCCCCGGCCCGGCCGGCTCCGGCAGGCGATGTGTCCGTGGTGGTTCTTGATGATTCCGTAGACCATGGCCAGGCCAAGTCCGGTGCCCTGGCCCACCTCCTTGGTGGTGAAGAAAGGATCGAAGATATGTTCCAGGATGGCCGCTTCAATCCCCTGCCCCGTGTCCGAGACCTTGATGAGAACATACTTCCCGGGTGATAAGTCAGGCCGGCTGATCAGGTGGCTTTCATCCACTACACAATTGCTCGCATCGATGCTGAGTGTGCCTCCATCCGGCATGGCATCCCTCGCATTCAGTGCCAGATTCATGAGGACCTGCTCAAGCTGCGAGCCATCGGCATGGACACGGGAGATGTCCTCGGCGACACGGATCTCGATGGCAATCCTCTTGGGGATGGTTCGCTCCAGCAGCATCTTTACATTGTCAAACATCCCGGCGAGCTCTACAGGCTGCAGCCTGGACTCCAGCTTTCGACTGAAGGTCAACAGCTGACGAGTCAGCTCGCCTCCCCTCCGGGCGGCGCGTTCGATCGCTTCGAGCTCTCGATATCCCGCCTCACCCTCCGCCTTCTTCCGAAGGAGGAGCTCCGCGTAGCCCTGAACTGCCTGAAGGAGGTTGTTGAAATCATGGGCGATGCCGCCCGCCAGCGTTCCGATCGCTTCCATCTTGTGCGCCTGGCGGAGTTGTGATTCGAGCCGTTTGGTCTCCGTCATGTCGATCACGATGCCAATGAGTCCGACAGGCTCTCCGTCCCGATATTTGGGGCAGGAATTCACAATGGCGGGAAATGTGCTCCCATCACTTCTCAGCATGTTGTACTCAGTGAGCCCCAGTTTCTCCCCGTTCATCAGCCTTGCGGCGTTCTCCATCGCTCTGGCGCGGTCTTCCGGAGAGAACAGCACAAAGCCGCTCAAACCCACGTCGAAATCCACTCGCGAAAGACCGAAATGATCAAAGGCCTTTGGATTCACAAAGGTGAGGTTTCCCCTCGAATCCATTTCGAAAATTGTTTCGGGCAGGAGCTCGGCCAACTCCCGGAATCGTTCCTGGCTCTCCCGCAAGGCTTCTTCAGCATGCTTGCGCAAGGAGATATCTGCGTGGGTACCGGTCATCCTCAACGGTCTTCCATCGGAGTCGTATTCGACGATCTTTCCAATGGATCGAATCCACTTCCATTCGCCCGTCTTCGTTTTCCGACGGTACTCCATACTACGTGTGGCGCCAGTATCCAGGCATTCCCTGAAAGCTTGTGAGACAGCATCGCGATCTTCCGGATGGATCCCCTCCCTCCAGGTCTGGAGATCCGTCTTGAACTCATCTGCATCGTAACCCAGGATCCGCACGTATTCCACGCTGACACGGACCTCCCCGGTCTTCACATTCAAATCGAACCATCCCTGCTGGGTGGCCTCCATGGCCAACCGGAGCCGTTCCTCCTGCGCCTTCAGCTCCTCCTCCGCAGCCTTGCGTGCGGTGATGTCCCTCACTACGCTGATAAGTGTTCGCATGCCGCCTACGGTTGCGCCTCTTGAACTGACTTCAACAGGGAAAGTACTCCCGTCGCGGCGCCTGTGAACGGCTTCGAAGAGGATTCCGCTCGCATCCGCCTGAGCCATCAACTGCGCGGTCAACCCCAGGCTTCCAGGCTCTCGAAGATCGTGAACTCTCATCCGGAGCAATTCATCCCTGCTGTACCCGTAAGCCTTTTCGGCTGCAAGGTTCGCCTCCAGAATGCGTCCGTCATCCCGCCGCATGAACAGAATGATGTCTCGACTGTGAGCCGCCAGGAGCTCATAGCGATGGAGCAGTTCCTCCGCGCGTTTGCGCTCCGTAATATCGTTGCCGATGCAGAGAATCTCAGTAATCTCGGCCCGGTTGTTCCGTATGGGCTTGTTGGTCCATGCGATCCAGACCCGCTCCCCATTCTTGCGCATGTTCTCATTCTCATTGCTGGCATAGCGATCGGGATGCTTGCCGATGTCAGCGATCATCTCTCTCAGATTGCGGCCCGTCTCATCCACTTCGGGTACAATGGTTCCGACCACATCCCTCCCCAGGATTTCGTCCCTGCCGAAACCAAAGAACCGGAGGGCGAATTCATTGATGAATGTAATGCGTCCCTCAACATCCAGTCTCAAGATGATGCTGTTGGCACTCTCCACGAATTCCCGGTATTGAGCCTCCTTTGAACGGGCCTCCGCCTCTGAGCGCTCGATGCGGGACAGAGCACGCCGGATCAGTGCATAAAGCATCCAGGCCGTTGCAGCGACGTACAACCAGCCTTTGATGATGGCCACACGGATGAGCAGAGCCGGATTGTGAGCGAAGGTTTCAAGAATCATGTTCGAGAGCAGGATCCAAAGGCCTCCGACAACTACGTAAAGAGCTGCTATCTTCGATGGAAGCAAAACAGCCTTACGATGACTATCCTTTGAAAACCCGTTCTCCATTGAACCCGACATCCTCTGTTTCAGACGCTTTTCGAGACCCCAACCTTTTCAAGGGTAAGCAGTATGCCTGCCCTGACTCAAGGTCTTCCCGTTCCCATCCTTGACTCATTCGAACTCTCCATCACAGAACGGCCTGCGGCGATAATCTACCACGTCTTCCCAGTGAAAGGTATCCATTGAAGAACCTGACTCATGAACGGCACCTCCAATCGACAAACCTGCAGGCTCCAGGATGTCGAAGACAATGCTGAACCCTTCAAATGACCTGGGCATTTACACTCAACCTGCCAACACACGCACTCCCTGGCAACGCACGCACTCGGGAGAAGCAGCTGCGAAGCATTTGATGCTTGCAGACGGATAGTCCGACGTGGCATGAACCCTGTGATCCCGTCATCGGAATCTTGACGGGATTGGGGAAGGCTTTCGACTTTTCCTGGAAGGACCAGTTATGAGAACTTGAAAATCCTTATAGGTCAGCCCTTCAGGTTCGTTATCTGCAAGGGCTCCAGACCACCAGAATCCCATGGGGAACGACTTGAGTGACCTCAGCAAGACCAGCCGCTTCCTTCTCATCGCTGCAGTGATGCTCGCCCTGTTTTTAGGAGCCCTGGACGCTCTCGTGGTAGGGGCTGCCATGCCCACGATCGTGTCAGACGTCGGCGGACTTCACCTCTACAGTTGGGCCTTCTCGTCCTATCTCCTGACGCGCGCCGTCTCTCTGCCCATATTCGGCAAACTGTGCGACCTCTTCAGCAACAGAGCGCTTTACATCATCGCCATCTCTGTTTTCATCATCAGTTCAGTGCTTGCCGGCGTTGTCGGCAACATGGTCCACTTTATTGCTTTCCGAGCTTTTCAGGGGATTGGTGCCGGAGGGACGTTCGCCCTGGCGTATATCGTCGTCTCGGATCATTCACCTCCAGGCATGCGCGGAAGAATGATGGGGATCATCAGTTTCGTCTGGGGGCTTGCAAGCATTCTCGGTCCCGCCTTGGGCGGCCTCGTCATCACGTGGCTCTCCTGGCGATGGATCTTCTATATCAACCTTCCCCTGGGCTCCCTGGCGCTGCTCGGTATACTTCTCTTCCTCAGAGACACCCGCGCCAAGAAGCCCAAAGCCCCCATCGACTATCTCGGGGCGGCCACCCTTTCGACCTCTGTCATGGCGCTCCTCGTGGTCTGTATGCTGGGCGGCCGGAGCTATCCCTGGCTCTCTTTGGAAATCGCCGCTCTGACTCTCCTGACGGTTGTCACGGGTGCCGGTTTCGTCTATGCGGAAAGGCGTGCCAGGGAACCCATCGTGGACCTCAGATTCTTTCGCATACGCATGTTCAGCATGGCTAATGCCTCCGCCTTCTTCAGCAGCGTTTCGATCTTCTCCCTTTCCGCTTACACTCCGCTCTACATTCAGGGAGCGCTCGGCAAAACACCCGCGCAGCTCGGAGTCACGATGGTGTCGTTAAGCCTGGCCTGGTCTGCAGGCGCCTTCCTCTGCGGCAGGCTTGTGAATCGGCAGCGCGAAAAACCGCTGTCAATTCTCGGTTCACTCATGCTCTCAGGGGGTTCCTGCTGGATGCTCTCTTTTTCAACGTCAACGACTCTGATGGAGTGCTCAGCGGCCTTGGCCCTGGCGGGTTTGGGCATGGGATTCGTCTCCATCGCGACCCTGCTGACGGTTCAAAACAGCCTCGATGAATCGAACCTGGGCGTCGCTACCTCTTCACAGCAGTTTGCGCGGACACTGGGAGGGACCATTGGGATTGGGATCTGCGGTGGAGTGGTGAGCCTCCACCTCAGTCGAGCTCTGAGCGAGCTGAGCGAAGCCGCGTCAGGTCAGGGATTCCCAGATGAGTTGGCAGTGCGACTCAGCCGGAATGCTGAAATCCTCTTCGACCCCCACTTTCAGGAAAACCTCTCGTCTGCTGTGCTCAGTTCTTTGCAGATAGCCGTCGGGAACGGGGTCGAGTGGGTCTTCTGGTGCACCCTCGCCGCATCCCTGCTGAGCCTCGGCTTCTGCCTCCGCCTGCCCGCTTTCCATCCCAGCCAGGGTATTGCGCCATCGCTTTCAGCCCCGACAGCGGACTTGCCCGGCACTCACAGGCTTCCAGGCCGAAACGCGCCAGGGGAAAGGTGATGAACCATTCAGAGGGAGGATTTACCAGACATGGGCAAGAAAACCGTAACGGTCTATGGGAGAAATGAACTGGCGGAATATCTCGAGGACGTGGCGGCTCAGCTGCGGAAGGGGAGCCTTCCCTTTGGGTCCGAATCATTGGAAGTTCCCGACAACTTTCAAGTCAGGTTGAGCCTGAAAGAAAAGAAACACACCCTTTCGTGCAAGTTGGAATGGCGATGGGCTGTCCCGGAAGGTCGCGCATTGCCGGGATTTCAACCCGAGCCAGGCACGGTCCCTTCAAGTTTCAGGCAGCTCAAGAAGGAACTCGCCCGAGCATTCCGGGCTGTCAAGCAGGCCGTCAACCAGGGAGATACCCCCGATGAGCGACTGCTGGCCGAATTCGAGAGACTGTCCCGTTCCTTTACAGACCGTGCTGAACCGGAATGGGAGCGAGCGGCCCATGAGTATCTCGGGCATATGGAGAATTTGCTCCGCTCAATTCAGGACGGCCGCAAAGAGGCGGCGATCCACGAGATCCAGGATCTGCAGGGCCGCATGGTCACCTGCCACAGAGAATACAAGTAACAGGGAGTGGTATTGCTGCCGGGCGCGACCGGTGAGGCACTCATCAGACGGGCAAGCCTCACAGGAGGCTGTCCGTGACCACCTCTCCGTCATTTCGAACGGAGCGCAGCGGAGAGAGAAATCTCATTAGTTGACTTTGAGATACAGGTTCAATCGGGAAAGCAATCACACACAGGAGTCCATGCTCATGAGTCGGATCGCGTTCAGACAGTGGCATCAGCAAGCTCCATTTCACAATCCCCTCAAAGGCGGCCAGTTGGATACGCAGGACATTGAGGTGCGGATGGATCCCCTGACGGGGCATCAGAGCATTTTCAACGGAGCCCTTGAGGACAAGGTCTCTATTCTTTTTCCCGACACCGATCGTTCATATGCGGCACAACGCGCCGAGGAAACACTCAGGACCTGCTTTCTGTGCGAGGGCCGGTGGAAGGAGACGACACCCCGCTATTCGGCGGATCTCATCCCGGAAGGGCGCCTGGTGCGCGGAGAGGCGGTCCTCTTCCCCAACCTCTTTCCCCTGGCCGCTTATCACGCTGTTGTCATGGTGGGGAGCCGACACTACCGCGACCTGAATGACTTCACGCCGGCTCTCCTTTACGACGCCCTTTCGGCATCCATCGATTTCATCGTCCGATGCCATGCCGCCAACCCGGAAATCGCCTGTTTCACCATCAACGCCAACTACCTGCCGCCGGCGGGCGCAAGCGTTGTGCACCCGCACCTGCAGGTGCTAGGTTCGCCTCGCCCCGGCACGCATCACCAAGGGTTGCTCGATGCAAGCCGCTCTTATCACTCTCATACCGGTTCGTGCTACTGGCAGGATCTCGTGGAAACGGAGTGGACGGAAGGCCGGCGGAATATCGGGGTTGTCGGAGGCAGTCGATGGCTCACTGCATTCTCCCCCATGGGAGTCAATGAGGTGAACGCCGTCTGGACTGAAAGGGAGCACTTCCTCCAGTGGACGGAGGACGACATACGCGGAATGGCCGAAGGCATCTCCGGTATTCTAAGGGGTTACCAGGACCTGGGCTGCTCGACCTTCAATTTCTCCTGCTTCAGCGGTCCTCTTGGTGAGAGCACTCCGGAATTCCGATGCATGCTGCGCCTGATCAACCGCCAGAACCTGATGCCCCATTACCGCACGGACGACTACTACTTCCAGAAACTTCTGCGCAACGAAATCATCGTCCGTCGACCTGAGGCTCTGGCAGAGCTGTTCCGTAAATATTTCGATTGATGGGGGCGAGGTGGCATCGAGTCACCCGCGGATCTCCCTGCGCAGCATCCGGACGGTACCGGCAATATCGGGGGCCTGGGTGATCTCGGTGACCATGGCAACCTTCCGAGCCCCATGCCGGAGGACCTCGTGGATGTTCCCGGAATGGATTCCCCCCATAACCGTGAATGGGATGGAGAGGCTTGGGCTGATGGTGGAGATGGCCTGAGGCCCAAGGAACCGCTGAATACCCTCCTTCGTGCTTGTCGGGAAGATGGGGCCGATGTTCACGTAGTCCGCCCCCTCCTCCTGGGCACGAACCGCCTCTTCGAGGGAATGGGTGGATGCTCCGATGATCAGCTCCGGCGCGAGCTTTCGGGCCGCGTCAAGGGGAAGATCGTCCTGCCCGAGGTGAACGCCGTCGGCATCGACGGCCAGGGCGATGTCAACACGATCGTTGATGATGAGAAGAACCCCCGCCCCGGCGGTGATTTCACGGAATAGCACGGCCTGCCGGTAAAGCTCGCGGCTGGTTGCCTCCTTCTCCCTCAATTGGACGATCCGGGCTCCCCCCTGGATGATCCCTTCCAGCACCTGCAGATTGGATCTCCCGGCCGAGAGCTTCTCGCACGTCACCGGGTAGATGTCCACCGCCTCGAACATGCTCTTCCGAATCGAGCGATTCATGAACAGGCCCCGCCCTTTCTTCCCGTCCTCAAAACTCCCTAACCACCGCCCACAAATCGGATGATCTCGACGGAATCACCCTCCTGGAGGAATTCCACGGAGAAATGATCCCGCTCGATGATGATGAGGTTTCGCTCCACCACCACCATTTTGGGATTGACCCCAAGGCTCTCCAGAAGCCCGCCGATGCTCACGGGCTCTACAAACTGCATCTCTTTTCCATTCACTGTGACTCGCACGAAAGACCGCCCTCATTGAACCAGGCTGTATTGCTGCAAACATTTGATTCACGAATTGAATGCGCCGCCGCCAACCTCAGGAGCCCGGCACCACGTCAGCCAGGGGATCACCCGCCCACCGATTCATCCACGACGGACTGCTGGTGCAGAAATGCAGGGTCCCAATCCTTCCACACCGCTTCGTAGCCCTTTCGACGAATCAGTTCCGCGATCTCCTCGGGTGATCGCTCGTCCGCCACCTGGAATTGAGCTTCAGCCTCCTTGGCATGGGAATATCCGCCCGGTTCAGTGCTGGACCCGGCGCTCATGGAGGTGACGCCGAGGGGGATCAAGTGGTCCCGCAGATGAGCCGGCTCCCGTGTGGAAAGCGTGAAACCCACATCCGGCAGAAAGAGTCGCAACGCCACCAGCAGTTGAACGAGGTGAGCGTCGGCTACCGGATGCGGCGGTGCGAACCCACCGGCCGCAGGCTTCAGTCGCGGAAAGGAGACCGTGACATGGGACCTCCAAAATGTCTTCAGAAGGTAGCGCGCATGCAGGCCGAGAAAGAAGCCTTCAGTCCTCCAGTCTCCGAGTCCAAGCAGCGCTCCGATGCCCAGTCGACGGAACCCGGCCCTCCCCCCCCTCTCCGGGGTTTCCAGGCGCCATCGAAAGTCCTTCTTCCGCCCCCTGGGATGGAACTCCGGGTATCGGGCTTCGTCATAGGTTTCCTGGTAGAGCACCAATCCATCCACGCCATGCTCAATGAGCTCTTCGTACTCGTCGCTCTCCAGGGGGTAGATTTCAATGGAAATGGACGAAAACAGAGGTCGCAGCAGATCAACCACCCAGGTCAGGTACTCCAGCGTGACCACATGAGGGTTTTCTCCGGAAACCAGGAGCACATGACGAAACCCCAGATCGTAGAGGTGGCGCCCCTCGGCCGCCGCCTGCTGTGGTGTCAACGTCAGCCGGCTCACAGGGTTCGTACGGTTGAACCCGCAGTATACGCAAGAGTTGATGCATTCGTTGGACACGTAAACGGGAGCGAAAAGACTGATCACTCGCCCGAAGCGCTGCTGAGTCAGCCGATGCGCCCGCTGCGCCATCTCCTCCAGGAAGGGTTCTGCTGCAGGCGAAAGCAGGGGAATCAGGTGCTCCGGCACGGGGTGGTGCGCAGCCAGCGCCTGCCGCACGTCTTCCTCACTGCAGCCCAGGATTTCCTGGCCAATGTCATGCCATCGATAAGATTTCAGTATGTCATGAAAGCTCATAGTTCACGATCTCAAAAATCCGGTTAATGGACTGGAGGCTTCCGCCGTCTTCCGCGGGGCTCCGAGACCTGCCACGAAGGCCTCACGGCCCGCCTCGACCCCCTTTTTGAATGCACGGGCCATGGCGACGGGGTCTCCCGCCACGGCGATGGCCGTGTTGACCAGTACGGCGTCCGCTCCCATTTCAAGGGCTTCAGCAGCATGAGATGGGGCTCCGAGCCCCGCATCGACCACCACCGGGACTCCTGCCTTTTCGATGATGATTTCGATGGAATCCCGTGTCCTGATGCCGCGATTGGAGCCGATAGGGCTGCCCAGGGGCATCACGGTCGCCACACCGACATCCTCCAGGCGCTTAGCCAGAATCGGATCGGCATGAATGTAAGGCAGGACGATGAAGCCGTCCTTCACCAGGACTTCGGCCGCCTTCAGAGTCTCAACGGCATCGGGGAGCAGGTAGTGGGGGTCCGGAGTCACTTCGAGCTTGACCCAGGGCTCACAGCCGGCCGCCCTGGCCAGTCTCGCCAACCTCACCGCCTCGGCGGCATCCCTGGCCCCCGAAGTGTTGGGCAGGAGAAGGAAACGGGCCGTGTCGATGGCGCTGAGGATGCTGTCCTGCGGGTTCTCCAGCTCAACCCTCCGCAGGGCAACGGTCACGATCTCAGCTCCTGAGGCCTCAATGGCCTCCCGCATCACGGCGGATGACGAGAACTTGCCCGTGCCCAGCAGCAGGCGCGACTGAAAGGCCCTTCCCGCAATAACCAGTGGATTGTCTTCCATTCGATGATTCCTCAAAAATACCTGACCACTACATTGCTTTGCACACATGACAACTCGGCTCACCAGGAAGCTGCACCTCCCGGAAAACCATTGTGCGAGCATCCCAGGTGAGGAGGCGCCCGACCAGCAGCTCTCCGAATCCCGCCAGATACTTGATCGCCTCCACCGCCTGAATCGCACCCATCACCCCGGCCACCGGCCCCAGGATTCCCAGCTCCTGATCAGCCTCTCCACCTGCCCCGCCCGAAAGCCCGCCGAACACACACCGAACGCAAGGCCCTTTCAGGGGAACGACCGTCATGCTCTGACCCTGCAGCTCCGCCACTCCCGCGTGCGAGAAGGGCTTCCTCAGGGCTACGCACACATCGTTCACCAGGAACTTTGATTCAAGGTTATCCGTGGCTTCGATGACGAAATCATAGCCCGAGAGGATCTGTCGGGCATTTCCCTCACAAAGCCTTTCGGCATGTGGAACGAGACGGGCATCCCTGCGAATCAGAAGAGCTCTCTCCTGAGCGCAGGTCGTCTTCCACCGGCCGAGATCATCCTGGCCATAGATAATCTGACGCTGAAGATTTGACGCATCCACACGGTCCCTATCCACGATTCCGATCTCGCCGACACCCGCAGCAGTCAGATACAGAAGCGCCGGACTGCCCAGTCCGCCCAGTCCGACCAGAAGTACCCTGCTCTCCAACAGCCTTCTCTGGCCGGCCTCGCCAATATCCCGGATCAGGATGTTCCGCCGATAGAAGCGGAGCTCTTCCTCAGACAGAAAGTGCTCCATGAACCAGCCCCCCCCCAAAAAAAAAGCTTCCCGGCGAAGGAAGCGTTGGAGATATACCGATGGGGAATGGTCCCGCATCGCCGACCGTTTCCCTACGCTGGTGTTGTCCAGATCAGGTATTAAGGGTGTGATCTCAGCCCACGAAATGAGCACCCCTAACGGCTAAGCTAGCATTTGGATATTAACCGTGCAATCACGTCTTGTCAAACGCGGCGGCCCATGTATCGCATCCTTGTCTTTCGAACCCGCCGGCGCCACACATACAAGGCGGGTCCCACTGTTTGCTTTCGATCACGCTCTTGAGCCGGAAGGCACCGAAACCTTTCCCCCTCCGGCCCAATGCGGCCGGAATACAACGGAGGGTTCGAGCACGAAAGTAGGCCCGAGCCCTGCGGGAAAGTTCAGGGAAGGATTCTCACGGGGGTTCCCACAGGCACAATTTCGAACAACTCGTCCATGGCTCGGTTGTAAACGGCTACGCAACCCTGGGTCCAATCCTCATGAGCACCACCGCCGTGAATGAAGATCGCGCCGCCCAGTGCCGTGTTCCAAGGAGGTCTGCTCCGATGTTCGTTGGCCCGGATGATGGTCCGATACTCGTCCAAGGTAATGTCTCCGCTCAGCAGGGCCCGCTCCGCGTGATGCGGGGCCGGATAGCTCAGCCCGAGGGACTTGTAGAACTTGCTGTTGGGGTTCTTGACGCAAACAAAAAAATCTCCCTCGGGAGTTCTCCCATCCCCCTGGAAAAACTTGTCTCCAAAAGTGCGAGGCCCCAGGCCGATTCTGTAATCCCGAACCAGAATGTCATCATCCACCACCAGAAGCCTTCTTTCACCTTTGATCACGTAAAGTTTTGGGTGGCACACTGCGGACGCCGGGGTGTCCAGCCTCACCTGTTTGTAAGGCCCGAGGGGTGCAGGCTCTATCTCGACCGGACACGATTCGGGCTTCACAATCTTGATCTCGCTCTTGGAACCAAACCAGGACTTGTACAAAGAACACGAAGAGACGGATGCCGAAACGGCCAGAGCCAGCAACGGCGCCATGATGTATCGTCTTCCCGGGCTCAGTCGATGCACCTTCATGCTGATTTTCGCTCCTCCTCAAGGTGTGGATAATAGGCTTGAACGAAATTATCTTTCTTTGATGGCCCCTGTTCGGTTGCTCAAACGATTCGATTCCAGGGGAGGCTCCCCCGGAAACCTTTCCCCATGCCGATCTAGCAGCATATAAAAAATCTTTCCTTTTCAATTGTCAATAGTGTGTTTTTATTAAATGGAATTCATCGAATCTCTTGCCGGCCCTTACTCAACAGGAGCTGCAGTATGGAAAATTCACGGGTGCAGGCCCCTCTCCTGTTTCTCGGACTCTGCATGGTCCTCCTCAATGTCAGCTGCACTGCGGTGAGCCCGACCAGGTCGGTTTCCCTGGGAGTCACAACACCGTCTCCACAGATCGAAGAGCTGGGGTGGTGGTACGCTCGCTTCCGGATGCCATGGCCCCAAGATGCCGAGCCCCAATGGCACTTGGACGCCTTGTTGGCATCGCTGGTCCTGGCACCGATCATCGAAGAAAACCGGAGCGAGATCGCTCTCTGGCGTTTTCACAGAAGAGCTGCCCGGGACGCAGCGGGACATCAGTTCAGCTTGATTTTCTATGCCGCACCGAATGCAGCCGCCCGTATCTTTGAATCCATAAACTCCAATCCCCTCCTGTCTGAGCTCCAGGAGGCAGGAGAGATTCTCACTGTCGCATGCGACAGCACGGAGGCCATCCGGAAACCGAATATCGAGGATACGAGCGATCGGCAATGGTCCCCCGTACTGCAAAGATCCTGGCCCTACTTCATCATGGGAGTGAGCGAGCTGTGGCTCACCCTGGTGACTCAGATTGCGGAAGGGCAGGAGTCCCATGGTTTGCCTGCAACCCTCAGAGGAAAGCTCGAACTTTACCGCACCGTCGACCAAGAGGTCCAGACCCTGTGGCATCACGAAGGCGGGCACGCTCTGCTCCACCATCTGAACGCCATCTTCCAGTATGAACCGCTCATGGTGAACCGAAAGGAAAGTATGCGATTCTGATGGTCAGGATCATTCCAGGGCCTTGCGGATCACCCCCAGAATCTCGCTGCTGTTGTACGGCTTATGGATCACACACCTGGCCCCCAGATCCACCGCCTCCTTCAACGGACCATGGAAAGAGTAACCGCTGGCCACCACCACTCGTGCATCCGGATACATTTCCAAAAGACTGATGAGGCATTGACGCCCGCCCATTCCGGGCATGCTGAGGTCCATGATGACGAGATCGATCTCGTCTTTGTGTTGTGAGTAGATCTCCAGAGCACTCTCGCCGTCGGACGCTGTCAACACGTGATAGCCATACTGGCTGAGCATGTCGGCGCCCACCTCCCGAATGACTTCCTCATCGTCCACCAGGAGGATAGTCTCCCGGCCGCCGACCGGAGTCGCTATCTCGACCGATTCAGCCGGTGTGACCTCCAAATCTGAAGCCGGCAGGTGAATATTGAAGCAGGTACCCACTCCAAGCTCACTCTCACAGGAAATGTATCCCTCATGATTTTTCACGATGCCGTAGGCCATCGCCAGACCAAGGCCGGTGCCCTTTCCGGTTTCCTTGGTGGTGAAGAAGGGGTCGAAGACTCTCTGGAGGGTCTCCCGGTCCATGCCATGCCCCGTATCCGTAACCCTGAGCAGGACATATCGGCCGGCTCTCACTTCCGGGTGGCTCCTCTGGTACTCTTCATCCAGGACCACATTTCGTGTCTCAATGGTCAGAGTACCTCCAGCGGGCATGGCGTCACGGGAGTTCAGGGCAAGATTCATCAGCACCTGGTCCATTTGACTCGGATCCACATTGACCTTCCACAGGTCAGCCTGAAGGCGCAACTCCACGGTGATCATTCGGGGAATCGTCCTCTCGAGCATCGCCTTCAGACGATCCAGGACCTGGTTCAAATCCAGCGCCACCATTCTGGATTCGATCTTTCGACTGAAGGTGAGCAGCTGTCGCGTGAGGTCGCTGCCGCGTTGAGCCGCCCGCACAATCTGCTTCACTCCGCGATGAGCGCGATCCTGATCGTCCATTTTCAGGAGGAGCATGTCCGCATGCCCCAGGATCGCCTGGAGCAAGTTATTGAAATCATGAGCAATGCCGCCAGCCAGGGTTCCAATCGCCTGCATCTTCTGCGCATGCAGCAGCTGGGCTTCCAGGTTCTTCTGCGACGTGATATCCCTGAGAAAGCAAAGAGTCGCCGGCCGTCCCTCCCACTGGATGCGAACCGCGTTGATCTGCATCCAGAGAAGCTGCCCGTTTCGATCCGTAACCCTGAAACTGTAATTCTGTGGCACTTCGACTCCCTCGAGCCTGCTCTGGTGACGCTGCAGCACCATGGTACGATCGTCGGGATGAATGTGCTCAGCAAAAGGAATCCTTCCCAACTCCTCAGAGGAGTACCCCAAAATTGCTGAAGTCATGGGGTTTGGGAATTTGATCACCCCATCCTGAGCAATGAAAATGGCGTCATTGGCCCCCTCCACCACCAGCCTGTATTTCTCTTCGGATTCCCGCACCGCTTCCCTGGCCTGTCCGAGCTCCGTCACATCGAAGGTGACAAAAAGGGCCCCGGTTTTCTGAGTATCTTCATTGTAGACGGGGTAGACTGAGGTCATGGCGGAAAACTGGTGACCGTCCTTGCGGGCGAGCGTGCTTTCCACACCCACCCCGACGTCGTCCTCGCAAAGGATCGGCCTCCTCCCCGACGGATCGGCCTCCGTTTCACGCGGGTAGAGGAGCGACACGGGCTTTCCCAGGATTTCCTCCCGCGCATAGCCAAACATCCTTTCTGCACCAAGGCTGAACTCGGTGATCCGGCCGTCGGGCTCCTGGCTGTCCGTCATGACGAAGGCCACGCGGTTGGCTGCTTCGTAGATCGTGTGCAAACGTTCCTCGCTCTCCACCAGCGCAGCCTGAGCCTTCCGAAGACGCGAGAGATTGGTGAGGAGGTGGGCGATGAAGAGTGATTGAAAAGCCAAAAAGACCAGTGCTCCCCATATGATACCACGATGGGTCTCGTAAAAGGTCTTCTCACGGTTGATGACGGTGCTGTCGGCAGGCAAGGCTGAAACCGGAATGGCCCAACGTTTCAACTGTCGGTAGTCGAAGACGTACCGGTCCCTTACCCCTTTGACAACAGGAATCCGCGACACCGGTTCACCGGTCAGGATCCGGGCAACCATCCGGCCGGCAATACGCCCCTGATCGTACTCGCTGTGCAGCTTTCCCCCGACCGCACCATGCCCGACGTAAATCCACTCGTGGACATAGATTGGAACCGTGGATTGCCGAGAGATCTCCGCCAGGAGCTCGTAGGGGGCCAGTGGCTCTCCATCCCGGTCCCAACAGATGCCCGAATAAAACACGATGGAATCACTCGGGGCAGTCTTCAGCCTCTTAACCAGTTCCTTATAGGACAGGTTCGGACCGCACTCGATGGTTACCACTTCAACGGGGATCTCCCCTTTCCGGCTCAGATGCTCCAGAGTATCCTGATCCACCACTCCGTTCTTTGCGTGATCCGTCACGACGAACAATTGCCGCGCATGGGGATGGAGCCTCAATCCCAGCAGAATCGAGTCCAGGATATCCGTTTCGTCCACCACGCCGGTAATTTGGGTGTGGGCCCCAACCATATCGTCTTCAAAACCTTCGACACCACAGAAAACGATGGGTACCTGAGGGAACAGCTCCGCCCTTCGCTTCAGGATGAATTCGAAGGCGGCGTTACCCAGCGCGACGATGGCATCAGGACGATGTTCCCCGTATTTCAGCGCGATCTCCCGAAGGAACAACTCGACCCATTCCTCACTGAGACTCGTCCGTCTGGCGTCCATGTACTCGATGAAGACTTCGATGCTTGCATCGAGGGCCGACTTGATGCCGTCCACTTCATCGTCTGAAACGGCAAAGCCCGGATGGTACGAATTGAGGATGAGAACGCGGGATGCACCCGAAGCGGCGTCGGCGCGGAGGGTTCCCGTGCAGGCCAATACAGTCAAGAGGAGCAGGAACAGCCGGTCGAGAGCGGCAAGGCGATGCCATTTACTCTTGAACATGACGACTCATTACCCGAAGAATTTTCGTTGGCCAACGACCCGGATCACGATGAACAATGCCGAAACGCTCCGGATGAGTTTTCCCCTCCGACGGAGAGGCTTCATCCGTTATTTTGGTACGGAATGTTATCATAATGTAGATGTATTGAGGGATCGAGAAATTTTGTCGCCCCGGAGCAAGGTTTTTCCTCCTCCCATGACTCCGGAGCTTGAATTCGAAAATCAGAAGTCGCTGAAATCATCCTGGGCTTTTCACCCTGTGCCTCCGACGGCCTGTCCCGGCAGGGGTCCCAAGCCATCAGTCGATATCAGCTTGACATGTTGGGAGCTGTTCGTACAGAGTTGGAAACACACGCCCGTGGCTCATTGCCACTCGCCAGGGAACATAGGCAAGGAACCGTGAAATGCCCTCTCCCCGAACAGTCGCCGAGATGGGGATGGGGGATTACAGGGACCACGATATGCTTGAAGTAGACATCCCAGGATTCAGAGTTCTGAGGCTTTTCCACCTTGTGCTGGACTTCAATGGCACCCTGGCCTGCGACGGCCGTCTCATAGAAGGAATCGGGGAAAAGGTCCGCGCCCTGCATGAACACCTGCAGATTCACGTGCTGACAGCGGACACGTTCGGACGGGTGGGCGCTGAGATCGAGGGCCTGGGCTGCATCCTGTCCGTCATTCCAAAGCAGCATGAGGCAGAGGCAAAGCTTCATTATATTCAGAAGCTTGGCGTTGAGATGACCGCTTGCATCGGAAATGGACGAAACGATCGTCTGATGCTGGAATCGGCGGCTCTGGGCATCGCGGTCATCCAGGTCGAGGGGGCATCAACAGAAGCTATTCTCTCGGCCGATGTTGCAACCACGAGTATCCTGGATGCCCTCGATCTTCTTCAGAACCCTCTGAGGCTCACCGCAACCCTGCGATGCTGACCTCCGCCCGTCCTTCATTGGTCTCGATCGAGACACCCGTCCTCCGCTGCAATGCGCCCATCAGGATCCGCACCATTGTTAACCGCCGCCTCCCGAACGGACGCCACACCGGGCGGCCACTGCACCAGCCACCCAGTGAACTGCAAGGCCTGCCACGATCCTCCGGTGTTGCTTGACACCCCTTCGCCGATGACGATACTTTTGCCGAGTCGCTTCAGGTGAAATCAGGCAAAGGAAATTCGGGAGGCACAGATGCTCTTCATCGTTCTGGCAGGATTTGCGTTCGGATTCCTGGCGCCGTACATGGTCAAGACCGGCCGGGCCGCCGGAACCGTGCTCGCTCTGCTCCCCTCAGCCCTCTTCATCGTCCTGGCCGGGTTCATTCCGCAAATCGCTCACGGAGAGAAAGTCATCTTTCTGTACGACTGGCTGCCGGCCCTGGGGGTAAGCCTCACACTATGTGTGGACGGTCTGAGCCTTCTTTTTTCACTGCTCATCACGGGCATTGGCGCCATTGTCTGCCTTTACAGCCCGAGCTATTTCGCCGGCCGCCCGGATCTGGGGAGATTTGCCTCGATACTGTACGCATTCATGGCGTCCATGCTCGGCGTGGTGCTGGCTGATGACGTCATAGCGCTCTTCCTGTTCTGGGAGCTCACGAGTGTGACCTCGTACCTCCTCATTGGTTTTGACCACCGCAGGGAAGCCGCACGCAAAGCCGCCTTACAGGCCCTGCTGGTGACCGGCCTGGGCGGATTGGGCCTTCTGGCCTCGTTTTTGCTCATGCATCAGCTGACCGGCACTTTCCAGATTTCGGCCATGCTGGACAAAGCATCCGTCCTGACCGGTTCGCCCATGTACAGTTTCCTCATCATCCTCTTCCTCCTGGGGATCGCCACCAAGTCGGCTCAGTTCCCGTTCCACTTCTGGCTGCCCAACGCCATGGAGGCACCGACGCCGGTCAGCACCTACCTGCATGCGGCCACCATGGTCAAAGCCGGGATTTATCTGGCCGCCCGACTGTCACCGATCCTGGGAGATACGCAACTCTGGCACACCTCCCTGATGTCCCTCGGGGCTGCCACCATGTTGACAGGGGCCGCGCTGGCCCTGCTCCAGACCGACCTCAAGCGCATTCTCGCTCAATCAACGGTGAGCGCGCTCGGTATTCTCATGATGCTGGTGGGCATAGGTTCCAGCGACGCATTTCTGGCCTGCATGGTCTTTCTGACTGCCCATGGAATGTACAAGGCGACGCTCTTTCTGGCGGCCGGCATCATCGACCACGAGACGGGAACCCGCGACGTGGAAAAACTCGGATGCCTCTACAGGGCCATGCCTGTAACCTGCGCAGCCACGCTCTTTGCCGCACTCTCGAGCGCCGGCCTTCCCCCCTTCCTGGGCTTCATCGGCAAGGAGCTCCTTTACCAGTCGACCCTTTCGAGCGCCATGACCGGTTTTCTCACGGCGTCAGCCCTCCTCGTCAGTATCTCGCTGGTGGTCGTCGCCGGTCTTGTCGGGCTGAAACCCTATTTTGGAAGCCAGGGGGAGCTTCCCAAACACCCCCACGAGCCCCCTGTGGAAATGTGGGTGGGCCCGCTGCTCCTGGCGGCGCTTGGCTTCGTTTTTGGCCTGGCTCCTGGATACCTGGAAAAGATCCTCATTGGCCCCGCTGTCTGGTCAGCCCTCGGGAGGACGGCGGAATTGCATCTGCCGCAGTGGCACCTCTACGATCTGAAGGTCCTGCTGAGTGTCACGGCTTTCATCCTGGGAGGTCTCATATTCTGGAAATGGTCGTCCATTCGACGCCCCCTGGCCGCCTTGACGTTCCCGGCGCCGCTCACCCCCGGCAGGCTCTACGAAGCCTCGCTGGAGGGTCTCGAGGCGGTGGCATCCCTTCAGACTCGTTCTCTCCAGAGCGGGCGGCTCCATCAGTACCTGCTCATCGTCATCCTTACAACGGTTGTTTTGCTGGCGTACTCCTTTAGAATCGACGGTATCGACATCGCCGGCTTGAAGCTTTGGCGCTGGACCGACATCAGAACGTATGAGGCCATCATCGCCATCGTCATTGTCGTTGCCACAGCGGTTGTTGTGTGCGCGCCGTCGCGGCTCGAGGCCGTCGTGGCCCTGGGGGTCGTCGGCTATGGGGTGGCGCTCACCTTTCTCGTCTTCAGTGCTCCTGATCTGGCCATGACCCAGTTTGCCATCGAAACCCTCTCGGTAATCCTTCTCGTGCTGGTCTTGTTCAGGCTTCCGAAATACCGGAGGATTTCGACAAACTGGGAGCGGCTCAGGGATGGAGTTGCCGCTTTGGCAGCCGGAGGAATCGCCACGTTGCTCGTCCTGCTGGTCACCTCCGTGGATCGCATCCCGCGTCTGGTAGCCTTCTTTGCTGAAAACAGCTACCTTCTGGCCAAGGGACGCAATGTCGTCAATGTCATCCTGGTCGACTTCCGTGGCTTCGACACCCTCGGGGAAATCACCGTCCTCGCCGTCGCTGCTGTGGGCGTTCTTGCGCTGGTCAAATTCAGGACAGGGGACCGTGACGACGGTGCAGACAGGTCCTGATCTGGTGCTTACCCATCACCGAAGGTTTTCAATATGGTCTCACTCATTCTGCGAACCGCGACCCTGTATCTCTTGCCGCTTTTGCTCCTCCTGTCCGTCTACCTGCTCCTCAGGGGACACAATGAGCCGGGTGGAGGATTTGTGGGTGGCCTGGTGGCTTCATCGGCATACGCTCTCCATATGATCGCCTTTGGAGTGGAAAGTGCGCGCAGGATTCTGAAGATTGCCCCGAGGAAGCTCATTATCCTCGGGCTCTCTATTGCGCTCGGCAGTGCAGCGGTCTCATGGTTCTCCGGCTTCCCCTTTATGACGGGCCTCTGGCTGCCATACACGTTGCCCATCATCGGAAAAGCCGGCACCCCCTTTCTTTTCGACATCGGCGTCTATTTCGTGGTGATCGGGGTGACCCTGATGATTTTCTTCACTGTGGCGGAGGAATGACCGTGGAAGTCGAACTGGCCGTTGTCGTGGGTGTGCTCTATGCCGCAGGATTCTATATGATGATGCGGCGGAACATCGTCAAGCTTGTCCTGGGGCTCGCTCTGCTGGGACACGCCGCGAATCTTCTCATTTTCACCATGGGGCGCCTGGTGAGAGGCCGTCCCCCCGTGATGCACACGGGGGAAATTCAGCTCATGGGCGTGTTTGCCGACCCCATTCCCGAAGCGTTGATCCTCACGGCCATCGTCATCGGTTTCGGGGTTCAGGCATTCGCCATCGTGCTCATTAAACGGGCCTACCATACGGGACGGACGGACGAAATGGAGCTTGAGTGAGCGAAGAAGTGTACATCCCTGGGGAAAATGTGCTGACTAAAGGGCTTCCACACAAGAATTAAGGATGACATGAATCACCTTCTTGTCCTGCCCATTGTGATTCCATTGTTATGTGCCGTGATCTCCTCCATCTTCTGGCGCCGCTCCCTGCTTCAGAAGGTGGTGGGAGTAGTGGGCTCCTCCGCGTGGACCGCTGTCGCGCTCCTCGTTCTCCACACGGTTCGCCGGGAAGGCATCCAGGTAACGCAGCTCGGCAGCTGGCCAGCCCCCTATGGGATCACCCTCGTGGCAGATACGCTGAGCGCCGGGCTTGTTCTCCTCACCGGTCTCATCGTATCGATCACCTTCATTGTTTCACTGTCCGAAATTGAAAACCAAAGCATCACCTTCGGCTACTGTCCGCTTCTGCACATCCTGGCCATGGGCATATGCGGCGCTTTCCTCACCGGGGACCTCTTCAACCTCTACGTCTGGTTCGAGGTGATGCTCATCGCATCCTTTGTGCTGCTGGGCCTTGGCGGAAAGAGGCCTCAGCTGGTGGCCACCATCAAGTATGTCGCGCTGAACCTCATTGCCTCGGCGCTATTTCTCGCTGGAATCGGGGTACTCTACGGGATCGTGGGCACCTTGAACATGGCCGACCTCGCTCAGCAAATGCGCAGCGCCTCGCCCCCAAGTCTCGCTCCGACCCTTGCCGCACTGCTCCTGATCGCCTTCGGGATCAAGGCGGCTTTGTTCCCCTTGTTCTTCTGGCTTCCGGCATCCTACCCCGCACCTCCCCCTCCGGTATCCGCCGTTTTTGCGGGCCTCCTCACCAAAGTGGGCGTTTATTCCATCCTGCGGTCCTTCACGCTCATTTTCCCGCCTGGCGACCATGCATCACTCAACCTGATCGCGCTCCTTTCCGCCCTCACCATGCTGGTGGGAATCCTGGGCTCTCTGCCTCAAAAGAACCTCAGAAAGAGCTTTTCTTTCACCCTGGTGAGCCATATCGGGTACCTCCTTGCCGGACTGGGTCTCTTCACCCCTTTGGCCATGGCGGGCTCCCTGTTTTATCTCGTGCATGACATTGTCGCTAAAACGTGCCTGTTTCTTTTTGGCGGCATTATTGAAAGATCGACGATGCAATCAGATATCAGCCGGATGGGAGGGATCTACCGCAGCCATCCCCGGATTTCCGGATGCTTCTTTCTGCTCGCGCTGTCCGTCTCGGGAATCCCACCCCTATCGGGATTCTGGGGGAAGCTTGTTCTGGTTCAGGCAGGACTTGACGGGAGAGCTTACGCACTGGTTGCAGTCATGCTCCTTACGGGATTGCTCACCCTTTACTCCATGATGAAAATCTGGTCAGAGGTTTTCTGGAAGGATTTGGCCGGCGACGTCCCGGGGGTCTTGAAAGCCCCCGAGCGGGCGGCCCGTTTGCCCATGCCTCTGGTGATCCCCGTGGTGGGTCTCGTGGGGCTCTCTCTGCTCATGGGGCTTTTTCCCGCCCTTGTCTACGACCTGGCCGGGGAAGCTTCCCGGCAGATGTTCGATGCCGATGCCTATATCCATGCAGTTCTGGGGGGCAAGCCATGAGGATGTTCTTGCGCAACATCTTGTTCGCATTGGTCTGGATGGTGATCACCGGGACATTCAAACCCGCGAGCTTCGCAGCAGGGTTTCTCATCGCCTATTTGATCCTCTGGCTGCTCCGCGGGACGATAGATCCCGGCTCGAGTTATTTCTCCAAGGTCGGGCAGATCACGAGCTTCACCGTTTTCTTTTTGAAGGAGCTCTTCCTGGCCAACCTGAAGGTGGCCCATGACGTGCTCACGATCCATCATCGCATGCGACCCGGCGTGGTGGCCATCCCGCTGGATGTGGAAACCGAAATCGAGATCACCACGCTGGCCAACCTGATCACATTGACCCCGGGGACGTTGAGCCTTGATGTTTCCAGCGATCGAAAGGTGCTCTACGTGCACTCCATGTACATCGACGACATTCATGAATTTCGACGCGGTATCAAGGAAGGGTTCGAAAAGCGCGTCATGGAGCTCCTTAGATGAATGGAATATTCGAGACGGTACTTTTCGCATGCATGACGATTCTGACCGCCACAGTGTTCATGGCTTTTGTGAGACTGGTCAAGGGACCTTCGCTGCCGGACCGGGTAGTTGCGCTCGACATCATGTCCGTCACAGCTCTTGGAATCATCGCTCTCTATGCTATCGATACCGGCGAGGTGATCTTTCTGGACGTTGCCCTCATCGTGGCGCTCGTCTCATTTTTAGGAACCGTCGCCTTCGCCTACTATGTGGAGCGGGGACAGACAGAATCGGGAGGATCCGAATGATAGAAAACACAGTCTGTGCCGTCTTGGTACTGATTGGATCACTGTTCATGGGGATCGCAGGCATCGGGCTGCTGCGAATGCCGGACCTTTTCATGCGAATGTCTTGCACCACCAAAGCCAGCACACTGGGCATGGGCTTCCTCATGATGGCCGTGGCCGTGCGTTTTCCCAATCTGGAAATCGTGACCCGGGCGCTGGCCGTCACGCTTTTTGTCTTCCTGACGTCACCGGTCGCCGCTCACATGATCGCACGCGCCGGGTACGTCTCGGGCGTCCCCCTCTGGAACAAGACCATCGCGGATCAACTCTGCAACCAGTACGACCGTTGCGCCTGTACGCTGGAAAGCTGCCCCCTGCTGGATGATGGTGAGCGGAAGGATTCCCGGGGACTTGGCAACCTTGAAAAGCCGCCCACGAAACCTGAGGATAAGGGGCCAGGCGTCACCTAGCCGCCAGGGAGCATGGCGACCAGGTGGCCCAGGGCCCTGTTTCCCGCGCTGCAGACTACCCGGCGAGCTTCTGCATGGCAGCCAGAACGTCTTCGTAATCCGGCTCCTGGGTCAGCTCGGGAACCACCTGAACGTATCTCACCACGTCCTGCCCATCGAGGATCACAACAGACCGTGCGAGAACCCCCAGCTCGGCGATGCGCAGACCCATGGCAAGGCCGAAGCTGTGGTCAAAATAGTCTGAAGCTGTAATCAGATTCTGGACCGAGGCAGCCTGACACCATCGCTCCTGAGCAGGCGGCAGGTCCATGGAGGCTGTGACGATGACAGCCCTGTCGCCGAGCTTTCCCGCTTCATTGTTGAAACGGCGCGTCTGGAGATCACAAATGGGAGTGTCCAGGGATGGCACCACGTTGAACAACCGGATCTTTCCGGCGTCCGTTGACAGCGTGTAAGCCGTATCTGGGGCCAACCCCCTTCTCAGAGTGAATACGGGCGCCTTCTGGCCGATTGTAAGCTCCGGGCCGAGAAGAGTCAGGGGATTGCCTTTGAAATGCGTGACACCTTTTCGTTCCTCTGTAGCCATCGAATCCCTCCATCCATCGGTTGCTCATAGCTGATTCAAGAATCCCTTTCCCTCACTTGCAAGCCTGGTGTAAAGGAACGAGCCAGGCATGCATGATCAAGCACAAGTAAACTAGCCATTGATGCCCTCACAGCCTAGACCCTGGCCTCTGTTTTTCAATCGCGGATGGGGGATCCACCTGCTTTTGTATGCATGATTTTAGATCCATCGAACGTCTTGCCACCAAATTCCATTTCATAATGTCTCCCTCAGGAGTCCTCAATTTGAAGGTCCGGCTGGTAGATGACCTGAAAATTAGATGATCTTTGAGATTGATCGTTTCGCTGCTTTTCGCTTATCCTCTCCCGCGATGTGCCCATGAATCAACCACACCGTATCGAGGAGGTCAGAAGAGAATGGCAAATTTCCTGTTTGTACTGAGCAGAGACGACAATGAGGCTGCAACGAGGTGCTTTCAATTCGCCAAGATCGCTCACTCCAAGGGGCACCAGGTGAATCTCTTTTTCATCGACGGTGGAGTCGCCTGGGCGAGCAGGACAAGAGACCTCAGTCAGAAAACGACGACGGGGGATTGCCCCGGCGACTACCTGCCCTATCTTGTCGAAAACGAAGTGCCCATCGGGATTTGCACCCCTTGCGCCAAGAACCGGCAGATGGACGAAGCCAATTTTTACCCCAACATGGCCCTGGATGGCGGGCCACACCTGATCGACATGGCCGCCGAGGCCAAGGTTTTCAATTTCTAGACTTACCCGACAGGTCTCACCGGGTACGGCGCTGACGTGCCCGGTGCCTATCCTCATCGCAGTCCGAATTCGAACGATGCAGGAGATGAACAAAGTCGTTGCAGAGGGTCCAGGGATATGCTAAGGAACCGCCGAACATACAGACGTGTATGTTTGTATTTTCATCCGGGCGCCGACACGTGAAGCTCCGAATCCAGAAAGGCTGCGCCATGAACGCGTTCCCCTGCCGAACAGTAGTTGCTGGATGCTTGGGACTGAAGCTCCGAAACCACCTGCCCGGATTGCTGGTCCTCACACTCGTCGCAGCACTCGCCGGCTGTGCTTCCGTCGGCCCGGACTACAGCCCCCCGATCCCCCGCGTCCCTGCCCAGTGGTCCACACAACCGGACCCGGCCATAACCCCGGACCCGGCCATGATCCGCAACTGGTGGACTGTCTTCAAAGATCCGCTCTTGACCCGCTACATCGAAGCCGCCGCCGCTCAGAACCTGGATCTCATGACGGCTGCCGCCCGTGTGAAGGAGGCCCGTGCGCGGCTGGGCATCGTCACGGGCGACCGGTACCCGCTGGTTGATGCCTTGGGGGATGCCAGTCTGTCGCAAAGCAGCAAGAACATTGAGCCCGGCACTCCGCTTGTGACCACCTCCCGGCACACGCTGGGTCTCGACGCAAGTTGGGAGCTGGACCTTTTCGGCCGCGTGAGGCGGTCCATCGAGGCTGCAGCGGCCGAACTGGAGGTCTCTGAAGAGGACCGGGTGGACGTCATGATCAGTCTCTATGCCGAAGTGGCACGCACATATCTCGTGGTGAGGACGGCTCAGGCGCGCCTTGCGGCCACGGAGGGTAACATCGCCTCCCAGCGGCAGGTGCTCAATCTCACCCGGACCCGCTTCCAGTACGGGCTCGCCACGGACCTGGATGTGGCTCAGGCCGAGGACGTGCTGGCCAATTCCGAAGCTCAGGTCCCGCCGCTTCGTTCGATCATGCGACAATCCATGAACACGCTGGCCCTGCTGCTGGCTCTGCCTCCGGGGAGCCTCCAGGAGGAGCTCAGCCAAGTGAAGCCCATCCCCGTCCTGCCCGAGGAAGTGGCGGTGGGTGTTCCCTCGGACCTCCTGCGGCAGCGAGCGGACATCCGGCGGGCGGAACGTACGCTGGCAGCCGAAACGGCCCGTATCGGAGTTGCAACGGCCGACCTCTATCCCCGGTTTGCCCTGCTGGGCACACTCGGGCTTGACGCCACCGACGCTGCGCGGGTCTTTGCCAGCGGCAGCACCTTCTACTCTTTTGGACCTTCCCTCCGCTGGAATGTCTTCGATGCAGGCCGCATCCGCAGCCAGATCAAGGTTGCCGACGCCCGAACGGAGCAGGCCCTCCTGCAATACGAGCAGACCGTCCTCGGGGCGCTCAGTGAAGTGGAGAATGCCATGACGGCCTTCGTTGAAGAACGCAACCGCATGGAGGCCCTGCAGCGCTCCGTTGCCGCATCGCGCCGGACCCTCGAGCTGGCGGTCGACCTTTACAAAGAAGGGCTACGAGATTTCCAGAGTGTTCTCGATGCCGAGCGCACCCTCTTCGACGTGGAGAACCAGCTGGCGGTGGCCGAGGGAAATATCGCTGAGAACCTGGTCAAGCTTTATAAGGCACTGGGCGGAGGATGGTCGCCCGGCGGACGCACGAAGGTCGGAGATCAGACGGCGAAAGGCGGCGATGGCAACCCTGAGACCATTGGTCGGGAGGATGCCAAATCTCCCGCCCTGCTCACTCAATGACCCGTGATCCGACACCCGAAGTCTTAGACCTTTTCCTGAGACCCGGAACTCGAATTCAGAAACTCGAAGCCCAAAGGAATGAGCATGATCTTCTCCCTCCGTTTTCGATACCCGTTCAGCTGCCTGTGGGGCCCAGGCCTCATGGCTGTGGTGGTCCTCCTCAGCAGCTGTCAGCAAGCCAACGAATATGCGGCTCCTCCTCCCCCGACCGTTGTCGTAAGCCCGCCCGTGCAGCAGCCGGTGACGGAATACGCCGAATTCACAGGGCGGACTGAAGCGGTGGAATTTGTGGAGATCAGAGCCCGCGTCGAGGGATATCTCCAGAGCATCCATTTTCAACCCGGCAGCCTGGTCAGGAAGGGTGCACTGCTTTTCCAGATCGACCCCAAACCCTATCAGGCCAAGCGGGATGAGGCTCGGGCCGAGCTCGAGCGGCGCCAGGCGGAGCTCAAGCAGGCTGACGCCACCCTCAAGCGCAAGGAGATGGCGTTCAAGGCCAATGCTGTGAGCGAGCTCGAAGTGATCCAGGCGCGCGCCGACCGCGACGTGGCGCAGGCCGCCATCCAGGGTGCCCTGGCCGCCATCGAGACGGCAGAGCTCAACCTGTCGTACACCAGGATCACGGCGCCCATCGACGGTCGCATCGGCCGCAATCTGGCCGATGTCGGGAACCTCGTGGGGGCTACGGATCGCACGCTGCTCACCACCATCGTGCGGGATGATCCCATTTATGCCTACTTCACCGTGAGTGAAAGGGACCTGCTGGCCTACCAGGAGCACCCCAGCCGCGTGGCGACCCCCACCAACGGCAACGGCCAGGTGCCGGTCTTTCTCGGCCTTTCCAGCCAGACGGACTATCCTTTTGAGGGACGCATCGACTTCGTGAACAACCGGCTGGATCCTTCCACCGGCACCATCCAGGTTCGAGGTGTTTTCCAGAACACCACCGGGCGTCTCCTGCCCGGACTCTTTGCCAGAATCCGCGTTCCCATCGGCACCACCGAGGGGGCCATGCTGGTGCCAGAGCGCGCCCTGGGCGTCGATCAGCGCGGTGAATATCTTCTCGTCGTCAACGCTCAAAATACCGTGGAAGTCCGTCCTGTTCAGACGGGGCCGCTCCTGGCCGATCTTCGCGTCATCCGCAAGGGGATCACCGCAGAAGACAGGGTTATCGTGGACGGCATCCAGAAAGCCCGTCCCGGCATCACGGTTGTTCCCACTCCCGCTGCAGCCGCCGGCGCCGCGCCTTCCAGCCCCCAGGCACGTGCTCAATGAGGTGATAGGATATGTTCAGCCTGTTTTTTATCAACCGCCCGATCTTCGCCAGCGTCCTTTCCATGGTGATCGTGCTGGCCGGGCTTGTGACCTTCCGGACTCTTCCCGTCTCTCAGTATCCTGATATTCTGCCACCCACGGTGGTCGTCGCGGCCAGCTACCCCGGCGCCAATGCCACGGTTCTCGCCGACACCGTTGCCCAGCCCATCGAAGAGCAGGTGAACGGCGTGGAGGGGATGCTCTACATGTCGAGCACCTCTTCCAATAACGGCCAGTACCAGCTCACCATCACTTTTGAGACGGGCACGGACCTCGACATGGCCGCCGTCCGCGTGCAGAACCGCGTGGCCATAGCGGAGCCCCTGCTGCCGGAGGAGGTCAAGCGGCTGGGAGTCTCCACCCAGAAGCAGTCCTCCAACATCGTCCTCTTCGTAACCCTGACGTCGCCCGATGGCGCCTACGATGACCTCTTCCTGTGCAATTTCGCGACGCTGCACATCAGAGAAGAGCTGGCGCGGCTGGACGGTGTCGGGAATGTCCTGGTTTTCGGCGCGGGCAACTACAGCATGCGGCTCTGGCTCGACCCTGGCAAGCTGAAAGCCAGAGAGCTCACCACCCAGGATGTGGTGGCAGCCATCCGGGAGCAGAATGTACAGGTTGCGGCCGGCCAGATCGGACAGCCGCCTGTGCCCGAGAGCCAGACCTTCCAGTATCCCATCAACACGCTGGGGCGACTGTCGGACGTCGAGCAATTCGAGGACATCATTGTGAGAACCAGTGCGGACGGCAGCATGGTCCGCGTCAAGGACATCGCCCGCGTGGAGCTCGGGGCGGTGAACTACGACATCACCAGCAGGTTCAGCGGCAGACCAGCGGCGGCGCTGGCCGTCTTCCAGCTTCCGGGGTCCAACGGCCTGCAGGTCACGGAGCGGGTACACGCCAAAATGGCCGATCTCGCCAGGGCTTTTCCCACGGGGATTGAGTACACCATTCCTTTTGACACGACCCGTTTCGTGAGCAAGGCCATTGCTGAAGTCCTGATGACGCTCCTCATTGCATCGTTCCTGGTGTTCCTGGTGATCTACGTATTCCTCGAGGACTGGCGGGCCGCCATCATACCAGGAGTCGCCATCCCCGTATCCCTCATCGGGACCTTCGCCGTCATGGGAATCCTGGGATTCAGCCTCAACATGATTTCCCTCTTCGGGATCGTCCTGGCCATCGGTGTCGTGGTGGACGATGCGATTGTCGTGGTCGAAAACGCCGTGCGCAACATACAGGAGCACAAGTTATCAGCACGCGACGCCACCATCCGGGCCATGAAGGAAGTGACGGGGCCGGTCATTGCGACAACCCTCGTTCTGATGGCGGTATTCGTGCCGACCGCCTTTCTTGGAGGAATCACGGGTCAGCTCTACAGGCAGTTTGCCTTGACCATCGCCACGGCGACCTTTTTCAGCTCGGTCAACGCCCTCACCATGAGTCCGGCTCTTTGCGCCCTGCTGCTGCGGCCTGCACCCGAGCGCCGCGGCCTCTTTTTCCGTGCTTTCAACCGGGCCTACGAGGGAAGCCGATCCCTCTATCAGGGAACAGTCAACGTGGTCGTTCGGCGCGCCGCACTCTTTCTCCCGCTCTACGCGGTTCTGGCTGCCGCCTCCTATTGGGGTTTCATCTCACTCCCCACTGGCTTCTTCCCACAGGAAGACCAGGGATATGCGATGTTGAGCGTTCAGTTGCCGGATGCCGCATCCAAGGTGCGCACCGATCAAGTGGTCCGCAAGATCAATGAACGGTTGGCAGCGATGAATGGTGTGGAGAGCTATGTCTCCGTTTCGGGCTTTTCCCTCCTGGACGGATCCAACGCTCCCAACGCTGCCGCCTTCTGGCTGATCCTGAAACCTTGGGATGAACGGAAAACCCCGGATGTCAGCCTGGAGGCTATTGTGGGGGGCTTGTGGCAGGCAGCCTACGAGATGCCCGACGCCAACATCTTTGCCTTTCCGCCTCCGGCCATCATCGGGCTGGGCGAGGCCGGCGGCTTCCAGATGGAGCTTCAGGACCGCGGAGGTGTGGGGCCGGCGGCCCTTGAGCAGATGGTCCAGGAAATTCTACAGGACGCGAACACCCAGACAGGGCTGAGCCGGGTCTATTCCATGTTTCGGGCCAATGTGCCGCAGGTCTTTGCCGATGTGAACCGCACCCAGGCCAAGACTCTGGATATCCCGTTGTCAAACATCTTCGACACGCTCCAGGCTTACCTCGGGTCCCTTTATGTGAACGATTTCAACAAATTCGGGAGGACCTACCAGGTGAATGTCCAGGCGGATGCCGCCTTTCGGCGCAATGTGGACGACATCCGTCAGCTCGAGGTGCGCAACAGCAGGGGTGAAATGGTGCCGCTGGGCACGCTGCTGGAAGTTAAGAAGACCCAAGGTCCCCAGACCATCTCGCGCTACAATCTCTACCCCTCGGCCTCCATCAACGGTTCTGCCGCTCCCGGCTTCAGTTCCGGAGAGGCTCTGAAGATCATGGAGAGTATGACGGCCTCCAAGCTCCCGACTTCCATGGGAGTCGAGTGGACCGGCATGTCCTACCAGGAGAAGCGTGTGTCCGGACAGGCCATCGGGATTTTCGTTCTGGCCATTGTGTTCGTCTACCTGGTCCTCTGCGCCCAGTATGAAAGCTGGTCCATTTCACTGGCCATCATCCTCGTGGTGCCCCTGGCCCTCGTGGGAACTGTGCTGGCGCTGCTCGTGCGGCAGATGGACGTGAACATGTACACCCAGATCGGTATCGTGCTCCTCATCGGGATGGCCGCCAAGACGGCCATCCTCATGGTGGAGTTCGCCAAGCAGCTCCGTGAGGGCGGCATGAGCGTCCGGGAAGCTGCCATGGAGGCGGCGAGGCTTCGCTACCGACCCATCCTGATGACGGGCTTCACCTTTATCATGGGGACCTTCCCCCTGGTTATCGCCACGGGGCCCGGTGCTGCCAGTCGACAGGCCCTCGGCACAGCCGTCTGCGGGGGCATGATCTCGGCAACGCTCCTGATGCTGCTCTTCGTACCGGCCTTTTATGTCGTGGTTCAACGCCTGAGTGACCGCATTTGTCGAGTTCAGGCGGACTGAGCCGTTGCGAAGGAGTCCGCTTGGCCGGGAGAACGGGGGTTCCGATGCTCTCAATTCAACAGCATTGGCGGGACTTTGGACGGCATGGTCGAATGACGACGATCTCACGCGGGCATGCAGTGACGCAAAGAGAACTTTGCATCACAAGCCCAGAGAAGCCCCAAAGCTTCTCCAGGCTGCTTTTCGCTCATTAGAGAGACCGATGCGGATTGTGGAGCTGCAGCCCGGGCCTGAAGCCCGTGACCCCGAGCTCGGAATCCGCAAAGCCTTACCGCGAGACCCGCAACTCGAAACTCAAAACCGCGCCAGGAGGCGCCGCATGGCAGGCAAGACACGGGAAGAGGCCGAAAAGACACGATCCAGAATTCTCGATGCGGCCTTCGACGTATTCACACGAAAGGGATATGTGCGCACGACCCTGAACGACATCGCCGCAGTGGCGGGCGTGACTCGCGGGGCCATCTACTGGCATTTCAAGGACAAATTCGAGCTCTTCAAAGCCTTGTCGGAGGAAATCGAAGCCGAGGCTTCTGTCCGCCCCGAGGACATCCCGGTGGAGGATGTCCAAACCCTCGATCACATCAGGGAACGTGCCCTGGAGTATCTCAGCAATTTCGAGAATAACAGCCGCTACGCCGTCTTCTACGAGATGCTGCTCTACAAAACCGAGCACACGGAGGCCCTCGAGCCCGTGCTCGATCGCGAGCGGGAAGTCCACCGGGAGATCCGCAGCCAGCTCACGAGGGTCTTCTCCAATCTTAAATCGCAAGGTCGCGTGCGATCGGATCTCGATCCCGCCCACGCTGCCCTGTCTCTGTGTGTCTTCCTTGTGGGCCTCATCGAGGTCTGGCTCTTCGACCGCACCACATTCTCCCTCATGGAGACCGCCCCCCATCTCCTCAGCCCATTCCTCGAATCCATGAAACCTGAGGCAAATGAGGACCTCAGGGTATGAGAGGTTGAGAGAGGCCTCAAAACAAGAGCTGAAAACAAGCGCTCGACAACACATGTCGGTCGGAGCCAGCCTGGTTTCGAGCCACCGTCATTGAGCTTTGGCATGTTCACCCCCATGAGGCATGAACCCCGATGCAGAACGACAACCGGACCTCTCTGAGTCCCCGGAATGCTTGCTGGGTCGCTTCTGACTCGGTGAGCTCGAGCACGTCACCTTGACCCGGGCCTTCCTCAACAACCCTCAGTCGTTCCTACTCCTTCTGTGACTTCTTCAGGACCGGCAGGCTCCACCTGCACCCGAAACTTGGGGAGGCAGGATGAATGATATTTTTGCATGTAAAGGATTAATTTCTCCCGGACGGCGCACCTGAGATCCCAGGCCTTCGAGGCGTCGGAGGCACTCATGAGGGCCCTCAATTCCAGCACGCCTTCCTTGGCATCGGTCACCTGCAGTCCCCACACCCTGCCATCCCAGAGCTCAGACTCCCTCAGGATATTGAACAGCTCCCGACGCACAGCCTCCACGTCCACCTGATAATCCGTGTAAAGATAAACCGTGCCCAGTATTTCTGCGCTGGTTCGAGTCCAGTTCTGAAACGGCTTTTCGATGAAGTAGGTGAGAGGCACCACAAGACGACGCAGGTCCCACAGCCTCACCGCCACGTAGGTTGAGGTGATTTCCTCGATTCGCCCCCACTCGTTTTCAATGACCACTACGTCATCGATGCGGATGGGCTGCGTCACGGCAATCTGGAGACCTACAAGCAGGTTGGCAATGGAGCGCTGTGCCGCCAGACCGACGACGATCCCAAGAATCCCTGCAGACGTCAGGATGCCCGCTCCCAGCTGCCGTACCTTCTCGGAAAGCATGAGCATGGAGGCAACGGCCACCACCACGATCACCGAGACGAGGATCTTGCGGACGAATCGAACCTGTGTCTGTATCCTTCGAGCGGTGAGGTTGTCCTGTTGATCGATTCTGTAGGCGCTCAGCACGAATTCTTCCACAGCCGAAAGGATGCCGATGACCAGCCAGGCGACAGCAGCAATAAGTGAAACGCTGAAGATGTTGATGATCGGAGCATACAGAACGGGCATCGCCTCGAGAATCGGCAGCGGAATCCTGGCGAGAATCAGGAGGAAGAGCAGGCCGAAGGGTTTCCGGCAGCGGCTCCAGAGTGATCCAGCCGTGCCTTCCCCCGACGTCAAAAGGGTTGTGAAGTAGGCGTCTCCCAGTCGAAACAACAGGTAGAGCAGCCAGATAATGGCCAGGAGCCCACCCACTTCAGTGGCTCTCTTCAAGACCGTGTGGACCGGGTTGCCGCCTCCAGCCTTTTCGAAATGACCGTACAAGGGCGACAGGGCGGCGTAGACGCCATACACCCATATGAGGAGGGAAATGGGCCTCGAAAGCGGCTTCAGTGAAATCCCTTCCAGCTGCAGCGGCTCCCACCTTGTCCTGGTTTTGCGAAGAGCCGAGCGGACCCGGCGGGTCAAGAGACGTTCCACGATGAATACCAGGAAGACAAGACCCAGACAGGTCATCAATTTGAGCCAGGTGATTCCATAAGCGACCTCTTCATTGGCCCAGCGCGTCGTTTCATTCCTGGAGGCTCGCTGACTGATTCCGTCGATCTTTCGGCCGATTTCCTCACCGACTCTGTCGAGTTTCTCCGTCTCGAAAGTCATGGGGGTTTCACCGGTTCCGGGGAGGATGGACACCGCCGGCTTATGGCCTTCGTTTGAGGTCTGCTCCTCAGCCCGTGGCCCATGGTGGAGCTGCATCATCGATAAGCAAAGAGCCAGAACTATCCGGAATCCCCATCCCTGAATCCTTCGAACCTTCAAATTCTCCCCCTTCCAGAAGCTCAACATTGCCTGACCGTGGCAAAAGATGCCAACGCTCTCTCGAAAAGGAGCAACCACAGGACCATCGCCCCCTCGAGTTGATCAACCGCCGAGAAGCAGAGCGACAGGGAACCGGGAGAAGATCTCGGAGCAAGGCAGCACTTCATGAGCTTCCAAAACTTCACCCGTGAAGATGTTACGCCAGGCAGAAGGCCCCCGCCGTTCCAGCCTGACACCCGTGTCCTGCCAGACTTCTGCGCCCACCGGATGATGGTACGGCCGAACCAGATCGGTGAGAAACCGCGGCACTACTGTCACGGCGCTAAATTGATCATGGCGCCGGGCGAAGGCCAGCAAGTGGTTTCGGTGCTGACCGACCGGTTGGAGGGGAATATAGGAGCCGAACCGGAAGAGATCGCTGGAATGCCTTCGAGCCTCGAGAGCCCTGAAAATGACAAAAAGCTTGATGCGACCATCGGCGCTGGACTCCATGAGCTCCTGCAATCCCTCTCCCTCATGGTCCCCAAATTTGCCCACCTCGCGAAGCAGGTTCATCCTCGTTTCGTAGTCGACGGGTCGCCGATTGTCCGGGTCCACCAGGTTCAAATCCCACAATTCCGTGCCCTGGTAGAAATCAGGCACGCCCGGACAGGTCAGCTTGAGAAGCACCTGGGCAAGGGAGTTCCAAACCCCGAAAAAGGCAACCTCCTTCTGAAAGGGCCGAAAAGCCTCCAGAAACTGGTTGTCCGGCGACGGTGAGAGAATAGACTCAACAAAGGAGAAGACGGCCTCCTCGTAGTCGAGGTCGGGCTTGAGCCAGTTGGAGTGCACCTTCCCCTCGCGCACCGCTTTCAGCATGTAAGTTCGGATCCGTTCTGCATACCCATCCAGATCCTCTGCCCGAAAGGGGTAGGAGCCAACCAGCGTCTGGTAGAGAAAATATTCGTCATTGGCATCGGGTGCGGACCGCGATCCCAGGGGTTTGCGGTGTTTTCGATTGAGCTTCCTCCAGGACCGGACCGCCCTTTCCCATCGCAGTGGGATCTCCGAGAGAACATTGATGCGGGCTCGAACGTCTTCGCCGCGCTTCGAATCGTGCGTTGAAGTCGCAAGCATCGAATGGGGCCAAGCCATGGCCGCTCTCTTCATCTGCCGGTGGAAGGCGGTTCGAGAAATCCCGAAACGGTTCGGGTGTCCGCCGACATCGTTTAATGATAACAAACGATTGTAGACGTAGAGCACACTGTCTTCGAAACCCTTGGCCATGATCGGACCGCTCAACTGCTGGAATTTCAGGACGGCCTTCAACCACTGGGGCGCCTCCTCTCCGGAAAGCCGGTCCGCGAACTCCGGAAACAGCATCTCGCCGATGAATTGGAGCTCATGAACCAGGTCCGGGTTGATCGCGCCGGCCCGATGCACCGCCTCGGCGACAATCTGCCGGTCCCATTCGCGGAAGTGGGATCGGCTCAGATAAGTCCTGTAGATGGGAAAGGTGACCAGCAGTTGCGCGATGGCCCTCCTCAATCCCACAAGGGTGAAGTCGCTCCCCGCTGGAAACCGGCTGGCGATGCTCTTCATCAGGAAGGCCACATTGTCGATATCCCCGGCCATGTGCTTGTCTGCAATGAACTGCTTCTTCTGGCGAACGAGTTCGTCATAACTCATGGAAATGCCGGAGACCTGCCGCCATATGCGCTCGAAGCTTTTCGCATTGCGCGCGTCACAAAACACCCCGCAGGCGGCCGTCATGAATTCATAGCCGGTGGTGCCCTGGACAGGCCAGAAGTCGGGAACCTCCTCACCGGATGCCAGGATCTTCTCCACGACGAGGTAGGCATTCTCCGCCCTTCTTCGGAGCCCCTGCAGGTAGAGGGTCGGATCCCAGAGTCCGTCCACGTGGTCAACGCGCAGGCCGGAGATCGTCCCCGTGCGGGTCCATTCGAATACCAGCGAGTGGATGTGATCGAAAACACGCTGGTCTTCGACGCGCAGGCAAATGAGCCCATTGATGTTAAAAAATCTCCGGTAATTGATCTCCTCGGCCGCCACCTTCCAGAAGGAGAGCCGATAAAATTGCCCCCGGAGCAGGTGCTCCAGCAGATTGCGGCCCCCCGGCCCATCAGAGACCGAGTTGAAAGCCGCCACGTTGCCTTCGAGGTGGGCGCGAAAATCTGCATTCCCGGTGTACAGTTCCCAAAGCAGGACCTTGATGAAGCGGATCTGATCATATCGTTCGACGGGCGATTCACCCGGCGGAACATTCTGGATCACATACAGAATGCCCAGGATGCCCAGAAGCTTTACATAGTCGGGGTGGCTTCTTCCGATTTTCGTCCGAATGCTCCGGAGATTATGGGTCAAAATTGTGGAGTAGGATTCGATGCTCAGTGGAAAGGCCAGATCATAATAGTGAAGAGCGAAACCATCGGCGCCGTACCTCAGCTGCAGCTCGCCGTTTTCCAGGCACTCACCGAGGAATTTCCCCAGAAAGGGCGCCAGCAGCCGGCCTTTGATCCCCTCATAGGGATGATCCCATTCCACATCGAAAAAATGAAAGTATCGCGAACTGGGACCATTCTCCAGAACGTCATGAAGAATGGGATTCTGAACGTCGAAGGCCATGTGATTGGGAACGATATCCTGCAGCCAGGTCATCCCGCACTTCCGGACTTCCTCCATGAGGGCTAGAAAATCGCTCTCGCTTCCCAGCTCGGGGTTGAGCCTGCCGGGATCGGTCACATCGTAGCCATGGGTGCTGCCCTTCCTGGCCTGGAAGATGGGAGAAGCATAGATGCAGGAAATCCCCAGGTCCCGGAGATAAGCCACCAGCTCCCGGGCCCGCTTGAAACCAAAGGCAGGGCTGAACTGTAAACGGTACGTCGCCAGCGGTATTTCGTTCATTGTACCCGGACCTTTCCTGCGGGCATCCGACCGAGGAGGTATAACCGCATGCAACAGGGCTTCAGTCCACCGAGGCGGTGAAGACCACAACACTCAATCGCTTGAGGGGGACTTTGACCCCTCCCTGCAGTGTCGCCGGAGAGATCGTACCCGGCCCTTTCCATGCCCGTTCAGAGGAATCCAGCCGTTTCGTCCAGGGGCCGGGGCCAACCGTCTCCGGCACTTCGACCTCTGAATCATCATTGGCAAAATTGAACAGACACAGAACGCGGTTGTACTCCATCGCATCCCATCGCTCCATCCACACGACGGGCGCTTCATGCATCCCCACGTCGACCCGCATGCGCGTTCTATCCAGCTCCCTGAGAGCCGGCAAAGACCTTCGCAGATCGATGAGCTCCTGGTGGAAATCCAGAAGACTGCTGTGCTGCCACTCCTGCCTCAGGTCCCAGTTCAACTTCGATCGCAGGAACGTTTCAGGAGCCTGGGGATCGGGAACCTCTCCACTCCAGCTGAAACGCTCAAACTCCTTTGCGCGTCCCTCCCGCACCGCCTCCACCAGCTCAGGATCGGAATGGCTGACAAAGTAGAGGAATGGTGAAGCATCGCCGTATTCCTCTCCCATGAACAGAAGCGGGACATAAGGAGAGAGAAGCACGACCGCTGCAGCCAGCTTGAGCGCCTCGAGCTCGACGAGCTGCGACAGCCTCTCTCCTCGCATCCGGTTCCCGATCTGGTCGTGGTTCTGCGCAAAGGCCACGAACTGACGCGCCGGCCTGTCCAGGGAAGAATTGCCATGCTTCCGCTTTCGATACCCCGAGTATTCTCCGGAGTAGACAAATCCTTCCCTCAGGGCCTTGACGAGATGAACCGGCTTGCCGTAGTCCTGGTAGTAGCCTTCCCTTTCACCGGTGAGCAGCGTATGCAGTGCGTGATGGAAATCGTCGCACCAGACGCCATCCAGCCCATACCCGCCGAGAGCTGGCGGAGCGATGAGCCGACTGTCGTTGAGATCGCTCTCCCCGATGAGCCAAAGCTTTCGCCCCAACCGCCCGCCGAGCGTTTCCACGCTCTCGGAGAGTTCACGCAGGAAGTGCACCGCACTCATGTCCAGGATGGCATGCAGTGCATCCAGCCGCAAACCGTCGATGTGGTAGTCTTCAAGCCACGAAAGAGCGTTTTCGATGAAGAAGCGCCGGACCTCGTCACTGTAAGCGCCGTCGAAGTTCACCGCCGCTCCCCAGGGAGTGCGATAGCGATCGGTGAAGTACGGACCGTAATCCCGGAGGTAGTTTCCCTCGGGACCCAGATGATTGTAGACGACATCGAGGAAAACGCCCATTTGCCGCTGGTGACATGCATCCACCAGCCGCTTCAGGCCTTCGGGCCCCCCGTAGGAATTCTGAACGGCATAAGGATAGGCTCCATCGTATCCCCAGTTGCGGTCTCCCGGGAACTGGCTCACCGGCATAATCTCGATGGTGTTGATCCCGAGTGTTTTCAGGGCATCGAGCCGAGGCAGGACGGCGTCGAAAGTGCCCTCGGGCGTGAAGGTCCCGATGTGAAGCTCGTAGAAGAGCATATCGTCGAGATTCAGGCCTTTCCAGCCGGAGTCCTCCCAACGGTATGACTCGACGTCGACGACAGCCGAAGGACCGTGAACTCCCTCGGGCTGGAAGCGGGATGCCGGATCGGGTCGATCCAGTTCCCCATCCAATCTGAACTCGTAGAGCGTTCCCGGACGGACACCCGCCACGTGGATGACCCAATAACCCCTCCGGTTTTTTTCCATGGGAATCCATCGCCCGGGAGGCGAGAGTAGATGCAGATCGACGCTCTTCCTGTGGGGAGCCCACACGGTGAACCGGCAGCTCCCGTCCGAGCGGCAACGAGCCCCCAACCGGGTATTCGGATACTGTTCCTTGCTCATCGACACCTCACAGTTCGATTCGTTCCATCGTCTCGTGGGTGATCGCCAACATCAAGGTCAGATGTTCTCTCAACTGACGTGTCAGGAGGAAGTTCTCCAGCACCAGTTGCCTGGCCTTTCTTCCCATCTGTTTCAGGATGTCGCGATGCTTGAGCAGATAGCGGATGCGCAGGGCCGCCCCTTCGGGTGTATTGACCAGAAACCCCGTGTGATGATTGATGACCTGAAGTCGGATGCCGCCCGTGTCACCGCCGATAACCGCCCTTCCCTTCCACATGCCTTCCGTTACGGTCAGCCCAAACCCCTCTCGTATGGACTTCTGAACGACTATATCCGCCATTCGCTGCAGGGCATTGACGGTGATGTTGGCATCCGGGGGAAGCATGAGCACGTGGATGTCACTATGGTTGTTGGCCGCCTCCCGTACCTCCTCCAGGACCTTCTCTCCTTCGGGATCGTCGCTGGCGCCGCCGCCGGCAAGAACCAACTGCAAGGGAGCAAAAGCACTTGCCAGTTTGAACGCCCGGATCACTCCCAGGGGGTCCTTGAATCGATCGAATCGCGAAATCTGGACGATCAAGGGACGATTCGGGTCAATACCGTATTCCTGGTAGATCGACTCGATCTGCCATGGCTCCAGTTCCTTGTTCTTGTCCGAGAGCGGATCAATGCTCGGCGGGATGAGGTAGAGCGGATGTGGCATCGGCTGCGTGAACTCCGCCAGGGACCAGATGCTTGCATCGTAGCTCCTCACATGACCTCGCAGGTACTTCCAGACGGGCCGATAAGGGTGGCTGACATCCACATGGCAGCGCCACACCCATTTCCCCTTGCGGTTGGGGATGGACTCGAGGAGAAGTGCAGGCTGGGGATCATGGATGAAGACAAAATCAGCATCCTCGAGCCTGGCTCTGAGCTCTTCGGCATTCCTGCGGTTGGTCTCCTCGTAGCTCAGGATCAGGGACTCCGGCATCGAGACCTGATTGCCCTGCAGAGCGTTATGGAAGTTCTTGGTGCATTGGTAGAAGGTGTCGTCCCCACTGATCACCTCCCAGGAGCAGTCGAGGCCAAGCTCGTTTTCCAGGGGTACCAGCCACTGGAGAATCTCCGCTACCCCGCCACCCTCACGAGTCGAATTCACATGGACCACTCTGCTGCCCTGAAGCCCTTTGGCCAGCTGACGCAGATGGTCGATGACATCCTCCCCCACAATGGCCGCGTATTCATTGAGCGTTCCCGCCATCATTCCCCCCTCTGAAGCAGGCACTGGGCAAAGACCTGAGCGATTTCAGTTCGAAGCTCCGAAAGCGAGCTGAAGTAAGGGTCTATCTTTGCCAGCCCTTCGACCAGGGGGCGACAGGATTCGCCAAGACCGACCAGCCACTCACTGAAGTCGTCCCTCCGACTGCTCGTGCGGCGGCGGGCATCGATGAAGTGGTAGAAAACACTCCCCACCGAGAGTTTGGGAATCAGCGCATGAAGCGATTCCGGATCCTGGGGACGCAGATCCGTATCGAAAACGACGATTTGTGACCGGACGAAATAGAACTGCTGGTCCGCCTTGGCCCAGGGCACAAATTCGCTTTCCGAAAGGCGTTCCTCGATGACCTCCACGAGTTCCCGCCTCAGTTCCTCGATTTCGACGAATTCACCAGGATCGATCAAAGCCATGCGCTCCGCCAGGGCGGCATCCCGAAGACCATGGTAAACCCAGGCGGCGAAGTCGTTCTGGAACTCCGGCTCTTCAAAGCGGGGCTTGAGGAGTCCGCCCCAAAAATGGTTGTAAATGCAGCCCGAGTGGACCGTCAGGAGACGGTCCCGCAACTCCCGCAGATTCTGAGCCCGTTCCCCGGTTCCCAGCGCGATCAGCGCACAGTCCTTCACAGCAAAGGCTTCAGCCATCATTCATCCTTTCAAGTCCTGCTCAAGACCATCCACCAGGCCCCCGATCAGATCGAACATTTAAATAAAATAATACCGAATTTTCAGACGTGTCTACCGCCGAACCTCTCTCATTTCATGCCCTCATGATTTCCTGTCATCATGAGGGAACCATGAAGGCTCGGCATAATTCACATTTCGCTCCACCTTCTTCGACGACAGGCACGTCCCCTGCATGATTCCGACTCAACGACAAAAAGGAGGTCCCAACATGAGCTACAAGAGAATCGTCTGTGGTGTGACGGCATCCACGCGAGCCCAGCGGGCAGCACTGGACGCCGCCAGGCTCGCGCGTGAACTGGAAGCTGAACTGGTCTATGTTCACGTGGTCGACACCGCTGCTCTGAGTTCCTTTATGGAAGATCCTCTCTGCTGCATCTTCGTAGAGGAATCCCTGGTCAAACTTGGGATGCAGATTGTCGAGCACGCTGTCCATATCGCCGAGACGGAAGGGGTTGTCGCGGAAAAATACCTGATCAAGGGCCCCGCCAGGAAAGGGCTTCAAAGGCTCACACGTGACCTGGGCGCAGACCTGCTGGTCGTAGGCGGCAATGACGGCAAAACGCTCTTCAGGGAAGTGTTGAAACTTGCCGGCACGGAAGAGCGCCCGTCGGAGTCGGACTATCGGTCAGAGGGAGAAGCATGCCGCCATCAAGCCTCATGAGGCTGCATAGGACGCATGTTCGGATTCGGCGCCCGTCTGCCGCAGCGCTGGATTGCGAACTGCTCCTTTGGGAGACCTCCCCAGCAAGTCAGATATTTCTTTCGCCTCCTGGAGCAGTGCTGCGATCTACCCTCGAGAGCGTTGTCCACAATCCCGACCGGTGCAGGAGAGGCCTGAACATCGGACGGGATCCGAAGATCGAAGGGCTCACAGCCTCGGTCAGCAAAATTTTTGAGCAATGGCCCGCCACCCCCTGGGCGCCATAGTCCAGCGGCCGGCTTCACCCTTTCCCTCGGAAGCATCAATCCCTGAGCGATCGAGTTTAGACCTCACGGTAAGTTTCATCATTTTTTTAATATATCATAAATTTAATACCATAACGTTCAAATGGAATAGACCTCCGCAGCCAGGAACTGGACAACTGCCACATCGGATCGCAACCTGCGGCTCCAGAAGAGAGTAGCGCTCCGTTAGTATTTGTCATGAGCTGAATCGTTTGGTAGTTATTGGGCGCTATGAGGCTCCACACTGAGATGCCTGCACCCTGGAGCGAGCTCTTATACATCATCACGAAGACACTCACTGTGAGGCGGACCGGAGCACATGCCCGATATCCTGATCATCGACACCAGCGAACCGTTTGTGACCACGTTACGAGGCGAGATCCACCAGATGGGACATCACTCGGATGTTGCCGGGACCCTCATAGAGGGTCTCGATCTCGCCGAAAGCAAGCCTTTTGACGTGGTACTCATGAGCGCTGAGATGCCTGACGGGAGGGGCGTCGAGGCGCTATCCCGGCTTGTTGCACTGCCCGGGGCCCCGGAAGTCATCATTCTTGCAGACTCCGGTCATCCGGACGAGGCTGAGTTGGCCATCAAAATGGGGGCCTGGGATTACCTCGAGAGACCCTCTACATCCAGAGCCATTGATCTGTTCCTGGTTCGCGCCCTTCAGTACCGGGCCAAAAAGGTGGTCCGTGAGCCGGATGCGCTTTTGAAAAAAGAGACTTTCGAAGACATAGTTGGCAGCAGTCATCAGATGAAGCGCTGCCTCGAAGTGCTGGCGCTTTCTGCCAACAGCGACGCCAATGTGCTCATCACGGGAGAAACGGGCACCGGCAAAGAGCTCTTCGCATGGGCCATTCATCACAACAGCAAAAGGGCCAATCGCAGGTTTGTCGTAGTGGATTGTGCGGCGCTCCCTGAAACTCTGGTGGAGAGCACGCTCTTCGGATACGAAAAGGGGGCTTTCACCGGTGCGGACAAGGCCCAGAGCGGCCTGATCAAAAGAGCCGACGGAGGGACACTGTTCCTGGACGAAGTCGGGGAAATGCCGCCTTCGGTGCAGAAGTCATTCCTCAGGGTATTGCAGGAGAGGCGCTTCAGACAGGTTGGAGGTGGATCTGAAATCCGAAGTGATTTCAGGCTGATTGCCGCCTCCAATCGGGATCTGGACTCCATGGTCCAGCGCCGCCAGTTCCGCAAGGATCTCCTGTTCCGCCTGAGAGCCTTCACCATGGAATTGCCCCCCCTGAGGGAACGGATGGAGGATATCCACGACCTGGTGGTGCATCACGCGGCAAAACTCTGTAGATCCTATGGAGTCACGGAAAAGGGATTCTCACCTGATTTCTTCGATGTTCTGCGTCGATACGACTGGCCCGGTAATGTGAGAGAGCTGGTGAACGCCCTGGAGCGGGCGGTGGCCGCTGCCGGCAGTGAGCCCCTGATCTACCCCAAGCATCTCCCGACCTATGTGCGCGTTCGCCTGGCTCGAGCCACGTTTGACCAGGAGCATTCGCGCTCCAAGGAGGTTGGGCCTCTATCGGAAGGAGCGGGCAGGGTCATGCCCAGCCTTCAGGTCATTCGTGAGGCTGTCATTGCAGACGCCGAGCAGCAATACTTGAAGGAGCTCATGACCGTGACCAAGGATATGGAGGAGGCATGCGCCATTTCGGGACTTTCACGCTCGAGGCTTTACGCTCTGTTGAAGAAGTATCAACTTCCATCCCTGCTGCGAAGAACATGACTCGTGCTGTGGGAGCCTGCAGTACTGCCATGTGGGATGCTGTCCACTCGAACAGGATTTTATCCTTTTCCACAGTACAGCGAGCGGGACCAGTCCGCTCCCATTCACCGACCGATACCCTCTTCGGTCCCCGAAGCAATTCAGGTCTCTTACCGGATTCAATTTCGATCCCCTTCCCCTCAAACGAGCTGCTCCCAGCCGCAGCCCGTATATCTCACAAGCTTCGACTCTCCAGCTCAACATCTTTTCATATGCCGGCATCACTTCCGGCAATGAACGATCACGCACGCTCACACTGTGGTCATCCATTTGTGGATTGGCTGTGGACCTGCATGTGGCATCGCTCTTGTAAACAGCATCTTCGGATGCAGTTGATTGGCGCTTTTCATGGTACAAAGTTCCGGATTCCCGCGGAACGGAATTGATCAGGGGGGGCCGCAGCCCATCTGAGCCCATAGGGATTCATGTTAAAGACACCTCATGCCGTAGCGCCCGTGCGCACCATCGATCCTTATCCCATTGCCGGACGACCGCCTCCACGTGGGTTTGTCGGGGCCTCACCCGGCATTCTCCACGTATCAAGGTGCACACGGCACCGGTTTCCACCGGTTTTCGGCCGGTTGAAATGCCTGTTGGCAAGCGACAGGGTTTCAAGGCCGTTTCTTGATCTTACGCCGGCTTAAGGGACCCACCTTGGAATTGAATGGTGAATCCTCGCAACAAGGAGAAATTCGTGAAGCTCGTTTTCGGTTCCATTTTTCTTTGCGTCTCTTTGCTGGCTGCCCCAGCTCTGGCAGCCACGAAAAGCATCGGGAAAGACGAAGTGAACGTTCGCTCCGGCCCCAGCCTCAAGGATGGCATCGTTTTCAAGGCCCCACTGGGCTATCCCATCGATGTCGAGAAGGAGAAGGGTGAATGGGTTTACATCCGGGACTGGGTCAACAATCGGGGATGGGTTCACAAGGACTTGATTTCGGACATTCAAACCGCTGTCATCACCGTGAAGAAAGCGAACGTTCGTTCAGGTCCCGGTACAAAGAACGGCGTGGTGGCTGAGGTCAGCGAAGGCGAAATTTACAAGATTCTGAAGCGCAGTGGGCAGTGGATCGAGATCGGCTACTACCATGGCTCGGACTCATTGGGATGGATCCGGAATGATCTGGTGTTCGGTGAGTGAACGCACCCTTCATGGGGCCCATCCGATTAGCGTGTTGCGTGGCGGGCACTCAGAAACGCCGCCGACCATTTCACTTGAAAGGCTGCCGCCATTTCACTAGTGTGACGTTCCGATGGAGTGGAGTGCGGCCGGCCGGGGCGAACGATTCCTGCCCAGGAGCAGGGAGTTGGAGGGGGGCGGGACAGGAAGGGGAGGCGACTTGGAGACTGAAGCGAAGCCCCGCTTCTTCCGCCTGGAGCGAGGCGGTTTCTTGGTGGAGGCCATGGTGCAGCGACTGGGAGGAGATCTCCTGGTATCGATCTGGGGGGGTGCTGCGCATATCGGAGCCGTAGCCATGGCTCAGTCGCGGCCCAGCATTGCCAATCCTGCGCTGCTTTCGGCCACCGCCTCGGTTTTCTGCTATGTGGGACACAAGGAGGACGAGGTCGTCAAGACGGTTTCGGAGCGTTTGGCGGCCGAATTGGGAACCAAGGTGGTGGTGGTCGCAGGGCTTCACTGGGACCAGCTCGAACCGTCCGGAATCGATCAGGTCATGGTGAACATCGACGGCCTGGTTCAGGATATCGTTGCTGCTGCAAGGAAACAGGCAACCTATGAATAACCACTCGAGGCGTATCGTGGTCGGCATCACCGGGGCGAGCGGGGTGATCTATGGCATCGAGCTGCTCCGGGTCTTGAAGCATCTGGACTACGAAACCCACCTGGTCCTCACAGAGGCCGCCAAGACCAACATTCACATCGAAACCGACATCCCGCTTTCGGAAATTGCAGCCCATGCCACCGCAGTGCACCCGGATGATGCACTGGCTGCGCCCATTGCCAGCGGATCTTTTCTGACGGGCGGCATGGTGGTGATTCCCTGCACCGTCAAGTCCCTCTCGGCCATTGCTCACTCCTACACGGCAAGCCTGTTGGTAAGGGCGGCAGATGTGACCCTCAAGGAACGCCGGCCTCTGGTCCTGGTGGTGCGCGAAACGCCTCTCCATCGGGGTCATCTCGATCTCATGCTGAAGGCTGCCTCTCTGGGCGCGGTCATTCTGCCACCTATTCCGGCATTTTACCACCGCCCCAAGACCATCCAGGACATCATCCATCAGACCATCGGCAAGGTGCTGGATGTCTTTCAGATTCCTCACGACCTGTTTGAACGTTGGCACTGATGGGCAAGTCCCGGTTGTGCCCTCTCCCTGCCGGCCTTTGCCAATGTCATTGAGTTACGGCCGGAACCTCCTGAGCGCAAATCGAGAGCATTGCGAGCCCCCAACCCTTGACGGCAATCCTGCACACGGATTCCTGCAGCTCACCGATGTAAGATTTGGAATCACAGTTAGGTCATCGATCACTAATCAATTGATTATTTTATATCCACAAACGTCTTCACATAGATATTTCCGATTTGAAATGATGGCCCCCTTCCAGTAACAGAACAAGTGCATTCAAGAACTCATCATTCCACGGAGCAACATTCCATGACACTGTTTTTCGGCTTCACCTGAGGGGTGCACGTTCACCGCTACCCGTGTTTGGTAGGCACAGGGCCAGGCCGAAAGACGTCTTTCCGATCCATCCCGACGTAATTCCCTGCAGACCACTTTCAGTCCGGCTCATCTGCCTTGTCAGGGCACAGAGCGAAGCCCAATCCCGTCGGCCGCCGCATCTTCGCCGGCAAGGAACGTCGCGGGCCGCGGCGCGCAACACCGTTGAACTTTGCTCCAGACGTGCCGTGCAAAGAGAGAAGCCGGCGGCTCAGACGGAGGATTCGACCGATTCAAACCTGAATCTGCTCTCAGAGCGACTCCTCGGCCCAGGCTGAAGCCTTGCACAAATCGCCCAAAGGGACGGATTCACAACCAAGGAGGCCGAACAACCATGGATCAGGATTTCGAGCCCATTATCGTTTGCTACTGCTGCCAGTGGTGCTCTTATGCCGCAGCCGACCTGGCGGGCTCCATGCGCCTTCAGTACCCGACCAATGTCCGCATCGTCAAGGTGCCGTGCACCGGTCGAGTCGATGCAATCTTCCTGCTCAAGGCCATCGAGCACGGTGCGGATGGCGTCTTCGTCTCCGGATGTCTCCTGGGGGACTGCCATTACCAGTCCGGTAATTACAGGGCTCAGAAGCGGGTCGCTTACGTCAAGGAGATTCTCGGAAAAATCGGAATCAACCCCGATCGTGTGGAGATGTACTTCAATTCATCGGCCATGGGACCTCAATTCGCCCAGTGCTGTAAGGATTTCACCGATCGCATCCGGGCTCTTGGGCCGGGATTGAGAAAGGGGAAGAAACTGCAGGATCGGGAGCGGATGGAGGCGAAGGCGGCGGCCGGGTAGTTGTTGGTTTCTGGTTTCTGGTTTCTGGTTTCTGGTTTCGAGTTTCTGGTTTCGAGTTTCGAGTTGTCGGGGGGAGGAGCCGGAGGCTCTGATTTGGAGATGGAAGGAGAGCGGCACTGTGAACCTCCAGGCTGCATGCTCGTCTTCTCCTGGCGGCACGCGCAAATCTGTCAAGTGGGCCTGCCCCGATCGGGGTCCGACAATCGAAAACTGTGCTGACGCATCGAACCTGAGACACCCGGAGGTGAGGCATGGGGGGGATTGTCTCTCTACAATCTCACAGGAAGAAGCGGTTTGCCGAAAGAGGATTCCGCGAATGGCGGCGCATTTTCCAGTCGGTTGCCGACCTCGACGAGCACACCCGCTGGGCCGATCTGCCCGACGACGTGATTCTTTTCTTTTGTGAGGAGAGCCCGGAAAGCCGCGACAGCTTCTATGATCTCCTGATGAGTGTGCACCACGGCAGCAGTGGGCACGAGTTCGAGTCGCAGCCGTTCGATCGCCTGGCGACGCTGCTCAACGCCTATTTCTTCATCACGGACCAGGCGCGGTTCGAGTGTATGCGCCGCCTGGGCTGGATCGAAAGCATCCCCGGAGGGGATTGTTCCATCCTGGACGTGGTCATGGACTCGCGAACTTACGAATACACCTGTCTGATGGAGACTCCGGCGCCCACGCCGCAGCATCCGGCTTATGACGAGGACCTCCGGAGCCGGGGAATGGACCGGGCCGCAATGGTCCGCAAATACACGCCGGAGGCTCTGGGCATGTTCAGGGAAAAAGTCAGTCGGGGCTGCGTCCCCGCCATATGAAATACGGGCACGCCGGCGCCCTCGCTCCACCGGATTGAACTCTTCATTCATCGCTCAGGCGGTTTTCATGGAGGTAAGCACTCGAGGTGAGGATGCATTCGATTAGATTTCGTATCAATGATCAAGAGGTGGAAGCGGAGGCCAGCCAGACCATCATGGAAGTTGCGGACCGGTCAGGGGTGGTCATCCCCAGGCTTTGCCACCATCCTTCACTCAAACCCAATGGGTCCTGCCGACTTTGCGCCGTTGAAATCGAGGGGCATCGGGGATTGCCGGCGGCCTGTTCCACTCCGGTGGCCGACGGCATGAAGGTCTGGACCAGGACACCCAAGGTTCTGGACTTTCGACGGGAGATGTTGCGGCTGATCCTCCAGGACCATCCCAGGGAGTGCCTGGGGTGCCCGCGCAACGGAACCTGCGAGCTTCAGCGCCTGGTGGAGACCGTCGGCATCGACTTCCCCTACCCCCCTCCTTCGCTGAAGCGACCTCCTGCCGAGCCGGTGGGATCCTGCTTCGAGAGGGACATGACCCTCTGTGTCCGGTGCGGTCGTTGTGTGCGGGTCTGCCATGAAGTGCGAGGCGCCCGCGTCATAGTCTTTCGTGAAAAGGGCGGCCGCCAGGAGGTCGCCACCCCCCTGGGGCGGAGCCTGGTGGAATCGGGCTGTCAGCTCTGCGGGGCCTGCGTCGATGTCTGCCCGGTGGGTGCCCTGAGAGACAAGATGGACCGCTCATCGGCCCGGGCGGGCGAACGGATGCGGGAAGTCTGCGAGAATCTGAGCCGAATGGTGATGGATCTTTACCGCAAGGAATCTTCTCACACCAGGAAACAGTCCCATTGTACCCTGTGCAGTTCCACCTGTCGCATGTCCTTCGAGCTGGCTGAGTCGGGCCGCATCGTTCAGGTGCGTCCCGGCTTGAATGGCTCGGGCGTCAGCGGGCAGGCTTGCGTGCAGGGGCGATATCTTCTCAAGGACTATCTGCAGCGCGAAGACCGGCTCGTGAAACCCCTCGTGCTGGAAGACGGCTCTTACCGGGCTGCCGACTGGGAGAGCGTGCTCGCCCTGCTGGCGGCAAAGCTCCAGGGCTATGGTGCGTGGGAGACAGCGGTATTGACCGACGCCGGTCTTTTCTCGGAAGAGCTCTTCTTTTTGCAGAAATTTGCCCGGACCGTCCTCAAAACGAACCTCGTCGGGTGCCTCACACCTGTCGGACAGGCCGCCATGGAAGAGGCCATGTGCCGCCTGCCCGAGGCGGGCGCCTTCAGAGGGAAGCTCTCGGAGCTGCCCGAGGCGGGCTGCGTGCTCGCCATGGGAGTCAATCCCCCCGCAAGTCAACCCGTGGCCGGCACGATTCTCCACAAGGCCGTCCTCGAGGGTACGAAGCTTGTCACGGCCAATCCGCTTTCGACTGGCATCGGCAGATACGCAGACCTGCACCTCGCTCATTACCCTGGAACGGAGCTCATCCTCCTGGCCGGACTCGCCCACCTGATTCTCCTGGAGCAGGGCGAGGCCGCGAGCCCTCAATCCCCGAAGGAACTGGATATCCAGTCCTTGCGCAGCCATCTGGCTCCCTACGGGCCTGAAGAGGTTGCCCGGCTCACGGGCATTCATGCGGAGCAACTGGTCGAGGCAGCGTGCCTGCTGAAAGCACACGGCCCCCTCACGATTCTCCATGGGCCGGGAGTGGCTGAGTCCTCGGATGCACGTGAAGTCATCCATGCCATGGTGACTCTGCTTCAACTCACCGGAGGCAAGCCACCATCGGGAGGCGGGTTGGTTCCGCTTTACGGCAGTGCCAACGCGAAGGGTGCGGCGGACCTCGGCCTGCTTTCTCCTCTTTTCGGAACGGTTCCTCCTGGGAGGGAGGGACTTTCCCCGGGGCCCACTCACATCGGGGAGGCCCTGTCCTCGGGTCAGATCAAGGCGCTCATCCTGGCTTTCGACACACTCGGGAGCAGCTTGTTCGAGCAGGTCCGACCCTACCTCGACGGACTGGAACTCGTCGTTCTCCAGGATACCGTCCTGCCGTCCGAAGATCCTGAATCCAGGCGCCCACCGGTTCATGTTGTCTTGCCAATGGCCTCTTCCCTGGAGAAGGAAGGAACGGTCACCACGATGGATGGGACGACCCTCCCGGTGACCCCGGTCATCTCGCCCCCCGGGGAGGCACGATCGGTTCTCTGGGTGCTCCAGGAGCTCGCTCGCCACATGAAGGCGCCGGGATTCTCTGCCGAAAGCGAAGAGGCTCTGCGCCAGGAGATTCGGAACGACATTGCGGTCGGCGCCGCTCTCGTCAGGAAAAGCCACAGGTCAGGCGGGGCTTGCTGTTGTGGCGGCGGGGCCGAGAGCACGTCCGCTTCGGCGTGCGAAGGCGGGCTCCCGGCCTGGAAGCCGGACATACCTTCCCCATCGGCAGTCCCGAACGACGAATACCCCTTCCAGGTCGTCCCGAAGGAGGCTTTGGAGCCGTATTTCCTCGGACCACTCCAGGCTGAGGAATCGCGCGCGGTCTTCTTTCCCGATGGGGAGATCGAGCTGAACCCGTCTGAGGCCTTTCGCCTGGAGCTGTCGCCGGGTGAGCCCGTCCGAATCGTGACAGCCTCCGGATCCTGGGAAGGGAGATTGGCCCGGAACCCCCTCCTGCCCAACGGTATGGCAGCCATTTCCCTGAGCCTTTACCGAAGCCTGGTCCCTGAGCTCGGGCCGCAATCCAGGATGATGGCCGGCCGGGTGGAGAGAATACCGTGAGACTCCCGGAGCCGCAGATGGGGTTGGATCGCAACATGTGTTTCGAACTTTTGTCTCTGCATCTCCGCGCCTCGGCGCGAGGCTGCTTTGGTCACGAAAGAGGATCTTTCCATGTTTTCCATCGTCGCCAATGAAGAGCTGTCCCCCAGTGTCCGGCTCATGTCCGTCAAAGCGCCCGTCATTGCTGAAAAGGCTCAACCGGGGCAATTCGTGATCCTCATCATCGATGAAAAGGGGGAGCGCGTGCCCTTCACGATCAGCGGATGGGACCCGAAGGCCGGGACGGTTGACTTCGTCTACATCGAAGTGGGAAAGACCACCCGGCACCTGGCTCTCTTGAAGCCGGGGGATTCCCTGGCTCATTTCGTGGGTCCCCTGGGGAAGCCTGCCCAAATCGACCATTACGGAAACGTCGTCGCCGTGGTGAGCGGCTATGGCATCGCCGCCATGGTTCCCGTGCTGAATGCCCTGAAAGAGAAAGACAACCGGGTCACCACGATCCTCCAGGCGCCCGACCGGGGGCGTGTCTTCGGCCAGGCGGCCCTCGAGGCCGTGAGCGACCGGGTGGTCCTCGCCATCGGCGAAAACGGCGATGACATGACCGCCAGCACGACCAAGCCCCTCCGAAAGATCCTGGGCAATCATCCCCAGACTCCCGTTGGCCGTGTCATCGTGATGGGATCCATCTGCCTCATGCGGGTGATCAGCGAGATGACCCGTCCGTACGGCATCAAAACGATGGTGCACCTCACTCCACTCATGGTCGACGGCACGGGAATGTGCGGCGCCTGTCGATTGAGCGTGCAAGGCAGCAACCGCTTCGCCTGCGTCCATGGTCCGGAGTTCGACGGCCATGAAGTCGACGGATGGGACGTGCTCATGGCCCGCCGCTGCACCTACGCCGACGAGAGCATCTTCCAGCAGGGATTTCAGTGCCGTGGGTGCTCCCAGTGGTAGCGAGCGTTGACCGAAGATTGGACTCGCGCGGAGACACAAAGGCGCAGAGAAGCCAGGTGGGTTCCTGTTTTTCCTTCTGTGCACTCATCGACTATGTGCGGTGAATGGTCTCGAGGCTGGACCGAGGAGTGGATTCTATGACTGAACCGAAAGAGACGAGGGCTTCAGCGGAAGAGGGTTCTGCAAAAAAGCCCAAGATCAACCTGAACCGGGTCGAGATGCCCAAGCAGGAGCCCGAGGACCGACGGCACAATTTCGATGAAGTGGCCACCGGGTACACGTATGAAATGGCCATGGAAGAGGCCGGTCGCTGCATTCAGTGCAAGAAGCGCAACTGCCAGGCGGGCTGTCCCGTCAACATCGACATCCCCGATTTCATACGCTTGCTGCAGCAGGGAGACATGGAGGGAGCCTCCAGGATTCTCAAGGCCAAGACTTCGCTCCCCGGAATCTGCGGGCGCGTGTGTCCGCAGGAGCTTCAGTGCGAGCATCACTGCACCCTCAACAAGAAGAACGCTCCCGTGGCCATCGGCCGACTGGAGCGGTTCATCGCCGACTGGGAGCGCATGGAGGGGGCCGTGACCATGCCGGAGATGTCTCCCTCCACGGGCAGACGGGTGGCGGTGGTCGGAACGGGTCCCTCGGGCCTCACGGTGGCATCGGACCTGGCCATTCGAGGCCATGAAGTCACGATGTTCGAGGCGCTTCACGTGGCGGGCGGGGTTCTCATGTACGGCATTCCGGAGTTCCGCCTTCCCAAGGACATCGTGCAGCGGGAGGTACAGTATGTCGCCTCCCTCGGCGTCGACATTCGCCTCGATACGGTCATCGGGATCAACTACAGCCTCGACGAGCTGCTCAACGGCCGCTACCATGCGGTGTATCTCGCCACCGGGGCCGGGCTTCCCCAGTTCCTCCGGGTGCCGGGGGAAAATCTCAACATGGTCTACTCGGCCAATGAATTCCTCACACGAACGAACCTGATGAAAGCCTACCTCTATCCCGACTATGCCACGCCCGTGAAGATGGGGAAACGTGTGGCCGTCATCGGGGGCGGCAACGTGGCCATGGATTCAGCTCGGTGCGCCGTGCGTCTGGGAGCGCGCGAGGTGTACGTCATCTACCGGCGTACCCGGCAGGAAATGCCGGCCCGCCTCGAGGAAGTCGAGAATGCCGAAGAGGAAGGGATACGGTTCCATTTCCTTTGCAGTCCGACCGGTTTCATCAGCGACGGCCGCAACAACGTGGCCGCCATGGAGCTCGTCCGCATGCGCCTGGGCGAGCCCGATGCCAGCGGGCGAAGGCGGCCCGTCGCAGCACTCGGCAGCGAAACCATCATGGACGTGGACACGGTGGTGGTCTCGCTCGGCACCTCTCCCAACCCGCTCATCGCTTCGACAACACCTGATCTCGAAACCAGCCGATGGGGAACGGTGGTGGTCGACGAGCGAGGAAAGACCTCCAAGGCGAGGGTTTGGGCCGGAGGCGACATCGTATCCGGCGGGGCCACGGTCATCAGCGCCATGGGTGAGGGCCGGCTGGCGGCTTCCGCCATGCATGAGTTCTTGACACAGTAAGAGGTGAAAGCATGTCCAAGACAGCTCAAGACCTTGTCGGTTCAGCCATGGTGGTGGGGGGCGGCATCGCCGGAGTGCAGGCCGCCCTGGACCTGGCCGACGGCGGGTATTTCGTATACCTTGTGGAAAAGAGTCCGGCCATCGGCGGCATCATGGCCCAGCTGGACAAGACCTTCCCCACAAACGACTGCTCCATGTGCATCCTCTCCCCCAAGCTGGTGGATGCTGGGCGGCACCCCAACATCGAGCTTCTCACCGAATCGAAGATCGAGAGGGTGGACGGTGAGGCCGGGCGTTTCCAGGTCCAGATCCGAAGGAAACCCCGCTATATCGACCTGGAGAAGTGCACGGCGTGCGGAGACTGCGCCAAGGTTTGCCCGGTCTCGCTCGGGAATGAGTTCGAACAGCGGCTCTCTGAGCGAAAGGCCGCCTACAAGCCTTACGCCCAGGCCATACCGAGCGCCTACACCATAGACAAGCGCGACCGCTCCCCCTGCACCAACGCCTGCCCCAACGAGGTGAACGCTCACGGGTATGTGGCCATGATCGCCCAAGGGCAGTACCGGGAGGCCATGGAAGTCATTCTGCGCAACCTCCCGCTTCCCGGCGTCATTGGCCGCATCTGCCCTCACCCCTGCGAAACCGCATGTCGCCGTGGGGAAGTGGATACGCCCCTCTCCATCTGCGCACTCAAACGGTTCGTGGCCGATCGAGTGGATATCCATAGCATTCCCCTGCCGGAGATCACCAAACGGGAGGAGAAGGTTGCCGTCATTGGTTCAGGCCCCGCAGGACTCAGCGCCGCCTATTTTTTGGCCCTTGAGGGCTTCGGTGTGACTGTTTTCGAAGCGCTGCCCGTGGCCGGCGGCATGCTGCGTGTGGGGATCCCGGATTACCGGTTGCCGCCAGAAGTGCTCGAAAGGGAGATCCATTACATCACGCGGCTCGGCGTCGAGATCCGGCTCAACACGGCCCTAGGCAGGGACTTCACTATCGATGACCTCGTGGCCCGGGGCTACAAGGCTGTCTACCTCTCCATCGGGGCCCACGCCAGCCTCAAGCTCAACATCCCCGGCGAAGACGGTGTCGGAGTCGTGCCGGGGGTCGACTTCCTCCGGAAGGTCAACCTGGGCGAGGTCAAGAACCTCAGCGGGCGCGTGATCATCGTCGGTGGCGGCGATGTGGCCATCGATGCAGCCCGCTGTGCGCGCAGGCTCGGAGCCGACGCGGTGAGCATCTTCTACCGCAGGTCCCGGCAGGAGATGCCCGCTCGCGAAAATGAGGTCGAAGACGCCCTGGCCGAGGGAATCGACATCCAATATCTCACGGCGCCCCAGCAGATCCTGACCAAAGACGGCCAAGCCATCGGGCTCCAATGCGTCCGCATGGAACTGGGAGCCCCCGACTCTTCGGGAAGGCGCCGCCCCATTCCGACTCCGGGGAGTGAGTTCACAGTGGAGGCGGAAATGATCATCCCGGCCATCGGTCAGACCCCGGCATCGGCCTACCTCTCGGGAGAGGGTGTAAACCTCACCCGCTGGGGCACCATCGAGACCGACGAGGTCACTTTCGCCACCAGCCGCGATGGAGTTTTTGCGGGCGGTGACGCCCAGTCGGGTCCATGGGTGGCCATCGGCGCCGTGGCTGCGGGCCGTGAAGCCGCTGTTTCCATGTCCCGTTATATCGACGGCCGGGACCTGGCCTTCGGACGCGAAAAACCGCAACGCCCCCAGGAGAATTTTCTCCCGATTTCCGAGGATATCCAGGCTGTTCCGCGCGCCGAGATGGCGACGGTGAATATGGAGGCCAGGCAGGTCGGGTTCTCCGAGGTTGAGCTCGGGCTCACTGAAGAGCAGGCCCTGGCCGAAGCCCGGAAATGCCTGAACTGCATGGCCTGCAGTGAATGCCTCCAGTGCGTTACGGCATGCCGGGCCGGGGCCGTCGACCACAGCATGCAGGAGGAGACCCTCACGTTGGAAGTGGGTTCCATCATTGCGGCGCCCGGCGTTGCGACCTACGACCCTTCGCTTCAGGACACCTTCGGGTACGGCGTCTACCCCAACGTGGTGACATCCATCGAGTTCGAGCGCATCCTCTCGGCTTCTGGACCGTTCCAGGGGCACCTGGTGCGGCCCTCGGACCACAAGGAGCCCAGGCGGATCGCGTGGCTCCAGTGCATCGGCTCGCGGGACGTGAACCACTGCGAGAACGGCTACTGCTCGGCGGTCTGCTGCATGGTCGCCATCAAGGAGGCGGTCATCGCCAAGGAGCACAGCCGGGAGCCGCTGGAAACGTCCATCTTTTTCATGGACATGCGGACCAGCGGAAAGGATTTCGAGAAGTATTACAGCCGGGCCGAGGAGGAGCATGGCATCCGCTTTGTGCGCTCTCGAATCCACTCCATCGAGCGCATCGGGGAAAGCGAAAATCTCGTTTTGCGATACGTGAAGGAAGACGGGCTGATGCACGATGAGGACTTCGACATGGTGGTCCTCTCCGTGGGGCTCGAAGCGTCATCCGAAGTCACGGAACTGGCCGCGCGCCTGGGAATCGACGTCGGAGGCGACCGCTTTGCGGCCACCTCGCCCTTCACGCCGGTTTCCGCATCTCGCCCGGGGATCTTTGTCTGCGGGTCGTTCCAGGGTCCCAAGGACATTCCCCAGTCCGTCATGGAGGCTTCGGCGGCGGCGGCGGAGACGGCGGCGATCCTCTCACCCGTGCGCGGCACGGCCACCCGCAAGGTCCAAGAGATCATCGAGACGGATGTGACGGGGCAGGAGCCCCGCGTGGGGGTCTTCGTCTGCCATTGCGGCATCAACATCGGCTCGGTGGTGGATGTTCCCGCCGTGAAAGAATACGCGAGAACGCTTCCCCACGTAGCGTACGTGGACGAGAACCTCTTCACCTGCTCTCAGGATACCCAGGTCAGGATGAAGGAGGTGATTCACGAGCACCGTCTCAACCGGATCGTGGTGGCATCCTGCTCTCCGCGCACTCATGAGCCCCTGTTCCAGCAAACCATACGCGAGGCGGGCCTTAACAAGTACCTTTTCGAGCTTGCGAACATCCGAGACCAGAACTCCTGGGTGCACCAGGCCTTCCCCGAGGCCGCCACGGCCAAGGCCAAGGACCTCGTGCGCATGGCGGTGGCCAAGGTTTCCCTCCAGGAGCCGCTCCAGGAGGTGCGCCTCGGTGTCACCAAAAGCGCTCTCGTCATCGGCGGCGGTGTTGCGGGAATGGAAGCGGCCCTTGCTCTGGCCGGCATGGGCTACCCCGTGGACCTGGTCGAAAAGAAAGAAGAGCTCGGAGGCCACGCCCGGAAGCTCCTCACCACCTGGGACGGCGAGCCCGTCCGACCTTATCTCGAATCCCTCGTCCAAAAGGTGGAGGACCACGCCCTCGTGACGGTTCACAAAGGGACGACGGTGGCGGAGACCCGCGGGTTCGTCGGCAATTTTTGTACGACCCTGGACACTGACGGCGCAAGGAAGGAGGTGCATCACGGGGTGGTCGTCATCGCCACGGGAGCCCACTCCGTCAAGCCCGTCGAGTACGGTTACGGGACGAGCACGCACGTCTACCTCAACCTGGACCTGGACGTGGCCATCCGCAACCGCGACCAGGATATTCTGAATGCCCAGTCGGCGGTCTTCATCCAGTGCGTCGGATCCAGGGAGCCCGATCGGCCGTACTGCAGCCGCGTCTGCTGCAGCCACTCCATCGAGAATGCCATTCGCCTCAAGGAAATCAACCCGGACATGGACGTCTGGGTGCTGTACAGGGACATCCGCACCTACGGACTGCGGGAGAATCTCTACAGGGAAGCCCGGAACAGAGGGATCATCTTCGTGAGGTTCGATGTCGATCGTAAGCCCCGGGTGGAGATCAACGGCGGCAGACCGAAGGTGGTGGTGTTCGATCCCATTTTGCAGCGGGATCTTTGCCTCCGGCCTCATATCCTGACCCTTGCCAGTGCCATCGAGACGCATGAGCCCGAGCATCTGGCCAAGCTTTTCAAGATCCCTTTGAACCCTGAGGGTTTCTATCTCGAAGCGCACATGAAGCTCAGGCCGGTGGATTTCGCGACCGAGGGCGTATTCCTCGCCGGGCTGGCCCACTGGCCCAAGCCGACTGAAGAGTGCATCGCCCAGGCCAAGGCGGCGGCATCCCGCGCAGCCACGGTCCTCGCCAGGGACTTCATCTCGGCGGGGGGCGTCGCGGCTCTCATCAACAGGGAGATGTGCTGCGGCTGTCGGGCCTGCCTCGAGTGCTGTCCCTTCGGGGCCATCACGTATCTCGAGCAGGAAGCTCGCTGCGAGGTGAACCAGGCCCTTTGCAAGGGATGCGGAACGTGCGCAGCGACCTGTCCGTCTGAGGCCATTTCTCTCCTCGGGTTCAGCTACATGCAGCTTTACCGGCAGATCGACGAAGCGCTTTCGGCTGTGGGCAGTTTCTAGTTTCTGGTTTCTGGTTTCTAGTTTCTGGTTTCTAGTTTCTGGTTTCTGGTTTCTGGTTCTTGGTCTTGGTTTTTCTCTGTGCCTCTGCGTCTCTGCGCGAGGATCGAATTTGAAGCACCTGTGCTCTCCTGCCTCGTGCCCAGAGCACCGGATCACAATGTCAATCAGGGGACTATTCATGAAAGCTGACGATTTCGAGCCGCGCATCGTGGCCTTACTCTGCAACTGGTGCAGCTACGCCGGAGCCGACCTGGCCGGCGTGAGCAGACTCCAATACCCGCCGAACGTACGGGTCATCCGGGTGATGTGCTCGGGCAGCGTTTCCCCGCACCATCTGCTCCATGCGCTCCAGAAAGGCGCCGACGGTATTCTGGTCGCGGGATGCCACATCGGCGACTGCCATTATCTCAAAGGCAACTACATGACCATCAAGCGGATGAAGTTCATGGAAGGGCTTCTCACCTTCGTCGGATACAACCCCGAGCGGCTCCGGCTCGAGTGGATCTCAGCCGCCGAAGGCGTCCGCTTTGCCGAGGTCATCCGTGACTTCACTCAGAAGACACGCCAGCTTGGACCTGCCGTCCCTCTGGAGGCCGTCCCTCTGGAAGCGCTGGCCGGTTGAATAGGACCCGGTTCCGGATGGCACTCAATGATCGAGGATCTGCGCCCATGAATACGAAAGCCAAGAACCTGCTGGAGGAAGGCCGCATCGACGGACTTTTCGCCTATAAGAGCCTTCACGGCTTCCTTTTTCCCTGGCTCTTCACCAGGGACGATTTGAACGACCTGGAACCGTGGCAGGCCAATTCAGCCCGGTATCCCATCCTCAAACTGCTGCTTCACCAGTCGCGCAAAAACCCGGAAAAGACCTACGGCATCCTGGTCCGCGGCTGTGAAGAGCGCGGCTTGATCGAGCTCTTCAAATGGAATCAACTGAACCCGGAGAGGGTGGTCATTCTGGGGCAGGCCTGCAGCCCCGAGCTCGCCGGGTATTGCGAGTGTTCCAAACCCTATCCCGACCAGCTTGATTTCGGCGAGGCCGTATCCCCTGTGACTGAGAGCCGGCGTGTGAACGACCTCAAGTCCATGGAAACCAGCGATCGATTGTCCTGGTGGCTCAAGCATCTCAATCGCTGCATACGTTGCCACGGTTGCCGCGATGTCTGCCCTGTCTGTTTCTGCACCGAGTGCAGCCTGGAGCACATGGAATTCATCCCGGGGCAGAAGCTTCCTCCGGACAACTCGTTCCACATGGGACGCGCCATTCACATGGGGGGGCGCTGCATTGACTGCGGCTTGTGCGAGGAGGTCTGTCCGGCACGCATTCCGCTGAGATCTCTCTACAAAGAGGTCAACAGTCTCATCCACGAGGTGTTCGGCTACCGGCCGGGCTTCGATGCCGGGAAGTCCCCTTTTACCTTCCTGGGAGATGAGATGTTCCTGCCGCAAGGCCCGCGCTGACGGGACGATCCCGGGGACTTCTTTCCTCGCGTAGAGACGCGGAGAAAATCGCTTTGAGAGGTGGACTGTTTTGCTGTGCGCACAGGCGATCTGCAGTGGGGTAAATCCGTCAATCGAGGCCTCTGCCTATGGAAACGGATTCGCTGATTGATATTCCCGATTTGCCGAATTGGTGCCATTCCATTAATTAGTGGCTTACGTTGTCGAATGTTACGTGATTCGACAAAGCTCTGTTCACCTGGAGGCAGGCATCTTTCCATGAATCAGCCCCAACTGGCCATGTGCAACTTCATACCCGATGTGGAGCAACTGCGTCGGACGGCGCTCGATCATGGTTTTGACGGAATCGATTGGACCCTCAAGCTGGAGGACCTCCCCGCCAACGGGGTGGACGAGAAGGGTCTCATTCGACGGATCTCCCGACTTCATCCGCTGCGTCTGCGCTACCACTGTGCCTTCAATGGTATCGATCTGGGAAATGCAGACCTGTTCAAGGCGGAGGAGGCAGTGAGCATCTTTCGCAGGGCCTGTCAGCTGGTTTCCCGGCTGGAGGGCGAATTCATGACGATCCACCTGGGGCTGGGACGGGACTCATACGATGACATGGTCTGGGACCACAGCCTGAATGCTTTGGGCGAGCTGGTATGCTACGCCGCCGGCCTGGGCGTCCGGGTTTGTCTCGAAAACCTGGCATCCGGGTGGTCCAGTCGTCCCGAGCTGTTTGAAAAGCTGATCCGACTGTCCGGGGCCGGCGTAACCTTTGATATCGGGCATGCGCGGATGAGCCCCTCTGTGCAAAGCCAGTTTTATTCCGTTGAGGATTTCGTATCGCCTCACCATGAAAGCATTTTCAGCGCCCATATCTATCACGAAGAGCTCGATGAGGCACATATTGCTCCCACGTCTCTGGAGGACCTGAGGGAGCGATTGGAGATTCTGAGCTCGATCTCCTGCGACTGGTGGGTCCTCGAACTGAGGGAGAAGCCGGCGCTGCTGGCGACGCTCGATGTGGTGCGAGAATTTCTCGGTAAACGCGAGGTCTCGTTAGAGGAGCCCGTCAACGATCGTTGGGGAGCGCTATTTTGCTCCGCCTCGCCATGAAGTGAGGATATCCAGAGGAGCGGCATTCGTTATCTGCATGAACCCTGTTCAACGAGTGTCCGCTGAAACAGTTGGGGAGCCGTCCTTTGGCCAGGTCTCGGTGGCGCAAAGTGATCATTCGGTCTCGGAAATATGCCCACTCTGGATGCTCGATGCCCGGTCACAAGCGCGATCGGTCAGCTGGTGCCTCATTCCGCATCCAGCTGCGATCTCAATCATGTGAATGTTTATTCGAAAGGAGAGCACCTTGGAACAAGCCGTCCTCAACCCGAACTTGAAAGACCCCGTCAAGCAATACCTCAGCAAATTCAACCTGAACCTTTGCCTGACCTGCGGCACGTGCACCAACGGCTGCCCCATCACCGGGACCCCGGGCATGGAAGGCTGGGACACCCGCAAGGTCCTTCGCATGCTCTCCTTCGGCCTGGTTCAGGAAGTGGTGGACTCCAAGTTCCCCTGGCTTTGCACCGGCTGCGGCCGCTGCGTGCATGGCTGTCCCATGGGGATCGATATCGTCGGCATCAACGGTCACATGAAGACTCTGAGACCGAGAGACCAGGTTCCGGGCATCCTCCATAAGGGCGTGGAAAACGTTTTGAACACCGGCAACAACATGGCCATTCCCAAGGAGGACTACTTCTTCCTTATGTCCGACATGGGCAAGGAGTTGGCCGACTCCGAGCTTCCGGGATTCTATGTGCCCATCGACCGGGACAATGCCAACGTCCTGTTCTTCCCCAACTCCAAGGAGGTCTTCGCCGACAACGACGACATGATCTGGTGGTGGAAGATCTTCTATGCCGCCCGTGAAAACTGGACCATCCCGTCCGAGAACTGGGAGGCCGTGGACTGGGGACTGTTCACGGGCAACCACGAAGCCACCCGCATTCTGGCTCAGCGCAAGATCGACTTCATGAAACTGCACCATGTGTCGCGCATGATCATGCCCGACTGCGGCGGCGGCTCCTACGGGTGCCGCAAAGGCATGAAGGAGTGCGTCCTGGAAGATCCCAACAACAAGATCGACCACATCTACCTCTACGACTATCTCAAAGAGCTTCTGGAGACCGGGCGCATCAAGGTCGACAAGAGCGTGAACGCCGGGAAGGTTTTCACGTGGCATGACTCCTGTAAGCACGGCCGCGAGTTGGAGCGCAACTTCGGCAGGGGTTACTTTGAGGAGCCCCGCTGGATCATCCAGCAGTGCGTGGACCAGTTCGTAGACATGGAGCCCAACCGCATGAACAACTACTGCTGCGGCGCCGGCGGCGGCAACTGGCCCATGCCCTACGAGGCGGAATCTGCCTACCACGGCCGTTTCAAGTACAAACAAATCAAGGACAGCGGCGCCAACGTCGTGGTGGTGGGATGCTCAAACTGTCACGATCAGATGATGAAGCGTCTTCCCAAGTATTACACGGACTACAAGTATGAAGTGAAATACATCTGGGAGCTGATTGCCGACTCCCTGGTCATCGAACCCTGGACCGACGAGGAGATAGCCAGGGCGGAAGCCGAGGCCAAGGCACAGTGGGATCGCCTCGGAGTCGAGATCGAAGAAGACGAGGAATAGCCGTTCCGTCGTTTGTCGGATCCGAAGGGCCGATGAGCGACGGCTGGGTACAACTCGACCTGTCGGAATGAGTTGTATTGGGTTTTTGAGGGGCCGGGATTGGGCTCCCTCTGGATCATGGCTTGATCCCGCCTTCCCCCGGAGGCGGGTTTGGGCAATGGGTGCAGGGCCGGCACATTGGCGGCATGGGCACAGATATGAAACCAAGGTGGTGATCTGCGGCATGGCTCCGCCGCACTCTCTCCCCTTCATGCCACGATGTGCTCGGTCCCCTTCACCCCCCATTTTTCAGGAGACAGAGCATGAGCGAGACGTTTGAACCCAAAATCCTGGCATTTCTCTGCAACTGGTGCTCATATGCCGGGGCGGACCTGGCCGGCGTATCACGGTTTCAATATCCTTCCAATGTTCGCATCATCCGCACCATGTGCTCGGGTCGCGTCGATCCCAATTTCATTGTGGAAGGCCTCCATAACGGCTTCGACGCCGTGGTGGTTTTCGGCTGCCACATTGGCGACTGCCATTATATCGACGGGAACCGATACACCGTGAAGCGGATGAAGGCCCTCGAGGAGCTTCTGGACCTTGCTGGCATCGGGCGGCAGCGCACGGCCCTCCGTTGGGTGAGCGCCGCCGAAGGACAAATCTTTGCAGACACCGTTTCGGAACTGACGCAAGTCGTACGTGGCCTCGGGCCCTTCGATGCGCAGCGCTACAGCATGCAGCTGGCCGCCATGAGAACGGTGCTCACGGGTCAGCGGCACCGCTGGCTTACTGGCATGGACATTCACGTGACCGAGAACAAGAATGTCTACGGCGACAAGACCGATCCTCTCTTTTATGAACAGGTTCTCAGGCAGGCCGATCGCGATGAATACCACAAGGCCCTCATCCTGGAAGCGCTCAAATCGGGTCCTCGCTCCGTTCGCGAGATGGCTTCAGAAACCGGGCTTCCGGTCTATACCGTCTCGCTGCGCCTCAACGACCTGGAGCGACGAGGGCTGGCCGAACTGCAGGGATTCGAGGGAACGACACCGCGCTTTATCCGGCTGAGCGCCTGATCCGCGTGTTAGCACTCGGCATTCATTGTGGGGGAGTCCCTGTTATTCCAGAAGCAGGTCGGGGAGGATCCCTTCATGGTGAAAGAGATTACTCTGTAACTTCACAGACCTCTTTAAGCCCTCTAAGGACTCGGACTGGGGATCCTACTCCTGATTGCGGGCAGAGCGCCGGTCCGTCGCCAGGAGGACATTGTTGGTGGGCAATGTTTCCACGGGCGGCTTCATAAACGTTTCCTTCGGCATCGCTGCAAACCGCTCAGCAACGGCTGTCGTGCATCTGCTTCACGCAAGGTCATTGACCCATGGGACCAACTCCCGGGTCGGGTTTCATTCCTCTGAAGGCGGACCGGATTCATATAGATCGAGTCCTGAACAGCTGAACCAACACGATGGAGCGAGTCACGATGAAAAGACATCATTGGAAAACCGCCGGTTTAATGGCCGTCCTGTTCTTCTCCTCGATTCTTCTGGGTACTTCCTCTATCGCGTCTGCGGAAAGTGTTATGGACCGGATTGAAAAGACGGGCAAGGTCAACATGGGTCACAGGGAAGGCGCTGTGCCTTTCGGGTTCATGAACGAGAAAGGCGAGTGGATCGGTTTCGACATGGACCTGGGGACGGAGCTGCACAAGGCTTTGGAAGCAAAGCTTGGCAAAAAAATTGAGTACGTCAAGACCCCTATGAACCCCAAAAACCGTATTCCGTTGGTTGCGAACGGCACCATTGATGTGGGCATCGGATCGACGACCATCACCTTGGAGCGTGAGGAGGCCGTCGATTTTTCGCTGCCCTATTTCCTGACGGGCACCAAGCTGCTCGTGCCTAAAGGCAGCCCCATTCGCGAATACAAGGACCTCTCAGGGAGGAAGGTTGGGGTCGGAAGCGGTTCCACTGCCAACATCAAGGGACTGCAGAAGGCCGTCGAGTCTAAAATGATCGACCCGCCGTGCGAGATGATTCTTTTTGAAGACCACACCAAGGGGTTCCTCGGGCTGCAGCAGGGGAAGGTGGATGCGTATTTCACGGACGAGAGCATGCTTGCGGGAATGAGGGCAAAATCCCCCAAACCCGATGACTGGGAGATTGTGGGGGCCTTCCTGACCTACGAGCCCTACGGCTTCATTCTGCCGAAAGACGACAGCAAATGGAGGGACTTCGTCAACGCCACGATCATCGCCCTCTTCAAGAGCGGGGAGTTTGAGAAGATCTACAACAAGTGGTTCGGCCCGGGTGGTACCCTCGAGCTTCCCATGACAGCGGAATACCGGACCATGGTCAAGGTGCTGAGCTTCCCCGACTGATGATCCCAAGGACGCCGTCTTTCACGTTGCTTATGGCCATTCCTGCTCGTTTGGATACCCGGAGCCTCCTCCAGATTCCGGTTGCGCGGTTTCGCGGAACCGGAATCTCCTCGAAATTCTTGCCCCGGCTCCCGGTGCAGGGGTCCCATGCTGAAGTATGAATTCGACTGGAGCGTGCTCTGGCGACAACCTTACGGTTCCATGTTGCTCGAAGGCATCTGGACGACCATCCACCTCTCTGCATTCGCCTGGATTATAGCCTCCCTCCTCGGTTTGACGGTCGGCATCTGCCGCATGGCCCCGTCCCGGTGGGCCCGCCTGGCTGGAAGCGCCTATGTCGAAATCTTTCGCAACGTCCCCCTGCTCGTGCAGCTGTTCTTCTGGTACTTCGCCTTTCCTTCCCTGCTTCCCCAGCCGGCGGAGCGCTGGCTTTACCGGGAAGTGGGAAGTCTATCTTACGTGCTGGGTGTGATCGCCCTCGGGGTCTACACGGCATCGAGGGTGGCGGAGGTGGTCCGGTCCGGCTTCATGGCCGTCCCCCGCGGGCAGGTGCTTGCGGCCCAATCCACTGGGCTGACGCCCTGGAAAGCCACCCGTTATGTCGTGCTGCCTTACTCCTTCCGCATCATGCTCCCCCCGCTGACAACCGAGCTCCTGACCTGTTTCAAGAACTCCGCCCTCACCATGACCATCGGGGTCATGGAAACAACCGGGATGGCCAATTATATCGATTCATTCACCTTTCACGGGCTGGAGACCACGACCGCAGCGAGCATGGTTTACCTGACGATCAGCGGGCTGGTGGTTCTGTTCATGGGTATTCTGGAGAAGCGTCTCCACATTCCCGGGATGATCGGAAGAGTATGAGGAGCGACCGGTGGACTGGAGTGTCGTAGGGCGCAATTTCACTTTCATGATCGGGGGGCTCGGGCTCACACTCCAGCTCGCCGTCATCGCACTGGCCGGCGGTTTCCTGCTCGGGGTCATGGTGGGAATGGGGCGTCTCTCCTCGACCTCCTGGGTCTACTACCCGGCTACCTTCTATGTCCACTTCTTCCGCAGCCAACCCCTGATCCTGGTCATCTTCTGGTTCTACTTCCTCGTGCCCGTCATCGTCGGCAGACCGCTGGGAGCTTTCGTCTCCGCCGTCGTGGCGTTCGTAGTCTTCGAGGCAGCCTATTTCGCCGAGATCGTCCGCGGAGGTATGAAATCCGTCAAAAAGGGCCAGCAGATGGCAGCCTATGCCAGCGGGTTAAGTTACTACCAGGTCCAGCGTCACGTGGTGCTTCCCCAGGCCCTGCGGAACATGGTCCCGGCCCTCACCACCCAGGCGGTGGTCATTTTTCAGGACACGTCGCTGGGCTATGTCATCGGCCTCAGGGAATTCCTGAGGAGAGTCAACCTGGTGGACAGCCGTGAAGTGAGGTCCGTCGAGCTCTACCTGTTTGCGGCAGCTGTCTATTTGGTCCTCTGCGGCGCGGGATCATTTCTCAGCAGACGGTTGGAGCACCGTCGGGAAAGGATCCGGCCGTGATCGAGATCAAGAATGTCAGTCTCTGGTACTCGAGGGAGCTGAAGGTCCTGGACGACGTCTCGGGCACGATCCGCAGGGGGGAGACCGTTGTCGTCTGCGGTCCGAGCGGCTCCGGCAAGAGCACGCTCCTGCGGTGCATGAACGGTCTCGAGCGCTTCCAGGAAGGCGAGATCTTCATCGACAATGTTTCCGTGCAGGACCCGAGGACAAATATCCACAAGCTGAGAGCTGAAATCGGCATGGTGTTTCAGCATTTCGAGCTCTACCCGCACATGACGATCCTGCAGAACATCACCCTCGCACCGCGCAAAGTGCGGGGTAAATCGAAGATTGAGGCGGAGATCAGAGCCATGGAGCTGCTGACCCGGGTTGGGATCCCCGACAAGGCCGGCAAGTTCCCCGGCCAGCTTTCCGGAGGACAGCAGCAGCGGGTTGCCATCGCACGCAGCCTGGCCATGGAGCCCGTCATCATGCTGTTCGACGAGCCCACTTCTGCCCTGGACCCGGAAATGATCAAGGAGGTGCTGGACGTCATGGTCGATCTCGCCCGGAGCGGCATGACCATGGTGGTGGTCACCCACGAGATGGGTTTTGCACGGGAGGTTGCTGACGAGGTCATTTTCATGGACCATGGGCGCTTTGTGGAAAGAAAGCCGTCCAGGGAGTTTTTCGAAAACCCTGAAAACGAAAGGACACGCGAGTTTCTCAGCCGCATTTTGATTTGAAGCCGCTTGGCATGAGCGGAAATCGAGGTGAAGACTTCACTGAGGTTCAATGCAAAGAGGGAGGAATGTGATGGTCACGAGAAAGTGGGTTTTTACTGCAATGGCGCTGTGCTGCCTCCTGAGTACCCAGATGGCTCTGGGTGGGAGCCGTTCGGGCCTGGTGACGATGGAATTCGACCTTTCAGCCCATGATCCGGGCAAGGAGGCGAAGCTCTGGATACCCTATCCGGTATCCGACGCGGATCAGCTCATTTCAGAGATGAAGATCTCGGGTGATTATGCGGCTTCCGCCGTTTATACGGACCGCAAGGATGGTAATCCGATTCTCTTCGCCCGCTGGGATGCCGACGCCAAGAGTCGAAAGCTCAGCATGTCCTTTGCGGTGGAGAGGATCGAAGTCCTTCAGAGGTCCTTTCCCGCCAAGGAAACGTGCTGGGCCCCTGCGGACTACAAGGAATACCTCGCAGCCACAAGCCTCGGCCCCATCGATGGAGAGGTCAAGAAGCTCGCCGACCGGATCACCCGCAACAAGAAGACCGTTCAGGCCAAGGCGCGGGCCATCTACGACTGGACCTGTGAGAACATGTACCGTGATCCCAACACCCGCGGTTGCGGAACGGGCGACGTTTGCGCACTCCTGCAAAAGCCGGGAGGCAAGTGCACCGATATCTCGTCGGTTTTCATCGCCCTCTGCCGCGCTTCGGGAGTCCCCGCACGGGAGGTGTTCGGACTTCGGCTCGGCAAGAAAGTTGAAGAGGACATCACCAGCTACCAGCATTGCTGGGCCGAATGGTTTCTTCCCGGTTACGGCTGGGTGGTGGTCGATCCGGCGGATGTGCGCAAGGCCATCCTGGTGGAAGACCTGAAGCCCGGGGACAAGAAGATTGCAGAATACACGGCCTATTTCTGGGGCGGGATCGATCCGCTCCGGTTCAAGCTCTCCATGGGGAGGGACATCGTGCTGAACCCGCCTCAGACCGGCGAACCGCTGAACACCTTCGGTTATCCTTTTGCACAGGTGGGCGGCCGCACTCTCGATTTTTACGATCCTGCCAATTTCAAATACAAGTTCACCTTTAAGGAGAAATGAAGAGGCGCGGGGGTCCAACGCGCTCCATCGCAATGAGCCGGAGAGGATACCGAGGCATGGAAGACAGAAGGAGCTTTCTCAGGAAGGTAACGGTGCACTGGCGGGCGTTGCCGCGATAGAAGTGGCTTGAGTTCGAGATTCCCTTGGATGACCGCAGGGAGGCGAAAGGTGACCCGGGCAAGGTTTCCTCAACTGATTTCCCGAGCTCTTCAATTGCCTGGAAGAGTTCAGCCAATGAAACGACGGATGGAAGCCTTGGTTTGAACTGAGGGAGGAGGAAGAAATGGAATCGAAAGGCAATGTCTTCGCGACACGTGCTGGCATTATCATCGTCGGGGCCGTCATAGGGATCCTCGCGGCGCTGTTGCAGAAGTGGGGCAACCCTGGGAACATGGGCATCTGTGTGGCCTGCTTCGACCGGGACATCACGGGCGCCGTGGGCATGCACCGGGCGGAGGTTGTGCAATACCTGAGGCCGGAGATCCTTGGATTCGTTCTGGGGGCCTTTGCTGCAGCCCTGATCTTCAAAGAATTCAAACCCAGGGGAGGGTCCGCCCCGCTGGCCCGGTTCATTCTCGGCATGACGGCCATGATCGGGGCCCTGGTCTTCCTGGGGTGTCCCTGGCGCGCCCTTTTGCGCCTCGCCGGAGGCGATGGCAATGCCCTCTTCGGGCTGGCCGGCCTCGTTGCAGGGATCTGGATCGGGACCCTTTTCTTCAAGCAGGGCTACAACCTGGGCCGCAACACGAGACAGAGCGTCGGAACAGGCCTGCTCATGCCGCTCCTCATCGCAGGTCTTCTGGCCCTGAGACTGATTTACGGTCCCGCAGAGGGACAGACGCAGAGCGGCGTTCTCTTCTACAGCCTCAAAGGACCGGGGGCCGCATACGCGCCCCTGGCCATCTCTCTCGCCGTCGGGCTCTTCGTGGGAGTGCTGGCGCAGCGAAGCCGGTTCTGCACCATGGGGGCCGTCCGCGACCTGATCCTCTTCAAGCAGTGGCACCTCTTTTCAGGGTTCCTGACGCTCCTGGCTGCCGCCCTGCTGACCAACCTCGCCCTGGGGCAGTTCAACCCCGGTTTCGAAAAACAACCCGTTGCCCACAGCATGGCATTCTGGAACTTCGCAGGCATGGTCGTTGCCGGGCTCTCCTTCGCCCTGGCGGGAGGATGCCCGGGACGTCAGCTGTTCATGTCGGGCGAAGGGGATTCGGACGCCGGGGTCTTTGTGCTCGGAATGATCACCGGCGCCGCATTCTCCCACAATTTCGGCCTGGCCAGCTCCCCGGCGGGAATCGGGCCCCATGGAATCGCGGCCGTTGTGGTCTGCCTGGCCTTCTGCCTCCTCATTGGCTTCACCAATATTCAGCGCGCCCAAGCCTGACGCATGAAAGGAGAACAGCGTGAGCGACATAGTGGATACCCGAGGCCTTTCCTGCCCTCAGCCCGTTCTGCTCGTCATGTCCCGGATCAAGGGCCTGGAGAGCGGCGAGCTGCAGGTCATCGTGGACAACGAAGTGAGCCGCGAGAACGTCTCCCGCGCGGCACGCTCCCAGGGATGGGAGATCCGGGAGGAGCTGCGGGAGGGTGAGGTCCGCCTCATCCTCAAGCGCTAGACAGATTCCATCATGTTCTGGGACAAAGTCGTGGGATTGGCGCGGAATATCGCCGGCATCAAAGCACCAGGGGACCGCCACCCTGACGCCGGACTTTCGGACAAGGCCATCCTGGTCTTTCAGCACACCAGCGAGGTCATCCGTGGCGAATCGCTCCTGAAGGAGGCGGGAATCCCTGTCGCCGTCAAAGGGCCTCCGCCCGAGCTTCGTACAGGCTGCGACCTGGTGATCGAGTTTCCTTTGACCTCGCAGCTTGAAGTATCGAGGCTTCTGGCCGAGGCACGACTCCACCCCCTCCAGGTGCTGCCCCTCCAGGACCTGCTCCTGGAACCGGTGAGCCTCTACCACGTGAAGGACTTTGGAGACTATTTGATGGTGCGGGCCGCCAACATGAAGATCACGATGGACAAGCGCGATCGGCGGATCGTCAACATTTCTGGCGGCGGCTGCCCCGATGTGCCTTACCTGGCCGAAAGCCTGGTGGGGAAGACCCTTGCCGAGGCCCTGCCTCCCCGCACTCTGGGTCACACCCTCTGCGGCTATGCCCTGCAGCTGGCTTACGAGGAGCTGGTGCGACGATGCGCTGGTTGATTGTGGGCACGGTCCCACGAGAGGACTTCGCGCTTTATGCCGGACCCTGCCGAGTCGAATCCGGCCTTTTGGAGCTCGATGAGCTCACCGTTCCCATCAGGCGGGGGACCCCCGCTTTGCTGGCAGCGGCTTGCACAGCTGCCGCGGTTCTTGGAGTCGAACCCCCTCGAGCGCTGCTGGCTGGGGATATCGGACGCGGTCACGGATCGGCCCGAATCTATCGGCACCTGAGCACCGAATTTGACTTCTCGTCAGTCGATCTTTTGGTTTTCCACTACCTTCAGCCGGATGTGGACTGGCATAACAGGGTATACCTGGCCATGGAGGAGTGCGTTCCGAAGCCGCTCCTCGTTGCCGACGCGGGGTTCATGTATGTAGCCAAAATGAGCGGTTTCGCCGAATCCTACGACCTGTTCACGCCCGATGCCGGAGAGATGGCATTCCTGGCTGACGAGACTGCGCCCCATCCTTTCTACACCCGGGGGTTCATCCTGCAGGAGGAGGAGCGCATTCCCGAGCTCATCAACCGGGCTTACACTCATGAAAACGCGGCCCGCACCCTGCTGGTAAAAGGAAGCTGCGACCTGGTCGCTTCGCGGCAGGGGGTCCTGGAGAGAATCTGCGAGCCCGTCGTGGAAGCCATGGAGCCCATCGGCGGTACGGGAGACACTTTGACGGGTCTCGTTTCCGCCCTCGTCGCTGACGGCCATCCCATCCCACAAGCATGCCTGCTGGCCGCAAGGGCCAACCGTTGGATGGGCGCCCTCGCCAACCCAACCCCCGCCTCATGTGTATCGGATCTGCTTCCTTCGATCCCCGATGCCCTCACAACAGCTCTCTCAAGCAGGGTGTCATGAACAAGCCGACATTGCCGATTTCCAAGGGTTCGTCCAAACGACAGCCGCCCACATCTTCCCTCTGGGCGTGAACTGTGAAAACTGCAAGGACATGGGAGATTGCCGAATATGAGTCTTGCCATCATCGAAAAGCTGACATCCCTCAGCGAAAAGAACCTCGCTGCCATCGAAAAGGCCAAGGAAGCCGGCAGAAAGGCGGTGGGCCTCTACTGTCTCTATGCACCGGTTGAGCTAGTAGTGGCCGCAGACGCCATTCCCCTCCCGCTCTGCGGGACCAGAAACGATCCCATTGCCGATGCGGAAAAGATCCTGCCAAGGAACCTGTGCCCCCTCATCAAGAGCAGCTTCGGCTTTGCGGTGACCGACACCTGCCCGTTCTTCCACTTCTCGGACTTCCTCATCGCCGAGACCACCTGCGACGGGAAGAAGAAGATGTTCGAGCTACTCAAGGATTACCGTCCCCTCCACGTCATGCAGCTCCCCCAGAACCAGGACCCGGAAAGCTCCCTGCCCTTCTGGTTCGACCAGGTCCGCCTGCTGAAGGAACGGTTGGAATCCGAGCTGGACGTGACCCTCACCGATGAGAAGCTGTCGCGCGCCATTCGGCTCATGAATCGCGAGCGGCTGGCCCTGAAAGAGCTGATGGACCTCCCCAGGCACAAGCCCTCCCCGGTAAGCGGCATGGAGATGCTCGCCATCAAGTTTCGTCTGGGCTTTTTTTCGGACAAGGAAACGGTCTGGAGCCTGATACGGGAGGCCACCGAGGAAATCCGGGGGAGGGTCCTGCGAGGGGAGAGCCCCTTCACGGAGAAAACGCCGCGCATCCTGCTCACGGGGACCCCCGTCGGGCTGGGATGCGACAAGGTCCTGCGGCTCATCGAGGAGTGCGGAGCCAACGTCGTCGTCATGGAAAACTGCAGCGGCTACAAGAAGTTCTTCACCCTGAGCGAAAGCGGTGACCCGCTTCGAGCCATCGCGGAGCAGTACCTGAAGATTCCATGCTCCTGCATGTCTCCGAACCCCGGGCGCGTCGACCTCTTGAGTCAGCTCATCGAGGAGTTCCGCGTGGACGGCGTCGTGGACCTCACCTGGCAGGCCTGCCACACGTACAACGTGGAATCCCATGTCGTCCGGCAGCTCGTCGAGGATCGCTGCGGACTGCCTTTCCTGCAGATCGAGACCGACTACTCGGAGTCCGACACGGAGCGGCTGCGGGTCCGCATTGAAGCCTTTCTCGAGCTCATGCGGTGATCAAAATGTCTCTTCAATCAACCTGCTGAACAGGGCGGCATCCCGTAGAGACGTTTTGTCCATTTCCTGGACGATCCGTCCCTCCCGCAGGACAAAAAGCCTGTCCGCCAGGCGCCTGGCCTGGCTCAGGCTGTGGGAAACCGCCACGATGCAGTATTCGCTTCTGAGCCTCAGCAGGAGCTGCTCGATCTTTTCGGACGCCCTGAAATCCAGGGAAGCGGTGGGCTCGTCCAGGAGGAGGACCTGGGGACCCAAAGCCAGTGCACGCGCCAGGCAGAGGCGCTGCTGCTGGCCCCCCGAAAGCGTGGCGGCGCTCTCTCGAAGCCTCCCCTTCACTTCATCCCAAAGGGAAGCTTCGCGAAGCGCCCATTCCACACGTTCGGTCAGGGCGGTGCCGCTCATCCCAAGGGCCACCCTGAGCGGCATGGTGAGGTTCTTCTCGATGGAGAACGGCAGGATCGCAGGAGTCTGAAAGACCATCCCCACCCGCCTTCTCAGCTCACTGGGCGGGAGCCCGCCGCCGTATACATCTCGACTCACTCCATCCAGGCAAACCCGAACCGTCCCGCTCGTGCGACAATCCGGAAAGCTGTCGTTGAGACGGTTTATGGCTCTCAGCAGAGTGGACTTCCCGGAGCCCGAGGGTCCCACAATCACCGCCAGCTCACCGGGTGAGACGGACAGATGTACCTCAGTCAGAACAGGCTTCCCCGAAAAGGCTACTGACAAATGCTCTATGGAAATAATGGCCGCCACTATTTGCTCTGCCACCGTCTTTCAGCGCTTCTCTGTAACAGGAACGCCGCGAGGAAAAGGATACCCGTCAAACCCAGCAGAACAAGGGCCGTTCCGTAGCCCTGCTCGAGCTCTACCGCAGTCCTGTGCTCCGCTGCAATGTAATAGATTCGAAACGGCAGTGCCTCGAACTTGTCAGCGAGGCTCTGAGGAACCCCTGCACGGGCGACAGCGCCCGTCAGGAGGATGACCGCCGTATCCTCCGAGGCGCGACCGATGGAAAGGATGACCCCGCTCAGGATGGACCGGCTTGCCTGAGGCAGCAGTACATGACGAATGCACTGCGACTTCGTGAGTCCCATGGCGGGTCCCAGCATGCGAAGGTTCTCGGGTACGGCCTCCATCGAGGTCTGGGTCGTTCGAATCACATAGGGCAAAACAAGCAGGCCGATGCACACACCGGCGAGAAGAAGGCATGTTCTCGCCTCAGGCATGAAGGTCTTTCGCAGGAAAAGAATCAGGGTAAACCCGAAGAGACCCATGACAATGGAGGGAGTCCCCGACAGCAGATCGATGGGAAGCTCGAGCATACCCCTGGTGCGATTCGGTGCGTACTCCGAGAGGTAGACCCCGCTCGCTATGCCAACGGGTATCGCGAGCAAGGAAGAGAGTCCGACCAGAAGGGATGTTCCTGCAATGGCAGGCCAGATGCCGTCAAACACGGGGGTCTTCCCGGTAATGGCATCGAACCACGGCGTGCTTCCGAAGAAGAGAGCGGAATCGATGCTTCCCATCCCGCGGAGCACCAAAAAGGTCAGGAGGAGCAGGACCGAAAGCAGAGCCACGGCACCGGAAAACCAGGCGAAACCTATGAGGAGATGGTCCGACTTCCTATTCATGCCTGTGCCGCCCGGCGTTTGTGCCTGTCTTCCGGATGAGAACACTGATCGCACCGGTCAGCAGGAAGAGGATGAGTCCTGCGGCAAAAACCGACTGGTAGGCCATGCTGCTGCTGTCGGTGGCGAGAACCAGGGCGACATGGGACGTGAGGGTGCGGACGGAGGCAAAAAGCGAGTGAGGCAGCTGAGGGGCGTTTCCGGCCAGCATGAGAGAGATGAGCGTGTCGCCGATGGCCCGTGCAAATCCCAGAACAGCCGCAGTGATGAGACCCTCTCGCGCCGCCGGCAGGAAGACATGCCGGACCTGCTGAATGCCAGTGAGCCCCATGGCCTCCGACGCCAGGCGAAGGAAGGGATCGAGCTGCTCGAGCCTTGCCTGCAGCACCAGGACGATGGTGGGCATGATGAGAAGGCTCAGGGTGATGCCTGCCGTGAGCAGCGAAAAACCCGTTCCGGCTTCAAACCAGGCTCGCATGGCGGGGACGAGAAGAAACACGGACACAAAGCCGTAGATGACAGTGGGTATGCCGGTCATGAAATGGATCAGGGCTACGAAAAACCGTGCAACTCTCCTGGGCGCAAGGGCGTAGGTGAGGCAGCAGATTCCGACGGCCTGAGGAAAAGCGAACAAGAGCGAGAGGACGGAGAGGACAAATGAAGTCGCAAACATGGGGAGAATGCCAAATTTCCCCCCGAAGGGCTGCCACTCCATTGTGAGCAGCTCCGAGATCCTCCCGGCCGTGAAAAGCGGAAAGGAGAAATACACCAGCAGCAGGAGAATCGATAGGATCGCCACAGAGGAAACCCCTGTGGCGATCATGAGAATGCCTTCGAGCCACCCTCCGGCTTGGGGCTCCCGAGAGGGCGGCCTGGCGGGCGTGTTATTGCCGCCTGCCATTGGAATCATTTGGCCTTCAGCGGGATGTATCCGTGCTTCTTGGTGATTTCGGCCCCTTCAGCGCTCAGGATGTAGTCGATGAAAGCCTTAACCAGCTTGGAAGGCTCTCCCTTGGTGTTCATGTAGAGCTTTCGAACGACCGGATAACTTCCACTCATGGCGTTCTCCTGTGAAGGCACAACGCCGTCCAGAGTGGGCGCTTTGACGCTCTGATCGATATGCCCTATGCCCACATAACCAATGGCGCCCTTGTCCTGGGACACGGCGACCTTCATGGCCCCGTTGGATGGGACGATATTGGCTGATGCGGCGACGGCGCCTTTCTTCAAGAGCTTCTCCCAGAAAACCTCGCGGGTCCCGCTCGCCTCATCCCGGCTGAAAAGATGCACGGGGCCATCCTTTCCCCCCACTTCCTTCCAGTTGGCGATCTTTCCTGCAAAGATGTCCATCACCTGCTGTGAAGAGAGCCCCGAGACGGCGTTTTCCGGATGGACCACCACGGCCACTCCGTCCAGGGCGAAGGGAAAGGACTTCAGACCATACTTGGCGATCTCCTCTTCCGAGAGCGCCCGGCCGGTATTTCCGATATCCACAAGGCCTTCGCCCACCTTCTGGACTCCGATGCCGGTCCCTCCGCCTTCGACCGTAATGCGTATCTTTGGATTGAAGGTCGAGATGTTCTTGGCCGCATCGTTCATGACCGGGATGTGCGCAGTCCCTCCGGCAATGCTGATGGATCCTTCGAGCCCGGCAAACGGATCCAGGTCGGCAGACAGGGCAGCACTCGAAAACATGAGAGCCCCAAAAAGAACCAGCACCGTAGGTTTCCACATTCTACCGCACTTTTTCATCTCTTCCCTCCTTCTCAGACCCGTCCCAAAACGGCATATCATTGACTTCCCCTCTGCCTGAGTTCCTCTGTCGCGACATTCTTTCCATGGAGCGCCGCTCCGAGAGCTCCAATCATGTCCGGGTTGTCGGGGACAATGAGCTCCTGCCCCAGTTGCTCCTCGAGAAGACTCCTCACGCAGGGGTTGTGGGCCACCCCGCCGGCGAACACCACCGGATGGCGGACTCCCACACGCCTCAGCATGGAAAGCGTGCGCTGTACGATGGCCAGGTGGAGCCCCATGGCGATGTTTTCCGCCCGCTCCCCTCTCGCCATGAGCGACGTGGCCTCGCTTTCCGCGAAAACGGTGCACATGCTGCTGATCTGGATGCGCTTGTCCGACCTCAGGGCATAATCCCCGAATTCCTCGAGGGATACCTGCAGGGCGGCAGCCATGAATTCCAGGAATTTCCCCGTCCCGGCGGCACAGCGGTCGTTCATCTCGAACTTGGACACTTTCCCGTTTCCCAGGAGCGAAATGACCTTGGTGTCCTGGCCTCCGATGTCGAGAACGGTCCTCGCTTCCGGGAACAGGAGGCTCGCCCCGAGGGCGTAGGCCTGGATCTCGGTGATGGTCGCGACTTTCCGCTTATCGAAGGACTCCGCGAAGAGTTTTCGGCCGTAGCCCGTGGCGACGATCCTCTCCGCATCCACCTCCTGCAGGATCTTCATGCACTGGCCCAGAGGATCGAAGGTGGTGGCGACCTTGACCTGGTACACCGGTCCGCCGCCATTGAGCAGGACCAGCTCGATGGACCGGGAACCGATGTCGATTCCGGCGAACCTTCCCTTATGCACCATGATGCTTACCGCCCAGATGCATCACCGGATCATCTCGACGAAGGCCTCGACCCTGGTCTTGAGCTGCTCCACGTCCTCCATGCTGTAATCGGTCTCGATGGCCAGCATGGGGATGCCCGCGCTCTTGAGGGCCTTTTCGACCTTGAAGGCCTCCATGGCATACGGTGTACAGAAGGAGAGTCCGTAGTGAACCACCCCGTCGGCCTTGAGACCCCTGGCCATCCCGACGATATTGTCCATGCGCTCGGTGTTGGGCGTAAAACAGGCGCAGTCGATGCGCATGTAGCGCTCCACGAGGGCGTTCAGGAGCTCGTCCATGCTTTGGCCGTTCTCGTCCACGAGGTCCCGGGTATTCCGCGTCCCGATGCAGGACTCCTCCCCGACGATGACCGCCCCCGAGGATTCGATGACGTAAGGCAGCTTCCAGTTGGGAACCGCCATGGGGCAGCCGGAAAGCATGAGCCGCGGCGAATCCTTGGGGGCAACCCCCTTCCCGGCCTTCACCTGCTCTTCCAGCTCATCGCAGAGCTGGCCGATTTTTTCCGTGAAGCGCACGGGATCATCGTAGAAGCTGATTTGATTCACGAGGAGGGCATCCCGGCCCGAGATCGGCGCGGGGCTGGCCGCTCTCAGCTCGTTCAGCCGCTGGAGCACCCGCCGCCGGTCATTCACCAGCCGGATCGCTTCGCGGAGCTTCGGCGCCGTAATAGTCTTTCCCGTCAGCTCCTCGATGCGATCCTTGAACCGCAGCACCTCGGCCCGCCAGAGATCATGGTCGCAGGCATTCTTCATCTGGGGAATTTCCATCACGTAGACGGGAGCATAATCGGCGAAGATCTCGTAGGCCTTCTTCTTGCCGTCACAGGTCGTCTCCCCGACCACCAGGTCGCAGGATTCGATGTAAGGGCAGAGCCTCGAGAGTTTGAAGCCCACAAAGGACTTGATGAGGGCGCACGTGTTCCGGGGGAGAATCTTCTCCGCCGCATCCATCCCGGCCTCCGCCCCGGCGCACAGTCCTACCTGGACCCCGTCCGCCGCGAGCACGATCTCCTCAGGCACAAACACGCAGAATGTGCCGATCACCTTCTTCCCCTGGGCCTTGGCGTCCTGGAGCTCCTTGATCCGGAGTCCGTGCACTTCCGTGAGAACGAAATCGAGGTATTCCATTCCCCTGAGCCTTCCCTGCTGGCTCATGTAGATATCCCCGTAAAACTTTCCCAACACCTGGAGCAGTCCGGCGTGAGCATCCAGGTCCAGGTTGAGCTTCTCCCACATTTCATCATAGGTTGTTGACATGAGTGATTCTCCTTTATTTATGGAATAGCTTCTGATCTCTAGGTCACCGGTTCCCGATTTTCCAATTGGAAGTTTCGATGGAAAGACTGAAGAGGTATCGTCAGGATTGATCAGCGGAGGCGGCCGCTGACCCGGAACCTGCGCTCCAGGAAGGACGAAAGGCGTGACGCCGTGTAGGTCATGATGAGGTAAAGCGCTCTTGCGGCCAGATAAACCTCGAAGGCGCGGAACGTTCGCGTGTAGACCAGCCGGCTGACACGGGTGAGCTCAGTGATGGCCAGGACGGAGACGAGGGAGGACTCCTTGAGCAGGGCCGAGAAGGAGTTGACGAGAGGCGGTATCGCGACGGAAACGGCCTGGGGCAGAATCACGTGAATCATGCTCCTGCCCCAGGAAAACCCGAGGGCCAATGCGGCATCCTGCTGCCCCCTGCACACGGAGACGAGGGCGCCCCGGAAGATTTCCGAGATGTAGGCGCCCCCGTTCAGGGCCAGCCCGATCAGCCGGGTGGGCGGACAGTCATGTTGAATGCCCGTCCATTAGACGTGGACGGCATGCTGCCCGAGTAGACGTCCACAGATCGCCGTGACCATATTCATTGTGCGTCGTCCCCGCATGCTTTTGGAGGGGATCCATGGATCTCAAAACTTCTGGATTCCAGCCTGGAACATGGGGGAACGACGATTCGAGTGGTCACTCAAAGCTGAAGGGTAAGACGAGTCCGAGGGCTTCAATGCGCTCCTTCGATTTGAGAAAGATCGCGTTGACTACGGCAGGGTCCTTGAGGAAAGAGAAGTTCGGTTTGCCTATGACCTGCTATGAATTCAGAACATCAAAGACTCGATGCTTTTCGCCTGTAGAGCTCCATTTTCCTGGTATCGCCCAGCTCCCTGAACAGGTCTGCCTGAAACGTATACACTTCTTTGAGCTTTGAGGGCTGCTCCTGAAGGAGCACCTCTGCCTTCTGGGCAAACTCCTGGGCTTTGTTCCTGGATCCCTTCATTTTCCAGGCTCGAGCTAAACCGAAGAAAGCCTCACCGTTGTACGCATCGATCTGGATGGCCTGTTCAAGCAATGGAATAGCCGCATCGGGTTTTCCCTGGGAGAGCGCCGTGCCGGCCTGATCAACCAGATGCATCGAGGCGAGCTGCTGAGGGGCTCGAACCTCCTGCTTCTTCATGGCCTGAGGGGAGGCGGTTTCCTTCCCGACCGGTAGGTTCTCTTCCCGGAATGACGGTGTCGATTTCAAGATCCCACCGCCGGGTCCCAAAGCGGCGGGAGGCCCCGAAATCGGGCCTTGGGGGGGGGTCTCGGCGGCCTGGGGTGTCGTTGTCTGCCACTCAGGAGGAATAGCCACTGTCCGAGGAGCACAACCGCTCAGCAGGAGCAAAATCACGCACAATCCGGAGGTGAGCACGCCGGTGATTCGGGTGCCACATTGATCCATCCCGGCGCGAATGGGACGCAGGCATGCCGAGCAGCGAGACTTCATATGGGACGCCGGTGCACCCCCCAAACCCGGAGCTCGAAAATCAGAGCTCGAAAATCTGTTTTTCCAGAACAACATGCGCTCCACCTTTCAAAGCCAGTCCATTCCGTTCAGGGCTCCGATCTACTGTTGACCGTGAACCGTACAGTACTCTTGCGGGACGCGCTCGGAGAGGAATACCTCGATCCGCTTTTCACGGCAAGCCACTGTTGCGAGCTGACCCGTTGAGGAGCAGATGATCCGCTGCACCACACCGGGAACCATCCGAAATGGCTGAGGATGGATCCACGGACGGACTTCGCTGACAAACCTCGCCCATACACGACCGGCGCCCGTTGCGCCCGTGAGATGAGTCGGCCGATTGTCGTCAAAACCGATCCAGACCAGCACGAGCAAATCGGTCGTGTATCCCGCAAACCAGGAGTCCCGATAATCTGATGTCGTACCCGTCTTACCGGCGCAGGGGAAGTCGACCCCCAGCCGTTTGACGCTCCTGGCCGTCCCCCGCTCCATGACTCCCTGAAGAAGATCGGTGATGATGTAGGCTCTCGCCGGCGTTGTGACCGAAACCATATCGATGCTGCTTCGCCTCTGAACCTCCCCTCTCTCGCTCACCACCTCCCGGAGGGACAACAGATAAGGCTTTTGCCCTTCGTTGTCCAATGTTGCATAGGCTCCCGCAAGTTCAATAGGGGTAACCTCGAAGGCCCCCAGGGCCAGTGAAGGCAAGGGTTCAAGCAGCGACTGGATGCCCAGGTTTCGCAGCAATGCGACGATGTTCTCCATCCCCACCTTGACGGCCAGTTGAACCGTCGGAACGTTGAGAGACTCTTCCAAGGCCCGTCGCATCATGACCGGCCCCCGGTACCTGCCGTCATAGTTCTGTGGCCCCCAATCCGTGCCACCCACAGGAATACTGACCGGCGAGTCATCCAGCCAGTCGGCAACCGTGAACCGGTCCAGTCCGCACAGATAAACAAAGGGTTTGATGGCGGACCCCGGCTGCCGTGAAGCGTGGATGGCGCGGTTGAAGCTGCTTTCTCCGTAGTCCCGCCCTCCCACCATGGCGAGCACCGCCCCCGTCTTGGGATGCACGGCTATCAGGGCTGCCTGGAGCGGGCCTTTTTCGGATTCAGCGCCCAGGGCGGGTCGTTCTCTTTCCAGCTCGCTGAGCACCTCCTGGACGGCCGTTTCCGCTGCCAACGCCATCTCCGGATGCAGACTCGTGTAGATCGTCAGCCCCTCGGACGCCAGGACTTCAGGAGGATACAGGTCCTGGAGCTGGTTGCGAACATAGTCGACATAATAGGGAGCAGGATTGGCCGGCAGCGACGTCTCCGCCGTTCGAAGGGGCTGATTCCGGGCTTGTTCGTAAGCGTCGACGGTAACGATGTCGAGATCCAGCATACGTTTCAAGACCAAATTTCGCCGATCGCGGGCCGCTTCAGGGTGATCGTGAGGCGAGTAACGGTTCGGCGCGCGGATCATCCCGGCCAACGTCGCTGATTCCGCCAGGGTGAGGTCATCCACGTTGCGCCCGAAGTAGACCCTCGCCGCTTCGCCCATGCCGTGGATCGCCACGCTCCCGCGCTGACCGAGATAGATTTCGTTGAGGTACATTTCGAGGATTTCGTCTTTGTCATAGAGGGCTTCCATGACGAGAGCCATGGAAGCTTCCATCAGCTTGCGCTTCAGCCTGCGCTCGGGTTCGAGGAAGTAGTTCTTCACCAACTGCTGAGTGATGGTGGAGCCCCCCTCCACCACACGCCTCGCTCGCAGGTCCACCCACAGCGCTCGAAGGATGGACCAGAAGTCCATTCCCCGATGCTCATAAAACCGGTGGTCTTCGATGGCCAGGACGGCACGCACCAGGTGGGGCTGCACCTGTTTCACATTGATCAGGAGACGGCTCTCCCGCTCGGGACCAAAGAATCGCGCGATTTCCAGAGGCTCCAGCTCGAGAAGCCCCACCTCCCCAGCCGGACCCTGGATGCGGACCAGCGTATCCCGGTCAAACTCAAGCCGAACCTGTTGGGCAGGAAGTGAATAGCCCGGAAAACGAAATTCCCTCAAATGGGCAACCAGGCTGCTCCCGAAGATCCGATACTCACCTGCCCCCAGCGGCTCTCTGGCAACCTCTCGATACCGGCGCAGTTGCAGCATTTCCCGCATCCGCGTGAGCGAAATGTTCAAACCCGGATATACGGGGACAGCAGAGGAAAAGACGCGGGAGGGAACACTCCATTTTCGGGATTCGAATCGCTTCTGAATCTGGATGGACAGGACGTAGAAATAGGCGGTCACAGCCAGGGTCAGAAGAAAACCCAGCAGAAAGAACCACTTCCAGTACGAGGTGCGTTTTCGATAGAGAGGTCGCTTCATGAGCTCCGGAAATACGACAACTGGACCTGAATGCGATCATTCTTTCCGATCCAGTCTCACAACACACTCGATATGAGGGGTGTGGGGGAACAGATCAAAGGGCTGCACTCGGGCAATGTGGTAGCGTTCAGTCAGCATGGCCAGATCGCGGGCCAGTGTGGACGGATTGCACGAAACGGCCAGGATTCGTCGAGGGACAAGCTCCAAGAGGGTTTTCACTACCGAGGGATGCATCCCCGAACGCGGAGGATCGGTCACCACGACATCAGGCAACGCCAATGAGCAGCCCGATTGCGAGGCAGTGCGGATGATCTCCTTCAAATCGCCCGCTCGGAACTGGCAGTTGTCAATTCCATTGAGACGGCAGTTAACGTAAGCATCCTTTATGGCATCTTCCACAAGCTCGAATCCTAACACCTCTCTCACCCGGGACGCAATGAAAAGCGCAATGCTGCCAGTACCGCAATAGAGGTCCCAAACGGATTCGGAGCCCGTGAGTTCCCCGAAATCGAGCACTGCCTGGTAGAGCCCTTCGGCTGCATGGGGATTGGTCTGGAAAAAGGAATGTGCTGAAATGCGAAAGCGAAGATCCTTGATACGCTCCTCGATAAAACCCTCCCCGTAAACGTTTCGACTGACATCCCCCACAGCCACTTGAGCCTTCTTCTGACTGATGGAATGCACAATGGTTGTTATGGCTGGAAAACAGCATCTCAGGTGCCGGCTCAGCGCGTCGACCACACCTTCCGCTTTTGCATTGCCGGCCGTGATGATGTGAATGAGAAGCTCACCGGTCTGCTTGCCCTCCCGGACGACCAGAAACCTCCAGAAACCCTGATGAGTTCGCGTTGTGTAAGGCGGAAGTCCGGTCTTTTTGCACCATTCGCGGACAACCTTCAGGATTTCCACCGACTGGGGCGACTCCAGATAACACGCCTCCAGATCGAAAATCCTGTCATAACGCCCACGGGCATGGAGTCCCAGAGCGAAGGAACGATCATAGTCGAGCCCGGTGGCGATCTCATCCGGCGAAAGCCAGCGCCTGTCGGAAAAGGTATACTCCATCTTGTTTCGATAATATTGCTGCGACGGTGAAGCGACGGTGGGAGCAACCTCTGCCTCACCGATACCCGCCAGATGTTGCAGACATTCAAGTACGTGCAAACGTTTCCATGAAAGCTGATCTTCGTAAGGGATGTGCTGCCACTGGCAACCTCCACACAGCCCGAAGTGGGGGCAGAAGGGCTCGCTTTCGCGGGGAGACCTCGTGATGCACCGAATGACCTGCGCTTCCGCATACTGCTTCTTCTTCCGCACCACTCGAGCCTGTACGCGTTGCCCGGGAGCAGCACCGTCCAGGAAGATGACCATGCCTTCATGCCGGGAAATGGCCTTCCCTCCAAAAGCCAGCTTCTCCACTTCCAGCTCGATTTCCATACCCTTCTGTATCTTAGTCATTGATCTTCAGTCTCATGGCACAGGATCTTCCTGCCTGCGCCGGCATTCAGGGTCTTGAAACGTTTCGCCCTTTGAAATAAAGATACACCGGCATCGGGCGCGAATCATCCGACGCCGTCGACTCCCGGCCCATCGAGGCTTCACGGTGACCTTCCGGGTCAGACGGTACGGCGTCCTCAGAGTGTTTGAGCTCACGCTCATTTTAGGGGGATTTATGCTGGTCCGGAGCGTCGTCACTTACGGACGCCTCATCAAGTTCAGTCATACGGTTTTTGCCCTTCCCTTCGCCCTCTCGGCAATCCTTCTCGCTCATCGTGAGTCCCCCGTGGGCTGGACGAAGCTGGTCTGGATCGTCCTCGCCATGGCCGGCGCGCGTTCGGCCGCCATGGGTTTCAATCGACTGGTAGACTACGAGATCGATCGTAAGAATCCCCGCACCGCCGGCCGTCCCCTCACCTCAGGGGAAATCGACAAACGCTCGGTGATGCTTCTGATCCTTGTCTCCTCCGCGGCGTTTGTCATCTGTGCATCTTTCCTGGGAAGACTCTGTTTCATCCTTTCCCTGCCGGTCTTGGGCGTTCTGTTCTCCTACTCCTACACCAAGCGATTCACGTCTCTCTGCCACCTGGTTCTGGGTTTCGGAATCGGATTGGCTCCGCTGGGAGCCTGGATCGCGGCAACGGGGGCCATTGACCTTCGCATCCTGCTCCTTTCGGGAGCCCTCATGACCTACATCGCCGGGTTCGATATCCTCTATGCGTGCCAGGACGTCGATTTCGATCGAGACGAGGATTTGTATTCCATCCCGTCCCGGTGGGGTATCCCTGCTGCGCTTCGGGTGTCCACCCTTCTCCACGTAATGACCGCCGGATTTCTCCTGCTCACCTATTTCGCTTTCGGCCTGGGATGGATCTATCTGCTGACTCTCTTCATCATTATAGGCCTGCTCGCCTGGGAGCACTATCTGGTGCGCCCCGGCCACCTCGACAAGATCAACATGGCGTTCTTCCATGTGAACAGCGTCATCTCGGTTCTCTTGCTCCTGGCGGTCTGCATGGACGTCTGGATCTGCTCCTGACCATCCTCAGAGCTTTTCCAGGGCCCAGAAAGAAAGCATTCCCACAATCACCGTTCCTCCAAGAGATCTGGTCTTGAGCGCGAAGACCAGCGTGGGTATGGCGACGACGCTTTTCGCCTGAAGGATATCCAGAGATCTCGGAGCCCCGTTGGTCAGAAGCTCTGGAAAGACCAGGGCGCTGAGGATTGCCACGGGGATCAAGTCCAACCATTCGACGAGCCATCGGGGCATCGCTCTCTGCGAAAAAACAAAGAGGGGCATCCATCGCGGCAGATAGGTAACCAGCCCCATGGCCAGGATGAGTCCAAAGAATTCGATGTCAGGCATGATGGGGACCTCTTCCACTTCGAAGCCTGGAGATCGCATATCCGCCGGTGGCGGCGAGCAAGGAAGCGAGGATCACGTAAGAGTTGCCGGGCATCGTCAGGGAAAGCGCCACAGAGAGGCCTCCGGACATCAGGGCCGTGATGATGTAGAGGCGCCCCCGGAGCTGGAAGACCAGAAGACCTATGAACATGGCGATCATGGCATAGTCTATACCCAGAAAGCCCGAGGGGATGAATTGACCGCTCACGGCTCCCGCTATGGAACTGGACACCCATGCGATATTGGCCGCATGGTTGACGATGAGAGCCTTCCATCGATCCCAGTTGCCTTCGCGGAACTGCAGAGTGTTCACGGCAAAGCTCTCATCCGTCACCCCATAGGCAAAAAGAAAAAGGAAGGACGTGGGTGTCTGCCGCAGATGAGTGGCCAGGGACCAGCTCATCAACAGGTGCCTGAGGTTCACAATAAAGGTGGTAGCGGCAATGGCCATGAGCGATGCTCCGCTGCTCAGCATTGAAACGCCGATGAATTGCGAGCTCCCGGCAAACACCACCACCGACATGGCTCCCGTCTGGAAGACGCTCAAACCCGCCTTCTGGGCCAGGACACCAAAAGCCATCCCTATCGGGAAGTAGGCCATGCAGATGGGCCACGCCATCCGAACCCCCATGGCCAGACGCTCCCGCCAGGGACTCGCTGGTTCTATGCTTCTGCTCATATGGTTATTCATTCAGGATGTTTGAAGAAAGGAACGTCTATGAGGCATTCTCTGAACTTCGGAGCTCATCCCTCCTAGCCTTTAAGCCGAGTATTCGAAGAACCCGGATGATTCCGTATCGGATGGGGCTCAACCCGCTCGACTCCATCAAGAGCCGGCAATACCCATACACGGCGAAAAGGATGGCTGAAGGGAGGTACCGTCCATGGCGCTATAAATTTCTGCTTTCATAATTGCAGCCCCAGCACCTCTTTCATTTTGACGATCATCTCATTCATCCGATAAGGCTTCGACAGAAAACCACAAGCTCCGGCCGCCAGCGCCCGTTCCATCTGGTAGGCATCGCCGAGCCCACTCATCAAGACAACCTTCACAGAGGGGTCGATGAGCTGAAGCTGTTTCATGCAAGTGCTTCCATCCATACCCGGCATGGAAAGATCCATCAGCACAACATGAAAGGGTGTCTTCCGTCCCTTGAAAGCCTCAATCGCCTCCTCCCCGCTTCCAGCCACGACGACCTGGTATCCACAGCTCTCAAGCATGTCTCTGCCGATTTCGAGCAGATCCACGTCATCGTCAACCAGAAGCACTGTTTTTGATTCGTTATCGCCTTGCATAAGCAATTCCTTCTGAGCGTCTGTCTTGCACCAAAACTCGGTGACTGGCTCCACCCCCCTTGGACCCACTCGTATGCTGGATCGCCCCTTACAATTCGAGTGAAACAACAACCGAACCGCTGCCCGCCGGCCGGCCATTGCAGGATGTGACAGACGACTTTTCGCTGCCTCTAAAATAACCTACTCCGAGCAGAATTCCATACTGATGTCGATGGCCCTTGCTGAATGCGTCAATGCTCCGCAGCTGATCAGGTCTACGCCCGTTTCGGCGATTTCTCTCACCGTGCTCAGATTCACGCCCCCGGAAGCTTCCAAGAGGCATCGGCCTCCCACCCTGTCCACGGCCTCCCTCAGCATCCCAACGGAGAAGTTGTCGAGCATGATAACGTCGGCCCCAGCCTCAAGGGCTTCCTCCAATTGATCGAGAGTCTCCACTTCGATCTCTATTTTGAGGGTATGCGCTGCGGTGTTGCGAGCCCGCTCCAGTGCCCGGCGGATTCCACCTGCGGCCTGAATGTGATTGTCCTTGATGAGAATGCCGTCCGAGAGACCGAACCGATGATTCTTTCCGCCCCCGTGTGCAACAGCCGCCTTTTCCAGCACTCGCCAGAGCGGCGTCGTTTTGCGCGTGTCCAGCACCCTGCAGCGAGTGCCGGCAATCGCCTGGGTCATTTGATGGGTCAGAGTGGCAATACCGCTCAGCCGCTGGAGGAAATTCAACGCAGTTCGTTCAGCCGTCAGAAGCGACCGCAGTCGTCCACTGATCCTGAAAATCGGCTCCACTGCAGGAATCCGGTCGCCATCGCGAAACAGGGCCCGAACTTCCACGCCTGGATCGACCACCTGAAAAACCCGTCTGAATGGGTGAATTCCCGAAAGGACAAATGGTTCGCGGCCGAACACCACCGCATCTCCGACGGCTTCCGCATCCACCACCGCTTCGCTGGTCATGTCCCCGTGGCCCACATCCTCCTGGACGGCCAGGTCAATGAGAATATCCAATAGTGGGAGAGTCACGCTGTCAGCCCGCCTATATCTTCAGTGTCTTCAGCCGATCGTAATGGCCCCTGAGCTTCTCCAATTTCTCGCCCAATCTCGCTCCCTTCTCCCGCTCCTTCACCACCACTTCCTGTGGCGCCCGACTCAGGAAATCCTCGTTGGAAAGCTTTCGCTGCGTTACGCTGAATTCATGCTCAACCCTGCCCAATTCCTTTTCAAGACGGCGAGCCTCACTCTCAAAGTCCAAAATTCCCTCGAGGACGACGTAGACTTCCACACGCCTGGTCACGGTGCTGGCAGCCATGCGAGGCTTCTGCATCTCGCCGGCCAGCCCGACTTTCAAGTCGGCCAGCTTCGCCAGATCCATGACCGTCGAGGCATAGTCCTCAAGAATCCTCCGGGCAGCGTCCTCCTCGCAGAGGCAGACCACTTCGACGCGAGTGGCAGGAGGGACATTCATCTCACCGCGTACATTCCGAATCCCGGTGATGACCGCCATCAGCACATCCATCTTCTCCTCTGCTTCCTCATCCTGCCATCGAACCTCCGGTTCAGGAAGAACTGCCTCCATGATGCTCCCGGATGTCTGGGGCAGCTTCTGCCAGATTTCTTCGGTCACGAAGGGCATCACCGGGTTGAGGAGGAGAAGGATCCGCTCGAGGACGCGAACCGCTATGGATTGAGCCAGGGCTTTGCGCTCGGGATCCTCACCGTAGAAATCGGCCTTGGCCATCTCGAGGTACCAGTCGCAGTACTCGTGCCAGAGAAAATGATACAGCGCATGAGCATAGTGGTTGAAGTGATATTCCTCCAGAGCCTCATCGACCTCCAGAGAAACCTGCCTCAAGCGACTCAGAATCCAGCGGTGAGCCAGGGAATCCGGCTTCTCCGGGATCTCCACCAGCTCCTTCACATCCTGAAGGTTCATGAGCACCAGCCTGGCCGCATTCCAGATCTTGTTCACAAAATGCCGGTAGCCTTCAATGCGGTCCTCGGAGAGCTTGACATCCCGTCCTTGAGCCGCCAGGGCAGTGAGGGTGAACCGGAAGGCATCGGTCCCGAAACGATCCATCACGACCAGGGGGTCGATGACATTCCCTTTTGATTTGCTCATCTTCTGCCCCTGCGCATCCCGCACCAGGGCATGCACATACACGTCACGGAAGGGGACATCCTTCTTGAAATGGAGGCCCATCATCATCATGCGTGCAACCCAGAAAAACAGAATGTCGAAGCCCGTCACCAGGACGGAGGTGGGATAGTATTTGTTCAGGTCCGCCGTATCTTCAGGCCAGCCGAGAGTTGAAAACGGCCAGAGTGCTGAACTGAACCAAGTGTCCAAAACATCGGCATCCTGCTCGAGGCGCGCCGAACCGCAATCGGTACAGACCGACGGAGCTTCCATCTCGACCATGAGGTGTCCGCATTCCTGGCAGTACCAGGCGGGAATCCGGTGTCCCCACCATATCTGGCGGCTGATGCACCAATCCTCGACATTCTCCAGCCAGTTGAAATAGTCCTTTTCCCACTTTGCGGGAATGATCCGGGTCTTACCGGTACGAACCGCCTCCATGGCCACATCGGCCAAGGGACGGGTATCCACGAACCACTGAAGGGAGAGGGACGGCTCAACCACCTTCTTGCACCGGTAACAGTGTCCAACCCGATGACGGTAGGGCTCCACCTTGACCAGCAGGCCGCCCTTCTCCAGGTCCTCCAGAACACGCTTCCTGCAGGCGAAGCGATCCAGCCCGGCGTAGCTCCCGGCCTCCCCGCTCATGGTTCCGTCTTCAGCAATGACCTGCACCACGTCCAGTTGGTGCTTCTTTCCGATGTCAAAGTCATTGAAATCATGAGCTGGTGTGATTTTGAGCGCTCCTGTCCCGAATTCGCGATCCACGTAAGTGTCCCCGATGACCGGGATCTCGCGGTTGGCAAGCGGCAGCAGGACCTTCTGTCCAATATAATCCATATAGCGCGGATCTTCGGGGTGAACGGCCACAGCAGTGTCCCCCAACATCGTCTCGGGTCTCGTCGTTGCGACCACCAGCGATCCCTGGCCGTTCACCAAAGGATAGCGAATATGGTAGAGGTGGCTGTCGAGCTCTTCGCCTTCGACTTCAATATTGGCCAAAGCCGTCATGCATCGGGGGCACCAGTTGATCATCCTCCTGCCGCGATAGATGAGCCCCTCGTTGTAGAGGCTGACGAAGACCTGCCGCACCGCCGCAGAAAGTCCCTCATCCATTGTGAAGCGCTCTCTCGACCAATCACAGGATGCGCCCAACCGCTTGAGCTGATTGATGATGATTCCGCCGTACTTCTCCCTCCAAACCCACACCCGCTCCAGGAACGGTTCTCGGCCCAGCTCATGACGGGAAAGCCCTTCCTGGGAGAGCTCCCGCTCCACCACGTTCTGCGTTGCGATGCCCGCATGGTCCGTGCCGGGGACCCAAAGGACGTCAAACCCTTTCATGCGCTTGTAACGGCAGAGAATATCCTGGAGAGTGTTGTTCAGGGCGTGCCCCATGTGGAGCTGTCCCGTCACATTGGGAGGAGGGATCACGATGGTGTAAGGTGGTTGCGGACTCTCAACCCTGGCGCGAAAGAACCCCTGCTTCACCCAGACATCATACCAATACGGTTCCAGCTCATGAAAGGTATATCCTTTGGGCAGTAAGCCATCACTCATCATCTGCTCCCTTACCATTCCTTCCCGAATGGATGATCCAAAACAACCACTCGAAACATGTGCCGCAAGGAATTCCAAATCATACTTTCAGTGCAGCTCGCGCTTGAGCTTCTCAATCTGCTCCTCGAGAAGCGACCTGACGATTTCCGGGAGCTTCTCTTCCACGATCTGTCGAACGGCGTCAATCAGCCGGTCTTCAATCTGAGACACAAAAGACTCCAGGGACACCGGGGCGGACTCCGCTTCCTCCGGAAGCGCAGCTGCAACAACGGCTGCAGCAACCGGTTCTTGAGCGGCCGGTTCATCAGGAACGTCGACCACTTCGTCTTCATTCATCTCAACTCTCAGCAGGGATTCAAAATCGATCTCATCTTCAGAATCCTGCTCGTCCAGGGAGGGCATCTGCTCTTCCTCATCCGATGCCATTTCCTCGCGAGCCACAGACAGATCTTTCAGAAAATCGTCTTCGAACAGGTCTTCATCTTCATCGCTCAGCCCGGCATCCAGCTCGTCGGCATCCAGGTCGGCGTCGGCATCCAGGATTTCAACATCCAGATCAAGCTGATCGTTCTCCAAAAGGCTTTCATCATCCACTTCGAGGATGTCATCCAGATCGATGATGCCTTCCGAATCATCATCCGTGAGATCAAACTCAATCTTCTGGGCAGGACCGTGGTCCTCCTCCTGCCACCCCGCTGAGCGTTTGCTCTTTTTCATCCTAGGCCTCCTCAAGTATGGAGCACCCGACCCGGTTCAGTCCATTCCCGAACATTTGGTCAGGCCCTCAAGCATGCATCCGATAGCACGCCCAAAAATCTTCTGTCAAGGTACATATTCTCACTGTTCCCGAGGATTTACCGGGCCTGCGTCCGGACCTGCCCTTCTCCCGGGCCGCCTGCGCACACCAGCCCATCCCTTCAGAGCTTCATCCAGGGTCGGGGAAGAAACAGGCGCCTGTAAAGATCCAGCGTATAGCGATCCGTCATCCCCGCAATAAAGTCGCACACTTGGCGCTCGCGGTCCATGCTCTGCAACGGAGGACCCATTTCCTGGATCAGCAGATCATCATCTTTCAGGAACACTTCAAAAAGGTCCCAGATGATCTTGCGCACCCTCTCGAAGTCCTGCCGAACCAGCGGCAGTTCATACACACGCACGAACAGAAAATCCCTGAGACGCTCCACATGCTCCAGCATCCCGTTGCTCAATCGGATTTCAGCCAGGCTCAGATCGAGGCTGGTGTAGATGATGTCCTCCACCAGTCGATGAATCCGCTCGGAATGACGCGCTCCGATATGGTGCCTGAGGTCAGACGGCAGGTCTTCGGGTTTGAGGATGTCAGCCCGAAGCGCATCATCCAGATCATGGTTCAGGTAGGCAACGATATCTGCCAGGCGGACAACCTGGCCTTCGAGGGTCGCGGCCTTCTGAGCCGCCTCTCCCATAATGGGAAGATTCCGCCCCTTGGAATGCTTGACGATGCCGTCCCGGACCTCCAGGGACAGATTCAGTCCCTCCCCGTTTTTTTCAAGGAGATCCACTACACGCAAGCTCTGCTCGTTGTGGTAGAAACCGCCGGACATGATCTCATTGAGCACGCGTTCGCCTCCGTGCCCGAATGCCGTATGTCCGAGGTCGTGCCCCAGAGCGATCGCTTCGATCAGGTCCTCATTGAGAGCGAGAGCCCTTCCAATCGTCCGGGCGATTTGAGATACTTCCAGCGTGTGGGTCAGACGTGTGCGATAGTGGTCGCCGGTTGGAGAGAGAAAGACCTGCGTTTTGTGCTTCAGTCGTCGAAAGGCCTTGCAGTGTACAATCCGATCGCGGTCCCTCTGGAAAGCCGTGCGAAGAGGGCACTCCTGCTCATCTTTCAGGCGGCCCATGCTCGCCGCACTCAACCTGGCCTGCGGGGCCAGGAACTGCCGTTCCTTTTGTTCGAGAAGCACTCGCATGGCCTCCCGTTTCTGTGGCATCCTATTCTCAGGTTTTGACATTGACCTGTCCGTTGTCTTCTCTTAGATTGTGCGCCGATGAAAAAGACCATCACCAGATACCTGATCATTGAACAGCTGGTTCCGGTCAGTGTGAGCCTTCTCGCGCTGATCGTGATTCTCGTTACCGGCAGGCTCCTGCAGCTTACCCGCTATCTGTTCACATCGCCGATCACCCTGCTTGACCTGCTCCAGATCACCCTCTTCGTTATGCCCAAGCTGCTGCTCTTTGCGCTTCCGATGGCCACGCTGATCGGGGTTCTCCTTGCATTCGTTCGCCTGAGCAGTGATAATGAACTGATTGCGCTTCGCGCCTCCGGCGTCAGCGCCAGGCAGATCGTCCCGGCCGTCCTGGCGGTCCTGCTCCTGACAACCACCCTCTCCTACTTCAACACCATTAATATTATCCCATCCTCGACGCAAGCCTTCGAGGACAAGCTGAAATCCTTGGGGAGAGTCAGCCTGCCCACCTTCCTTAAGGAGGGCACTTTCATCGATATCGTGCCCAATCTGGTATTCTACTTCCGGGAGGTGGACCCGTCGGACCTCAAGATCCAGGGGGTCTTTGTCCAGGACCAGCGGCAGCAGGACGTCCGAATGGTCATTGTGGCGGAGCGAGCCCAGATCGTCACCCCCCGGAACATCAACCAGATCATTTTCAAAATCTCCAACGGCATCATTACCCGGGTGCCGGACAACCTCAAAGATGCTCAGGCCGTTTCATTCAAGACCTATGATCTCACCCTGTCTCTGGATGAGCTCTTTTCGGCCCCGGCCAAAGGCGGCGGCAAAGGGAAAAGAGTCATGACTCTGGAGGAGCTCTTTCACGCAATGTCCGACAAGAATCAGAAATGGGCAACTGGCTACGCTCTCGAGCTCCATCAGCGGCTCGCCCTGCCTCTGAGCTGCCTGTGTCTGGGCCTCATCGGTCCCCCGCTGGGTTCTCTCTTTCGCCCAAGAAGTCGAATGACGGGAATCACATTGGGTTTGGGCGTCTTTCTGGCCTACTACATCGTGCTTTCCGCCGGGAAGGGCCTCGGAGAGAACGAAATCATCCCCGCTGGATTGGCCGTGTGGACGCCCAATATCCTCACGACGCTCCTCGCTCTGTACCTCTGGAGGCTGACGCATGCCGAATCCATTCCCAGAGCATTCATACTCTTCAGCCGGGCGGCAGCTTCAGCACGGAAGCATCTCCGGCGAACCCATTCCAGTCCCGAACAGGTTTGACAGTTCCCATGAAGATCATTCCCCGCTATGTTCTCAAGCACCTCCTTCCCGTATTCGGGCTGGCGCTCCTCGCGTTCGTCGGGCTCTATCTGATCATCGACTTCTTTGAAAAGGTGGACGATCTTCTGGAGAAGCAAGTCCCTCCAGACCAAGTCCTCTCCTATTTTCTCTGCAAGGTCCCCCTGGTGGCCACCCAGGGAATACCCATGACCCTTCTGCTTGCCACTCTCATCGCCCTCGGAATACTCAAACGCAACCGGGAGCTCATCGCCTTCAAAGCGGCCGGCGTTCACGCCATTCGCTATGCCGGCCCGATCATTTCAGCCGCCCTCGTGGTTGCGATACTTCATTTCGGAATCGGGGAAACGGTGGCCAGGGGGCTCAACCAGAAATCCCAGGCCATTTGGCAGGAGTATGTTCAGAAACGCAGACAGGCCCTCTCCTGGAGTCAGGAAAACGTGTGGTTTCGAGGCCAAGACGTTATCTACCAGATTCGCGTTCATGATCGAAAACTTCAAACCCTCGAAAAAGTGTCCCTCTTCTACCTTGACGATCAGTTTCACTTGACAGAAAGGCTGGACGCCAAGAGGCTCAGGTGGGAAGGAGACGGATGGCTCGCTGAAGAAGGGCTGTTGCTGCGCTTCAGCGGCCAGGATATACACCAGGAATGGTTTGACACACGCCCGCTGAGCCTGCATGAAACCCTCGAAGATTTCTCCAGCCTCGCCACTTTGCCCGAAGAGCTCGATTGGTTCGACCTGTACCACTACACCCAGAAGATCCGGAAGGAAGGCTACAATTCCGTCCCTTACGAGGTGGAGCTCAACGTGCGGGCAGCCGCCCCCGTCACCACCCTGATTTTGACTCTCCTGGGTATCACTCTGGCCCTCAGGCAGGGACTCCATGGAGGCATTGCAGCCGGAATCGGCATCAGCCTGCTCGTGGCGTCCTTTTACCTGGCGTTGACCCATGTCGGCTCTTCCCTGGCCATCGCCGGCCTTCTCCCACCTGCCGCAGGGGTTTGGTCCGGAAATGTGATCTTTGGAGCACTGGCCCTTTATCTCTGGTTGAGGGAATCCGGCTGGTAAAGACCGAAAAGGGAGGAGGCGGGGCGGGGAAGAGCTGACGCGGAGCAACCGTCCGGGGTCCTCCGCGCCACATGACTCTACGGCAGTCTGGTCTCCAATGCCATGGCTATCTTCTGCTTCAGCTCCGTGAGATCGAAGCTTTTGACCACATAGAAGTCCGCAGCGATGGACTTCATATCTTCCTTGAAGGTGTCGTAGGCGGTCGAGAGAATCACGGGAAGATCGTAAAAGCGGTTTCGAATGTCCTGGAGGAGGTCCAGCCCATTGTAGTCGACCATTTTGATATCCAGGACCACCAGATCGGGCTTCTCCTCTTCGATCCGCTCCAGCAGCTTGTATCCGTTTTCTGCGGTGATGACTTCGTAGCCGGCTTCCTTCAACTCTTCGGAGTAGAGCAATCGGATGTGCTCCTCATCATCTACAACCAGGATCTTCGGCATGTCGGTTCCTCCTTGGGGTGGATCACTCCCATCTCTTGACCAGATGAGGCTTATTCTCTTCAAAAACGGTGCATTCGTTTTCAACGTATTCTTCGGCTTGCTGGAGTGACATCCGTTCCGTCTTCTTGACCAATGTCAGCACCTTTCCCAGATAGAGCGGCAGCAGCGCATCCAATAGTTCCAACCGCTCGGCCTCGCCCATCCCTCGATAGGCAACGGCAGCATCGAACAGGATGCGGGCCCAGGTCTGGCTGGGCAGTGAGAAGTGCTGTAACCCCAGTCCTCGGATCTCCACCAGCTTGTGGTAAACGGTCTGATCGAAAACGTTCTGCCAAATGTGACCGTAGCTGTCGAATCCCTGCACGAAGCGATCATGAAGTCGAACCGTATTGACTTCGACAGGTATCGGGGTTTCGACCTCCTGAGCTTCCATCCCGGATAGGGCGGTGGGCTTGCTCCACTTGACCTGACACCAGAAGTCCGCATACTGGATCATGAGGTCAAAGATGGTGCCCACAATCTGTCGAAAGAGCTGAGCCAGGTGCGCATAAGGGTCCTTGACCCGATGAATCTTCGGTGCTCCGATGAAGGCCTGGCTCAAAGGGATTCGCGAGCTCAGGGCCACTGTCGTCATCCAGGTATCGACTCCGAACTGGCGAACCCAGTCGGTCCAGACGGGGCAGCTCAGGAAGGCGTCCACCAGGTCTCCCTTGAATGCGAAATCACCTGCATTCGGCTGGCGGACCCGCCGACCATAGAGGCAGCGCGTCAACGGGTAGACAATGGAGCTGGTGAGAGTCGCCTCGTACTTGTGGCGCACATACAGGGGACACACATAGCCCATTCCCTTCAGCACCGGCTCACCGAGCTTCTTGATCCAGTGTGGTCCGATGTTTGTGATGTCGGCTTCCACCACCACCACAGCTCTTGCCTCGAGCCTTCGGACCAGCTCGAACAGGTTGCGCAGGTTGTTCCCCTTGCCGTAGATCCCCGGTTGGGTGGAGAGGTAGATTCTCGGAACTTCGATCTTTGGCGAGAAGAAAGCCTCCCGGGTACCGTCCGCTGAATGATTGTCGCAATTGACGATCACACAGCTGAGATCGCCGAAGTGATCCAGGAGGCCTCGGGCAGCGCATTCCGTCGTTTTGGCAATGGTCTCCGACTCGTTGAAAGAGGGGATGGCCACTACGATGTCACATCTGGCAATCTCCTGGGGATTCTCTTCGATCACTGACATGACTGCCTCTCCTGAGCTACCGATCCTTGCCCTGTCGATCGTGTTTGAGGTACTTGAAAATCATGCGGTCGAAAACCTTCTGCTGAAAGGACTCCACGAACTTCATACGCTTGATCCGAATGTCCATGAGCTCAATGCCGATTTCGGGCAAGAGCTTCGACACGTCGGCGACCATGTCGCGCGTCGGAATCTGGTTGGCGCCAAATCCAGCAACGGCAGGATCTCCTTCTGATCTTCGTCCAGAACGACCATGCGGTCGATTCGTCCAGCCAAATCTCTGAACGCATCCAGATATATCCGGCGATGGGCGATATCCGGATCCCTTCCATATTCCTCCAGAATCGTGAGGAATCTGCTGGCTTCTCCCTGGCTCCTGTTCACGCGCTCCAGCGCATAGCCATCGGCTTGTGTCACGGCCTGCATGACCTCGCCCGTGGCTTTCGGTGTTTATTCACTGTAAACCTGCCGGGCCTCGTCGATCATGCGCTCCTTTAAGCATCCATGATGGTCTGGATCTCATCGCGGGCCATGTCGGCGACAGAAGCACAACCGATGGAGAGGACCTCATCCGCAAACCGATTGCCTACGGTCGGTCAGGCGCACCACCGATTCCGAGAAGTCGTCAAGCGTCCCCTCCACATCGTTGACCTGGAACAGGTAACGCTGGACCACGGCGGCCTCCTGGGGCTGCACCGAGTAGAAGCAGTTGAAAGAAACCAGAACAATCAGGGCCACGAGGACCACACCCCAGATCGGCACGCGAGACCACGCACAGAGCCTGAACAACGGCTCTTGCATCGCTTGAAATTCTCCTAGAGATCCTGCATGCTTGCCCGCCCCTGCCCCCTCCCATGGGACAGCCTTTCCCAATCCATGATTCCTCCCTCACATGCGGCGACCCGTGTCCCCCGGATGAGATTCCCGCTGCAATCACTTGTCGAAGTCGAGAGAATCTACTGTCCATCCTTTCGAGTGTGAACGGACTCGAGCACATAGGCAAAGAAAATCAGCATCGCAGCGATTCCAACGGTCATAAAAAGACTGGAATTTGGGAAGAACAGGCGTCCCAAAACGAAGGCAAAAAATACACCGAGAATCACTCGAATGGCCAGGACCTTATATCGCATGGAACGGGGTTATCCTTGCAGCAGCCGGAAGCCGCAAACTGTTGAAAAAGGAGCTCATGAACACTCATCAATCGGGTGGCCCACAGGTACACAAGCAAGCGTGCAACGGGCATCCTATCGATCGTGGCAAACCTTGTCAAGCTGCGAAGCGGCATTGAGCTTTTCGGCCTGCCGACACGCATCGCCCGTACTCATCTCGAAAATGTTCCCATACTAAGGGTTGCGCTCCTGAGCACCCGCAAAGTATAGTGATTCAAACCATGTGCGGAGTGGGGCGATTGGGTCTCCATGCCGCCGGGACGCAAGTAGAAAATCCAGGAGGAGGAGCCATGCGAACTGACCTTTTCAAAAACATCGCTTTCTGTACGGACTTTTCGGAGAATGCCGATGAGGCCTTCGTCGTTGCAAAGGACCTGGCATGGCACTATGGGGCTACCCTCCATATCGTCCACGTCATGGTGACCTTCTCCGTCGCTCCGCCCGCTCACCAGTCCTTCATGCCCATTGAGTACGATGCCAAATTCATTGACCAGGTCAAGGAGGCTGCCCAGGAAACCATCCAGGAGCGCTACATCGCCCAGCTCAAGGAAAAGCAGCCCCACGAGGTGCATCTGCTCTCAGGCTACGCATCCACGGAAGTCATACGACTTGCCGAAGAGAGGGACATCCACTTGATCGTCATGGGCTCCCACGGCCTGACGGGCCTGGCCCATGTCCTGTTCGGAAGCACGGCTGATCGCGTCGTGCGCAAGGCGCCCTGTTCGGTCCTGACCGTCCGCATGGAGAAGCGAAATTCCTAGCCTGTCCATACCCTGTCCGGTCGATTATCCCAATCCAATGGCTCGAAAGGAACAACCCAATAGATGTCTTCGAACGCTTCAGTTCTTGTCACCGGATGTGCCGGCTTCATCGGATACCACCTCGCCCTCAGGCTCCTGCGCGAGGGCCGCAAGGTGGTCGGCGTGGACAACATGAACCCCTATTACGACGTCACCCTGAAACAGGCTCGCCTGCGACAGCTTCAGGACTTCGACCGGTTCCTGTTCCACCAGGTGAGCCTCGAGGATCGAGCCGGAATGGAGAGCCTTTTCCGGGCGGACGAATTCTCAGTGGCGGTCAACCTGGCCGCCCAGGCCGGCGTTCGTTACTCGCTCACCAATCCCCATTCATACGTTGACAGCAATCTCACCGGTTTCCTGCACGTTTTGGAGGGGTGCAGACACCATAAAGTCGGTCACCTTCTTTTCGCTTCGTCCAGCTCGGTCTATGGTGCCAACACCCGTATGCCCTTCTCCGTCCATGACAATGTCGATCATCCCGTTTCCCTCTACGCTGCCACGAAGAAGGCCAACGAGCTCATGGCCCACACTTACGCTCATCTCTACGGACTCCCATCCACCGGACTCAGGTTCTTCACTGTCTACGGGCCGTGGGGGCGCCCGGACATGGCCCTCTTCCTCTTCACGCGTGCCATGCTCGCGGGCGACCCGATTCAGGTATTCAACCATGGGCGGATGAAGAGGGATTTCACCTATATCGATGACATCGTTGAAGGGATCGTGCGCATCATGGAACGACCTCCGGAGCCCGATGCCTCCTGGAACGGCGACGCTCCGGACCCCGGTACCAGCTATGCCCCTTATCGGGTCTACAACATCGGCAATAACCAGCCCGTTGAGCTCATGCGCTACATCGAAGTGCTCGAAAAATGCCTGGGAATAACGGCCGAGAAGCATTTCATGCCTCTCCAGCCCGGGGACGTCCCGGCCACCTACGCCGACATCGACGATCTGGCGCGCGACTTCGGCTTTCATCCCGGCACACCCATTGAGGAAGGCATCGCGCGTTTCGTGCAGTGGTATCGGGAGTATTTCGGAGTGTAGCGGGGTGGGGAGGGGTTTCTGGTTTCTGGTTTCTAGTTTCTAGTTTCTGGTTTCTGGTTACTGGTTACCGGTTACTGGTTACCGGTTACTGGTTACTGGTTACTGGTTACTGGTTACTGGTTACTGGTTACTGGTTACTGGTTTTCAGTGGAGCGTTTCCTCGTTCTCGTATTTCTTGAGCTTGAGCTTGAGGGTCCTGCGGGTGATCCCCAGGCGCCGTGCGGCTTCGCTTTTGTTTCCACCCAGCTCCCGGAGCGTCTGCAAAATCGTATTCCGCTCGATTTCTTCGAGGGTTGCAGCTCCCCCAGCGCCCTGCAGGGTACTTGCTTCCCCGAAGGGCGTTCCCTCGGCACACTCATGCAGGACCCCACCCTGAATGGCTGCAGGCAACTCCTTTTCGGACACATACTTACCCTGCAGCAGGATGACCGCCCGCTCCATCGCGTTTTCCAGCTCTCGGATGTTCCCGGGCCATCCGTAGTGGATGAGCAGATCCATGGCTTGCGGGGTGATTCCTTTGACCTCTTTCCGGTTCTTCTCCCCAAAGCGCGAGAGAAAATGCTGCGCAAGCACGGGTATGTCCTCCACTCGCCGCCTCAGCGGAGGAGCCTCGATGGCGACGACATTCAATCGGTAGAAAAGGTCCTCCCGGAAGGTCCCTTGCTTCACCATGTTTTCAAGGTTCCGGTTGGTAGCCGCCAGAATACGCACGTCCACAATGAGGGCGTCATCGCTTCCCACCCGCTGCACCTGCCCGTCCTGCAGAACGCGAAGCAGCTTGGCTTGAGTAGGCATGGGGAGCTCACCGATCTCATCCAGAAAAAGCGTCCCGCCGTCGGCCATCAGGAAGCGCCCTTTGCGAGGTCTGTCAGCGCCTGTGAAGGCCCCCTTCTCGTGCCCGAAGAGCTCGGACTCGATGAGGGCTTCCGGAATTGCCGCACAGTTCACTTCCACCAGCGGCTTGGTCCTTCTCAGGCTCGCCCCGTGCAGCGCCCGCGCCAGCAATCCCTTTCCCGTGCCGCTTTCACCCGAAATCAGAACCGTAGCCTCTGTGGGCGCCACCAGTGCGATCATCTCCTTGAGACGCCGCACTGCAGGACCATTGCCGACCATTTCGGGGATCTGGAATTGCACAATCTGTCGTCGAAGCTCCTCGTTTTCGGAGCGCAGCCGGGTGTGCTCGATGGCTCGGTCCAGGACCACCCTGAGGGCATCGAAGTCCATGGGCTTGGTGATGTAGTCGAACGCCCCCGATTTGAGGGCTTCCACGGCATTGGGGATGGAGGAGTAAGCCGTCATAATGATGATCGGGATTGCCGGATTGTATTGATGAATCTTCCGGGTCGCCTCGATGCCGTCCATTACCGGCATGCGGACATCCATCAAGATCAAATCCACGGCACTCTGACGAATGCGCTCAAGGGCCCGCTCCCCGTGCTCAGCCTCCTCCGCCTCAAAAGCCCAGTCCGCCAGAAGGGTGGTCAACATCATCCGGTGGGCTGAATCGTCATCAACGACCAGAATGCGCGGCGCGTTTCTGCGTTTCACGAAGAAGCCTCCTGTCGCCCCTGCCTCTCCGGGGCAATCAGCCGCTGCCCGGGGGATGTCCCCGGAATCCTCACAACGAATCGCGTTCCCGAGCCCGAGCCGCTCGACACTTCGACTTTTCCTCCATGGGCTTCGACCAGCTTGTGGACATTGGCAAGCCCCAGGCCGACGCCTCCCGGCTTGGTTGTGAAGTAAGGGTCGAAGACATGCGGCAGGTTTTCGACGGAAATCCCGGAGCCCGTATCGCTCACGGAAAGGACCGTTTCGGTTCCTTCGTTCTTCACCTCCACTGAAAGCACGCCGCCGTTCTCCATCGCCTGCAGACCGTTCAGGAACAAATTCAGAAGAACTTGTACAAAACGATCCGGATCCACATCCATCTTCATTCCGTCAGGCTCGACAAACACGCGGATGGTCACCTGTCTCCGGTCCGCCTCCCTCTGCACCAACTGAAGCGCCTGCGCAATCAGCTCCCGGCAGGAAACGCGGCGCCGACTCAGTTCCGTGGGCCTCGCATACTCCAGCAGTTCCGTCACCACGCGGTTCAGCCGCTCGACTTCCTGGATCATGACATCGGCGATGTGACGGCTCTTTTCATCTCCGTCGGCACGCTTGGCCAGGATGGTTGCAAAGCCTTTGATGGAGCTCAGCGGATTGCGAACCTCATGGGCGATCCCAGCGGCCAGTCGCCCCAGAGAAGCCAGCCGCTCGCTGCGCCGCAGCTCCTCCTCGAGATGCTTGAGGCCGCTGATGTCCGAGAACAGGAAGACCTGTCCCCGAGCCCGGCGGCGATCGTCCCGAATGACTGCAGCATTGATCAGCAGCGGCACGCTCAGTTTCTCACCGGTGGCATGAAAGACCTCTTCTTTCACAACGATTTCCTGATCTTTCAACCTTCCGGAGATGGGCAGGAAGCAGGGATAATCCGCGAGATTCCCCCTGATGGGCCGGGATGCCTTGAGAATGGCACGGGCCGCATCGTTGTCTTGCTGGATTCGCCCCATGGAATCCGTGGCGAACATGCCCACGGGCATCTGCTGAACAATCGTCGTTGTATAGGCCTCCATGTCCTTCAACGAACGTCGCACAGAACGATAGTGATGAGCCCAGAACAGCGAAAGAAATCCAGCCGCCCCCATGAGCAGCATCATGGCGGACAGGAGAAGAGTCTGCCTCAGGTCCTGCCTGCGAGCCTCTTCAAAAGACTCCGGGTCCATTCCCACCAGAATGAACTGCTCCCGAGCCGATCCATCTGCAGGCCAAACTTCGCAGTCTCTCCTCCGGGCGCCCCTTCCCTGCCCTTCACGAACCCAGGGTCGATAGGCGCGTAACACCTGAAAAGCCCGCTCGCCCTCCATGGAGAACCAGTGCGAGGATGCGCCGGCAGGTGGCGGCTTCACATCCAACGTATTTCCCACCCGCCCGGGATCGCTGTGTGCCATCACCTTTCCGGAAGCATCCACGATGGCTACGTTGAGGACCCCCGGCTGAGAAGCCGTCTCTTCCAAAAGGAGCTGCAGGTGCCTGTGCCCCCATCCCATTCCCATCATCCCGGTTCGGCTGCCCGCCTCGATGCTCCTCATGAGAACGTGGGCCTGGGACAGCAGGGTCTCCTCCATGAACTGCTTTTCGCGGTGGAAGTTCTTCACCGTGAGAATGAGAAGGACCGCCGCCAGCACGCAGACACAGCCGATAATCAGCCATGGGGACGTCCACGCCAAGCGAGGCGGCAGAGGCCCCTGTCTCCCGGTCATGTTTTCAGCCTCCGTGATCCCACGTGAGATTCCATGCTGGGTGTTCGCCTCAACTCCTCCGTCTTACCCGAGCAGGCCGACTTGTTCCATGTGATTCAAGGGTTTGCTCGAAGGCAGAACTGCGTCAACTCCGCAAACGGTCCCCGCATCATAAGCGATGCCGGAATACCAGAGGAGCAATAATTGTGCTCTCTCGATCTTTGGCTCAAAACCCCGATCATTCGCAGCTGAATGGATAAATATTAGCCGCATTCCTCGATCGATCCCGTACACTATGGATAAATTCTATCCATGATCCATACCATTCGGAAGGTCGAAATGGGACCGCAGAGTCCTTGAGTGACTCATGCAGATGCCGGCATGGAGGAATGGTCTGTGACGACGGTCAAGACCCCGGCGACCATGTCTGGAGCTCGATGATGTTGCCTTCAGGGTCCGTGACGTAGACCACGGTCAGAGTGCCCACACCCTCCACCTCCGTGGACACGATCTGACCCACTGGGCCGCCCCCGGCCTTGACAACGGCCTCAAGACCTGCCTTCACGTCTTCCACGGCAAAGGCGAGATGCGCGAGACCCGGCCTGTTGACGAGATGCGGACTTCCCTCCGCGGGATTTGCATACTCGAATATCTCCAGCGTCGGACCACTCTCCCCATACCCCGGCAATCGGAGGTGAACTCCCTTGAGATGCGTATCTGTAAGCCCTGTCAGCCGGTTCAGCCATTCCCCTCTCAAATCTCTCTCGGGGAGGAGGCGCTTGCACCCAAAGACCTCCTCGTAAAAGGAGGCAAGTCTTCGCCAGTCTCGTGCAATGATATTCGTGTGGACGTATCTTGCCATGATCATAGTGGAATCCTCACTATAACCGTGATCGATTCAGTTTCATCACACCGCTTCAGAAACTGCAGGGATTGACTTATCCATTTCAAATCCTTACACATTCTTATAAGAAAATCCTGCGGGAGAACATTGTCAACCGTGGGATGGATGAAGGAAGGGGGTGAATGGAATGGAAGCCAAAAAGGTCCTTTTTCCGCTCGATTTTTCCGAATTTTGTTCCCAGATTGTTCCCCAGGTTATATCCGTCGCTCAAAAGTTCAGCGCCGAGATCCATCTGGTGACGGTCATCGAACTGCACCAGGCTCCCGGCGCCTCATACGTGCCGCATCCGTCCCTCGACAGGCTCCGCGAAGAACGCCGGGAACAGGTCGAACGCCAACTGCGGCAATTCGAGGAGGAATTTTTTCTAACCTATCGGACCGTTCGGCGCATGGTCCTGCGCGGTTTTCCCGCTGAAGAGATCCTCAAGTACATTGAATCCGCCAGAATCGATCTGGTGATCATGGCGACTCACAGGAGACGGGAAATTGAGAAAGCAATGCTCGGCAGTGTTGCAGCCGAGGTGATCAGGAAGTCACCGGTGCCCGTCATGAGCATCAACCCATGGGAGGCTGAGCTGGGATGGCGTGTATCGAATATCAAGCCCGAAGAGGAGCTGAAGCTCAGGCCAAAATGGTAGGCAGGCCCCAATGATGGTCAAGGCATCCAAATTCCTGTAAAGTGCTTTCAGAGAGTCTCACAGCAGTCTTCCAACGGCTTCTTTGAGGTTGTCCGTCCTCCTTCCTGATTTCGTCTTTGGGCGATGGGGCGTCGGCCTTCCCGGCAACCGTTTGTGCCCTTTCGGTGCACCTGCGCCCGAGGATCAGTTGTTTCCCGATCAGGAAAACCGTGAGGCCTGAAACAGTCAACATCACCCGATCCTGCTCGTCGTGCTGCTCCCGGCGGCGTTCTATGAACATGCCGGCCGCCAGTCTCATGAACGGCCATTCAGGCCTTTTGCGTGCACGGTTTCATCCCTTCGAAAATGATGGATTCCATTTTGAGAAATTCCGCCGGCATCCTCGCCGTGTGCTCAAGGTTTCGCAGTTCTCCGTCGCTACTTTCATTGAGATTGCAGGCGACAATCTCTTCAAATCCTGCCTGCTCCAGCGAATAGCGCAGGAGCCTTCCGTCATAGATGAACTTGTGTCCCCAGGCTCTCACAAAATTATTGATGATAAACACCTCTTCGAAACAGGGGGCGGTCTCCAGAAACATTTCTTTAGCCCATTGAAGATATGCACTGGTCGAAACGGACTTCTCATTAACATAGAGCTCTATCAGGAATGATAAATCAGGTGTTGATATTCTTAGCTTTCCACCTGGCTTAAGAGTTCGATGACACTCTTGGAGCATCTTCAGTCCTTGATGGTAAGTAAGGTGCTCAATCGTGTGTTCACTGAAGATGTAATCCAGTTTATCATCTTCAAATGGAAATTGAACAGTAGCATCAAGGTGCAGTATTTTCTCCGATTGCGGATAGTAATCTGAATTAAGCCATCCCTCAAGAATATTTTTACCACACCCAATGTTTAGTTTTACGACATTATTAGCTTCAAAATAATTATTCATTATTTTTTCATCACATTTTTTCATACTTCTCTTAGCATGAGTTACAATAGCAACATTTGTAACTATTAAATCTTCAAGGAGGTCGTTCAAGTTAAATTTACTCCCATTACTTGCATTTGGTATCACAATAGATACGATATTACCATGTTCATCGTATTGAACCAATATATCCTCAGTGATGTTATAGCTTCCCAATACTGCATGCTCCGAGATAATGACCGACAGGGAATCCGTATCTACACAATATATTGTCTTCATCTCTCAATTCCTCACAAGGAGGTGAATAGAAACTGCTTTTCAATGTACTTGATTACTAGATTTTCTGGAGGATCGTCAATGGATTATGTTTAAATTGCACCCCAAGACAGGTCGCACTTCGTTGGGCACAATTCTTGAGAATCATGACACCGTTTTTTCATTCTTTTGAGTCTGGAGGCTTGCTTCTCCTCCCGAAATGGTTACCAGAGATGGTCAGTGTGGAGGGCAATAGAAGTGGAGAGGATCCTGTACTGAACACATGGTAGAGAAAGGGAGGCTGCTCATGAAAGCTTTTGTTGCATTGTTCGCTGCAATCATCATGGCCGCTGCCGTCGGCTGTTCGAAATCCAAAGAAGAAGGTCCTGCGGAGAAGGCGGGCAAGCAGTTGGATCAGGCGGTGGAGAAGGCTCAATCCTACACCAGCGAGAAGCTGAAAGAGGTGGGCAAGGCTGTGGAACGCGCTGGAGAGGACCTGGAAAAGAAGAAGTAGCTCGTCGGGGCAGCACCACCGATCGAGGCTTCCATGATCCTGTTGCACCAAGCGGTTTGAGAGTGGGCTCTCCCTATCACGAACGCTCGGTGACGGAGGCTCCCTCGTTCATCTGACATCAGGGAGGAAGCCTCAACCGCCGGGTGCTTCGCCTTCAGCAGATTGACGGCCTTTGGCGTGGTCCCCTAAAGGCTCTCATCACCGGGATCCCCGGCAACGATTTCAACGATATGCTTCACATCGATTCTCTTTCCGGCCCTCTGGTCCATTCCGCCACGCAGCTGAAGAACACATCCCGGACAGTCCGTGACGAGGTGGTCGGCACCCGTCGCTTCGACATGGTCAAGCTTGCGTTTGAGGAGCTCTGCGGATATTTCCGGGAAATCAATGGAGAATGACCCACCAAAGCCGCAGCAAACGTCTTCGTCTTTGGCCGGGAGGTATTCCAGGCCCGCTGTGCTGATGAGCTCACGAGGCTCCCGTGTCACCCCCAAGCCTCGACAGAGGTGACACGGGGCATGGTAGGCGACCTTCTTGCCGCTCCCCTGGAACATACCGGGGTTGACTTTCAAAACGTTCATCATGAATGAGCTGAAGTCCGTCAGCTTTTCTTTGAGCTGCCGGACCTTCACTCCAACCCCCTCATCTTCTCCGCACAGTTTGGGATAGTTCTCCTTCAGGTGGGAGCCGCAGGAAGCGCACAGCGTGAGAACAAAGTCAAAATGGGCCAGGTCCAGCGATTTCAGGTTCTGCAGGGCCACTTCCCTGGCCGTTTCATTTTCGCCCATCATCATGGCCGGCAAACCACAGCAGGTCTGCTCCATGGGGTATTCCAGCTGCACGTTGTGATTCTTCAGGAGATGGATCAGGGCCTGAGCCTGTTCCGGATAGACAAAATCCACCAGACATCCGCCGAAGAGGGCCACACGGTAACGGGGGTTTTCCAAGCGGGGATTGATCCGCCCCCACATGTCCCTCAACGGTGTCCTGGCCACTGCCGGCAAGCTTCGGAACCCATGCTCCTTTGAAAAGAGGAGGGGCAGGTGGCGCAGATACTGCCCTTTGGCGATGGGCTTCTGGGCGAGGTATGCCCGGCGCAGGAGGAAATGGAAGAGCTTGCGGTTCCCGAGCACGCGCTTCAGCAGCCGGTTCTTGACGGGCGGTTTGCCTTCGGCCTCCAGGATCGTCCTGAAAACCCCCTTGATGAGGTAGGGAAGATCGATGCCGGTGGGACAGACCGCCTTGCATGCCTGGCAGTTGAGGCACGCTTTCACGATGGCGCGGGCGTTTTCGCGTCCGTGGTAGAAATAAGTGAGGATGAGGCCGATGGCCCCAATGTAGACATGGCCGTAGTTGTGCCCGCCCACAAGCTTGTAGATGGGGCAGACATTGGCGCAGGCTCCGCAGCGGATACACCGCAGGGCCTGGGAGAACAGCGGGTCGCGAGCCAGTGCCAGGCGACCGTTGTCGAGGAAAACGATATGCATCTCTTTCCGTCCGCCGGGAGCGGATGTGCATTGCGTAGGACCGGTGATCCAGGTCACGTAGGTTGAAATGAGCTGGCCCGTGGCGTTGCGCGGAAGCGCCTTCAGAATGCGCAGGGCGCTTTTCAGGTCGGGCACCAGTTTGTCGAAGCCGACCAGGGCCACATGAATGCGCGGCAACGTGGTGACGAGACGCCCGTTGCCTTCGTTGGTCACGAGTCCGATCGTCCCCGTCTCGGCGATGGCAAAATTGGCCCCTGTGATGCCCATGTCAGCCTCGAGGAACGCCTGGCGAAGCTCCCTGCGCGCGACTTTGATCATACCGTTGATATCATCCGGGTCCTGATGCCGCCCGGTAACCTTCGTGAAGAGCTCGGCCACTTCCCTGCGGGAGAGGTGGATGGCCGGCATGACCATGTGCGAGGGACCTTCGCGGCGCAGCTGTATGATCCACTCGCCCAGGTCGGTCTCCGTCACCACGAATCCTTCTCTTTCGAGGTGGTCATTGAGGAAGGTCTCCTCCGCCGTCATCGACTTGCCCTTGACGATCTTCCTGACCTGGCCGGCCCGGGCAATGTCCGCAATGATGGAGTTGGCCTCGAAGGCGGTGTTGGCCACGTGCACCCGGATGCCGGCCGCTTCGGCGCGGGCTTTGAAAGCGGCGAAGAGCTCTTCCAGGTGGGGGATGGCCGCGTCCTTGCCCGCCGCGATCTCGGCAATGAGCGTGTCGAGGTCTATTCCCTCAAATGCCTTCGCCCTTGATGCCTTGAAGGCCGTCGCAAAGGTGTCCAGCGTGGCGCCGAGGAATCGATTGTTGAGGGCTCGCCTCAGGTCTTTCCGGTACGTTTTGAGGTCACTGGGGGTCGTGATCATGCTTGGTCTCCTGTCAGCTCCTCATTCAGGATGAGAAGGTGAAGCTCCTGAGGCCCGTGGACGCCGATGGTCAGCACCCGTTCGATGTCGGCCGTTCGGCTGGCGCCGCTGATAAAGGACAGGTAGCGGGGATGGGATTTCATGGTCTCCCTCAGTTCCGATTCCAGCTCCATGAGATCGGCCTTGATGCGAGACCTCGGCAGCACGGCCACATGGGTCTCACTCAGCATGGTGGCGATGCGCACATCTTCCGAGGTCGAATCGAGCACCAGGGTGGCTGTTTCAGCGACCCCCCAGTCGCCCAGGGTCACGCCCGTTTGAATGCCGCCGATGTGATCCCGGATGTTTTCAGACAGGAGGGTGATTTGAGCCTGCCGGCAGAGCTCCGCAAGCAGAGAGAGGGCTTTCGGCCCGAAGGCGGGGGCGGCAAGGGTCGATCCCCCCTGGCGTTTTGTCACCTCAACGGCATACTGGAAAGCCTGCTCCAGATTCCCGACCTCGGTCACCGAGGTCTGCACGGCTTCCGCCCTTTCCTTAAAGAGTCCCAACCGTTCACTCTCTTCCATGGATCTATGACCTCCTCCATCGGGCGACGGCTTCCCAGGGGGCGCCGGATTCTGGATGCTGGACGGGGCCGCCGTCTCATGACGGCGTCTTCGACCCCGCATGAACCATCCGGAATCCTGCATCCTGGAAGACCGGATGATGACCCTGACTCTGTTGATCTAGTGGAAAACCGTTTTCACCGTGCCCTCTTGCGTCACCAGACCTTTGCCCAGGATGCGCGACATGATCGTGATGAGAACTGCTGCGGCGAATGTGATCCCGAGGTAGAGAAGACCGTTCGAATCAACGCCCGCCGCCGCTCCGGCCGCGGCAGCTTTGGCGGCTGCAGGGGCTGCCTTCTCGACGGTGGGGATGATCCAGGTGAACACATAAGCCTGGAGCATACAGATGATGCCGATCACCGTGGTCAGGATGAGCGAATGCTTCAGGGTGAACCGGAAAATCTCCGACTCCTGGCCGACCATGTGGGTCGCCGCCGTGGCGACGGAGATGGACTGCGGGGAGATCATCTTGCCGCATACGCCACCGGAGGTGTTGGCGTTAACGGTCACCAGGGGATCGATGCCGAGCTGCTCCGCCGTTACGGCCTGGAGCTTTCCGAAGAGTGCGTTCGTTGAGGTATCGGAGCCCGTCATGAAGACCCCCAGCCACCCCAGAAATGCGGCAAAGAACGGGAAGAACCAGCCCGTGGAGGCAAAGGCGTATCCCAGGGTGATGGCCATGCCGGAGTAGTTCATGATGTAGGCGAACCCCAGAATCGTTGAAATCGTGACAATCGGCCACCTGAGCTGCTTCAAGGTATTTCCGGCGACCTCCAGAGCGGTGCGAACGGAGGCCCCCATAACAGGGATGCAGAAGAGCCAGGCCAGGAGGATGGCCGTACCGGCGGCGCTCAGCCCGTTGAAAGTGTAGACCGCCGCCTTTGCCTTACCGACGTGGTCGATCACCATGTTGTCGAGGCCGGTGATGGGCAGCTTGAGCAGGAAGATCTGGTTCATGGCCGTTTGCACCGGTTTGATGCCCCAGGCGGCAACAAAGACGGAAAGCAATATGAATGGCGCCCATGCACGAAAGACCTGGCCGCCGCTGTACCGGAGCTCCGCCCTGCCTTCACTCCGTGGCTCTTCGGGGAAATGCCAGCTTTCCTTGGGGTGCCAGAACCGCAGGAAGACAACGGTGCAGATGATGGAGGCGATGGAGGAGAGAATGTCGGGCAGCAGGGGGCCAATGTAATTGGAAGACAGAAACTGCGCAAGGGCGAAAGAACCGCCGCTCACCATGCAGGCGGGCCAGACTTCCATGCCTCTCTTCCAGCCGGCCATGAGGATCACCAGGTAGAGCGGCACAAAGACGCTGAGAAATGGCAGCGTGCGGCCGACCATCTGGCTGAAGGCCATGAGATCCACGCCGGAAACACTGGCTCCAACGACGATGGGAATCCCGATGGCCCCGAAGGCCACGGGAGCCGTATTGGCCAGAAGACAGAGACCGGCGGCATAGAGGGCATTGAAGCCGAGACCTGTCAGCATGGCGGCGGTGATGGCCACGGGCGTTCCGAAACCGGCGGCACCCTCGATGAAGGCTCCGAAGGAGAATGCGATGAGCAGGGCCTGCATGCGGCGATCGTCGGAAATGGTTGCCAGAGAATTCTTGATGACTTCAAACTGCCCGGTCTTTACGGACATGTTGTAGATGAAAAGGGCGGTGATCACGATCCAGCAGACGGGGAAGAGACCGAAGAGCGCACCGTAGACCACTGAAAGGACGGCATATTGAGCAGGCATGCCGTAGACGACGGCTGCGACGGCCACAGCCAGGGTGGTGGCGATGATCGCTGCCCAGTGGCCCTTCATTTTCAAGACCGTGAGGGCGATGAAAAGAAAGATGATAGGGACGGCGGCCACAAGCGCCGAAAATGCCAGGTTTCCCAACGGATCAACATTCATGGTCCAAGTCATGGTGTCATGCCTCCTTCGATTGCGGTCCCACAGCCCATCGAAAATTGGTAATACCACTACTACTTTTTGCCCAAATAAACCGGTGAAGAATCATATTGTCAAGAAAAAAATTGGTATACTCCACCATTTTTATTGACTTCTTAGCGGAATTCCCAGTAAGTTAGCGCCAAAACCGCGACCCATTGAGGTGTTTGTGGACTATTCGACGTTTGGTATTACCACTGACACAAGTTTCCAGGGGAGTCCCATGTCCCTCTCCGGGGATACTTGCGAAAGAATGAGGGAGGGAGAACGGTCATGAAAGCCTTGATCAAAGAGTTTGAGCGGGTGGTGGGCAAAGACAACGTCTTCCAGGATGAAGCAGATCGGGCAACTTACTCCTACGATGCGGCAGTCCTCGAATCGGCCCTTCCCTCCCTCGTGCTTCGGCCGACCTCGAGCGACGCCCTCGGCAAAGTCGTGGCCCTCTGCAACCAGAACGCGCTGCCACTGACCGTTCGTGGGGCCGGCACCAATCTCAGCGGCGGGGCCATCCCCAAAGCCGGCGGTATCGTCGTGCTCACCAACGCCCTGAACCGGATCCTCGAGATCAATGAAGAAGACCTCTATGGCGTTGTGGAGCCCGGCGTGGTGACGGCAAAATTCGCGGCGGCGGTGGAGGCCAAAGGCCTCTTTTATCCTCCCGACCCCGGCAGCCAGGCGGTTTCGACCCTCGGCGGCAATGTGGCGGAAAATGCCGGCGGACTCCGCGGATTGCGCTACGGGGTGACCCGGGACGATGTCATGGGACTGGAATTCTTCGACGTCAACGGTGAACGGGTCAAGGCCGGCGCCCGCACGGTGAAGTGTGTCACCGGCTACAATCTGGGAGGTCTCCTGGTCGGCTCCGAAGGCACCCTTGGGGTCTTTGACAGGATCACCCTCAAGTTGATCCCCATGCCGCCCGCAAGAAAGGCCATGATGGCCGTATTCAATGATATCAACCAGGCGTCGGAAACGGTGTCGGCGATCATCGCCCATCGCATCGTGCCGGTGACGCTCGAGCTCATGGACAGCTTCACCATTCGCGCCGTGGAGGATTTCAGCCGCGTGGGACTCCCCGTGGATGCGGCGGCCCTGCTGCTCATCGAAGTCGACGGCCACCCGGCACAGGTTGAAGAAGATGCCCAAAAGGTGGAATCCCTGTGCCGGCAAATGGGGGCCATGAACATTCGGGTGGCTCGGGATGCCGCAGAACGCGACAAGGTTTGGGAGGCGCGGCGGGCGGCCCTCTCGGCTCTATCCAGGGTCAAACCCACCACGGTGCTGGAGGATGCCACGGTGCCGCGAAGCAAGATACCGGCCATGATCCGGTCCATCGAGGAAATCGCCAGGCAGTTCAACCTGACCATTGGCACCTTTGGCCACGCCGGCGACGGAAACCTCCACCCCACCATCCTCACGGACCGCCGCAACCATGAAGAATGGGAGCGCGTGGAGAAGGCCATTGACGCCATTTTCGAGCGGGCCCTGGCGCTGGGAGGGACCCTTTCCGGTGAGCATGGAATTGGCCTGGCCAAATCCCGATTCCTGGAGAAGGAAACGAGCAGGGCTACGATCCTCTATTCCCGGCGCATCAAAGCGGCCCTCGATCCCAAGAACATTCTGAATCCCGGCAAAATCATAGGAGACTGATCATGGCCGATATGAAGAAGCTCGCGGGACTGATCAAGGAGCTGGAAGACCAGCTCGCCGTCTGCATGCGCTGCGGGATGTGCCAGGCCGTATGCCCGGTCTTTGCCGAAACCGGTCGCGAGGCCGACGTGGCGCGCGGCAAGCTCGCTCTCCTCGACGGCCTCGTCCAGGAGATGTTCAAAGACCCTCAGGGGGTGAACGACCGGTTGATGCGCTGCCTTCTTTGCGGCTCCTGTTCCGCCAACTGTCCCAGCGGCGTCAAAGTGCTGGATGTCTTCATCAAGGCGCGCGCCATCCTGACCGGTTACATGGGGCTTCATCCCCTGAAGAAGGCGATCTTCCGGGGCATGCTGGTCCGCCCGGAATTCTTCGACCGCCTCATGGAATGGGGCTCGAAGCTCCAGGGCTTCTTCGTGAAGCCGGTGGACGACCTGCTGGGCACATCCTGTGGCCGGTTGCTCTCGCCTCTCGGGGACCGCCATTTCAAGGCCCTTGCCCCGACGGCCTTTCACCGAAAGGTGAAGCCCATGAACACGAATGCCGGCCCTTCCGGCCTGAAGGTTGCCTATTTTGCCGGTTGCGTCATCGACAAGGTCTTCCCGAACATTGGAGAAGCGGTGATGCACACCATGGAGCACCACGGCGTCGGGGTGTATCTGCCGGAAGACTTTGCCTGCTGCGGCATTCCCGCGCTTTCTTCCGGGGACACCCCAGCCTTCAACAGGATGGTTCGCCACAACCTGCAAAGGTTTGCTGCAGAGCCTTTCGATTTTCTCGTCACGGCCTGCGCCACCTGCACCTCCACCATCAGGAAGCTTTGGCCCTTGATGGCCGAGGACCTCTCGCCCGAGGCCCGGGAGCAGGTCACGGCCATCGCCGCCAGGACGGTGGATGTCAGCCAGTTTTTGGTTGATGAGGTGGGAGTTCATCCGGTAGAGCTGCAGGGTGATCATCAAAAGATCTTACTCACTTACCACGATCCCTGCCACCTGAAAAAGTCCCTGGGAGTGGCCTCTCAGCCGCGCGCTTTGCTGCAGTCCAATCCCAGGTATCGCTTCACGGAGATGGTCGAAGCCGATCGCTGCTGTGGGATGGGGGGGAGCTTCAATCTGCAGCACTATGACATATCTGCATCCATCGGAAAGCGCAAGCGGGACAACATTGTGCAATCGAAGTGTGAGGTCGTCGCCACGAGCTGCCCGGCCTGCATGCTGCAAATGTCCGACATGCTGTCGCAGGCCGGGGTTCGGGTCCAGGTCAGGCACGCCATTGAAATCTACGCCGAATCCTTAACTTACAAGGCAGTCGGGAAACGCAACGATGTTAAAGCCCATTAGGCCCAAGCGGATGTCGGACCAAGTCTTTGAACAACTGAAAGATCTCATCTTTCGAGGGCACCTGAAGCCCGGAGAGCGCTTGATGACCGAGCGAGAACTGGCTCAGAATCTGGGTGTCAGCCGACCGACGGTGAGGGAAGCCATCCACAAGCTGGTGGCCGTACAACTGCTCGAGCATCGTCAGGGACAGGGAACCTTTGTCAACGTGCCAAAGGCCGAGGCTGACGGGAATCCTCTCGCAGCCATCATCAATGTACAGGATGTCAGCTTGATGGACCTGTTGGAAGTGAGGGCGGGTCTCGAAGGCAATGCCGTGGCCCTGGCTGCCCGGCGGGCCACCGACGAAGATGTCCGCGAGATTGAGAAGAGTGTGCAGGATATGGCTGCAGCGGTCGGCAGTGGAAACCTGGGGAGCGACGCCGACATCGCTTTTCACATGGCGATAGCCTTTGCCACCCAAAACACCGTCCAGATTCATATCATGAAAAGCCTCTACGACCTCCTCTTTTACGGTATCCGGGAGAACCTTCAGCACCTGTATACGGAACCGAACAATCTGGACAAGGTTCTGCAGCAGCACACCGACATTCTCAATGCCATTCGTCAGCGCAATCCGGATGAAGCTTACGCCGCAATGAAGCGGCATATATCCTTCGTTCAGGACCACTTCAAGGACCGAAGTCCAGGGTAGGAATGGTCGGGGCTTGTCACCTCCGGGCGCTGACCGCTGCGAACTGGGCGGAGGAAATCGACTTGAAACACCCTCCCGTGCTTCCAGAGGCGTGGCCGTTGTTCCCTTGCAGTGCCCTGAGGGTGAGCTCATCATGAGAGCAACGGCAGCTCTCCCCTCAGTGCAGGATTCAGCGGACCGTATACCGGACCTTGCCAGCGCGCCGTCATGCCTGGGGAAAGCCTCGCCCCAGCTCCCCAGGTCGACAGGCCCCGGCTCCGATACCAGATAACGTTCTCAGGGTGAGCCCTCACGGACGGGGAAAGACGATGCCGGGCCACCGACCCCGTCAGTATGATTTCCCTTGAACCTCCACGGTGAATCTGGGCACCTTTGGATCATTGGTTACAACAAGGGACCTTGACCTCTTGCCGTTCTGAAATGCATTCGGATAGAGCTTGATGACCATTTTCCCCTCGGCCCCCGGGAGAATGGTCTTATCATAACTGACCACCGAGGTTCCGCACCCGGCCTGGACTTTTTTGATTTCCAGGACTCCGGTCCCTTTGTTCCTGATCACGAACGCATGACGGCAGTCAGTTCCCTCTTTGACATCTCCGAAATCAAAATACGCCTCGGGGACCTCCAGGGCTGGAGCTCCAGTGGCGGCTGCTGAAACAAGGGCCGTATTCGGTTTTGCTGCCTCCTTCCCATGCTCGGGACTGTGTGCACATCCCGATGCCGCGACCATAACGAGCAATATCAAATTGGCAATCGATCCCGTTTTCAATGGCTTCTCCTGACTGGTTGATGAACTTCTTTCAGCCCTGAAATACAGATTTGCGAAACGATCTTACATCGATTGGCTGCGGATTGAAAGAGGATATGGTGAGAGCCAGGGCCGGCCCGCAATGCTCTTGAATCAAGCCCTTTCACCTGCGCCGGGCCGCGAGCACGGGAGGGCGTGAGGCCCGCTCTGACCACGCTGCACCCGGCGGTCTGTGGGACTATCCAAACAGGCTCTTATGGAAGCCGGGCTAATCCAGTTCCGACTCCATTTCATTGAACGCATCCTCGATCACATACAGGAGGCGATCAGCCCGGGAGAGATTCCAGTCGGCCATATTTTCCCGGATGCTGTTATGAGTCTTCAGGAGCAGATCTCTGTGTCGGAGAAGCACCTCGCGGAGCCTGGTGCCCTCGAACCGGTAAAGGAGGTGATCGAGCTGCCCTGCCAACTCGAAGAGTGAGGGATTCCGTTTGACCAGATCCGGTTCCAGACGCCCCATGTGTTCCGCCAGTCTGGGGTAGGCCTCTTCGAAACCTTTTTGATAATGCGGCCGTACCGCGACCGTCAGCTGCATGCATTTGCTCATGGATGATCCCCTTCATCTCATTGGGCCACGCCGTCTCCGGGCTGGGTCTTCAACCACACGGGGTTACTTTCCTTCAGCACCCATGAAGAGCTATATCATCTGCTCTTGGATGGCGCCTCGGCGTCACAGAAGGCTTCCATAGGTTTCCTTTGCTGCCCGGATTGACTTCCTGATGCGATTGATCATCAGGAAACGGTCTCTATACAGACTGTTGATCGGATAGAGGTCTCACCAATGGGCCGGCGCCGTCAAGATCTTTGATTGTCGCGGAGAATCCTGCACTCACGTCGGGAAGCAATCGTCCTCCATGGGATCGGTGTCAAGGCGCGTGAAAGATGCTGCAAGAACGGGTCGGATGCTATATGTTCCCATGAGGTGGTTCGGAGACTGAAAGAATCTGTATTTGCCATGGAAGGGGATGAGAATGAGAAAGTGGGTTGGTATTTTCGTCTGTTTATTCGTGCTCTTTACATCTCTTGCGCCGATTATGGCGGATACAGCTCCTCCAAAAGATGAAAAGAAGCACACAAGCCTGGGGAAGTACGTGACGGCTCATGAGGCCTACGAGATGTGGAAGGCTAACCCGGAAAAGGTGAAGGTTGTCGATTGCCGCATCCCGGAGGAGTATGCTTTCGTTGGACATGCTCCCATGGCCTGCAATATCCCCTCAAGGCTCTGGACCGGCAAGTGGAACGCAGAGAAGAAGGAATACGTCCTGGAGGACAACGCCGATTTTGAGTCCCTTGTCAAGAAGCTGGCCGGAACCGATGCCACTATTCTCGTGATGTGTCGCTCCGGGCACAGAAGCGCTGACTCGGTCAACAGACTCGCAAAAGCAGGATTCACTAATGTATACAACATCGTCGATGGATTCGAGGGAGATAAATTGGCTCTTGAGGAAAGCTACCACAAGGGCAAGCGAATAGTGAACGGGTGGAAGAACTCCGGTGCACCCTGGACCTACGATCTCGATCCCAATCTGATCTACGTCTCTGAAAAATAACGTCAAGAAGATGATTGTGGTCTCTGAACCACCGTCAGAGACCCTTCACCGGATCAGTCCTCCTCCGTCGGTCGGTCTCGGTCGTCGGTAGGGGTCGGACCAAGCCGATGGATTGATTTGCTTATGAAATAAGCATAAATGTTAGATATTTATTCGGCCTGAGGCGAGCGTTTTCAGGGGTGAAATCGCCCCTTTAAAGCAAAGAGCTGGAATCATCAAACCGGAAGCCAACGAGGCCATGCACCCGGACCCAAACCACGCCGGGATAATTTGGTCAACATTGCCTGCAGTTCCTTGGCCGCGTGGTTGCGGGCCGATGATAGCGGGCATTCGACGGGAACGATGGAATGGCGACGATAGAGACCGTTACGACACCCGAGGCAGCCGCAGAACTGGATGAGCTCCTGTGGGCGGTTCTTTGGCAGCCCTTGGGCCTCCCGCGCGATATCAGGTGTTCGTTCAGCCTGGAAGGCGAAGAATTTGAGCTCCTGGCTCGAGAGAACGTGCAGGTGGTCGGAGGAGCGGTTGCCGTGTGGACAGGAGACGTCGAGATTGAGCTCCGGCATTTGGCAATCGCTTCTCATGCGCGGGGGCATGGCATCGGACGCAGCCTCATCAATGAGCTGTTTCGTGTCGCCATGGCTAAAGGATGCCGCCGGATTCACACTATCGCTCGTAATACGTCGACTGACTTCTTTAGAAAGCTCGGTTTCCAGAAAGCTCCTGGCCAGGCACCGGAACATCCCGTGTTCTTGAAATGCGGAATTACCTTCGAGCTCATGGAGCGATTCGTCGAACAAGGACCGCTCCAGCCGACCGCTTAACCCTGGCGCGGTTTCGCATCGGATGAGCTCGGCGGCCGACTGCTAACGGACAGTCGGATGTTTGTTACAAAACGTGGGCTTGGTCTTCGAGAGCCAACCGGAAGCAGACCGGCAGGCGCTCCAGAAGGACACAATGAGCAGCATGGAAAATGCCTGATCAGCGACAATTGTAATTCCCCAGCGGGAGAGATGATTTCCTTTGATCACTGCTGTCATTGCTGCGGAAGAAGGGTCGGGATGCCATTGCCTGGCAGCAATTTTCCGGGGGGTTGGCTCGCACTGACGCTTTTGAGCGGCGGAGACCCATGGGAGCGCCTGGAATTGCATGACATTGACGGTCGAATCGGTGCTGTTGCGGACTGGAGCGGGGAGGGAGATGGCGCGCGGGCCTTCAGGAAGCGGGTCCTCCGAGGTAGGCGGACTGGACTTCCGTGTTGGACGCAAGGTCCTGAGCTGTGCCTTCGAGGACTATTCTTCCGAGCTCCATGACGTAGCCGCGGTGAGCCAGCCGGAGGGCGGCCCGGGCGTTCTGCTCAACCAGCAGGATGGTGACCCCTGCCCCGTTGATCTCCTGGAGCGTCGAAAAAATGGCTTTGACGAGAAGCGGCGCAAGCCCAAGACTTGGCTCGTCCAGGAGGAGAATTCTCGGACTGCTCATGAGGGCCCGGCCTATGGCAAGCATTTGTTGCTCGCCACCGCTCAGCGTCCCCCCGAGCTGATCCCGTCTTTCGGCCAGGCGCGGGAACAGGTCGTAGACTCGCGCCATGGCCTGTTTCACCTGCACGGCATCCCGGCACACAAACGCCCCGAGATTCAGGTTCTCCTGGACCGTTAAGGTTCCGAAAATCCGACGTCCCTCCGGCACCTGGGCGATTCCGCGCTTCACGATTTCATGGCCCTGCAGCCGATGGAGATCCGTCTCTCCCGAACGGATGGCGCCGCCGGACGCCCGCACCAACCCGCTGATGCTGAGAAGTGTCGTGGACTTGCCGGCCCCGTTGGCTCCGAGAATGGCCACGATCTCCCCCTCGCGAACACTCAGGTCGATTCCGTGCAGCACCTCCACGTTCCCATATTTCACGTGCAGGCCGGCGACTTCGAGGACCACGGGCTTACCAGTCATGTTCAGTTCCCAAATACGCTTCAATGACCTTCGGATCGCTCTTGATCGCCTCCGGTGATCCTTCGGCGATCTTCAGGCCGTATTCCATCACCACGATCTTCTCGCACACCCGCATCACCAGGCTCATGTCGTGCTCGATCAGCAGAATCGTGATGCCGCGGTCGCGAATGCTCCGAATGAGGTCGACCAACCGGCTGGTCTCCTGTTCGTTCATGCCTCCGGCGGGCTCATCCAGGATCAGAAGCTGAGGGCCCGTAGCCAGGGCTCGAGCGATCTCAAGAAGCCTCTGGCTGCCGTAGGAAAGGTTGCGGGCCAACTGCTCCGCCTGCCCCTCGAGCCCGACATAGTCAAGATATTTCAATGCAGTAGCGACACCCTGACGCTCTTCTCTTCTCTGTCGGCCCGTGTGAAAAAGTGAGCCGATAAGCCCCGTTTTCATCTGACAGTGATAGCCGGCGAGCACATTCTCGAGGGCGGAGAGGTTCTGAAACAGCCGGATGGTCTGAAAGGTGCGTGCGATGCCACGGGCGACGATGCGATGCGTGAGGAGCCCCACAATGCTCGAACCGTCAAAGAGGATTTCCCCCTGGTCCGGTCGGTAAATTCCCGTTATCAAGTTGAAAACCGTCGTTTTGCCGGCCCCGTTGGGCCCAATCACCCCGACGATGGAGGCGGCCGGAACGTCGAAAGTCAGGTTCGAGACGGCAGTGAGGCCGCCGAAGCTCCTGGTCAGGCGGCTCACACTCAGGAGACTCATGCCGTGCCCTCCCCCTCCCCGGCTTCAGGCAGCCGGTAGCGGCGAGGCCGCGCCGGCAGGATGCCCTGAGTGCGGAAGATCATCATGGCGACCATGGCCGCCCCAAAGACGAGCATTCGGGCATTGGCGAAACCCCGGAAGATCTCGGGCAATCCCACCACGAGAAAGGCCCCCAGAAGCACCCCCGGGATGGAGCCGCAGCCGCCGAGAATGACGATGGCGAACATGAGGACCGACTCCCAGAATGTGAACGATTCAGGTGAGATGATGGTCATTTTGGCCGCATAGACGTTACCGACCATTCCGGCCCACGCAGCCCCCACAACGAAGGAGGCCAGCTTGTAATGGGCCGTGTTGATTCCACTGCCTTCGGCCGCCGTTTCGTCTTCACGCAGGTAGTTGAGGGCGCGCCCGAATCGGGAATACTCGAGCAAATGAAACAGGATGATCGTGATACCGACAAAGACCCATATGAGGTAGTAGAAGTCATAAGGAGTGCGGATGACCCACCCCAGGAGCGCGGGCCTTGCGATCCCGAAGATGCCGTTGGACCCTCCCGTAATGCCGAACACATCGTTGATCAGCGCGATGCGCACGATCTCTCCCACGCCGATGGTGACGATGCACAGGTAGTCGCCGCGCAGATGGATGATGGGCCGAGCCACCACCAGAGCGAAAAAACCGGCAGTGAAGGCACAGACCGGCATCAGCCATAAAACGGGGATTTGGAACTGTGTGTTCAGGATCGCCGCCGTATAGGCGCCGACGGCGTAAAATGCGGCATGGCCCAGGTTGAAAAGGCCTGCGTGCCCCACAATGAGGTTCAAGCTCAAAGCCAGTGCGGCGTAAATGCCGATGCTGTTCAGAACGTCCACCCAATAGGGATTCAGGAAGGCAGGCAAGAACGCCATCAAGAGGACCAGCCCGCCATAAACCCAGCTCTTTCGACCCATCAGACCTTTTCCGCCACCCTTTCACCCAGGAGCCCCGTCGGACGCACGATAAGAATCAGGATCAGCACCAGGAACGCGATGGCGTCTTTCCAGGCAATGGAAAGATACGCGGCCCCCAGCGCTTCAATGACCCCCAGGAGAAGTCCGCCGACCATGGCCCCGGGAATGTTGCCGATCCCGCCCAGAATGGCAGCCGTGAAGGCCTTGAGACCATACACCCAGCCCATGGTGAAGTTGATCTGCCCGTAATAGAGACCTACCATGAGCCCGGCGGTGCCGCCCAGGGCGGGACCGATCATGAATACCAGGAGGATCACGCGGTTGACATCGATCCCCATGAGTCGAGCCGCCCCCTGATCGATGGCCGAAGCTCGAATGGTTGTCCCGATCCTGGTCTTCTGGATGAAGAAATAGAGGAGACTCATGAGAGTGATCGAAGCCAGAAGAACCATAATCCGTATGACGGGAACCTGGATGCCCAACAGACTCAGCGCCGTTTCGGGCAGGATGTTCTGAGGGTAAACCTGAAAGCGTGCGCCGTAGATGAGCATGACGGTATTCTGCAGGAAGATGGATGCCCCCAGGGCGGAAACAACCGCCGAGAGCCTTGGGGATTCCCGGAGGGGCCGGTAGGCCGCACGATCCAGGAGCGCCCCAACCAGCGCAATGAGTCCCATCACCATGGCAGCCAGGAGAAGGGTCCCCCAGAGGGGGCCGAGCCGGTCGGTCAGGAGAAGCGATGAAAGGAGGGTCAACCCGAGATAGGCGCCCAGTGTGAAAAGATCGCTGTGGGCGAAATTGATGAGCTTCAAGACCCCGTAGACCATCGTGTAGCCGAGGGCTATGAGCGCGTAGATGCCTCCGACGGCGAGGCCGTTAGTCAATTGCTGGAAAAACTGTTCCATGTGCCATAGCTGATGTCGTTGTGAAGGCAGAGTGCTTCAAAGATTTTACTCATCACCGCAACGGTTCGTAGAGCAGGGGCACGGCGAATGGATCTATCTGCAGGTTACGACGGCGTACTCTGTGACTATGCGATGACGACCGTTCAAAGGCGACATGACAGGTTCAACGCGCGGAGACAAGACATCCGCGCGTTGAACATCGTATCCCGTCAGGACGCTAAGGTTGCAGGATGAAATCGCCCTGGTCATTGACCTTGTAGACGCGATACACCTCACCCACACGGTCACCCTTTTCGTTGAAGGAGATCTTGCCCGTCAATCCCGGGAAATCTTTGAGTTCCTTGTGGAGGTACTCAACGAGCTTGGCGCTGTCCGTCGAACCCGTTTTCTCGACGGCATTGACCGCAACCCGGAATCCATCGCCCGCCAGCACGGCATAGATGGAGTTGGGAGGATTGCCGAACTTCTTGCCGAAGGCGGCCAGGAACGACCTGGCTTCTTCAGTGGGCAGGTCCTTGGGCAGCGGCGCGCTCAGAAAGTAGAACCCCGCTGCGGCATCCTTCCCAGCGGTCTTCACCAGGTCCGGGTTGTTGGTGGCGTCTCCGCCCATGAATTTGACGTTCCAGTTCATCTGTTTGCTCTGCTTGAGGAGCAGACCGGCTTCACCGTAGTAGCCCGTGAAGAAGACCATTTCCGGTTGAGCAGCCTTCATCTTGGTCAGGATGGTCGTGTAATCCTGCTCCTTGGGAGTGAGAGCATCGAAGAAGACCACTTCCACATTCTTGAGGAGCCCCCTGGTCTCTTCGGCGAGCCCTTTGGCGTATGTGCTGTTGTCGTGCAGGATGGCCAGCTTCTTCACGCCCAGCTTCTGGATGGTTTGGGCAGCCACCTGGGCCTGTTCGTCGTCTCGCGGGCACGTGCGGAAAAACGTCTTGATTCCTTTCTCGCTCAGGCGGATAGCCGTGGACCCATTGGCGATCTGGATGATCTTGGCCTCGCTGTAGATGTTCTGGGTGGCTTCAGTCACCGCCGAACCGTAGGTCCCGATCACGGCGACCACACCCTGGGTCGCCAGCCGCTGTGCCGCAAGAGCCGCCGTCCTGGGATCTCCGCCGTCGTCTTCCGTCACGACTTCGACCTTCCTGCCGGCGATCCCCCCCTTGGCATTGAGCTCCTCGGCGAGCAGATCCAGAACCTGCTTCATTTCCTGGCCCTCACTGGCCCAGGACCCCGTCATGGGTCCCATGAGACCGATCTTGACCGCATCAGCCCCGTGGGCGGTACCGAACATCACGCACACCAAGAGAGCCAAAAGACCCAGCTTCTTCATAAACCCCTCCTTGTCGTCAGGAAATCTGATGGTTGTTTTCGGCTGAAACAGGCGGTCGGAAGGACCCCTCGAAGAGTGGGCGGACAATAGCAGGCAATTGATTTCGTGTCAACTTTAAGGTATCCGTACGAATGGACTGCTGATTTCCCCTCTCTGCCCTGAACCGCAACCATTCCACCGGGAGGACGGCATGACCTCCACTTTTGAACAATCCATTCGCAGGACAGGGCTCTGGCTTTACCAGCTGCTGGAGGAGGAATCCCCATCCGTTTTCCGGAAGGACTACTGGATCGGGAAAATCCTTGACTGGTGCATGAAGGACGAGTCTTTCAAAGTCCAGATGTTCCGTTTTGTGGACGTCTTTCCCAATCTGAGCAGTCCTGAATCCGTGGCCCGGCACTTCCAGGAATACTTCGGCCGGTCGGATGCTCACATTCCCGCTGCGGTGCAGTGGTCCATCCGCCTGCTGCCCCCCGGCTCCTTCGCCGCAAAACTTGCCGTGAACAGCATTGCAAGCAATCTGTTGGAAATGGCGACGCATTTCATTGCGGGGGCATCCCCTGCCGAGTCCCTGCCCGTGCTCAACCGACTGAGGTCAGAGGGTATGGCGTTCACCGTCGACCTCCTGGGGGAGGCCGTCGTCTCCGAAGAGGAAGCTTTGCAGTACCAGGCTCGATATCTCGACCTGCTGGACGTTCTCCACCGCGAACAAGCTTCCTGGCCGGCCATTCACAGTCGGGCTCAAGGAGCGGACTGGGGTCATTCTCCCAGGGTGAACGTCTCCATCAAGACGACCGCCATGTATTCCCAGATGAGCCCCCTCGCCTTCGAGCGCTCCGTGGCCGTGGCCAAGGAGCGGCTCATTCCGATCTTCCGCAGAGCCATGGAAACGGGGGCGTTCGTGTCCCTGGATATGGAGCAGTACAGCCTGAAGAACCTCACTCTGGCCTTGTACCGAACCCTCATGGAAGAACCCGGGCTCCGGGATTACCCACACACCGGCATCGTGATCCAGGCCTATCTTCGCGACAGCGAGCAGGACCTCAACTCCATCCTCCACTGGGCCATGCGGCATAAAAAGCGTTTTACCATTCGACTGGTGAAGGGCGCCTACTGGGACTCGGAGCTCATTCGGGCGGGGCAGAACAACTGGCGCATCCCCGTTTACACCAATAAGATGCAGACCGACGCCAATTTCGAGCGGTTGGCTCGAATCATCCTCGAGCATCACGAATGGGTCCAGCTCGCCTGCGCATCGCACAACATCCGCTCCATCGCCTGCGTGATGGAAACCGCGAGCAGTCTGCGTGTCCCGGACGGCCGAGTGGAATACCAGGTCCTCTACGGCATGGGAGAGCCCGTCCGCAGCGCGCTCAGGAAGGCCGGACTGCCCATTCGAGTCTACACACCCATTGGGGAAATGATCCAGGGTATGGCTTACCTGGTGCGCCGACTCCTGGAGAATACAGCCAACGAATCCTTCCTGCGCAAGAGTTTTGCCGAGGGGCGCCCCAAGGAGGAGCTGCTCCGAAATCCCGCCGAAGTGGTCCGCAAGAGCGGAATGCATGAAGCCGCGGAAGAGCGACGCGAAGCCCGGGGGGAAGAAGGGACTTGCCGCCCTGCCGATGCTGAGACCGCTGCACCGCCGCAGAAGGCTTTCGAGAACGAGCCGCTTTGGGACTGGTTCCATGCGGCAAACCGAGAAGCCTTCAGGGATGCTCTTTCACGCACGAGAAGCCGGTTTCCTTTCCGCGTCCACCTGATCATCGGCGGCAGGAAGGTCAAGACCGGGCGTTCCTTCACATCCAATAATCCCAACAACATCCGTGAGGTCGTGGGAGAGATTTTCGCTGCCGGTGCGGCGGACGCTCAGCGGGCCGTGGAGGCGGCCTCCGCCGCATTTCCCTCGTGGAGGGATACGGCTCCCGGCGAGCGTGCGGAGATCCTCTTCACGGCTGCGGCTGCTGCCAGGAGACTCCGGTACGAGCTCGCGGCACTCCAGGTCTTCGAGGTCGGCAAGAGCTGGGGCGAAGCCGATGCGGACGTCTGCGAGGCCATCGATTTTCTCGAATACTACGGCCGTGAAATGATCAGGCTCGGGGTCTTCCGGCCCATGGGAAACGCGCCGGGCGAGTCGAGCCGCTTGTTCCACGAACCGCGTGGTCCGGCAGTGGTCATTGCTCCCTGGAACTTCCCTCTGGCCATCTCCATGGGCATGGTTTCCGCTGCCGTCGTCACAGGAAACACGGTGGTGTACAAGCCTGCATCCCAATCCCCGGTGACCGGCTCCATGGTGATGAGGATCTTCGAGGAAGCCGGACTCCCTGCGGGTGTTCTGAACTTCCTGCCCGGCCCCGGAGGCGAGATCGGCGATTCGCTTGTCACCCATCCGGAGGTGAGCCTCATTGCGTTCACGGGCAGCAGGGATGTTGGACTGCGCATCAACGAACTGGCCGCCCGGACCGTGATGGGCAGTTGCGGGGTCAAGAATGTCATCGCCGAGATGGGCGGCAAGAACGCCATCATTGTGGATGCTGATGCAGACCTGGATGAGGCCATCCCCCACATTCTCCATTCGGCCTTCGGCTACCAGGGACAGAAATGCTCGGCCTGTTCCCGGCTCATCGTACTGGAAGATAACTACGAGCGACTGCTTGCACGTCTCAAGGCAGCTGCGGAGAGCCTGCGCCTTGGGCCGACCGAGGACCCGTCCAGCTTTATGGGCGCCGTCATTGATGCTTCAGCCAAAGAGAAGATTCTACGCTACATCGAGATCGGAAAAGAAGAAGGCCAGGTTTTGCTGGAACGCCATTTTGGGGATGCTTCCGGACATTATGTCCCCCTCACCCTTTTCACGGGCATTCGTCCCGAACATCGGCTGGCCCGGGAGGAGATCTTCGGGCCGGTCCTTTCCATCATCAAGGTGCGGGACATGGATGAAGCCATCCGTGTAGCCAACGGAACACCCTATGCTCTGACAGGAGGGCTTTTCTCGAGAAGCCCGGCCAATATTGAAAAGGTGAGCCGAGAATTCCGAGTCGGGAATCTCTATATCAACCGCGGCTGCACAGGGGCCATTGTCGGGCGCCACCCATTCGGTGGCTTCAAGTTTTCGGGCGTGGGCTCCAAGGCCGGCGGCCCCGACTACCTTTACCAGTTCATGGTGCCGCGCAATGTGGTGGAAAACACGATGCGACGCGGTTTCGCCCCCATGGAGCCCAGGTGAAAATGGGTTTGGGAAATGACACTCAAAATGAGCATCACCGGTTCTTCCGTTCTCTGTCTTCGGTTCGAAAGGCTGGGCGCCATTCACGCAGATAGATGGGATTCAACGGTATCTTCATGAACAGAAAAGAAGCCGGGCGTCAACGGGGATGGCCAGATTCACGCACACTCTTCAAGTATGTGCTGGCGCAGATCCCGGACATCGTGATTTTCGTGGTCGTCATGCTGGTGCTTCAGCGATGGCTGGATCTTTCAACCTGGCTTGTGGCACTTCTCATCGCCGTCTGGGTGTTGAAGGACATCCTGCTGTTTCCGCTCCTTCGGCGCTCATTCGAAGAGGGACGCCGGGAGGATCTGCACCCGATCATCGGCGCACGGGGCGTGGCCAAGGATCGACTCGATCCCGACGGTTACGCATGGATCCAGGGAGAGCTGTGGCGTGCCGAACTGGTGGAGGGTCATCCCCCCATTGAGGCCGGCGACCCTGTCATCGTCGAGCAAATCCGCGGGCTGACACTGCTGGTGGTTCGTGACACTGAAAGGCCGGAGCAATGAAAGGAGCCCCGTCCCCTTCCCCGGCGACGACCTGAAATCTGCCGAGCTCTTCCCCCATCAGGGCTGCAATGCTGTTGGCTCGAGCTCATGGCACTCTCTTACCTCTCCTATCCCTGGTGGGATTCTTGAGTCGACCTTTCGGGAGCAATGGGTCATCAGCGCTCGAGAGCTCAGCTGAGGATGGCGCTCAACGCCCTTACCAGGACCTCACATTGGCCTTCCGTCCCCACAGTGATCCGGAGGTACTGGTCGATGCGCGGCAGGTGAAAATGGCGGACAATGATGGATCGCTCCCGGAGCTTCCGAGCCAGTTCCAGGGCATCCCGGGATGGGTGCCGCACAAAGACGAAGTTGGCAGCGGATGGAAGCACCTTGAAGCCGAGGGCGCTCAAGTCCTGAACCAGCTTCTCGCGCGTGCGGATGATGGCGCTGCGGGTTTGTTCGAAGTGCTCGCGGTCCTCCATGGCAGCCACTGCACCCGCTATGGCAAAGCGGTCCAGGGGATAAGAATTGAAGCTGTTTTTTACCCGTTCGAGGGCTTCCACAAGGTCCACGTGACCCATGGCGAAGCCCACGCGCAAACCGGCCAGCGAACGCGATTTGGACAAGGTCTGGATGACGAGAAGATTCGGGTAGCGATTCACAAGGGGCACCACGGATTCCCCCCCGAAATCCACGTAGGCTTCATCGATCACCACCACCGACTTTTCGTTTCGGCCGAGCAAATCCTCAATGGCCTGTGGGGGCACCGCCCTTCCCGTCGGAGCGTTGGGATTCGGAAAGATGACACCGCCATTGGGGGGCCGATAGTCCTCCGGACGGATTTCCAGCTCATCGGTCAGAGCCACTGTCTCATAGGGCATGTCGTAGAGCTTGCAGTAGACCGGGTAGAAACTGTAGGTGATATCCGGGAAAAGCAAAGGCGCGGAGTGCTTCAAGAGCGCCAGGAAAGTATGGGCCAGCACCTCATCCGATCCGTTTCCCACAAATACCTGGTTCGGCGCCACCTCGAAATGCCTGGCGACGGCCTCCTTCACGAGGTCGGCGTTGGGATCGGGATAGAGTCGCAACGCATCATCGGCCTCCCGCTTCAAGGCTTCGATCACTTTCGGAGAGGGACCGTAAGGGTTTTCGTTGGTGTTGAGCTTCACCAGGTCCGGGAGCTTGGGCTGCTCGCCGGGTACATAGGGTGTGAGCTCATGAACGATCGAGCTCCAGTAAATACTCATTTTATAAACCTCATTGAACAGTCGATGACAGGTTCACCCTGGGGTGCTACCGGGCAGGTTGAGAAGACCGGCGAATTCTGCGCCACGAGACTTCTGCAACATGCAAAATTTCTTTATACACCCATGAAGGCCTCAGCGCCATCTTGAATTGAACCCCATGCAGCCGTGAATCGTTGAATCATCTCCGTCTTGTGTATTGAGAGGCTGAAAAGAATCGAGGCGGACGTAACGTCCGCCTCGATTGCTGTGCGTCTACGTGAAGCGCAGAGGCCCTCACGCCTTCTGCCGTACTGAACGGACACCCTATCGGGCGGGCTCCGGTTCGGCCGCTGGGCTGTAGACCTTCGCTGCAGGCCTGGGAGCTCCGGTTCCTCCGCTGGAAGCTCCGAACCCGCCGTGGGATGACACCATCGCAAAATCGGGATACGCATTGAGGCCATGCTCGTTGAAATCGAGACCCTCGATTTCCTCATCGGGGGATACCCGAAGCCCGATGGTCGCCTTGATAACGTTGAAGAGGATGAAGGCGGTGCCGAACGTCCAGACGAAAGTTGCTGCACATCCGAGAGCCTGCACACCCAGCTGACCCAGCGTGAAGCCCTTGATGTTGAAAATGGCGGCGGCGAGAGTCCCCCAGACGCCATTGACGGCATGGACCGAAACGGCGCCAACAGGGTCATCGACGCCAATCCGGTCGATGAAAAGCACAGACACGACCACCAGGACCCCACCGATGAGACCGATCATCACCGCACTCACCGGCGCCACGTTGTTGCAGGGGGCCGTGATCGCCACCAGGCCTGCGAGCGCCCCATTCAAAGACATGGAGAGATCGGGTTTCTTGGCAATGAGCCAGATGGTGGTCATGGCGGCGACGGCGCCCGCCGCGGCAGCCAGGTTCGTGTTGACGAAGATCATGGCGATGTCTTTCGTTCCCGCAGTCGTGGAGCCGGGATTGAATCCGAACCATCCGAGCCACAGGATGAAAACGCCTACGGCAGCCAGTGGCAGGTTGTGACCCGGAATGGCACGGGGCCGCCCCTTGGAATCATACTTTCCAATTCTGGGGCCAAGAACGATGGCTCCGGCCAGAGCAGCCCATCCTCCCACCGAATGGACGACGGTGGAACCGGCGAAGTCGATGAAGCCCATTTTCTCCAGCCAGCCGCCCCCCTGGTACAAACCTCCCCAGGCCCAGCTTCCCACCACGGGATAGATGAAAGCACTGATGAAGAAGCTGTAGGCAATGTATCCGGCGAACTTCGTGCGCTCTGCCATGGCACCGGATACGATCGTGGCGGCGGTGGCGGCGAATACGACCTGGAACATCCAGAAAGCCAGCACCCATGGGTCCCCGTCCGGAGTGAAGTCGGAAAGGAAGAATCCCGAGGTCCCGATGAACCCTCCTGCGGACGCTCCGAACATGAGCCCAAAGCCGATGGCCCAGAAACCGAGGCTCCCCACCGAGAAGTCCATGAGGTTTTTCATCATGATGTTGACGGAGTTTTTGGCGCGTGTGAAGCCTGCCTCCACACAGGCAAACCCGGCCTGCATGAAGAAGACCAGAGCTGCGGCCACGAGCGTCCAGACGTAGTCCAGGTTCTTCTGGACATCCTTGACCGTGGGCTCGTCCTCGGCCCAACCCATGACGGGGCAGACCACGCTGATAAAAAGAGTGCTCAGTAGAATGATTTTGCGATGCATTGCCTTCCTCCCTGTGTTGATTCTCTGTCCCTGTGTCCGCACCCAGGGCAGTTCCATGGGTCCACCCAAATCTCAGAGGGCATCGAGCCCCGTCTCTCCAGTCCTGATGCGCACGGTTTCTTCAATCCCGGAAACGAAGATCTTGCCATCCCCGATTTTGCCCGTATTGGCCGTCTCCTGTATGGTTTCCATGACTTCCCGGGCTCTGGCTTCAGGCACGGCGAGAGTGACCAGGATTTTCGGGATGAAGTCCACCTTGTACTCGGCTCCCCTGTAAACCTCCACATGTCCCTTTTGCCGACCGAACCCCTTGACTTCATGAACCGTCATTCCCTGAAGTCCTTTATTCACGAGGGCGTGCTGAACCTCAGCCAGCTTGAACGGCTTGATGATTGCCTCGATCTTGACCATGACGTTCCTCCCTGCACGAAATGTGTCTGTCACCTGTTGGCTGGAGGAATAGGCAAGGAGCAGGCCAAGACAGGAAATACCACCATATTATACTGTATTTATTATGTTTTCATGAAAAGGCTTATCTATTTTAGCTCAAGACATGGAACACTTTTGTTCACATTGTCACTAAGAAGGATGAATAGAACAATTTTGTAGTCAAGACTGGAGATCGCTTTCGCGAAGAACTGCGGGCTCTGGCAGCGGTAAAGAGGGAGGGAGATCCTTATCGAGGCATGGATGAGGGCACTGGGTAGGTCGCAGTGCCCTCATCCATGCAGCAGCACAAGGTGGGCATAGACTCAGGACTTGGCCGGGGCGGCCTGCTCCTGGCGAGCCTTTTCGTCCCGTTCGATTTCGGCCTCGATGGGTTGAAAGAATTGGCTGATGCGACCCTGGTTCAGGGTCTCGTCGTAAGTGAGCAAAATATTCACTTTGCCTGAAGCCCAGAAGAGCTTACGGTCGGATTCGTCTGGGCGAAAGGGATTTCCATATTCCCTGACGAACTGGTCCCGCATCCTCGTGAAGCTCTGCATCGAACTGAAATAGATCATGACGTTGTAAAAACGCCCCTTGTAGAAGCCATAAACGACCTTGTCCACCACAATGCCATGCAGCTCCACGACCTCGCCTTCCCGGGTGTAGAACTTCTGGTCCTTATCCTCGCCGATGAGCTTCAGGTCAGGCAGGTCACGGATATTCGCGGCCCAGGCGATATCCCTGAACCCCTCGGCCTGCTGGATTGGCGGGGACGCCAGAAAGCCGAACATGGCCCAGCAAATGAACAGAAGAGCTACCGCCAGGACTGCAACGGCGGCTGTCTTGGCCTTGCTGCGATCACTCATTCCTCTTCCTCTTCGTCACCCTGGATCACCAGGTGTCGTTCCAAGAAATCAAGGAGCCTCCGGCCATCAGCAGTGGGCAGCCAGCCGAGCCCCCCACATTGGTCGCACTCCGTCATGTCTCCATGGTCTTCGGAGGCCAGTACTCCCTCTCCCCAGCACTTCCAGCACCGGACTTCAAGCTCCGGAAGTCCCATGATCCGCCGCCTCCTCTTTCCTCAGCCCTTCCCTACGCCGGATGCCCCATCCCATGCCGCAATCCCAACCGATCCCCTGATTCACGCCAAGTCCCCGGCATCGGCCGCAGTCGCACCGCAGGCGACATGTCGCCGAAAGGCAAGCGGGGCGTGGCCACCCGCGAAGAACCGGCGCAAATCTAACCGCCTCAAGGGGTGGTGGCAAGGATAAATCGGGCGAGGGTCAAAACTCGGCGTGGCCGGGTGTACGGGGAAACGGAATGACCTCACGGATATTGGGAATTCCGGTACAAAACTGAACCATCCGCTCCAGCCCCAGGCCGAAGCCGGCATGCGGGACCGTCCCCCACTCCCGCAGCTCGACATACCATCGGTATTCTTCCACCGAAATGGACCTCGACCGCATCTGCTCCAAGAGCATATCCTTGCGCTCTTCCCTCTGGGAGCCCCCGACGATCTCACCGATGCGGGGAACCAGAATATCCATGGCAGCCACGGTGCTCTCATTATCATTCACGCGCATGTAGAATGGCTTTAGACTCCGCGGGAAGTTCAAGATGGCGACGGGCTTTTTGAATACCCTCTCCGTCAGGTAGCGTTCGTGCTCCGCCTGGAGGTCATTGCCCCAAGCCACGGGAAAAGCAAATGGTTCGCCCGACTTCTCCAGCAGTTGAACGGCCTCCGTGTAGGAAATCGCCTCGAAGGGGTCCCTCACCGTCTGCTCCAGTACCTGCCTCAGATTGGGCTCCATGAACCGGCTGAAGAACTCGATATCCTCATCACAGCGATCCAACACCGCTTGAACGAGGTGCTTTACCATCGCCTCCGCGAGCTCAAGGTCTCCGATCAGGTCGCAAAAAGCCATTTCCGGCTCGACCATCCAGAACTCGGCCAGATGGCGGCTGGTATTGGAATTTTCAGCCCGGAACGTGGGACCGAACGTATAGACCTTCCCCAACGCGAGGGCATAGATCTCGGCCTGCAGCTGGCCGCTCACCGTGAGAAACGTCGGACGTCCGAAGAAGTCCGGCGAAAGGGCGGCAGCCTCCTGCCCGGGCACGGCCCGGCTCGGATCGAGCGTGGTGACCCGGAAGACATCCCCGGCCCCTTCGCAGTCGCTCGCCGTGATGATGGGGGTGTGGATGTACAGGAACCCGCGCTCCTCGAGGAACTGGTGGATCGCAAAGCTGATGCGGTTCCGGACGCGCATGGCCGCACCGATGGTGTTGGTTCTGGGGCGAAGATGAGCGATTTCACGGAGGAATTCGAAGGAGTGCCGTTTCTTCTGGAGCGGGTAGGTTGCAGGGTCTGCAGGTCCCACCACTTCCAACCTTGTAGCGTGAACCTCGACGGCCTGCCCCTTGCCCGGGGAGCGCTCGAGGGTTCCCTCGACCGAAAGGCTGCATCCATTGCTGATCCCTGCCAGAACGCTCTGAACAGCGGGGCGGCTGTGGTCTGCCACGACCTGGAGGTTCTTGAGACAGGACCCGTCGTTCAATTCGATAAAGCTCACTCCAGCCTTGGAATCCCGCCTGGTACGGACCCAGCCGTTTACCTTCACACGGCGTCCCGCGGCTTCGGGATCCGTCTTCAAGACCTCGAAGACACTCCTGACTCGATCCATGCTTTCTCCCGACTGTCTCACACCCTCGTCTCCCTACCCTTAGCCGACCGTACCCAGGCGGCCTGCACAACTTGCCCTTGTCACCCTGCGAGCGCCTGACGGAGCGATTCGAGATCGTTCACCGGTTTCCGGCAGGCGTAATTCTCGCACAAATACACTGTCGTCTTACCGTCGACGGCGCCCATGGATTCCACATAGGGACATAACCTCACAACGCGAGGCTTTCCCTCGTCGACGGGAGCCCCCACAACGACGCGGCGTGGCCCGAACTTCCGGTGGACGGCTTCGAGCATGCCTCTGTGATCAGGGGCCGTCGGATCACCGACGATCACCACCTCCTGTCCAGGGCCGACAGCGAAGTCCACCGCATTTAAAAACTGAGTATACGCCGAGGGGTAATCGGATACCAGACTCGAGAAATGATCCAGGATCATTTCTCCCCGCTGCTCCAGTGAAGGATCCCCCATCATGCGGCCGAGACGAAGCAGGTTGAGGGCCGCCACGGAGTTGCCCGACGGGATCGCTCCGTCGTAGATCGGCTTGTCTCGCACGATCAGGGCTTCCCCATCCACTCCGCTGAAGAAACACCCTCCAGCCGTGTCATCCCAGAACAGCCTCAGCATGTCTCCGTTGAGCCTCACCGCCTGTTCCAGGAAACGCACATCGAGTGTCGACTCATAGAGATCGATGAGGCCCCATACCAAAAAAGCGTAATCATCCAGGAATCCGAGGTGGGCAACCTCTCCTTCCCGAAAGCGGCGGCGCAGCCGGCCGGAATCGTCAATCAGGGCTTCCAGCACGAAATCCGCAGCCCGAACTGCTGCCTGAAGCCATGAAGCCTCCCCGATCGCCTGGTAGCCTTTGGCCAGGGCCGCGATCATGAGACCGTTCCAGGAGGTCAGGACCTTGTCGTCCTTGAGGGGGTGGACCCGCTTTTCCCTTTCAAGATAGAGCTCTTTTCTGCACTCCTCGAGGACCGTCTTCAATGCATCGGCCTGCAATCCTTTGATCCTCGCGTAAACCTCCAGGGATTTGGGTCGATGGGGGATGCTCCTGTAGTGCTCGAAATTCCCTGCGGCCGTGACGTCGAAGAATCCGCAGAAAAGGTCGGCCCGCTCTTTTCCCAGGACGGCCTTCACCTGCTCTGGGGTCCAGACGTAGAAAAGGCCTTCCTCTCCCTCACTGTCGGCGTCCTCAGCCGAAAAGAACCCGCCGTGCGGCCCCTGCATGTCCCGCAGCACATACTCAAATATATCGCGGGCGGCACCGGAGTGAGAAGAATTTCCCGTCACCTGGTAAGCCTCGACGTAGGCCATTGCCAGCATCGCCTGGTCGTAAAGCATCTTCTCGAAATGCGGAACGAGCCAGCGCTCATCTACCGAGTAGCGATGGAATCCCAGGCCCACCTGGTCGAACATCCCTCCATTGCGCATGCTGTCCAGAGTCTTCTCAACGATGGTGAGAGCCCCGGATTCGGGGCGGCGCTCGTGCCACCTCAGGAGGAAGGTCAGATGATGAGGCGTAGGAAATTTGGGGGCCTTTCCGAAACCTCCCCACCTTGTATCGAACATCTGCTTGAGCTGGTCATGCCCCTTCGCCAGAGTATCCAGGCCCAGAACAACCGAATCTGCACTCTTCTTTTCCGGCTGCATCGCTCCAATAATCTTGTCGCAAACCTGGAGCAGACGGTCTCTGTCCTGCCGCCACAGATTGTTTACGGAGCGAATGATCTCCATGAACCCGGGCATGCCCATTCGGCTTTCCTTTGGGAAATAGCTCCCCGCATAGAAGGGTCTGCGGTCCGGGGTCATGAAGATGGAAAGGGGCCACCCTCCCCTCCCTGTCAGCAACTGGCAGACGGTCATGTAAATGTCATCGACATCCGGCCTTTCTTCGCGATCCACCTTGATGGAGACCATATGCTCGTTGAGAAGTGCGGCAACCTCCAGGTCTTCGAAAGATTCATGCTCCATCACGTGGCACCAGTGACATGTGGCATATCCAATGGAAAGAAAGACAGGTTTGTCCTCCTCCCTGGCCCGAGCGAATGCATCTTCTCCCCATGGATGCCAATCCACGGGATTGTTGGCATGCTGCAGCAAATAGGGACTCTTTTCGCGGCTCAGACGATTGGACATGACCTGGCCTCCGCTGAGGGTTTCCTTTTTACGGGTTTGGGCCGGGTGGGAGGATGAAGGGGAGGGAACACGCCCTCCCCTTCAAAAAGATGGGGTGGCAGGAGGCGAGAAGTTCCAGGTCCTGCAGATGAGCAGCTCTCAAAGCTTCTCTCAGCGGGGGGCCGTCACTCCTCCGGTTCCTTCCAACGAGCACTTGGAAAAATCGATGGGCTTCCCGCAGCCCGCACACGTATGAGATTTGTTGAATTCGTCGGAGAAGATCTCCTTTTCCTTCCCGCACTCAGGGCATTTGCACACGAAAGAGCTCAAGTTCTTGAAGTTTTCGTACCCGGGGCAATGTGCAGGTGTTGTCATAGGTCCCTCCTTGGTGTTGAATATCAGTGGCTTGCCGAGAACTTCACCGGGTCACGCACAAAGCAAGACCCATCCCCCTTCAACGCTTATGACTCCACTTCCTCTACAACCAGTTTGCCCTTATGTTTGGTCCCACACGTCGGGCACATGATTTCCACTTCTTCCTCCGGCCCAATGTACTTTTCTCTGATGGTCTCAGAAGGAATGAAGGAAACGTCGCCACAAGCGCACTGTGGGCATTCACCCCTCACAACATGTCTCGTCTTCTTTGCCATGCTTCCACTCCTCTCGGTCCAGTCATTTCAGTGATCCACACGTGATGCGCAGCTCGTGACACATAGAGCCTGCGCCTGCTGCAAAGCCTATCGAGGCAGTTTCTCGATTTCTTGGACCAGAATGGCGAGGTCCGGCCTCTGGTTGATATCATGGATATCGATATACCGAACGATCCCTTGCTTATCGATGACAAAAAGGGCGCGTTCCGACGTCCCTTCGGTCCTCAAGACACCGTATAGATCCGACACCTTTCCGTGAGGCCAAAAATCGGACAGGACCGGAAACCAGACTCCCCCCATCTGTTCCGTCCACGCGAAAAGTGTCGGGGTGTTGTCCGTCGTGATGCCAAGCAGCATTGCATCGTTGGCCTCGAAAATGTCTTTCACCATATTATAACCCGGCCACTGCTCCGAACAGACCGGGGTAAACGCAGCCGGAACGAATGAAATCACCACATTATGCTTTCCTCGAAACTGGCTGAGAGAAACCTTCTCTCCCTTGATGGAGGGAAGCGTAAAGTCGGGAGCCTCATCCCCCACTTTCAACCTGGCCTGGCTGCTGACAGGAGCAAGCTTGCCCGTATCGAAGATCTGCCCCTTAAAACTCTCCGAAACGGCGAAGGAGGTGGCTGCCGCCAGGAACAGAACCAGTATGATGCTTGTGTAACCGAGGTTGCGTCGAGCTCTCATGGCGCTCCCTTCTCAGCGAAGCCCAGCCTGCTGCACAATGCCCTCCAGAAATTGTCCTGGATCCCCGATGGTCCCCACTTTGGAATAGATCACGCGCCGATTCCCATCAGGCTTCAGGACCACCGCGATGAAATACGGAGTCCTGACTTCGCCCAGCGCCTTGTGCAGGGCGAGATCCGTGTCGGGAAGCAAGGGAAACTTGATGCCGTACTTTGACTTGAAAAGATCCACCTCATAGGGGGAATTGCCGGCACCAAGACCGATCAGCTTGATCCTCCCCTCAAGTCCACGCTCGGCAATGCGGTTGTAAAGGATGTTGATGCTGGGCGCTTCTCTCTGGCAATGGGGGCAGTACATGCTGAAGACTTCGAAAATAACCACCTCGGCTTTGACCTGCCCCACCCTGAACGACGTCCCGACCTTGGAATCGAGTCCCAGATAAGCAGTATGCTCAGGACTCTTGGGGACGGGAAACTTGAGATCAGGGAACAGCTCTCCCTCCCGGGGAGGTTGGTCGGCAGCCATGCCGGGCGCTGCAAATGCAAACAGAACCAGAGCCAGCAGGGCCGGAAGGAGCCCTTGCACATACCGCTTTCGATTCATTCCTTCTCTCCTGCTGCGCATCCTGACCATCGAAACGAGATATTGAAACCAGAAGCCGGGCTATGCCACACCACCGGCGCCGTCCAGCCTTGCCCTGCTCTTTTCCATGAACCAATTTTCCGGATCGGTGTAATAGAACTTGAGGTCAGCCAAAAGCACAAAATGCTCTTTTTCTTCCTTGATCATGTTCTCAAGAAATTCACGCTCCACAGGATCTTCACTCTTTTCCAGCGCATTCTGAAAAAACTGAATGCTGGCGTTTTCGAGCTGCATGCCTGTCTCTATCGCCACCACATCGTCCACGCAGGCTTTGGGGATCTTGCCGTGTTCCTCGGCGATCTTTCGCAGGACGGACTGCTTGTCCTCCGTTTCAAAATCGTAGAACTTGCAGGCGTCGGGTGAGACTTTCCCCTTCTTGGCCTCTTCGTAAATCTCCTGAATGTGCTGGTGATGGGCCTCTTCCGCTTCTTTGAGCATACGGAACGTTTCAATGCCCACTTGGTCGGGGCATGCTTTCATGGCATCATTGTACAGGTTCTTCTTCCGCTCTTTCATCTCGAGCGCTGTACAGAACATGTCCATGGAATGATTGTATGAATTGGTCATCTGGAGCTCCTGGAGAGTCGGGAAAAATTTCATTCAAATCATGGTTGATTTTCGCCCCAAACGGGCGGCATGTGCTGCCAATATAATCGTGAAGATCGCTGGTGTCTACCGGCAGTTTGGCATGGTTGAGACAGTCTCATCCAGGCATGGCTCCTTGATCGCCGGGATCTCGCCCTCAGGGCTTGATCCCATATATCGTCTATGTTAATTGCCAGTGGTTTTTGGCGTTTGGCACAGTTCAACAGGGACAGCAAAGGTGATTGCGTGCACGAAATGTCCATTGCTCAAAGCCTCCTCGAAATCGTCCTCGAAACAGGCCGACAGCATCAGTTGAAACAGGTCAGGACGATCAGACTCCAGGTGGGCGAAATGGCCGCCGTGGTTCCGGAGTCGCTCACCTTCTGCTTCAATCTCATCAGTGAGAACACCATCGCTGCGGGGGCGGAGATCGAAATTGAAAACATACCGGTCGTCGCCCGCTGCTCGGACTGTGGTACGCTCTTCGAGGTGGAAAACCTCTCCTTCATTTGCCCTCAGTGCCGGGCGCCGGCTTTCGAACTGGTGAGTGGAAGAGAGATGTCTCTGCTCAATATCGAGGGGGAAACGGGAGATCACGATGGCTCAGTTGAAGATACCGGTCGTACAGAACATCCTTCAGGCCAATGAACGTTTGGCGGCTGCCAACCGAAAACGGTTCGATGATTTGGGCATCTTTGCCATCAACCTCATGAGCTCTCCGGGGGCGGGCAAGACTTCCCTGCTCGAGCGAACCGTCGACGGACTGGCCGGGCGGCTCCGAATGGCCGTCATTGAAGGCGATCTTCAGACTTCCAACGATGCTGAACGAATCCAGCGAAAGGGGGTTCAGGCCGTGCAGATCAATACCGACGGCGGCTGCCACCTGGACGGCAACATGATCCAGATCGCCCTGGATTCGCTGGATCTCACGAATCTGGAGCTTCTGGTCATCGAGAATGTTGGAAACTTGGTCTGTCCTGCCGAGTTCAACCTGGGAGAGCACGAAAAGGTCACTATTCTCAGCGTCACCGAAGGGGACGACAAGCCCCTCAAGTATCCCCTGATGTTTCAGATTTCCTCGGTACTTATCGTGAACAAGATCGACCTTTTGCCCTACATCGACTGTGACATGGAGAAGATCCGGGACCAAGCCCGGCAGCTCAACCCCAAACAGACTATTTTTGAAGTCTCCTGCCGCTCCGGGGAAGGCATCGAGTCCTGGATATCCTGGCTGGAAGCCAAGGTTGCCGAAAGAGGGAGAAATAGATCTTAGGCGGTCGTCCGACCGCTGCCCCGGCGAGGGGAGCCAAAGCCTTCCGCTTCGCAAGACCGATCGTCCTGCTCCCATGAGGGGTGCTGCCCCCGATTCACCAAGACGTGAACGGGCAAAGGGCTTTGGAACAGGCTTTGACCCTGATTGCGCTTACGAATGTGCCTGTCGGGATGGAGCGGGCAATTGGATCTGGAAAAGCGGCGCTTACATCTGAAGATTGAGGGGATTGTCCAAGGAGTCGGCTTCAGGCCGTTCGTCTATCAGCTGGCGCTCCGCAACCAGCTCGAAGGCTGGGTCCGCAACCAGGCCGACGGGGTTGAAGCGGAAATCGCCGGTAGCGCCGGCGATGTCCTGACCTTCCTGAAGGACCTGCCCGACGAGGCGCCTCCCCTGGCCCGCATCGTGCGCATCGAGGCCACCGATCGGCCCTTTGCTCCCCTCGGCCCTTTTCAAATCGTCAACAGCCTTGCACAAGACTCCCGCACGACACTCATCGCGCCCGATGTCTGTACCTGCCGGGACTGCCTGCGGGAGCTCATGGACCCCGAAGACCGCCGGCATCGCTATCCTTTCATCAACTGCACCAATTGCGGGCCGCGTTACACCATCATCCGCGACATTCCCTACGATCGCGACAAGACTACCATGGCCTCTTTTCAAATGTGCCCGCAATGCCTGGAAGAGTACGAGGATCCTGCCAATCGGCGGTTCCACGCCCAGCCCAATGGTTGCTGGACCTGTGGACCGCAGCTCTGGCTGGAGGCGCCGGACGGTACACGCCTCGCCTCCCGTGATGGTGCATTGAAGGAGACCGTTTCCCGTCTGGAGAACGGCGCCATCGCTGCAATCAAAGGCCTCGGAGGCTTCCATCTCGCCGTTCTCGCAACGAGTGAAAGAGCTGTCGCGCGGCTGAGGAGCCGAAAGATCCGCGAGGAGAAGCCTTTTGCCGTGATGTTTCGGGACATCGAAGCGGTCCGCCGTTCCTGCGAGGTCAGCGACGCTGAAGAGCGGCTGCTCAGGAGCATCGAGCGGCCCATCGTCATTCTCAAGAAGATATCCGCCGATCCCGAACTGCCCATTGCGCCCGGCGTGGCGCCGCACAATCGCAACCTCGGCGCCTATCTCCCCTACACACCGCTTCATCACCTGCTCTTCGAAGGGAGCACCTATTCGGCCCTCGTCATGACGAGCGGCAATCAGAGCGATGAGCCCATCGTCATGGAAAACGATCTTGCCAGGGAGCGGCTCCGGAATATCGCCGATATCCTCCTGCTGCACGATCGATCCATTCACGTGCGCTGCGACGATTCGGTGCTCCGGATAGTTGCCGGCCGTTCCCGCCCTTTGCGGAGAGCTCGGGGATACGTGCCCGTTCCGGTTTTCCTCAAGGAGGAGATCCCCCCGGTTCTTGCCGTGGGGGCCGAACTCAAGAATACCATATGTCTCACGCGACGCCGTGAGGCATTCGTGAGCCAGCACGTCGGGGACCTCGAGAACCTGGAGACCCTCAAATCTTTCGAGCACACGATCTCCCATCTCCAGCGGGTCATGGAAATCACACCGCGCTGTATCGTCCACGATATGCACCCGGATTACCTGAATACCCAGTGGGCGCTTCGTCAGGAAGCAATCCCGCGGCTGGCCGTACAGCATCATCACGCACACATTGCTGCCGTCATGGCAGAAAACCACCTGAGCGGCCCTGTGCTCGGCCTGGCCATGGATGGGAGCGGGTATGGACCCGACGGCACCGTCTGGGGGGGGGAAATTCTGCTCGTGGACGGTTTCGAATTTCGGCGGCTGGCCCGTTTCCGTTATGTGCCTCTGCCCGGAGGCGCCCAGGCCATTCGTGAGCCCTGGCGAATGGCAGTGAGCTATCTTTGGAGCATGGCGTCAGAGGACCCCGAGTCACTGTATCCTGAATTTTTGAGTGCCATTCCGAGGGATAAGCTCAAAGTCCTCCTGAAGATGATGCAAAGAGGGCTCAACGCCCCCCTCACTTCATCCTGCGGAAGGCTGTTCGACGCCGTATCGGTCCTGACCGGCCTTCGAAGCCGCGAGAGAGTCACCTACGAAGGCCAGGCCGCCATCGAACTGGAGCAAGCCATCCTTCAAGAGGAGACGGGGTCCTATTTGGCGGAACTCCATAAAGATGGCGATCTTGTGATCCTCGATCCTTTCCCGATGGTTCGCGAGGTGATTGGAGACGCCAGAGGCGGGGTTGCTCCAGGAGTCATTGCCGCTCGCTTTCACAACGGCCTGGTGGGCCTGCTGGCCGGAGCCACGCAGCGGCTTGTCATGGAAACAGGACTGAACCGGGTGGCCTTGAGCGGCGGAGTCTTCCAGAACGCTTACTTGAGCTTCCACCTCGAGGAAGAGCTGCGGCGGAAAGGGCTGGAGGTTTACATCCACACGCAGCTTCCAGCCAACGACGCATGCATTTCTCTCGGTCAGGCCATCATCGGCGGGCATTGGCTTCAAAGCGCGGCTCCTGCCGAGACCACCTGATTGTTGATCCCCAAAAGACTGTCCATAACCAAGAGCTTTGGAGCATCTATTGAAATACCTCGATGAATACCGTGACCCCCAGCTGGCGCAGGCGCTCATCCGGTCTCTGCAGAAACGGGAGCCGCCTGTTCGCCCCATGCGATTCATGGAGATCTGCGGAACCCACACTGTGGCGATATTCCGTGCCGGATTGAGGCAGCTTCTGCCATCCTGGATCCAGCTCATCAGCGGGCCGGGGTGCCCCGTCTGTGTCACGGCCAACGAGGATATCGACCGTGCAATCTGGCTTTCGCAGCAGCCCGATGTGATCATCACCACCTTCGGGGACCTCATCCGAGTGCCCGGATCCGAATCTTCGCTTCAGAAGGAGCGCGCAGGAGGCGCTGACGTTCGCATCGTCTACTCCACATTTGACGCACTGCAGATCGCCCGCGACAACTCTGCACGCCATGTGGTGTTCCTGGGCATCGGTTTCGAAACGACGGCGCCGACCATCGCTGCAGCCGTCAAGCAGGCATCCAGGGAAGGACTGACCAATTTCTCGGTGTTCTCCGCCCACAAGCTGCTCCCTCCCGCCATGCGCGCCCTTCTGGACTCGGGGGATCTCCACCTGGATGGATTCCTCTGTCCCGGGCACGTGAGCACCATCATCGGAGCCGCTTCCTACGAAGAAGTGGCGGGCCGCTATCGAGTCCCCTGCGTGGTGACGGGCTTTGAGCCCCTCGACGTCCTGCAGGGAATAGGTATGCTCGTGGACCAGGTGAGCCACGGGCAATCCATCGTCCAGAATCAATACCTGAGAGCCGTCAACTGGGAGGGGAATCCAGTGGCCCGGGCGCTCATCGATGAGATCTTCGAACCGGCGGACACCACCTGGCGTGGGCTGGGGACAATTCCTCTGAGCGGATTGCGCGTGCGCGACGCATGGGGGACCTATGACGCCGTCCGGCGATTCTCCATGCCGGTCATTGAGGTTCAGGAGCACCCCGGGTGCAAATGCGGAGAGGTGCTGCGCGGTGTGATCACGCCTGTCGAATGCGCACTCTTCAGAAAGGTGTGCGATCCGGAGAATCCCAAAGGGCCTTGCATGGTGTCCAGTGAAGGCACGTGCGGCGCTTATTATCGCTATCATCGACCAGCCTGAAAGAAAGGAACATGTCCAAGACCATTCAACTGGACCAGGGCAGCGGGGGCCGCGCCATGCATGAGCTCGTGAAAGAGCTTTTCGTGGCTGCCTTCGCCAATGATTATCTGGTGGAGCTCAATGACAGCGCCCTCCTTCAAATGGAGGCCGGCAGCATAGCCATGACAACGGACTCCTATGTCGTGGATCCGATCGTTTTCCCGGGTGGGGACATCGGCAGCCTGGCAATCCACGGGACGGTGAATGACCTGGCCATGCGCGGAGCCCGTCCGCTCTATTTGACGGCCGGCTTCATTCTCGAAGAGGGGCTCCCCCTGGACCTGCTCGAACGGATCGTGACCTCCATGGGTGAAGCGGCACGGGCTGCCGGAGTCTTGATTGTGGCCGGCGATACCAAGGTGGTCCCCCGCGGCAAGGCTGACAAGCTTTTCATCAACACGGCCGGGGTGGGTGTGGTCCCACCGGGTTTAAGGATTGGAGGCCAATATGCTCAACCCGGCGACACCATCCTGGTGAACGGCACCATCGGGGATCACGGTATGGCCGTCCTCTGCAAACGCGAGGGCCTGTCCTTCGAAAACGAGATCCTGAGCGACTCCGCAGCCTTGAATGGCTTGATCGGGGAAATGCTGCAGTCCAGCCCGCACATCCATGTGCTTCGCGATCCCACTCGCGGCGGCGTGGCTACAACCCTGAACGAAATCGCTCAGCAGTCCAACGTCGGAATCCAGCTTCATGAAGAGGCCATCCCGGTGGCCGACGATGTGGCGGGGGCATGCGAGATCCTGGGACTGGATCCCCTCTACATTGCGAATGAAGGCAAGGTCCTTGCCATTTTGCCCCAGTCAGAGGCGAACCAAACGCTTGCGGTCATGCGCAGGAATCCGCTGGGCCGAAAAGCATGTCGGATCGGCTCGGTGGTTGATGAGGAACCGGGCCGGGTCTTCCTCAAGACACGCATTGGAGGGCTTCGTCTCATCGATATGCTGCGCGGCGAACCGCTTCCGAGAATTTGTTAACATGGGGAACATCAGCCGGATGAGCTCTCGATCGAATCACCTGGTATGCCCGGTCTGCGGGAATCATTATGCAGGGCTGGGAAGCAGCGTCGGGGTATGCCCGGCGTGCATTCGTCATCGCTGGAGTGAAAGCCGCAGGTATTGCGAGGCGGTACATCATGAATCGCGCCGGGTGTTCGACCTCCCCCCCATACCCCCGAGAACAATGGCTGGAACTCAATGTACCATTTGCCTGCACCAGTGCTACGCCGGGATGACTGAAGCGGGATACTGCGGCATTCGGAACGGTCACCCCGACAGCTTTTACGTCGATGGGCACGTCAGGGCCAGGCTCTCTCACTATTTCGATCCGATCCCCACCAATTGTGTTGCAGACTGGGTCTGTGCAGCGGGAACCGGCAGCGGCTATCCGCAATACGCCCACGATCCGGGGACTGAGGTCGGCTTTCTGAACCTTGCCGTCTATTTCGAAGCCTGCAACTTCAACTGCCTGTTCTGCCAGAACTGGTCATTCAGGAAAGCCCATCTCACTCCGGCAAACTGGCACAGCCTTGACAGCCTCGTCGGGGAGGTCAACTCAAGAACCAGCTGCGTGTGCTACTTTGGAGGCGACCCGACTCCCCAGCTGCCCTACGCCCTGGCTGCATCCGAAAAAATGCTCAGGGAGAGGCCGGGGCAATTGCTCCGCATCTGCTGGGAGACCAACGGAAGCATGCATCCGGATCTCCTCAAGCACATGGCCCGGCTGTCCCTCGAGAGCGGAGGCTGTATCAAAATCGATCTCAAGGCCTGGAATCCAAATATCCATCGAGCCCTGTGCGGCTGCGACAACCAGCTCGTTCTCGAGAACTTTGCAGCCCTGGCACAATGGGTCCCCCTGCGTCCCGAACCGCCGCTCCTTGTTGCCAGTACCCTCATGGTTCCGGGCTACGTCGAGGCCAGAGAGGTTTCCAACATCTCCTCCTTCATCGCATCTCTCAACCCGGATATCCCTTACACACTTCTGGCGTTTGCCCCTGAATTCTGTCTCGAGGACTTCCCGACTACCTCCTGTCGCCAGGCCGAGGAATGCTTGAAAGCAGCCCGGAAAGCCGGGCTTCGTCGAGTGCGCCTGGGAAATCAGCACCTGCTGGGTTCGAGGGATTAAGAACGTGAGCCGGCAGGCTCGTGCACGGAAGCGGTCTGCTGCCAGGGAGCGAACCGGGGCAGAAGCAATATTCCAGGGACGGCTCCCCCAACCGTCACCGCATAGAACGTCGCCCAGCCCATTTCATGCACCATGAAGCCGGTGGGCACTCCGGCCAGGATCCGGGTCACCGCCATGAAGCTGGTGAGCAGCGCATACTGAGTGGCCGTGAAGCGCTTGTCGCAAAGGCTCATCATGAAGGCGATGAAGGCGGCGTTCCCCATGCCTCCGCATAGATTCTCCACACCGATGGAGGACACCATCAGCGGGTAGTGCTTTCCCACGAGAGCCAGCAGCGTGAAGGAGAGATTGGAGACGGCCTGCAGGAAGCCAAAGATCCAGAGCGATCGGTTCACTCCGATGTGAGCGATGATGGCCCCTCCCGCCAGTGTTCCTACAATGGTGCTGAGCAGTCCGAAGGCCTTGTTGACCGTCCCCACGTCGGTCCGGGTAAACCCAAGCTCCAGCAGGAACGGGGTCGTCATGGCTCCGGCAAGAGCATCTCCCAGCTTGTAGACCATGATGAAGACCAGCATCGCCAGGGCGCCATCCCTGCGGAAGTATGAGGTGAGGGGCTGGATCACGGCTTCCTGCAGGGATTTTGGTGGCTCGATCTTCTCCAGGGGTTCCGGGGCGGTCAGAGTGAATGCGACGCATGCCGCCATGAGCAGACCCATGAGGAAATAGACGCTTCGCCACGACAAGTGATCCGAAAGAATCAGGGCCAGGGCACCCGATACCAGGAGCGCCGCCCGGTATCCCACCACCGTTGTGGCGGCGCCGGCGCCAAGCTCCGATCGCTCGAGCACATCCGCCCGGTAAGCGTCCACCACGATGTCCTGGCTGGCGCTGAGATAGGCGACCGCCAGGGCGAGGATCGCCACGAGTCCGGGTGTCTTTGATGGGGACACGAACCCCATGGCCAGGATGAAAGCCCCCAGAAGCAACTGTGCCAGGAGGATCCATCCGCGCCTGCGTCCAAGCCACGGCATGCTGAATCGGTCCATGAGGGGGGCCCACAGGACTTTCAGCGTGTAGGGCAGCCCCACCAGCGAAAAGATCCCAATGACCCGCAGATCCACCTGTTCGCTCGCCATCCAGGCCTGAAGCGTCGTCCCCGTCAGGGCCAGCGGCAGCCCCGAGGCAAATCCCAGCCCCAGCATGGTCAGCACTCGCCGACTCGCATATATCCCCAGCCACTTACTCATCAGGATTCCTAAAGTTGAGAGACCCTCCAGCCGAAAGTGGAGGAGTGCGTACGAGTCCGGCCAATTCGTACGCCATCTATGAGTGCATGCTCGAATTCTTGTTCTTGACGCTCATCGCCCCCAAGAGGAAAGGAAAGTGAGTACTTATGAAAAAGATGACCCTGAATGTCAAGCTGCTAGTCGGTGGAATCCTCCTCGTATTGATCCCCATTCTCTTAATCGGGGCCTTGTCGATCCAGCACGCCACAAATGCCCTGAACGAGGCATCAGAAGGCAAGCTGCTCGCCCAAGTCAAGGGTGCAGCAGACGTGGTGGATGAGGCCATGAAGGCGGAAATCAATATGGTCAAGGAAATCGCCTGTGGGAACACGGTCATCGATGCAGCCACGCTTGTGACCCAGTCGGGAAATAGAGACCTCAAGGAAGTGGAAAGCCTGTCCCGGAAGCTGTCCATTGCCATGAAAGAAATCGGCGCTCACTATGAGATCATTATCGTCGCCGATTTGAGCGGAACGATCTATGCGGACGGATCCAGCGGCTCCTACAAGGGAATCTCCATTGCTGACCGTGATTATTTCAAAGCAGCCAAGGAGGGAAAGGCAAATATCGGCCAGATCATCAAGTCTAAAAAGTCAGGAAGTCCCGTGGTTCCCATCGGTGCTCCAATCAAGTCCGCATCGGGCGAGGTTGTAGGGGTGGCTGCCGCCGTGATGAAAGTCGATGCCCTCTTCGACAAGGTTGCGGCGATCAAAGTCGGTGAGACCGGCTACGCGTACATGGTGGATAAGGAAGGAACATTCATCGCTCATCCGAAAATAGACGTGATTCTGAGCACAAGCATCAAGAATCTGAAGGGAATGGAATCCTTCACAGAGAAGGTTCTGAGCAGCAATGAAGGAGTCCACGGCTACACTTATGAGGGTATTGTCAAGACCGGCGGCTTCGCCTCCGTCCCGGTAACAGGGTGGCACGCCGTCACCACGATTAACAACGACGAATTCCTTGCCCCCGTCCATTCCCTCAGGAACTGGATTGTCATGATCGGATCCTTCATGCTGGGTCTATCCATCGTCGGGGTCGTCTTTTTTGCCCGAAGCATATCCAAACCCATCACACGCGTTGTGGAAGGTCTCGGTGACGGCGCCCAGCAGGTGGCTTCGGCCTCCTCCCAGGTCTCCTCCGCGAGCCAGCAGCTTGCCGAGGGTGCATCCGAACAGGCCGCAGCCATCGAGGAAACGTCTTCATCCCTCGAGGAGCTCTCCTCCATGGTCAGGCAGAACGCCGAAAACGCCGTTCAGGCCAATCGGCTCATGGAGGAAGCCCGGAAGATCGTGGAGCACGCCAGCAAGTCCATGGGGCAGCTGACCTCCTCCATGCAGGAGATCTCCGTCGCCAGCGAGGATACGCAGAAGATCATCAAGACCATCGACGAGATCGCGTTCCAGACGAACCTCCTGGCCCTCAACGCCGCCGTCGAGGCAGCGAGAGCCGGCGAGGCGGGAGCGGGATTTGCCGTTGTGGCCGATGAAGTGAGAAACCTCGCCATGAGGGCTGCTGATGCCGCAAAGAACACGGCAGGTCTCATCGAGGCTACCGTCAAGAAGGTGAAGGAGGGGTCCGAGTCCGTTGCCACGACCAATCAGGAGTTCAGCGAAATCGCCGTCAGCGTGAACAAGTCGGGAGAGCTCGTGAGCGAAATCGCCGCTGCTTCCTCGGAGCAGGCCCAGGGAATCCAGCAGATCAACCAGGCGGTTTCGGAAATGGAGAAGGTGGTACAGCAGAACTCGGCCACCGCTGAGGAGTCCGCAGCAGCCTCCGAAGAGATGAACGCCCAGGCCGAGCAGATGAAGTCTTATGTCGCGGGACTCACGGCCATCGTCGGCGGCAGTGGAACCCATGGGGATATGCCGAAAGAAACGTCCGGCTTGAAGCGTGGCGTCTCCCGTTCAGGCTCCAGAGCACTCGCCCACCAGGTTTCTTCAAACCAGAGAATGCCGCAGGAGAAGGTGAAGCGTAATGGAAACGGAGCGGGATCCTATCATACCAAGGGCGGTCTGAGAGAGATGAGCCCGGAAGAGATGATCCCCTTCGACAGCGAAGACTTCAAGGATTTCTGATGCAGCAACGCTCGAGTTGCCAAGAGCCGGCCTTCACCCCGCAATTCCACATCTGACCAGGTATTCTCAGGGGCGGGTCTGGTACCCGCCCCTGCTCTCTCCCGACCCGGGCACCCTCGGGTTGAGCAGTCTCTCGCCCGGGTCCGCAGAACGCAGAAGACCCACCTTCAACTCCCCTATCGATCTGCCTCTTTTCTTTTCGTTCCTCATTGCATTTTGACTGGGGCGCCATCATAATTTGTCATCATGTCCAATGAGAAGTGGATCGAACTGAGGTTCCTCATACCTGGCTCCTTTCAGGAGGAGGCATCTCTCTACCTCCAGGAGGTCAGCGGTCGCCCGGTCATCATCGAAGCTGATGCTCCGGCCGAGGGGAGCGCACTCATCCGAGCCCTGTTCGGACCTGAAGGTATGATCCCCTCACAGCAGGAAGACCTGGAAGCCTATGTCGGGCGACTGAGAAGCTATGGGCTTAAACCTCTGGAAACGGAGCTCAGACCTGCTGTCGGGCGGGAATGGCTTGAAGAATGCCAGGCTCGCTCCCCAATCCTCCGGATTGGCTCCGGTTGGGTCATTCTGCCCCCCTCGAAGGAATACAGGCCTCGACCCGGCGAACGTATCATCACTCTTCACACGGGAAAGGCCTTTGGATCGGGACGGCATCCCTCAACCATCTTGAGCCTGCAGGCCCTCGAGCATGCTTTCGACGGTGGATGGCTCCCCCCTCCCCACGTGAAGTGGAACGCTCTGGATGTGGGAACCGGGACGGGAATCCTGGCCCTGGCCATGGCGAAGCTCGGAGCGAAGGTCCTGGCCATCGATATCGACGATGAAGCGTTGGCCGCAGCGGAAGAAAACGTGCGCCTCAACGATGTGCAGAGCCGGGTCCGGGTGGAGGAGACTCTCGTGGCACTGGTCAAGGGTCCGTTTCATCTGGTCGCGGCCAATGTGACCTTCGCCGATCAGCTCCAGCTGGCACAAACCTTGACTCAACGTCTGCTCCCGGAAGGCATTCTCATTGTATCCGGGTTCCTGGAAGGGGATGTCCAGGCATTGCAAGTCTGCTACGCGAAACTTGACCTGCAGACCAGGGCATTCCTGAGGCGCGACAACTGGGTGGCCATGATTCTCGGACACTCGCCCTGGAGAGCTTGAGCAAGCACTGAGAATCGGAAACACATGACTTTCAGCCCACGGGACGATCATACCCTTTCTGCGCCGATGACACCCTCCGTGATGCCTGGAGCCTTAAAGGGTTTGACAGCCGTTCCTCATAAGAGGTATGGCAACTACGCTAATCCCTTCGGTTGCCGGGGTGCTTGCGCGAAACAACCCGGCACAGTCCATATTGACATGATGAAAGAAAACAAGGTGGCCTGACCAAACCCATGCTACCTGATTCTGAAAAACAGCTCCGGAGATATATGAGAGACGGAGCCCTTCGCCGCCTCCGCCGTGAAATCCGTGACCCGAATTTTCCCATGACCTTCTTTCTCCGGAACCTCAGCCGGCTCGGGACGGAGGCGAATTGGAGCCGGCGGCCCATACGGACCCGGGGTGCCGATGCCATACGCATGCTGGCGGAGCGGTGTTCAATTCTGTCGGAGGTGAGGGCCCTGAAGTGGGAATCGGCAACCCTGAACAGCGCAAAGCCCGAGGACATCGTGAGGATGCCCGCGGGCTACTGCGATCATTGTGGCTTTTGTTGCGAGATTGCCAGCGGGCTCCCGGAATTTCCAGCCGAGTCCCGGCTGCCGCTTCCATGGCGCAGAATCTTCGGCGACGGCCTCGGGCATGGTCACCGGTTTTGCCCCTTCCTCTGGGAATACAGGAGGAGCGGCCGCAGCTTCTGTTCCGTTCACCCCTGGCGATCCAAGGCCTGCAGAGTCTTCGAAGAGGAAGAATGTGCCTTCATGAAGGAAGACCCCGGCTTCAAGGCATCGGGCGAGAGGGGACGACTAGTGAAGACGCTGCGTTGGTTCATGCGTTTGCTGAATGGCCGAAAGCTGCCATTGAGATGACCCGACATCCCGCGTGAAAGTCCAGAACTCCTCAAACTTCACGGGATTGAATCGATCGCCTTCCACCACATCACCTGTGGCATCGTCCAGCGTGTAGTCCAGCAGATTGGCCGTGAAAAGCACCGTCACATAATCCCTGCCCGACTCCTGCCACACTTCAGCCGGCTCGACTTTTCGAATGGCAATATTCTCCAGGCGATTGGTTCGCCCCGCCCGCTTCATGCCGTCGAATTCCTCGGAGAAATATCGGGCCATCTCCGGAGTCAGAAGGTCGAGAATGCCGTCCAGGCTCCGATTCATCCAACCCGCCTGAACGCGGAAGAACATATCCTGCACCAGCTCTCTCAAATCGTTGGCATTGAACGAGGGGTCGAACTGGCGAATCTGATCAAAACCGCGCTGGATCTGATGGGAGGGATCGGCTCCGTAACCGCCGCCCTGTCCATAAGACGGCTCGACCTGGGGAGGGCCGTAGCTTCCCGCCGAATATGCATCTCTCCCCTGCCCGTAATACGCGGATGCTTCTGACATTTGGCGACGACGCTTGAAAAATTTCCAGAGGAAAAACAGGAGAAGACCCAAAATGATCAGGTCCAGAAATCCTATGCCTCCATCCTCAAAACCTCCCGGCGACGCGTGACCCATGCCACCGAACAGAAGACTTCCCAGGAAACCGCCCGCCAGGCCGCCCGCCATTCCTTGAAGAAAGGGGCTTCGGCCGAACGTACCACCAGGAGTCGGTTGACGCGAAGGCGCGGTCATCCCCGGTCTCGAGCCGTAGGATTGAGATCCCGGAGACGGACTGGATGGCTGCGAGGGGCTCGAGAATGAACGACTCCCCCGGCTGCCCATGGAACGTCCGCCACCCGCTCGAGCCCAAGCCGCCGATTCAAGGACAAGCCATGACACAAAGAACACTGCAAAAAAAACCGCTGAGATTTTCACAGATCTGTTGTTTCCAGAACTCACTCTCAGTTCTCCTGTCGAGTTGTTTGTGTTCTTCAAACATATTTCCCAAAAGTTTAACACAGATGGAACTCATAACTAACCAGCCGTGAAAACAGTGTCAAGCAAATCCAGGGCCACAGCCGACTGATGCATTCAAGGCCATCGGGCGCGCCCGAATGCACCACCCTCAACTCGAGCACCGCAGGATGCCGGAACGGCAGACCGAGAAGAAAAAGGCTTGGGAAATCCAATATCTGAGAATAATCAGGCCTTCGTGTCGGGACGTCCAATTCAATCTTTGAGCTCTGAGCGGGATGCGCTCAGTGATTTGCTCAAACGCCGATACAGGCGGATGGCCCACCCCACCCCGTAGGCCGGAGCTGCCCCAACGTCGCGTCCGACCGTCAAGCCACCGGTCATCGTGTCAACCATCTTGCCGCCCCGGAGGATTCGGTACGTTCGCCCTCGCCATTCAACTCTGTTCCCTGCGAGGCTCAGAAGCCAGACCACGAAGGCAAAGAGATCACGGATGGGCAGGAGCAGGAAATATCGGGCCAGCAGCTTGTCGCGGAGATGCATCACACCCACGACCCACCCCAGCCAGAGGCGCACAAATAAGGTCGTACCCAGAAGAATCAGGCTCGGCACCGATCCGCCCGAAACCAGCCCGTTCACCAGGGCAGCGACGGTGCCGTAGGTGAATATGAGACCCAGGTGTCCTCCCGGTCTGCAGGCGCGAATCCCGCGGCTCCATCTCACCTGATGCCCGAGGAGCTCCGAAAAGCCCACTCTAGGGAGCACCGTTTCCACCACTTCCGGAAGGAGTCGAACCTCATAACCAGCCTTCCGCATGAGGCGACCCAGCACATAGTCATCGGCCAGGTAATCGGCGAGGGCTTCGAATCCGCCGATGGCCGCAAGCTTTTCACGAGTGGTCACCACCGTAGCTCCCAGGGCAAAGCTCATACCTTCGGTCAGCCAGGCCACCAGGACTCCGGCGGTGAACTCCGCCGAGACGCCAACGGCCTCAAGCTTGGAGGCCATTCCGGGAGCCTCAGCCCCACGATAAAGACACGTCGCCAGCCCCACGTGCTTCTCCAGAGCATGCGGCACGACCCGACCGAGAAACTCCGGTTCCACGCGGATGTCGCTGTCCATGAGGACCAGGGTCTGGTGCCTGGCGTGTTTGAGCATGTTCCGGAGGTTGCTGATCTTGGGATTGTTGCCCAGAACCCGCGAGTCCACGACCATTTCAATATCCGATTCTGCGAAGTCGGCCTTAAGCTTCTTGACGACAGCCACCGACGAATCGCCCGGATCGAGCACGCCGAAAACCAGCTGGAAGGTCGGGTAGTTCTGTTGGCAGATGGAAACATAATTCTCGTAAGCCCTGAAATCCATTCCGCAAAGGGGGATCAGGATGCTGACGGGGGGAAGATCCGAGGTGGCCGGCTCCATGCTCTGGGAGAAGAAACGGTGTGCTGCATAGATGCTCACCAGATAATAAGCAATGGATGCCAGGGAAAGGCTCCATAGAATGAACACCACGAAGTCACTGATCATCACATTGCTCCAGGGTCCCCTTGATGACCTTCCATGGACGCGAGGGTAATACGGGTCGAAACCGGCTCAAAAAGTGTCAGGGCAGACAAATCAAGGCCACTCCCAGGCAAACGAGGAGAGTTCCAGCCCACCGCATACCATCAACGTTCTCGTGGAGCAGAAACCGTGCCCCTACAAGGGTCACCACATAGACCAGGGAAGTCGCAGGCACTACGAAACTCATATCTGCCCAGGATAGAACGGACAGAAAAGAAAAAAAACTCAAGGCAAGAAAGAACACACCCAGGAGGAAGTCTTTGCACATCAGAACCCGCCTGATGATACCCGGCAGCAGGCCGATCCGGAAGCCGCCGATCTCACCTACCTGCTTCATTCCCCTGGTGATGTAAATATCTCCGGCTGCATTGGTCAGAACGATCACCAGAACCATGAGACCCGTGACGGTCATGCGAAGCTCCCTTTCCCAAACACTATCTTCCGCCCATTATGTCAGGCATGCTCTTCGGTCCGCTCTGCACCTGCTCCTGTCTCGCCGCCGAGCGCGAGACCAGAACGACTCCCAGCACGATCAGGAAAGTTCCGGCCCAGCGCACCGGAGAAACCGGCTCTCCAAGAAATTGATGGGCGAAGGCAACATTGAGGATATATCCAAAGGAGCTTGCGGGAAGCACAAAGCTCAGATCAGCCCATGAGAGGAGCGCCGCAAAGAAGCCAAAGAACACGACAAGACAGACAATTCCCAGCCAGATCAACGGAGTTCCCATGGCTTCAACCAGGAGTCCCAGCGTGAAGGTGTCCACGCTCTCGGCAGATGCGGCAATTGTTTTCATACCTTTGCTCAGGCAAGTGTTGCCCACCGCCTGCGCCAGAACTGAAACAATGAGGAAGATGGCTGTTTTCATAGAGACCGGGCCAACTGCTCGTAGCGGATGAGCTGTATATTTCGTTCGACGATATGCGCTTTCACGTCAGGGTCCACCAGGATCCTGAATTCGCGGTTCCTCTGAATCGCAGCCGCAGTATTTCCTCTGGCCTCATCCGGGTGGAAGTACACTTCGAAATCGCCTTCGGGCAGATGATCCAGAAGGTACATCACATAGGCCTTGTCCATCCGCCCCGTCATCAAATGCCCGAAGACTCTTTCAGTGCTGACAATTCCATGGCCGTCCAGTTTCCTTTTCATGCGTCGGGTGAAAACCCCGAAGAGCCGGCTCATCCATCTTTGCTCACGTGAGATTCCGCCCCTGAACCTCATGACCATCCAAGGGTCGTCTTCGGGTATTCTCATATATCGAACACCGAATTCTTTGCAGAGTCCCAACGCCTCCTCGAACAAGACGGGGTGCAGATGAAAATGCAGGTGGGCATCAACATGGGAAATCCTGAGGCCGCTTGATAGAAAACGTTCGAATTGGGCCCTCATTTCCAGGGCGAGCTCCCTTCGGGCCTTCCTCGAAAAAAAATAGAACGCGCCGGCCCCGGCTGGGTCCGCCGGGAAGTTGCAGGCCTGGTCCACCAGGGACGGGATTTGAGCCGGCGACAGGACGGATTTACCCATCACCGCAACCAGGTGCAGGCCCACTGCGAGTCCCTCCGTGTCCCGAGCCAAGCTCACCGCCTCGTCGAATCCACTTTCACCCACCATGAGACTGCAGCTGGTCAGGATGCCTTCACGAAAGGCGTGGATAATGGACCGATTGATGCTGGAGGAAGCTCCAAAATCATCGCCGTTGATGATGAGTCGCTTCACTGCGACATCCTAGGACCTGGAAAATTTGAGACGCCGAGCCCGGAGCTGGAAGTACTCTCTTGCCTCCTGGAGAAGCCTTCTACGCTCGACTTTGTCGAAGATGGCCCGCTGAACAATCCGAAAAACGATCCGCGGTCTGAAGTAGTACCGGCCATAGAAGTACTCAACAGCCTCAACAATTTCCTGTCGGCTGAGGCCAGGGTACTGAATGTTGGGCAATTGATGACCCAGCTCATCGGCCATATCATCTTCGGTGAGGTAGCCACGGCTTCTCACGTAATCGTCGAATTCTGTTCCGGGGTAGGGGTGGGCGATGGAAACCTGAATGGTTTCGCAGTCAAGCCGTTCTGCAAACTCCATCGTACGTCGAATGGTTTCCTGCGTTTCACCCGGAAGCCCCATGATGAAATCCCCGTGGACGGCCAGTCCCAAATCCTTACAGTTCCTCATGAAGGCATACGCCTGTTCGACGGTGGCCCCCTTCTTGATGTTCTTGAGGACCGCCGGATCCCCGGATTCGAACCCGACGATGAGAAGGCGGCATCCAGCTTCCTTCATGGCTTTGAGCATTTCGCGGTCTGCGTGGACGCGGCATGTGCAGGACCAGGTGAGCTTGAGAGGCTCGATCTTGCTGCAAAGCTCGAGAACGCGCGCCTTTCCCCACGCAAACGTATCGTCGTCGAAAAAAATCTCTCTAGCTTCCGGGAAGAGTTCGCGCGCACGCCGTAATTCCGCCACCACGTTGTCGCTGCTGCGGGTACGCCAGCGGTGGCCCCCGAAGGTCTGCGGCCACAGACAGAAAGTGCACAGGGCCGGACAGCCGCGAGATGTGTAAAGGGCCACGAAAGGATGCTTCAGGAATGGGACATTGTAGCGGGCAATGTCAAGATCCCGCTTGTAGATGTCCACTACGAACGGCAGGCTGTCGAGATCAGTCAACAAGGGCCGATCGTCATTATGCACGACGACTCCGTTCTTGCGGTAGCTCACGCCGAGGATCTCAGAAAGATCCTTCCCCGAGGCATACTCGAATAAAGCGTAATCGAACTCCTTTCGCACCACGAAGTCGACAGCCGAAGAAGCCTTGAGGGACTCTTCAGGAAGCACGGAAACGTGGGGACCCAGGAAAGCGATCTTGACGGAAGGATTGATATCCCTGATGGATTCGGCCAGCCGAATATCGTTGGCAAAACCGGGCGTGCTGGTGAACAGAGCCACGAATTCGTAATCCCTGGTGATTTCAATGGTTTCAGCAGGAGTCACCCCGTGTGGGGGGGCATCGAGAAGCCTGCTGTCACGGATAAGGCCAGCCGGGTAGGCCAGCCAGACAGGGTACCAGAAGGAGGTGATCTCGCGTCGTGCAGGCCAGCGCGAGCCAGCCCCCCCGTCGAATTTTTCGAAGGAGGGGGGATTGAGCAAAAGGGTTTTCATGTGATCTCCGTATGAATCTTCAAAAATTTTGGGCTTATGAGCGACGAAATATACGAGGCTGCCCACTCCCTGTCAAGGATACTGCCTCACACCGGTTGGACCTTTCGGCTTTCTGGAAGCGGGATATTTGATGATCGATCAAGGAACCAGTCCGCCATCCGGCATCGACCACAAGCGGGAGCATGACTCGTGCACTGCTATAACAGTGAACTTCTTGACACCCGGCGGACGGTGTGTGTATAGGCAGAATGCCGGTCTCAGCTTCCATCGTTTGCCAATTGAGGAGATAAATCCATGATCAAAAAAGGAATCTTCACGCTGTTGCTCTGCGTCATGGCCGTTTCTTCAGCCTGGGGACGCACGGTTGTCGTTGCGCAGGACGCAACCTGGCCGCCCATGGAGTTCCTGAACGAAAACAAGGAAATTGTGGGATTTGCACCCGAATTCATGAAAGCGGTGGCAAAGGAAGCGGGTTTTGAAGTGGTGCTCAAGAATGTAGCCTGGGACGGCATCTTCGCCGGTTTGGACGCAGGCCAGTATGATGCAGTCTGTTCGTCGGTGACTATCACGGAAGAGCGGAAGAAGGCCATGGATTTCTCTCAGCCTTATTACAGGGTCCGGCAGGCGCTGGTTGTGCCCAAGACGCTGGATGTCAAAGGTCTCGAAGGGATGAAGGGCAAGAAGCTCGGGGCTCAAATCGGGACCACCGGTTATTTTACCATCAAGAAGACCAAGGGTCTCACGGCCAAGTCCTACGATGAGATTGGGCTCGCCATGGAAGACCTGTTCAACGGACGCCTCGACGGAGTAGTGTGCGACGACCCCGTTGCGGCTCAGTATGCCCTCCAGAAGGCCGAGTACGCCGCCAAGCTCAAGATCGCCGCCATTCTGGAGACGGGCGATGAGTATTACGGCATTGCCGTGAAGAAGGGCAACCGTGAGCTTCTGGACCTGCTGAACATGGGCATCAAGGCGGTTCAGGAGAAAGGGATCGACAAGGCGATTCGGGCCAAATGGCTGAGCCAGTAACAGCCCACCAGGCCCATGGAGACACACGTGATCGAAGTTTCTGACGGTGCCGCCATCCCCAGCAGGAAAGATGCGGGGCTCTTTTCCGCCTGGCGCATAGCTTTTGCGGGTGCCATCCTGATTCTCGGTTATTTGGCAGTTTCGCGGCCCGATCCCTATTATGCGATTCTTAAGTTCATCCCCGACGGTATTCTTGTCACCTTTCAGGTGACGCTGTGCTCCATCTTCTTTGCTCTCATCCTGGGGCTGATCACCGGCCTGGGGCGCATCTCCAAAAACCGGATCATCAACTCCCTGGCTTCCATATACGTGGAAGTTGTCCGAGGCATTCCACTGCTCGTTCAACTTTTCTACATCTATTACGCCCTTGGCCGCTTCGTGCGTCTGCCGGACATCGTGGCCGCCGTCATCGCCATGTCAGTGTGTTACGGCGCCTATATGGGGGAAGTGTTTCGGGCAGGCATCGAATCCATCCACAAGGGTCAGACGGAGGCCGCCCGATCTCTTGGTTTCAATGGGGCCCAGACCATGCGGTACGTTATCATTCCCCAGGCATGGCGAACCATCCTTCCACCGGTGGGGAACGAGTTCATTGCGCTCCTCAAGGATACTTCTCTGGTCTCCATTCTCGCGGTAGCGGACATGCTTCGACGGGGGAGAGAGTTCGCGGCCGAATCCTTTGCCTATTTTGAAACGTACACCGTCATTGCCCTGGTCTACCTGATCATAACTTTGATCCTTTCGAAGCTGGTGAGTCATCTGGAAGAGAGATACAACCACTATGGCCGAGCCTGATCCTATCATCGTCATGGAGGATGTCAGCAAATCCTTCGGAAATTTGCAGGCTCTGAATCACGTCTCCATGAGTGTCCAGACCGGAGAGAAGGTCGTCATCATCGGACCGAGCGGTTCCGGGAAGAGCACTCTACTGCGAACCATCAACCGGCTCGAGGAGATCGATTCGGGGCGGATCATTGTGAACGGCTTCGACCTGCACGACCGGAGAAACGACATCAACAAGATCCGGATGGAAGTGGGAATGGTTTTTCAGAGCTTCAATCTCTTCCCGCATAAAACCGTCCTGCAGAACCTGACGCTGGCCCCCATCAAGCTCAAGAAGCTGTCGCGCAACGACGCAGAGACCATGGCCTTGAGGCTTCTCGAAAAGGTGGGGATTCAGGAAAAGGCAGGTGCCTACCCCTCCCAGCTCTCGGGGGGACAGCAACAACGTGTGGCCATCGCGCGTGCTCTGGCCATGAACCCGAAGATCATGCTCTTCGACGAGCCGACTTCAGCCCTGGACCCCGAAATGATCGGGGAGGTTCTGGACGTCATGGTCAACCTGGCCCGCGAAGGAATGACCATGGTGGTCGTAACACACGAGATGGGTTTTGCTCGGGAAGTTGCGGACCAGGTGATTTTCATGGATTTCGGGGAGATCCTGGAGCAGGCTCCGCCGCAGCAGTTCTTCCAGGAATGCAGCCATCCAAGAGCCCAGAGGTTTCTCAGTCAGATCCTTTGACGATCGAGCAAACAATACTGCGAGGAGGGCGTTCCGCAATGCATGTTGTGATCCTGGGGGCAGGCGCGCTGGGTAGTCTCGTGGGGTCAAGACTGTCTCGATCTCGCGCTCGAGTCACTTTCCTGAGCACCAATCATGACCATATCCGGGCTGTACGGGAAAACGGGCTGGTGGTGGAGGAGCTCGACGGTTCGCTCAGCCGTTATGAACTGCCCGCGTACAGCGATCCTTCGGAGATCCCGGAAAAAGCCAACCTGGTGCTCGTGAGTGTCAAGACTTATGCGACCGAGGCCGCCGTCCGAAGCATCCTGGACATCTGCACTGATTCGACCGAATTTCTGACGCTTCAGAACGGAGTGGGGAACTTTGAGCGCATCGCGGAGGTTGTGGGCGAGGCCCCAACCATTGTGGGAGTGACAGCCCAGGGAGCCACTCTGCTGGAACCCGGCCGAGTCCGTCACGGGGGCAATGGTCTGACCGTCCTGGGAGAGTTTCGCGGCGGTCCCTCCGGTCGAGTCGAATCCATCGTCGATTGCTTTGTCGAGGCGGGCATCGCGACAGAGGCCGGCGCCAACATGCAGCAATTGATCTGGCAGAAGCTCATGGTCAACGTCGGGATCAATGCCGTCACGGCGCTGACGGGCATTCGAAACGGCCAGATCAACACCATCCCGGAGGCCCGCCTGCTTTGCCGGGCTGCCGTGGAAGAAGCATTGCTTGTTGCGGAGCGAAAAGGCTTCTGCTTCGAGGGCGACATGGTGGAGCGTGTATTCGCCGTAGCCGAGGCTACATCGAGGAACCGCTCTTCAATGGGGCAGGATGTCGATCGCAGGCGTCCCACTGAAATCGACGCCATCAACGGCGCCATTGTAGACTACGGCAGAGCCGCCGGTGTCCCGGTCATCGTCAATGAGACTCTCACGAGGCTCGTCAGGACCCTTCAGGCCAATACCTGAATCCCCTCTCTTGAATCCCATCCCGTATTCCACTATTCTGCGCGCGGAGCCGACTTCCGACATCCAGGCTTGCGGCTACTAACCTCAGACAAGGAGTCAGACGATGACCACACGCGTGACCGTTCCAGAAGTGCTGGCAGCCAAAGGGACCCGAAAGCTGACCGAGCTCACCGCCTACGATTACCCGACCGCTCATTGGGTTGACCAGAGCGGAATTGACATCATCCTGGTCGGCGATTCCCTGGCCATGGTGGTTCTCGGACAGGAAGACACTCTTTCCGTTGGCATGGACGCAATGATTCACCACACCCGCGCAGTGTCCCGGGCCGCTCGGCGCGCCCTGGTGATCGGAGACATGCCGTTCTTGTCGTATCAGGCCGGCGTTGAACAGGCCGTCATGAACGCGGGCCGCTTTTTGAAGGAAGGGAGAGCCCAGGCTGTCAAGCTCGAAGGCGGAAGGAAGGTTGTGCCTCAGGTCCAGGCCATTGTGGATGCCGGGATCCCTGTCCAGGGACACATCGGGCTCACCCCTCAGAGTGTCGCCCAGATGGGTGGCTTCAAAGTCCAGGGGAAGACAGCCGAAGCAGCCAAGGCGCTCGTAGAAGATGCGCAGGCTCTTGCCGAGGCGGGATGCTTCAGCATCGTCCTCGAGGCCATTCCGGCTCCCATCGCAGCTCGCATCACCGATTCGGTCCCCGTTCCAACCATTGGGATCGGCGCCGGCCCCGACTGTGACGGCCAGGTCCTGGTGGTGCATGATGTGCTGGGCCTGTTCGACCGTTTCACACCCAAATTCGTCAAACGGTACACTCATCTCGCACAGCCGATTCAGGATGCCCTGAACCGGTTTCGAGAAGATGTTCAGGAAGGTCGATTCCCCGGTCCTGAGCACACTTTCACCCTATCCAGCGAGGAGATGAGCAAGTTTCAGGAGTGAGTGCGCATGGGTCTCGCGCCTGTGGGAAACGCAACGGGATTTGCCGCTTCCTGTACCTTTGCGGGGATCGTCGACCGGCCTTGTGTGGTAAGATGGGAATGGCAAGCGGAAATCCCGAAAGATCTCAGGAGGAAGCCAGGATGCAATTGAGTCTGCTGAAGAAGGGAATGCGGGGCATCGTTGTCTGTTGTTTTGTATTGACAGTGATGGCTGGACTTCCCCAAACGGGCGCTGCCCGGACCCCCTCGGAATGTCCGAAGAGTATGCGAAGCTTGTGGGAATTCAATGAGAGTGGGGGAAGCGTCTTTGGCGACTATGTGGGCTCAAACCATGCTCTGTGCGCGGGAACGTGTCCAGAGCCTGTTGCAGGTGGAAGGGTTCTGGGAGGGCAGCGCTTCAACCGCTTATTCGCAACAGGCGTGAATGTGCCGGGCGGGTCCTTCAACTGGGGCAAGAGGTCCAGCTTCACCCTGGAGTTCTGGATGCAGAAGGAAGGCGCCTGTTCCGGCAGCCAGGTCTCGGCCAACGAGGTGATTTTGGGGAGGGACAGCGAAGATCAGAGCAACGGCCTTCATTGGTGGGTTGGGGTCGATTGCATGAATGCTCCCCCTCAGGGAGTTGTCAAATTCTCTCTTACAGACAAGAGTGGAGATGGTGTGTCGCTGGTCGGAACCCGGGATGTCACGGACTGGAGATGGCATCACGTCGTCGCAGTGAGAGACGGTGTCCACCGCCGGAACCTTCTCTACGTTGATGGAAGGTTGGAAGCCAGTGAGCCCTTCGAATACGCCAGCGGGTTCGAGGCCGGAGAAACACCCGTAAACATCGGGTGGTTGAACCTCAGCCAAGGCTTCTACTACACTGGGATCGTCGACGAAGTGGCGATTTACGATGGCGTACTTCCAGAAGACGTCATTCGCAGTCATTACCTCCTGGCCAGGGGATATTGCAGGGCATGCGACAGGCCGGTTCGTATCCTGCCTTTGGGTGATTCCATCACGGCGGGAGGTTTTTCCGGAACTGACAACCCGGCAAGTCCCGGCGATTCGAGTCGTTGGACATCATATCGACGGGATCTGTGGCTTGGCATGAAGAAGGCCGGCTATTGCGCGGACTTTGTCGGCACACAGCAGGGTGGATCGTTCTTCGGTGACTTCGACCTGGATCACGAAGGACACAACGGCTGGAGCGACACCCAGATTGCAGATAACATCTATGGCTGGCTTGCAGGCTCACAACCAGATGTCGTTCTGCTCCACATTGGCACAAACGACCTCAATGCCAGCCCACTTGATGTCAAGAGAATTCTGGACCGTGTGGATGCTTATGACGAAGACATCACTGTGGTTTTGGCAAGAATCATCAACCGGGTCTGTCCCACACCTCCCTGTCCCGAAGTTGCCCTGACTACCCAGTTCAACGACAATGTTCAGGTCATGGCCGAAGGTCGCATCGCACAAGGCGACAGGTTGATCCTGGTGGATCAGGAAACCGGCGCAGGCATCAAATACGACATTCACCCGGCCGGCGACATGTGGGACCTTGTGCATCCGTATGCAACCGGCTACCGGAAGATGGCGAACACCTGGCTCGCTTCCCTCGAAACATTTCTCCCTGAATGTCGCCCCACAGCACCGCGCTTTACGTCGAGCCCGGACAAAGACGCTCTGCTCAATCTGCCCTATCGCTATGCCGTCACCGCAAAGGGAATCCCCGCCCCGGTTTTCTGGCTGGAGACCGTCCCTGACGGGATGTCCATCAACTCCACCACGGGGCAGATATCCTGGACGCCGCAGCTCGTCGGGCGATATGCCGTGACCGTGGTCGCAGAGAACTCCTCCGGCAGGCAGTCTCAGCGTTTCATGATCAATGTTTCTGATTGCACCAGGATCACTGAGCAGCCTTCGAATGTCTCTGCCGTGGAAGGGAGGGCGGCGACTTTCAAGGTCCGTGCAAAGTGTCCTCGAGGCATTAAGCTCTCCTACCAGTGGTTCAGAGACGGCATCGCCATCCAGGGTGCCACCCGATCCAGTTACAGGCTCTCCCGTGTAGCGCCGGCCGACCATGGAGCCCGCTTCACCTGCGTCGTCAGTGGCGGCGAGTGCCCGGGCGTTCAAAGCAATCCAGCGATCCTGTCTGTTACATCAGCTACCAGGCCGTGATCAACCGGGACAAGGGAGCGGGCTGGCCGTAGCGGGCTGTGATTTCCAAACCGGATGAAATGGCAAACGGGCTTCTTCTCATCATTTTTTGGGGGGGAGAAGCTTCGTGGTGAATCTCCTGCAGAGGTGGCCTCCAGCACGCCACAATCCTGAATCATGCCGGGAAGCCACCCTCGGCGACGCCGATCAGCTTGCTTTCGCCGCTCTCATGTTGGACAGGTGCTCCCCGCCTGATTGCAGGATAACCGCTTCGAGGAACTGCTGGGTGCTGACATCCCGGTTGAGCATGGTGAGAAACCCGGTCCGGTCGAGCTCTTCATCTCCCAAACCGGCCGTGAATTGTGCCAGGCTCTTACCATTCTTCCTCAGGATCTCCAGCACTTCGGCCTGGGTGCAGTCGGCATGCATCCGGGCATGATCATTGGCCATCTGGACGAGCTGTTCCGCTGTCAAGGGGGGAAGTGCCGCCCCGTCCACGATCATCCGGGCCAAATCGATGATGGCATAGTGCCCGGCGCCGATATGGCGTGCCACCACCCCCACACTCCATTCCTCAGCGGTTGTCTTTCGCCAGTCTTCCTCGCCGCAGCCCTCGACAAAGGCGATCACCTCGTCGTTGAACCGCCGGAGACGGTCAGCCAGATCCTTTGCTCTATCTCCCATGGACGTCCTCCATCAACCAGAGCATTCGACACAATATCCTTGAGAAAAGATATTGCGCACACACTGCCAAGGCAAGAAACCGCCCATCCGGGAACCGTACATGAGCCCGGCGGAGCATGACCGGGCAGAAGCTCTTGGGGAATTGGATAAACGACAACTGTGGGTGGGGAGAAGGGCAGGCTGACAGCTCGTCCTCCCGGCTTCTGCCTCAGCTTGAACGGGTACGGGTCTCAAGACGACGGATCGTCGAAGAGCGTGTAGCAGACCTGCTCTCCCCTTTTGAATCCCCGCGCGAGCTCCATATGCCTCAGTGTGGCAAAATTGTTTCGAAACTCCTCATCACTGAGATTCAGTTCGCGGCAGATCTGCTCCAAGGTGAGCGGTCCCCGGTTCTTGATGAGGTCAAGGATTCTCTGCTGATCCGTCGTCAGGACAGTCTCCTGCGAAGTCGTCCTTTTGGCGCTGTATACCGCCCAAGGATCACAGGTCTTTGGCATGGCCACCGCGTCCAGGTAGCAGTCGTCACAAAGACTCCTGCCTGCAAACTCACGGACATCCTCAGGAGTCATTGAATCACCGCACTTCTCGCATTTCATGCTCATTTTCCCCCGCTCCAGCCTGGAATGTTGACCTTCTCTGTGCACGGAAGCACGTGCCGTACTCGCCATCCAGGGGCACGTCGCTCTTCAATTCTTGCATCATCACACCGGATTTGGCAAGCGGATCGACAGTTTTCGCCGTTCTGAACCCCTGCGTCGAAGGCAGGGCGCGAGTGATCTGTCCGAACTCACAGTGGACCCTCTTGAGTGAGGCCCTCAGGCGTATTATGGTCCTAAAAGGACCGGCTGAATCCTTCAAACCGTGCTCCGGTGGTCGTACCGACGTCATGATTGATTCATTGCACCTGGACTGAAAGAAGCATTCATCAAGGAGGGTTTCATGGAAGATTTCTCGGCTCCTCCGGGCCTTCAGGACATGCTCAGCTTCGGCTTGGTCGAATCTCTGCTTGGACGACGCTCACGTCGGTTTTTCATCGGGGCGGAGATTCCCGACGGCGTTTTCGCCTTCAAATCCCGACACAAACCGGTTCCCCTGTCTGAACTGGAGAAGCTTCTGGTTGTGGCGGCCTGCGGGGGCAACACCAGTTGGCATCACATGATCTACCGCGCTCAGCACTATGCGCCGCATCTCTCCAATTACGCGGGCGCTGCCGGAGGGCGTACGTTTCCTTCTGCGGCCGGTTTTCACACCAGCATGACCTTCTTCACGGATGACGACGGGGTCTACGTGCTGGACGGCCGGGATGCACCGGCCGCGGCGGCACGGAAGCCCGATGGCTCCCTGCCGTTGGAGGCTGTCTTGGGCTCGCTGCAAGCACGTGTGAAAAAGATCCGCGACGGCCGGCTGGGCCTGCCTCAGGAAGTTCCTTTCATCGAAGCCCACAACACATGGGTCGTCAACAGTCCGGGAACTCTTCTGGTCATGCCGGTCGGGGACCTGGCCCAGCACCTCCTCTTGAACCTCTGTTACATGCTCCAGAACGGCCTGGTGCTGACAGACGACATCCATCGCCGCTCCATCCCCGGCATCGAGCGTTTTGCAGACATCGTCGATGTGACGAGCACCTGGCCCCTGACTTTCGTGGAGCAGTGGTCCATGGCCGAGCTCACGGTCGAACTGTCGACGAGCTGCTATGCCGGCGCACTCATGCTGCAGGCCATGGGATTGGGAGGCTGGATGTTCAACGGTCTCGACCCGTTCAGTGTGCTCGGCGCCAGCGGTGACCCCCGGGCTCCTGGCTTGGGGTTCCGCTACGACACCGACGATCGTTGGCCATACCCCAACCCGACAGGCCTGGAAGACATCATGGAGGGATTCTGTCCTCCCCATTTCCCAAACATGCGAGCAGCGGTGGAAGCCGTCTGCGAGCGCAAATTCGGAAAGGGCGGTCCGTTTCATCCGGACACTCCCGGCCCCTGGAAAGATTCGGCGAGAGTCCGCTCCGCCGCTCAGGTGCACAGCGAGGAGTTCAGAGAATGCGTGGCCCTGCAGGCCCAATATGTCTTCGACACCTTCGGCAAATTCCCGGGTACTGTGCCCTCGATCTTTCTCATCACTTACCTGCAGGCACACCACCTGGACATCGAATTCTACGACCAGTTCTACAAGCCCGGTTCGTACCTGAAAAGTCATGCTGAGCACATGTCTCGCTGGCATCCCGACGGAACGGGCTGAGAGGGGGTATGGATTACGATGGGTTATGGGTTATGGGTTATGGGTTATGGGTTATGGGTGTCGAGGTGCCATGCCGCCTTTTTCGAGCCACTGGAACTATCTGCGCCTGCCCAAGATCCTGAGGAGAAGAAGGAAGAGGTTGATGAAATCCAGGTAAAGCCGCAGCGCTCCAATGACCGCACCCTTCCTCCCGGATTCCTCATCGCCGAAACCTTGCAGCGCCATGGCTTTGATCTTCTGGGCGTCGTAGGCTGCCAATCCGACGAATACGACGATTCCAGCATAGGTCACCAGCCAGTAGACGGCCTCACTGCGGAAGTAGAGGTTGACGAGGGAGGCCAGAATAACCCCGATGAGACCCATGGTAAGGAAGCTTCCCCAAGACGTAAGGTCACGCTGTGTGGTATGGCCGTAGAGACTCATGGCGCCGAAAGTTCCGGCTGTGACGAAGAAGGTGCTGGCGATGGAGGCGCTCGTGTAGGCCAAGAATATGACCGAGAGCGTCATGCCGTTCAGGGCCGAGTAGAGGAAGAACATCATGGTTGCGGTGGCCGCCTGCATGCGGCCGATTCCAGCGCTGAGCGCGATCACCAGCCCCAGTTCGGCGATGATCAGTCCGAAGAAGATCGTGGGGTTTCCAAAGATCCATGAGAGCAGTGCCGTATTCGAGGCCGTATACAGGGACACTACGGCAGTTGTTGCCAATCCCAGCCCCATCCAGTTGTAGACCCTCCGGACAAATGCCCCCTGTATCGCGGCAACCTGTTCGCCTCGGTAATAGATTGGGTTATCCATGCTGTATCCTTTTCTCTCCAGGCGGTGCACCTACACTATAAGGCTTCCACGGGGCATCGCAACGGTCGAGCCGTGTGGAAGAACTCCTGAAATCTATCCGCCAGACGCAGGAAGTTGATGACAACCACGTCCCCCAAAAGGGCACCTCCAATCTGATATCTTGAGCGGAGATTTCTTGTAGCTCCGCCGGGCTGTGTGTAAACTGTTTGCTGACTGCAGCCTCCGGCAGCTGCAGGACCGTGGGTGCAAGAGATCTATTCGTTGCCAAACCGTGGCTGCTGCCCAAAGAGTGCTTGCCGCAGCAGTACACCACCCCAAAATCAGGACCTGTGAGCATGGCGCCGATGAGGTGGAGCAGACTCCTGTCCCGACGCACATTCCTGGTGATCTTGCTGCCGGTCACAGCACTGACGGTCACTCTGTTGGTGGTAGCCTACGACCTTCAGACAGGCCGGGAAACCTGGGAGAGGACATTCAATCGCACTGTCCGGGAACGCACCGAAGCCTTCAGGCTGGCGCATCTCATCGCCCTTGCCAAACAGACCACTGTCAAAGGGCTTTTCGAGTCATCAGTCGAGGTGACGGAAGACGAGTTCATCTTGTTTGCCGATAACCTCAACTACCCCATTCGATCGCTTCACACGGCCCTTGTCTGGGCGCCCCGCGTTCGCGATGCAGAGCGGGCGGCGTTCGAGGCACAGCAGAGAATCAGGCATCCGGAGTTCTTGATTTGGGACAGAGGGGCAGGCGGCCGAAAACAGCCTGCTGCGAATCGAGACGATTATTTCCCGGTGACCTATCTCTGGTATGTTGATTCGGACGAGGCCGCCCGTGGATGGGATATGGGAAGCAGCCCGGTGCGTCGCGCTGCCATGGAGGAAGCGGTATCCACCGGAAACCCTGTTATGACCGGTCCGTTGCAGTTGACGACGGATCATTTGCGGAACGCTCCCCTGCTCTGGGGTTATCTCGTCTTCACTCCCGTTTACACCCAAGGGCCGCCCCCCGGCACACCTGAAGAAAGGCAAGCACGCCTGATGGGTTTCGTTGCAGGTCCCTGTCATTACGGGACGATCCTCGAGGACCAGCTTCGCACGATGCCACAGGCCGAGCAGCGCATCTTCCTCTTTGCGTCCACTGAGCCGGAGGCCAGGCCAGTCCATGTGCACCTGCCCGAAAATACAGGGAAAGTGATACCTGTTGACACCGATGCACCCACCTTCAGGCAAGCCCTTGCCGTTCCCTACAGTCGGCAGGAAGCCCTGGCCGTGGCTGGGAGAAAACTCGTCCTCGTGTTTGTCCCCGTTCATTTCCCATCCTGGTGGGAGCGGGCCGGTCGCCTGGCGGCTGGCGCAGGACTCGGAGGAGCGCTGCTGACGCTGCTTTCCGTCTTGTATGTCGTGCACTGGTTGAGAGTCGACGAGGACTTACAGGAGAGCCGGGAACGCCTGGCGCTGGCTGTTGGAGCCTCAGGTCAGGGACTCTATGACCTGAACATCTCGTCAGGCACAGCAGTCCTCAGTCCGGAGTATGCAGAGATGCTCGGCCATGATCCGAGCACTTACCGCCTGACCCCTGACTCCTGGCTGGAGCAGTTGCATCCCGAAGACCGCAGTGCAGCATGGCAGGTTTTTGAAGATATGGTTTCCGGCAGGAGGTCCGAGTACAGCATCGAGTACCGAATGCTCACGCAAAAAGGCCAATGGAAGTGGATACTTTCCATGGGCCGCATTGTACAGAGGGATGTCACGGGGCGCCCCCTGAGGATTGTGGGCACCCATCTGGATATCACTGCACGCAAACATGCGGAGGAGCAGGAGCGCGATCATTTGCGGCAGATACTGGCCCTGTTGGACAACATCCCTGACATGGCCTGGCTCAAGGACGAGGAGAGTCGCTTCATTGCCGTCAACGAGTCCTGCGGAACGGCTTGTGGAAGGCCACCGGAGGAGCTTGTGGGGAAAACCGATTTCGACATCTGGCCCATCGATCTGGCCATGGCCTACCGCCGGGACGATCAGGAGGTCATGGAAAGCGGCCGGCGCAAGGTTTTGGAGGAACGCATGATCGACAGCGAGGGGCATGAGCACTGGCTGGAGACCGTCAAGACCCCCATCACCGATCAGGACGGCCGCGTAATGGGAACGGTCGGCATTGCCCGCGACATCACCGAGCGAAAGCGGGCCGAGCAGTCCCTTCGGGAGAACGCTTATTTCCTTGAAAGCCTCGATCGCATTTCAAGAATCCTGGCCCGGAGATCCGAGGATACGGACATTCCCAACGACCTGGCGCGGGCCATCCTCGATATCTTCCAGGCCGACCGTGTCTTCTTCATCTATCCGTGCGCGTTGGCTGTCCCATCTTACCGGGTTGTAGCCGAAGCCCATCGACCTGAGTATCCCGGTTTATTTGCCGCTGAAGCCGAGATGGCGTCGAGCAGCGAAGCCGATCGGCTCATTGAGCAGCTTCTGGAACAGCCAAGGCCTCTTACCGTTGACTTCACTGCCATGGAAAAGGTGCCGGAGGAAGTTCGACGTTTCGGAGTCCAGAGCCTCCTTGCCATCGCCCTCCATCCACAGCGGGACAAACCCTGGGCGCTGGGGCTGCAGCAGTGCTCGTACAATCGCCATTGGACGGCCACCGAACAGCGCCTCCTGCAGGCCATAGCCGAGCGCATCGCCGATGCGTTCTCCGGCTACCTGCTGCTCAGGCAGTTGAAGGAAAGCGAGGAGCGTTATCGACACGCGCAACGCACCGCTCAGCTGGGTCACTGGTCTTACGACACGGCGACCCAATGTTTCCTTTGGCTGTCTGAAGAGACATTCCGCCTCGTTGGATTGGATCCGGCCCAGGAACAGCCATCCTACGAAGACTTCATCGCCCGGGTGCACCCTGAAGACCGCCAACGCGTTAATGACCTTGTCGCTCGCAGCGTGGCTACGGGTGAGCCGTTCACTGTTGAGTACCGGGTTCCGCTCCCGGATGGAACCCTGCGATTCCTCGAAGCTCGCAGCTTGGCCCATCGCGGGGCTGAGAACCGCATCGTGCGCCTCGACGGGACCGTGATGGACATCACCGAGCGCAGACGGCGTGAGGAGGAACTCCAGCAGAAGACCGACGAATTGATCAGGTTCAACTACACCGTCTCTCACGATCTCAGGAGCCCCCTGGTGACTATCCGCACCTTCCTTGGTTACCTGGAGCAGGATATGCGCAATCAGGATACCGAGCGCATTGCAAAGGACCTCGGGTTTATCCACGGGGCTTCGGAAAAGATGGTCCGGCTCATCGATGAGCTCCTGGAGCTTTCTCGCGTGGGTCGATTGGTCGCATCCTCTGATGAAATGAGTCTTCAGGATCTCGTTCAGGAGGCGCAGACCATGGTGGCAGGCCGTCTCCTGGAATACGGCATCACGGTTCATGTCACCCCGGAGCCGATTCTGATCCTGGGTGATCGGCAGCGGCTTCTCGAGGTTTTCCAGAACCTCCTTGACAACGCGGTGAAATTCGCACGCGATGTACCCAATCCCAGGGTGGAGGTGGGCGCCGAGGAAACCGGTGAGGGTCTGGTCTTCTTCGTCCGGGATAACGGCATGGGCATCGATCCGCGCCATCAGCACAAGCTTTTCGGCCTTTTTGAAAAGCTGGATCCCCGCGCTGAAGGCACCGGCATAGGCCTGGCGCTGGTCAAGCGAATCATTGAAGTGCACGGCGGGCGGATCTGGGTGGAGTCGCGAGGTCCCGGCCAGGGGACCACCTTCCGCTTCACCCTCCCGGGCGCCAGGCGCTCCGAGCAGCCGGAGGATTCCGTCCATAAAGCCTATGAATCTTGACGCCTGCTTTCAACAGCTGTGACCGTCCGCCTCCGCTGTTCCGAGCCTGCGGCCATAGATGGCCGCCCGGTATTCTGTGGCAGTAAGCAAACGCCAATTTTCACCCCCCAGGAGCTCGAGCACCCGGCTGTGATGCTCCAGGATGCTGCTTCGATGGCCGACGCTGATATATTGAATGCCGAGATCCTGCAATCTCTCGTAAAGGATGCGCTCGTTTTCCACATCCAGGGCGCTCGTGGCTTCGTCCAGAACGGCAAAACCGGGCCTGTTGAGGAAAAGACGCGCGAAGGCCAGCCTCTGCTGCTCTCCCAGCGAGAGGACGTCAGCCCAATCCAGTTCCGCATCGAATCCCCCCACGCGTTCGGGAAGATCTTCGAGCCTCACCGTTCGGAGCGCACTACGCAGCTGTTCATCGGAAATCTCGCGATCGAGCTGCGGGTAGAGCAGTTGCTCTCTCAGCGTCCCCAGGAGCATGTAGGGTTTCTGGGGCAGAAAGAAGATTTCCGAGAGCGGCGGTCGCGTCACGATCCCCTCCCCTTGGGTCCAAAGACCTGCTATAGCCCTGAGTAGAGAGCTCTTGCCCACGCCACTCTGTCCGACCACTACGAGATTGTCTCCGCGCTCCAGATTCATCGTCAGACCCTGGATGAGGGTGCGGGTTCCGCTGGGCGTCAGGAGGGTCATATGATCCAGGGCGAAACGGTCATCTTCTTCCGACCGGATGCCGGGGGCTGCCGCCTCTTCGGGGCTCAAAGCATCCGAAAAAGTCGATAGACGCTCCACTCCAGCGGCAAAATTCGTGATCTGCTCGATTTGAGACACGATGAGGGAGAGAGCGGCATAAACCTGACTGAAGGCGAAATTGGCCTGGACCATGTCCCCGTACTCGATCTGCCCGCTGAAATAATGGGGGAAGAGAACGAGGAAGGGCAGCACGACGGGAAGGTAGCGGTACGCCGTGGTGAAGAAGGAAAGGTTTCTCTGCCAGCCGATGAGAAGCCCGAAGTTCTTAAGTAATTGACCAAAACGTCCTGCGATCTGTTCCTTCTCCGGCCTTTCGCCCTGGTAGAAGGCGATGGATTCGGTATTGTCGCGCACGTGCACCAGAGAATACCGGAAATCGGCCTCATAGCGCAGTTGGTTGAAGTTCAGGCTTACCAGACGGCGTCCGATGAGAACGGTGAGACCGGTTCCAACAAGGGAGTAACCGAGCACTACTCCGACGAGCAAAACGGACTTGGACCAAAGGATGCCTGTGAAAGAAACGAGATCCATGATGGAGCCCAGAATGATGAGGAGAAAAACCAGCGAAGTGCGCGTGAACGTGCGAATGTCTTCCATCATACGCTGGTCGGGGTTGTCAATCTTGGCGCTGGACTCGATTTCGTAGTAGCTGCGGTTCTTGAAGTATCTGGCCAGAAACTCCCCTGTCATCCATTCACGCCAGCGCATGCCCAGGTAGTCCTGGACGTAGCTGTAGAGCGCAACAACCGGGATCCCCACGAGAAAACCGCAGAAATACAGCGCCACGAAAATGTATGCCAGTTCCTCGTTCTTTTTGACGAGAGCATTGGTGAAATAGTTTCCGATGTAGCTGAAGCCTACATTGATTCCCGTCACGGAAACCGAAAGCAGAAGGACAATCCCCAGGAGCGACCAGGCCTGCCGGCGGGAGCGCAGATGACGGCCGAAAAGGCCGAAGATGACGATGGGAACGACCAGGGTACCGGCGACCAGCAGCCATTTCCTCGAACGAAAAGTGTCCTCCACCAGGGACGAAAGTCCCGATGCGACCTGGGCTGTGAGGGAAGGAGCGAAATGGCTTCCCGCCAGCACCGCCCCCGAAACGATCAAGAAGAGCACGCCAAAGACGAAAACCAGCAGCAGAGTCATGAGCAGGAGAGTCGCCAGCCCTCCCCCATGGATCTCGGGGAAGAAGTATGGCTGCGCAATCGACACAAAGCGCACCCAAAGAGAACGGTCCTTCGCACTCATCAACAGTGATTCCTTTCCATGCGTCTCACCACAAAACAGGGGACAGCTGACACGAGATCCGAAGCGAACTACCCCACCTCGATGGGGGTGATTATGTTGTGATCCGACATCGTGCGATTGATGTCTATGGTCAAGCTTTTCTTCTCCAGGGGCTTGCTCGCCTCTATCCACCTTGCGGCGATGGCCCCTTTTTCAGATCGGAGGCCTTGAATGAAATTCAGATGGGCAGTGATGACTGTACTCCTGTTCCTTGGTGCTGTGTTGAGCTCAGGGGTGACCCGTTCCGCCGAGTCGATTCAGCTTCCGACTCCGAAGATGGAAGGCGGCAAGCCACTGATGGAGGCCTTCAAGGAGCGAAAGACAACACGCTCCTTCAGCGACCGGAAGCTCTCTGCAGAAACCCTCTCCAATCTGCTTTGGGCGGCCTTTGGAATCAACCGGCCGGACGGCAGACGAACAGCTCCGTCGGCCAGGAACTGGCAGGAAATCGACATCTACGTTGCCACAGCGGACGGTTTGTTCCTCTGGGATCCCCACAATAATGTACTCAATTCCGTCTTTGCGGGAGATCATCGTTCGCTGGCGGGTACCCAGGACTTTGTCAAAGAAGCTCCAGTGAATCTCATCTATGTAGCCGATTATTCTAAAGTCAGCGGCGGCAGTCTTGAGAAGGATGTCCTGGTCGGTGCCGATACCGGTTTCATCAGTCAGAACGTCTACCTCTTCTGTGCCTCAGAGGCTCTGGCCACCGTTGTTCGTGCAAGCCTCGACAGGCCTGCACTCGCCAAAGCGCTCAAATTAAGGTCTGACCAGAAAATCATTCTGTCCCAGTCCGTGGGATACCCCAGGCCTTAGTACAGGCCAACAAAACAGAGTGTCCACCTCTCGAATCGTCATTCCGGCAGTTGTTTGGCCGGAATCCACAAAAAAGCTGGATGCCGGCTTAAAGATTGCCGGCATGACGAGCGGCGAAATGGACATCTTTTTCTGTGGAGGTGTACTTAGTAACTCTCCACACAGTTGGGTGTCCAATACTTGGGTCGTCATTCGGGCGGTTCTCAAGCCGGAATCCACAAAAGACACTGGATGCCGGCCAAGAACCTGCCGGCATGACAAGGTAAAAATGGACACACTCTTCTGTCAAACCGTACCTGGCGATGGGAATGCCAGTTTTCAGATGCCACTCCTTATGTCGAGCCTGAAGACTGAGCTCTTCGGGCTTGCCACAAGAGGCCGGCTTTCGGACGTTGCACCCCCTGCCAGTTGTAAATCATACACCTGAAGTCTCTCGCTCACAAAAAAAGGAAGCCCATGGGGGCTTCCTTTACTCGCTCACCGTGTGAATCCTGCCGGGAGCTTCCGGATGATTCAGTCGAGCTCCGCGACCGACTGTCAATCCGAATCCTGAATGTGGCGCGCGACCAGATCGCCCACTTCGCTGGTCGAGTAGCCCATGTGGCCGGCCGAAAGGCTCTTCAGGTCCCTGGCAACAACTTTGCGCACAGCCTGGTCGATGCGGGCGGCGGACCGCTCCTCGCCCAGGTGCTCGAGCATCATCTGGGCTGCACCAATGGCAGCCAGCGGGTTGATGATGTTCTTTCCAGTGTACTTGGGCGCTGACCCCCCGATGGGCTCGAACATGGAGACTCCCTGCGGATTGATGTTTCCTCCCGCCGCGATGCCCATGCCTCCCTGGATCATGGCCCCCAGATCCGTGATGATATCTCCGAACATGTTGTCGGTCACAATCACGTCAAACCATTCGGGGTTCTTGACCATCCACATGCAGGTGGCATCCACGTGGGCGTAGTCCGTCTGGATATCCGGATAATCCCCGGCGACTTCATAAAACGTGCGCTCCCAGAGGTCGAATGCGAAGGTCAGCACGTTCGTTTTGCCGCAGAGCGTGAGCTTCTTCCTCTGATTCCGCTTCCTGCAGTATTCGAAGGCATATCGAATGCAGCGCTCGACGCCCATGCGGGTGTTCACGGATTCCTGAACCGCCACCTCGTAAGGGGTCCCCTTGCGCAGGAAACCGCCCGACCCGGCATAGAGGCCCTCCGTGTTCTCCCGCACCACCACGAAGTTGATCTCCTCCGGGCCCTTATCTTTGAGAGGGGTTTCCACACCCGGAAACAGGATCACCGGCCGCAGATTGATGTATTGGTCCAGCTGAAAGCGCAGCTCGAGGAGAAGACCTTTCTCCAGGATGCCCGGCTTAACTTCCGGATGGCCGATGGCGCCGAGCAGAATGGCCTGAAACTCCCTCAGCTCATCCACTGCCGTCTTGGGAAGCACTTCACCCGTCTTCAGGTAACGATCCCCGCCCAGATCATAGTGGACCAGTTCGAGTTTGAATCCATCCTTCTCCGACACCACGCCAAGAGCCTTGAGGGCTTCCCTCACCACTTCGGGTCCCGTGCCGTCGCCGGGCATCACCGCGATTCGATAGTTCCTGTTTTGCGCCATAAGGAATCTCTTTTACCTCAGCTTCGAAAATGTCCGCTCTTCGTTAAACACTCTCACCGCAGTCGTATCTGTCCCTTCGGGGCACCCGGGACAGTGAAGGAGGATCGGGTTAACTTGAAACCAGGAACTCGAAACTCTTCGCAGCAGAGCTCCCATTTACGCAGAACACCCCCTCCAGGCGCTCCCTGCATCTCTGCGGTGAACCATCACCCTATTGGCCCTGCCGCCGCATTCGCTCCTGCACGTAGGGCATCAGACCTCCGGCCTGCACCAGCTGCTGCATGAACGGAGGCACCTGCTGAGCCTGGTAGGTCTCATTGCGCGTGTGGTTGATGATGATGCCGCGATCCAGGTCCGCCTCCACCTCATCCCCGGTCGCAATGGCCGAGGCCGCGTCGGGACACTCGAGGATCGGCAGCCCCATGTTGAACGCATTCCTGAAAAATATCCGTGCGAAGCTCGCCGCGATGACGCAGCTGACACCGGCTGCTTTGATGGAAATGGGAGCATGCTCCCGAGAGGAGCCGCAACCGAAGTTTTTGCCTGCGATGATCATGTCTCCGGGCTTCACCTTCTTCATGAACTCCGGATCGGCATCCTCCATACAGTGGGCGGCCAGCACGGCGGGGTCTGTCGTGTTCAGGTATCGTGCGGGTATGATCGCATCCGTATCCACATCATCGCCAAATTTCCAGGCGGTTCCACGCATCTTCATGAGGTGTTCCTCTCATCTCCAAAGTCGCGGCAAAGTGACCCGTGAACGAAGAGGGATGATCTCCGCTCCTCAGGTCCTCGCCCAAAGGGCTGAAGTTTCGGTCGTTCGTCCCACCCTGATCAAACGGCATCGGGGTGGACGATGCGCCCGGCAATCGCAGAGGCCGCCGCCACGGCAGGATTGCTCAGGTACACCTCGCTTTCGGGGTGCCCCATGCGCCCGACGAAATTCCGATTGGTGGTCGCAACGGCCCTTTCACCGGCAGCCAGAATTCCCATGTGGCCGCCGAGACAAGGGCCGCAGGTCGGAGTGCTGACCGCCGCCTCCGCATCAACGAAGATTTCGAGCAGGCCTTCCCGCATGGCGTCCTGGTAGATCCGCTGGGTTGCGGGAATCACCAGGCAGCGGACCCCGGGAGCCACCTTTTTCCCTTTCATCACCTGGGCGGCCTGTCTCAAATCCTCCAGCCGCCCGTTGGTGCAGGAGCCGATGACCGCCTGCTGAATGGGAATCTCAGGCAACTCGTTGATGGGTCGGACATTTCCGGGCGAGTGCGGGAGGGCGATCATGGGTTCGAACCCGGACACATCCCAATCGTAAGTCTCATCGTAAGCAGCATCCGCATCGCTCGAGAGAAACTCATAAGGCCTTTTGGCCCTTTCCTTCACGTAAGCCTCCGTGGTGCCGTCGGGAGCGATGATGCCCACCTTGGCGCCCGCCTCGATGGCCATGTTGGACATGGTGAAACGGTCGGTCATCGGCAGCGATTCAATGACTTCGCCGGTGAGCTCCATGGCCCGGTATCGGGCCCCATCGACCCCGATCCGACCGATGGCGTAGAGGATCAGGTCCTTCCCGCCGACCCATGGGCGCAGCTTGCCCCTGAAGATGAACTTCACGGAGTGAGGGACCTTGAACCAGATGCGTCCCGTAATCATGGCAGCGGCCAGGTCCGTGCTGCCCACTCCCGTGGCGAAAGCGCCCAGGGCTCCATAAGTGCACGTGTGGCTGTCAGCTCCGATGACCACATCGCCGGGCAGAACCAATCCCTGTTCCGGCAGGAGCGCATGCTCCACTCCCATGCGTCCGATCTCGAAATAGTGGGTGATCTGGAATTCGCTGGCGAATTCCCGAATGAGCTTCACCTGCATGGCTGAATTGATGTCTTTGTTCGGCGTGAAGTGATCAGGGATCAGGGCAATACGGTCCCGATCGAAAACTTTGGTGGCGCCGGCCCTTCTGAAGGCTTCGATGGCCAGGGGGGCGGTGATATCGTTGCCCAGGGCGAAATCGACCTTCACCTCGATCAACTCGTCCGGATGCACTTCCGCTCGATCCGCATGTTTCGCAAGGATCTTTTCACTAATGGTCATGGACATGGGAAATCACCTCTTATCCTCGCTCAAGACAACGTCTCTTCCTGATCCGGGCTGGGCAGCGCTTCCTGAGGTTTTTCAGCTCCTTCCGGAGGCGGGTGCTCGGCGGGCTTGCGACGGATGGTTTGAATCAGGAATAGGACGGGGCCTGCCGATACGTAAGTGATACACATGGAAAACAACATCAGCTGAGGCTCGATGGCAATGACCGTCACCAGCACGAGCACCCCGAACAATACGGGAATGGGCTTCGCTTTGATCATCTGGAAATCTTTGAAACTGTAAAACGGGACCGTACTCACCATCAGAAAGCCAAGGAGATAAGTGACCACCAGCAAAGATGGGGCTCCATAGGGAGTGAATGCTATCCTCCACCCCTCGAGGAAAAACACGGTTGTGGCGATCATGTTGGCTGCGCCGGGAATCGGGAGCCCCACGAAGTACTTCTTGCTGGAGGTTTCCGCCTGAACGTTGAACCGGGCCAGCCGGAGGGCTCCGCATGCCACAAAGACGAAAGCGGCAAGCCAGCCGATTCTCCCGAATGGCTTCAGTGCCCACAGGTACATCAAGATGCCCGGCCCGACCCCGAAGGCCACCAGGTCGGCCAGCGAATCGTACTCCACTCCGAACCGGCTGGTGGCACGGGTCAGCCGTGCGACCTGCCCATCCAGAATGTCGAAGACACAGGAGACGAATATCGCCAATGCCGCCAGTTGGAAGTCTCCGTTGATGGAGCTGATGATGCCGAAAAAACCGCTCATCAGGTTGCCGGTCGTGAAAAGGTTCGGCACGATGTAGGCGCCGATGTGAATCTCCCCTTCTTCCAGCCGGCGCCATCGCTTCTTTCTGAACCGGCGCTTTTTCACTTCAGGCGGCATAGGATTGTCTCACCCCCGTAGACCTGCTGCCCCAGCGAGACCAGCACCTCGGCCTCTACAGGAACGAAAACATCCATTCGCGAGCCGAAGCGGATCATGCCGAAGCGCTCTCCCTGCTCCACGCGGTCGCCTGGCCTGGGCCAGCAGACGATGCGACGGGCAATGAGGCCAGCCACCTGAGTCATGACCACTTCAGGCCCTCTGTCGGAAAGGATCCGAACCCAGTTCTGTTCATTTTCGTTGCTGGCCCTGGGGAGATTGGCGGCCACGAAGGTCCCTTTTCGATACCGGACCTCCTGAACAACGCCCGAAACGGGGATGCGGTTCACATGCACATCAAAGACCGACATGAAAATGCTGATCCGAATGCATTGGCCGCCCGTCATGGGAGCAGGCTCCATCCGATCGATGGCAATGACCTTGCCGTCTGCGGTCGAGAGCACATCCGCCTCTTCGGCACAACAGATGCGCTCGGGATCGCGGAAGAAGTGCCCCACCAGGAGGGTGGCCGCCAGAGCCGGCAGAGTGAGAAATCCCCAGCCCTCAACGGCAAACACCAGTGTGACGAACGCCGCGATCAGAATATAGGGGATTCCTTCGCGCGCAACGGGTATGTGATAAAACTTGTCCCTGAATGACCCCGTCTGCAATGGCTGATCGTTCCTTTCTGCGAGATTAGATCATCTTCTTGGCATCGAGGAAAGGCATCATGGCTCGCAGCCTGGCGCCCACCTCCTCGACCAGGAGCCGCCGCTCCCTCTCCCGCAGGGCCCGAAACATGGGACGCCCCGCCTGGTTTTCCAGGATCCATTCGCGGGCGAAGGCGCCGGATTGGATCTCTTCCAGGATCTTCTTCATGGATGCGCGGGTTTCATCGGTCACGATGCGCTTGCCGCGGGTCAGGTCCCCATACTCGGCCGTGTCGCTGATGGAGTACCGCATGTAGGCCAGCCCGCCGCGGTAAATGAGATCTACGATGAGCTTGAGCTCGTGCATGCACTCGAAGAAGGCGATTTCAGGCTGGTAGCCGGCTTCCACAAGCGTGTCGAATCCCGCCTTCACAAGCTCAGAAACCCCGCCGCACAGGACCGACTGCTCGCCAAAGAGATCCGTCTCCGTCTCTTCCTTGAAGGAGGTCTCGAGGACTCCCGCCCGCGTGGCGCCTATGCCCCGGGCATAGGCCAGAGCCGTCTGCATGGCCTGGCCGCTCGCATCCTGATGGATGGCCACCAGGGCCGGAACTCCGGCTCCGCGCACATACTCGCTCCTGACCAGGTGTCCCGGGCCTTTTGGGGCCACCATGACGACATCTGCGTCGGGGGGGGGTACAATCTGCCCGTAATGGATGTTGAAACCGTGGGAGAAGAGAATCGTCTTTCCCGCCTTCATGGAGGGAGAAACATCTTCAGCGTAAATGCGCGCCTGGGTGTGGTCGGGGGTGAGTATCTGAATGACGTCGCAGGAAGCGGCAGCATCCCGGGCTGAAACCGGAGAAAAACCATCCTCGACGGCCTTGTCGTAATTGGGCGACCCCGGGCGCTGGCCGATGACGACATCGACTCCACTGTCCCTGAGGTTTTGTGCCTGGGCATGCCCCTGACTTCCATAGCCGATCACCGCAATCTTCTTGCCGCGCAACACGTTGAGATCTGCATCCGCCTCGTAGAAAATCCTCATCTATTCCTCCTCCAACAGCTTACACCCAGTCCCTGATCAACACTGGTCAGGGGCTAAGTCAACGACATAGAGCCCCCCACCGAGGGATGGGAGCCAGAGCGGTTTTGAAATGGTTCAACACGATTCCATGCCGTGCTCTGGGATTCAGTGCTTCTTGGCGCGGGCCAGGGCCGCCTTGCCGGTGCGAGCCAGCTCGACGATGCCAATTTGGCTGAGAAGCTCAAGAATGGCTCCGATCTTCGTCTCGTTTCCCGTAACTTCAATGGTGTAGTAATGGGGGCTGACATCCACCACCTTGGCACGGAAAATATCCGAAATCCGCAGAACTTCGGCGCGGGTGGCGGGCTCGGCACGCACTTTGATCAAGGCCATTTCGCGGTCCACGAATTCGATCTCGCGAAAATCGTAGACCTTGATGACATTGATCAACTTATTCAACTGCTTGACGATCTGCTCCAGAATGTGTTGATCCCCCGTGGTCACCAGGGTGATGCGCGACAACCCCGGCTCATGGGTTTCCGCGACCGTCAGGCATTCGATGTTAAACCCACGGCCACTGAAAAGCCCCGCCACTCTCGAGAGCACTCCCGGCTGGTTTTCAACCAGCACTCCTATTGTGTGCTTCAGTTTGTCGTTTTTTTCCATGACTCACACCAGCAGCATCTCTGAAATGTCCTTGCCAGCGGGCACCATCGGGTAAACCCCCTCCTCAGCCTCGACGACGAATTCCATCAACACGGGCCTTCTTACAGCAAAAGCCTCGCGAATCACAGGCTCCACCTCTTCGGGCTTCGTAGCCCTGAGCCCCACCGCCCCATAGGCGTCGGCCAGCTTGACGAAGTCGGGAGCGGCATCCAGGCAGGTCGCACAGTATACTTTTTCGTAAAAGAGCTCCTGCCACTGCCGCACCATCCCCAGAAAGCGGTTGTTCAGAATGGCCACTTTCACGGGCAGATCGTTGCAGACGGCAGTGATGAGCTCCTGAATGTTCATCTGGATGCTTCCGTCGCCGGCAATATCGATGACCAGTCGATCCGGGAACGCCACCTGGGCTCCGATGGCCGCAGGAAGGCCGTAACCCATGGTCCCGAGCCCGCCGGAAGACAGAAAGGACCTGGGTTTGGTCAGGTGAAAGAACTGAGCCGCCCACATCTGGTTCTGGCCTACCTCCGTGGCAACGATGGCGTCCCCATTGCAGAGCTCGTAGAGCTTCTCCACCACAAACTGGGGCTTGATGACGTCGCCCTCCTGCTTATAGGCCATCTTGTAGGCCCTTCGCCACTCATCGATTTGCTTGAGCCAGGGGGCACGCAGCTCCTCAAGGCCCTCGATCGGTTCCTCCTCGGCCATGGCAATCAGCCTTTCAAGGGCATTTTTGCAGTCACCCACAATGGGAATGTCCACGGGAACATTCTTACTGATGCTGGTGGGATCGATGTCGATGTGGATGATCTTGGCCTTGGGAGCAAACCCCGAAATCTTCCCCGTGACCCGGTCATCAAAGCGGGCGCCAATGGCCACCAGCACATCGGAGTGCTGAACGGCCATGTTGGCCCGGTAAGTTCCATGCATGCCCAGCATGCCGAGCCACAGCGGATGCAGGTCCCTGCTGCCGTCCTCCTGTTTGACCACCGCAGGGAAACAGCCCATTCCCATGAGGGTTGTGGTCACCGGGGCCTGAAGAAGCTCGGCCAGTCGGATCAGTTCATCCGAAGATCCCGACAGGATCACGCCGCCTCCCGCATAGAGCACCGGGTTTTTCGCTTTTCTGATCAACTGGTAAGCGCGTTTGATCTGGCCCTGATGCGCCTCAACCGTCGGCCGATAGCCAGTCAGCTCAACCCGCTTGGGGTAGCGGAATTCCGTGGTCGCCTGAATCACGTCCTTGGGCAGATCGACCAGCACGGGGCCGGGTCGGCCGGTTCGTGCGAGATAAAAGGCCTCTTTGATCACCCGCGCGAGATCGTTCACGTCCTTGACCAGGTAGTTGTGCTTGGTGCAAGGTCTCGAGATCCCCACGATATCCACTTCCTGGAAGGCGTCATTGCCGATGAGCGCCGTGGGAACCTGCCCCGTGAACACGACCATGGGCACTGAATCGAGGTAGGCGGTCGCAATGCCGGTGACCGTGTTGGTGGCACCGGGCCCGGACGTGACCAGGCACACCCCGACCCGCCCCGTGGCTCGAGCGTATCCATCGGCCATGTGAGCTGCGCCCTGTTCGTGGCGAACCAGGATGTGTCGGATGCCCGATTTGGGGATCTCGTGGTAGATGTCCAGCACGGCCCCACCGGGAAAGCCGAAGATGACCTCAACACCTTCCTTTTTCAAGCATTCGAAAAAAATCTGTGCACCCTTCATTTTCATCGGATCACCCTCTGCAACAGCTTGTGCGGGAACGCGCTTTCCATGTCCCCGCCCCACCCCGTCTGATAAGCAAGAAGGAAACAAAGTTTAATGTCAACAATTCCCAAGGGATAGACAGGGCATTCTATGGGAAACAGCTGCAGCTGTCAACGCACGAAACATGGCTTTTGCCGCGCGACAAGAAAATATGTGCAGCAAGATCGAGGCGGGCCGCGTTGACAACGATCGGAGCTTTGCTAGAATGCCCGAAAAGATGGTTTCGCATTCGTGATTCCAACCAACAATGCCGGGGGCATTGCGTGTGGAATGACAACCGTTTTCCGGAGGCCGGACCGACCTGTGAATGATTCCCCATCCAACCATGAAGCCGATATGCCCTTCGATGAGATCTCATCCACTTTTAAAAATATAATTAACTTCTTTTTTGAGCTTGGAATGCTCAAGAAGACGCCGAGGACGGGGTTTCAGTTCCTGGGTTCCGGCAGGGAATCGGTCGCGGACCATTCCTTTCGGATGGCGATCATCGGCTACACCCTTGCGCGCCTGTCATCCGGAATCGACCCATACAAAGTCGTCTGCATGTGCCTGTTTCATGACATATCCGAGGCGCGCACCGGAGATATGAATTATGTGAACAAGCAGTATGTCACAGTGGACGAAAACGCCGCAGTGGAACACCTGGCGAAAACACTTCCATTCGGGGACGATTTCAGGGCGCTGTTTCGTGAATACAGACAGCTTGAGACACGGGAGTCGATGCTGGTCCACGACGCCGATCAACTCGATCTCCTGCTCGAGCTCAAAGAGCAGCTCGATTTGGGCAATACCTACGCACGCAAATGGATCGACTTCGCTCTCAAGCGGCTGGCCACCGACCTGGGGAAAAAGCTTGCTGAAGTGCTCATGTCGACTGATTCGACAGCCTGGTGGTTCGACGGCCATGATGACTGGTGGCATCACGGCCGGTCCAGTCCATTATCCGAAGACTGATCGTCGCATTACACTCCATCCCGCTGGCCGCCGTCTTCCTCTCTCAGGTTGAGCGTTTTCATTTTCAACAGCAACGTGTTCCGGTGGATCTTGAGGCAGCGCGCCGTATCGGTCTGATTCCACTGGCAGCGGTCGAGCATCCGCAGGATGAACTGGCGCTCGAAATCATTGCGCGCCTCGATCAATCCCTGGTCTAAAGATGCCTCTTCATCCGGTCTAGCATCACCCGTCGATCCATCGTCCATGAGAAGATCGTAAGGGAGATCGTTCTCATCCACCCACTGACCATCAGACCCGAGCACCACCAGCCGCTCGATGACGTTTTCCAGCTCGCGGACATTGCCTGGCCAGGGATAGGATACAAGAAGTCGCATCGCTTCAGGGGTGATCCCCTTCACCTGCTTGGAAAGTGATCGGTTGAATTTCCTCAAAAAGAAATCGGAGAGCAAAGGAATATCCTCTTTGCGCAGCCGAAGCGGTGGGATTTCGATGGGAATCACGTTGAGCCGAAAGAAGAGATCATTGCGAAACTTCTCCTTTTTCACCAACAGGTCGAGTCTCACGTTGGTGGCGGCGATCACCCTCACATCCACTTTCAAGGACTGATGGCTGCCGACCCGAGTGAATTCCCTCTCCTGCAGAACTCGAAGGAGCTTAGCCTGAAGCTCCAGCTTGAGGCTGGGGATTTCATCGAGAAAGAGCGTCCCGCCGTGAGCGAATTCAAACTTCCCCACGCTTCGCGCGTGCGCCCCCGTGAAAGAGCCCTTTTCGTGCCCGAAGAGCTCACTTTCCATCAATTCCGACGGGATCGCCGCGCAGTTGATGGCGACGAAGGGCTTTCCAGCTCGAGAGCTTGCCGCATGAATGGCCCGGGCCACCAACTCCTTGCCGGTGCCGCTCTCTCCCGTTATGAGAATACTGCTGTGCGCCGGAGCAACCTTGCGGATGAGGTCAAAGACGGATTCCATTCGCTTGGACCGGCTGAGAATCTTGACATCACCAAAATGGTAGGCCGAGCCTCGGTGTGCACAGAACACCTGAGGCCTTGATGCACGCCTTTGGAGGGCGGCTGCCACAATGGTCATGAGCCCATCGGGATCGTAAGGTTTGGTGATGTAATCGAAGGCGCCGTATTTCATCGCCGCTGTCGCTTCGTGAGCCCGGTCAACGCCGGACACCATGATGACCTCGATCGTCTCGTTGAATTGTTTGATTCTTTCCAGTATTTCCAGCCCGCTGACCTCCGGCATGGTTATATCCAGGAGCACCACGTCGATCGACTTCTCGCTGATCATGCGGAGAGCCTGCAATCCGTCACCGGTCGCATCGATGTCGTAGTGGTCCTCAAGGACGATTTCCAGGGATTCCCTGGCGCCTGCCTCGTCATCAACAATCAGGATGCGGGGGCGTTGTCGAACGTCTTTGACCTGCATAAATCTTCCTAACTTCTGGTGAATGCGCCCGGTGGCCCTGGTTCGCTGCCGGCCATCAGCCTCCCGACCCACTTGGCGGAGGAGAAAAGAGGCCGTATACTTTCATGGTTGAATCAGATCAGCGTTCGGCAGCCTTTGACGCTTGGATTGGGTCGCATTGATCATCGGTCGGATTTTTTTCCACCGTAAGCATAATCCACTCGATGTCTCAGTACAACACCGGACGATGGGAAACGGCCATGAGCCTTCATTCCAGGTTCCTCAACGAAATTATTGACATCGTAGGAAGCGAGCATGTTTTGTCCGGTCCGGAAGAGCTGGTCTGCTACAGCTACGATGCGAGCCGGATTCAGGCCTGCCCCGGATGCGTCGCATTTCCCGGATCCACCCAAGAAGTGTCCGAGCTATTGCTGCTCGCCAACCGAGAGCGATTTCCCGTGGTCCCACGTGGCGCCGGAAGCGGCATGGTGGGTGCCTCGGTTCCCACGGGCGAGGGGCTCGCCCTGGTTATGACCCGATTCCAGCGCATCCTTGAAATCGACCCCGATGAAATGATTGCCGTGGTGCAGCCCGGAGTCGTCACCGGAACGATCCAACGCGCCGTACAGGACTGCGGACTCTTCTATCCACCTGATCCGGCCAGCGCCGCCTTCTCCACCATTGGAGGCAATGTGGCCATGTGCTCAGGAGGTCTCAGGGCCGTTAAGTACGGAGTCACCCGTGATTATGTCATGGGACTCGAAGTTGTACTCCCCACAGGATCCACTATCAGGACGGGTACCCGAACGGCGAAGGGTGTGGTGGGGTATGACCTGACCCGGCTCCTGGTCGGCTCTGAAGGCACTCTCGGCGTCTTCACGGAGATCCTGCTTCGCCTCATCCCCGCTCCCGAAACCAGACGAACCCTTCTCGCCCAATTCACCGCCCTCGACCAGGCTACCGAAACGGTGTGTGCGATCCTTAGGCAGCGTGTCGTGCCGTCCGCCCTCGAGCTTATGGACAGATCCGCCATCGATGTGGTGGAAAATTACCTGGACCTGGGGTTGAATCGAAGCGCAGAAGCGTTGCTGCTGATTGAAGTCGATGGGATGGAGTGCGCCGTCATTCGGGAGGCCGAGGTGATCTGCTCGGTCTGTGAGCGAGCAGGGGCTGTGGCCGTTCAGGTCGCGGCATCCGCTGCAGAATGCGATGCGCTCTGGAAGGGGCGAAGGGCTATCTCCCCTGCTCTCGGGCAGATCAAGCCGCATAAGATCAATGAGGATATCACGGTTCCGCGCACCCGGATTTCCCAGCTCATCCGATCCATACGCCAGCTGGCCCGTCGCCACGACCTCATCATCGTCTGCTTCGGCCATGCCGGGGATGGAAACATCCACGCCAACATCATGCTCGACCGCAAAAACCCGGAGGAGCTTATCAGAGCCGAAAAAGCCGTCGAGGAGCTGTTCCGCATCGTGCTCGATCTCGGAGGCACCCTTTCGGGTGAGCATGGAGTGGGAATTGCCAAGTCTCCGTATTTTCTCTGGGAAGTCGGTGAAGGAGGTTATGAAGCGATGTGGCGTGTCAAGCGCGCATTGGATCCATTGAACATTCTGAACCCGGGGAAAATGTTCTCACCCAATCGTGCTTTTTTTCGGGAGGGTCTCGAAGGAGGGTTATAGCCACATCGACGAGGCGACCAAGGCGCCGGTGCTGAAGCGGAAGGTCGCCATCCGGGGCATAGATTGGTCATCACCGCGGCGGTTCCCGTGGGTCTCATTGGAACCACGGGTCTCATCAAAGTGGTGGAGTCATGAGCTTTCCGGCCCGAAAACTTCCAAATACGGGCCGGAAAGAGGCGGTCCCCACACGCTGGTGAACCAATGAATGAATATTCTCAAAGCGCGTGAAGACTATTTGACTTCTGCAAGGCGACCCAGAACCTCATAATTCTTTTCGAGCCGCTTCTGCTCAGCTTTCAAATTCACTTTGTTGGGCTTATGCTTCCGAGCACGTACCTTCTTCGTGTGCTGAGTTTTCGAGGCCATGTTTCCTCTCCTTCTTTCAATGTTATTTAAATTTGAGCCGTACGGCTATAACAGCTTCAACATCGGTTGTCACGTAAAACTTGCCCAAGACGTTGTTCAAGCAGGTCATGGAGGCGCGGGTCCCGCGCATATCGAACGAGGGACGGGTATTGATCCGCTCCTGCCATTTGCAGGCTCAGACGAAGTCGTCTCCATGCGCCTGGAATATAACCCAGGAACTGAGACTTTCCCTTGGCAAGGCCCAGAAATGCATACGCAGCCAATGCCTGCAGGTTGCGACACAGGCGTACAGCCACATAGGAACTGTGAAACTCACTCCGCGAGACACCCAGAAATCGTCGAGCCGCCTGCCAATAAATGCCCATGAGCTCAGCCTGAGCGGGCTCGGGGAGATTGACGTACGGATCGATGAGCAGAGATGCCAGGTCGTAGGCAGGAGGCCCAAAGCGCATTCCTTGAAAGTCGATCAGGCCGATGCGCCCTTTATGAACCATGAGATTCCGGCTCTGAAAATCGCGATGGATGAGGTGTATGCTTTTCGACACGCCCGCTCTTGCCGCCAGTCGATCGAAATCCCGCCTGAGGTCTTTATCCTCTGCCACATTGAGCCCCAGCATCTCCTCCAGGAAGGAATTTCGAAAATACTCGAGCTCTTTTTGGAGGACGAACGACGGATCATAGACCGGCGCATCAAAGCAGAATTCACTCCGAAAACCCTCCGAAGCCCGCTGGTGGAGCTTCACCAGAATCTTCACGGCCTCCCGGTACAGCGGCACAATGGCCGCCCGCCGCCTGCAGGCAAACTTCTGAAGGTGCAGGTCACCAAAATCTTCAAGGATGAAAAGCCCCTTCTCAGGTGCAGCCCACAGGAAATCGGGAACTGGGAGGTCACATTGGCGCAGATGCCTGCCGATGAGGAAATACGAATCATTTTCGTCAACTCCCTCCATGGTTTTCCGAGGAGACCACAGGCCAATTGCACGGCTCAGTCCCTTTTCCAGCCGAAAGAAGCTTCTATCGGACCCATCCCCGGAAAGGCGGACGACTCTCAACGGTTCATCGCGAGGACCCAACAGATCTTGGGCCATCCGGAAGAGATCCGTTGGCACGGCATGTTGGGGCATCGTTTCGGTCATGGGCAGTCCGCCGTGAGCACCCTTCCAACGAAAGACCCTGAAAGGGTAACCCCGTCGGTCACAATGCAATCTCTCAAAAAGGAACCTTCGCCGATCACCACATCGTTCCAGAGAATCGTATTTTCGAGCGCCGCGCCCTTGAAGATGCGACATCCCCTGCCTGCGGACACAAATCCCCCGAATCGTACCCCAGGGGCCACTTCGCAGGAAGGATGGACCACCAGGGCATCCCCCGTCCTCAAGGGCGGCAAAACGTCTGCCGGCCATCGACTGCATTCGACGTGCAGCGAACGATACGCCTCGATGGTTCCCATCTCGCGCCAGAGCACATTGGGGAGCACGACGGCCTTGACGGGCCGCCCGTCTGAGATGAGATTTCGGTAAGTTGACAAAATGTCAGCAGGAACGCCTCTTTCCATCGATTCCAGAATGCCGGGGTTCATGAAATGGATTCCAGTGAAAGCGAGAAGCCGGATGTCACGCTGCTCCGAGGCCAATTTGCGAGCTTCCTGTCCAAAACCCACGATTCGGTCGCATCCACGGACAGCCACATTGTTGAACTCGGGGCAGTCATGGAGGACCAGCGTAACGGGTTCACCGGAGCTCAGGTGCAGATCCATCAACTCGCGCAGGTTGGCGTCGCAGAGGGTATCCCCATTCACCACGGCGAAGTCATGGCCTTCAAAATACTGCAAAGCATTTCGAATACCTCCGCCCGTGCCAAGGAGGATACGCTCCTCGAACATGCGTATGGAAATGGACGGATCATGGTCGAGGAGGGCAGTCGAGACCTGGGAAGCCAGGTGGTGGGCATTCACCGCAATGCCACCAAAACCCATAGACTGAAGACGGTGAATCCAGAAATCCAGGATCGTCGTCCCCATTATGGGAGCCAATGGCTTGGGCCGCACGTGAGTCAATGGTCTGAGGCGGGTTCCGAAACCTGCCCCCAGAATCATGGCGCGCATGGCGCTCTCCCGAATGGCTCATTTCTCATGCTGAACTCTCACAGGTTGAACCATACAACGTCTCAATTTGCCTTTGCAATACAGTGTATTGCAGTTCATCGACAGCAAACGACATGAATGCCGCCTTGCGTCTCCCTTCTCATTGAGGATCAGGTGGATGGCGACCACCCCTCCTGGACTTCGCTCCCTCAGGGTCGCCCTCCTCGATGGATGCTCGAACGAGTTTCTCCGGGTCCCGGATGCGCTTGGCATCGCATTCAGTCAATTAAGGAATTCTTTTTGCTTGTCAGGTTTTATGATAAACTGAAAAAGTATTGGTTCTAGGAAACATGTCGGCAACTCGACAAAGGGAGAGACTCAATGAAAGCATGGAAACATTCAGGAAGGCTGCTCATCCCCCTCGCGCTGATCACCGCGGCGATGGCCGCATGCGCTCCTTACCCATACGGACCCTACTATGGCTCAGGTCCTGCTCAGCCGTATCCGGCGCCCCCTGCCTACACATCGGGTCCCCCTTTCACTCTCGCGCCCAATGACATGGCCTATGTGCTGGACGTGCAGGACCATACTCCCCTGGGCATTTACCATCTGCCCTACACGCACCAGACCCTCTACCGGAAAGGTTATGATCACGTCCGCCGCCAGGGTGAGGCCGACTTCGCCATTGAGGTGTTGCTCTCCCCGGGATCACGCGATAACCCGAATGTGCGCGCGGGCAATATGCTTGGCGGAGCACTGTTTGGAGCCGCCACAGGAGCCGTCATTGGAGCTGCAGCCGGGGATCCGGGTGCGGGCGCAGCTATCGGAGCCGCGAGCGGTGGAGCGTTGGGCGTTATCGCACCTGCATCGACTCCCCTGGTCCGGATCGATCTCAACCTCTACAGCCTCCGGGACCGCACGAGCTCCCAGAGCAGCAGCACCATTGATCTCGCAGGGGTACCTCCCTACGATGTGCAGCGCGTTGTAGATTTCGAGGTCTCACGGCTGCTTTCGGGCCTGCCTCGCCGTTGACGGAGAGAATAGAACAGACGAACGCACAATCTGCTGAACAGGGGGCCTGTGGGCTCTTGCCAATACGATCCGCTGCCCCCTGCTCCTCTTATGCCGCCGATTTGCCCCTGCAAAGCCACAATCAATCTCTGCGGCTGACGATCGTCCATAGCACCAGCAACCGATTGTCTCGATTCCCGTTCGCATTCGCGTCTCAACGATCACGCTGTGCGTAAGGCACGGCAGCTTCGGCTTGTCCGGCATATGATCATATACAGGTGGAACGGCTTCGATGCGCCCAAAGCACAAAATCCTGGTTATTGACGATGAACATCCCTTTCGGAACGCAATGCGTCGTTTACTCGAGAAGTCCTATATCGTCCTCGAGGCGGAGAATGCTGCCCGAGGTCTCGAGCTCGCCCGCGACGAGGAACCGGACCTTGTGCTGCTCGATATTGGACTCCCTGACCTGAGCGGCCTCGATCTCATCTCTCAGCTCAAGGAGCTGCGACCTTCACCCACGATAGTGATGATCACCGCCTACGAACAGGTGAAGGACGTGGTGATGGCGATCAAACGCGGAGCTTTCGATTATCTGGTCAAACCCGTGGACATCGATGAATTTGAGCTCACGATCGAGACGGCTCTCGACCACGCGGGTCTGAAGAACGAGGTGGATCGCCTGAGACAGGAGGTGCTGCGGCTCCACTCCGTCAACAGGTTGATTGGGCGCAATGCCAAGTTTGTCGATGCACAGGTCCTTGCCATCAAGAGCGCCCAGAGCCCCGACGCCGGTGTCCTCATCCAGGGCGAAAGCGGGGTCGGAAAGGAGCTCTTCGCCCGTTTGATTCATGCCAGAAGCCCTCGAAGCGCCTACCCTTTTGTAGCCATCAACTGCGCGGCGTTCAGTGCGGAGATCATCGAAAGTGAACTTTTCGGTTATGAAAGAGGGGCCTTCACGGGTGCACGCTCCGAAGGCAAAGAAGGACTGCTGCAGGTGGCGGACGGTGGAACCCTTTTCCTGGATGAAGTCGTGGACCTCCACCCGGAGATTCAGGCCAAGCTCCTGAGAGTCCTGGAGGAGAAGGAGTTCTTCCCCGTTGGAGGAACCAGGAAGCGAAGGGTGGACATCCGCATTCTCTCCGCCTGCAACCTGGACCTCTGGCAAGCCTCGGAGATGGGGCAGTTCAGGAAGGACCTCTATTTTCGGCTGGCAACCATCCGCATCGACCTTCCTCCTTTGAGGGAAAGGCCGGAGGATATCCTTACCCTCGCGCACTTCTTCATGGAGGAATTCAATGACAAGTATGGAAAGCGATTCCGGAGCATCAGCCCGGATGCAGAGCAGCTGCTTCTGGGCCACCCATGGCCGGGAAACGTGCGTGAGCTGCGCAATTCCCTGGAACGTGTCCTCTTGCTCGAAAATGATGAAACCGTGCTCGGGCGCCATCTGCGTTTCCTGAACCCCGAGCCGGAAACCCGCCCGCATGGAGCCTCCGGCCAATTTCATTTCTCACTTCCCGAGGATGGAATCAGCCTGGATGAAGTTGAAAAAGAGATCATCCTTACAGCCTACCACCAATGCAAGGGCAACAAGGCCAAAGCAGCCAGGTTTCTGAGAATCCCCCGCCACATCCTTCTCTACCGTCTCAAGAAATACGGTTTGCTTTCATGAACAAAATGATCCATTCCCAGAAAAAACGAACAATATTCTCCATCATTGATATCTAATTGTTTTTACATTAAAAACATGTCTTGCCTTGGAGCAGTCCGTTCATTTGTGTCTGTCTATTGAACAATAGTATCCAACTTTGTGTTCATGCGGTCCAGGTGCTTGGAAGTCTCAAATCCAGTCGCAGTGCGGAGTTCAGCCAGTGAAACTTCATCTGGCATTGCATTTGCTCATTGGTGGGATCGGAGGCGGAATGTGGAAGCGGAAAATCGTGTGCTGCTGGTTGAAGATGAGGCTCCATTAAGACGCTCTTTGGAAAAATTCTTGGAACGGTCGGGATACTCTTACGACAGTTGTTGCTCTGCTCGTGATGCCCTGTGCCTGGCTCAACGCTCGAACTACAACATCATCATTCTCGAATACCATCTTCCGGACGCGAATGCTGGACAACTGCTTCAAGATCTTAAGCGAGTGAACCCCGACATGGCGTCGATCGTGATTTCTGAATTTGACTTCCCCGCTGTATCTCGAGATTTGCTCAAAGCTGAACTGCGATCTTTCCTGAAGAAGCCGTTTGATGTGGTTGAATTGGAATCTGCGATGATCTCGGCCTGTTCTAAGCAATGTACACCTTTCAGGGAATCGGAATGGGAGCACAAGTTGTTTTGTGAAAGTGCGCCTGCCTCCATTCTACCAAGGGAACTCTCAGAGTATTCGTGATGTCTGATATCGTGCTCGTTTGATGCTCCAATTGTGGATCTCCTGATCTTGTTGAATTTCCCGAGGCTGTTAAACCTGACGTTCCTGTGAATTCGCGTGCTCGAGCTGTGACTGTTTTCGTTGAATCTCTTCTGCACCGTTGAATTTCGAATTGCCGGTTCTTTTCATGTTCGAGTTGAGGAAGCGCCCTGTTGATTGAAAAACTGCTACGCTGGTTCATGTTGCTGCTGAATTTCCCGTTGTGACCTGAGAGCTCCCCTGTCATGCTCAAAAGGCCGCAGAGTCGACTCTGTGGCCTTTTGGCTTTTGTGGAGCGGTTTTCCTTCCTTGCACTATTCAACCCTTTCTCCGGCCTTACTTTTCTGGGTTGAGAGAAAAGCGCTTGCCAACAAACCGGATTGTTCGATATAGGTCCATGGGACAGGCAAGGGGTGTTTGTCTCCCCCTTTCCTGATCTGATCTGTTGAATTCAGTTTGGATCCGCTCTGAACAGGAAAGGACGAGAGTATGGAAGCGCGCAAGATCGAGTTGATGGAACAGATGGAGGCGAAGGGCATTTCTGTTGCAAAGGCTGCCGAGGCAATGGAATTTGACCCTATGCTTCTGGGTCTCTATTTGATCAAAGACGGTTATCCTGTGCCCAAGCGTATCCTCGACAAGCTGGCCGAGGTCGTTCAGAACTGACAACTTCGGGGCAGCTGCTTCAGTTTTCTTCATTGAGAGTGCAGGGGGCATGCCGGCCATACATTTTCGTGCCCCCTTCACCCGTCGAGTTGAGGGATCGCTCTGGACCGGCCGCCCTCTTATCCAGATCAAACGTCCCGCTATCGCTACCTCATCCCCGATTGACCTATCCCCGGCCTCATTGCTGGAGCGCCATCAACTGCTCCTCCATTGTATTGCCACCGATGAGGAAGTCAGCCAAAATCAACGGTTAGGAAATCAGCCAG